>JBCBCP010000060.1:0-17131 GCA_038530575.1 Pseudomonadota bacterium
CACGCTCGGCAGCCACGAACGGGTTGGCAAAGCGGTCCTCATAATCGGCTGTGTGCTGGGCGATCTTGTCTGCGTCCCCAAGGTCCGCGCGGTGGATGATCTCTGTTGCGCCCTTGGCGCCCATCACGGCGACCTCGGCCGTGGGCCAGGCGTAGTTGATGTCGGCCCGCAGGTGCTTGGACGCCATCACCACATATGCCCCGCCATAGGCTTTGCGGGTGATCACGGTGACCTTCGGCACCGTCGCCTCACCATAGGCATAAAGCAGCTTCGCGCCGTGCTTGATCACGCCGTTATATTCCTGCGCCGTGCCGGGCAGGAAGCCGGGGACGTCCACGAGGGTCAGCAGCGGGATCTCGAAACAGTCGCAAAACCGCACGAAACGGGCCGCCTTGCGGGCGCTGTCGATGTCCAGCACGCCCGCCAGCACCATCGGCTGGTTGGCGACAACGCCCACGGTGCGCCCCTCAAGCCGGATGAAGCCTGTGATGATGTTGGCCGCGAAATCGCCCTGCAACTCGAAAAAGTCGCCCTCGTCAGCCAGCTTCACGATCAGCTCTTTCATGTCGTAAGGCTGGTTCGGGTTTTCCGGGATCAGCGTGTCGAGGCTCTTTTCCACCCGGGCAGGATCGTCAAAGAAGGGCCGCGTCGGCGGGGCCTGACGGTTGTTGAGCGGCAGGAAGTCAACCAGCCGGCGCACTTCGCTCAGTGCTTCGACGTCGTTCTCGAACGCCTTGTCGGCGACGGAGGACTTCTTGGTGTGGGTGGAGGCGCCGCCCAACTCTTCGGCGGTGACCTGTTCGTTGGTCACCGTCTTGACCACGTCGGGGCCGGTCACGAACATGTAGGAGCTGTCTTTGACCATGAAGATGAAATCGGTCATCGCCGGAGAGTAGACAGCGCCGCCCGCGCAGGGGCCCATGATCACGCTGATCTGCGGGACAACGCCCGAGCCCATGATGTTGCGCTGAAAGACGTCACCGTATCCTGCCAGGCTGTCGACCCCTTCCTGGATCCGCGCCCCGCCCGAGTCGTTGATGCCGATCACCGGCGCGCCGTTCTCGATCGCCATGTCCATGATTTTGCAGATCTTGGCCGCGTGGGTCGCCGACACAGAGCCACCCAGAACGGTAAAGTCCTGGCTGAACACATAGACCTGACGACCATTGATCGTGCCCCATCCGGTGACAACGCCATCACCCGCCGGCTTTTGCTTTTCCATTCCGAAGTCGGTGCAACGGTGCGTGATGAACATATCGAACTCTTCAAAGCTGCCCTCGTCCAGCAGCAGGTCGATCCGTTCGCGGGCTGTCAGCTTGCCGCGCCCGTGCTGCGCGTCGATCCGCTTTTGACCTCCGCCGATGCGTGCGCCCGCGCGGCGCTCGGCGAGTTCTTCGATGATGTCTTTCATGTCGGCCTCCCTTCGGGTTTCGGCTCTCTTATCAAGGGCAGCGCGCCGGCCAAAGCCCGAACCCGCAAATTTGCAAATATTTTGCAGCGCAGCATTTGCAAAATGCGAAATTGCAAACCTTCGCGCGCGCATGGCCGCTATGCGTCCGGCGTCATGGACAGCTACAAGGTGCAGTCCTAAGTTTGCGGGATGCAAGAGGCCCCAACGCCCCGCTTTCTCGACCGCGCGACCCCCCCTACCCTGCTGACACTCGTGTTGCTTGCGGGAATATCCGCAATGGTCATGAACATGTTCCTACCAAGCCTGCCGAACATGACCGAGTATTACGATACGGACTACCGCCTAATGCAGCTATCGGTGTCGGTCTATCTGGGCTTTTCCGCGCTGATGCAGCTTGCGGTCGGGCCAATATCCGACAGGTTTGGACGGCGGCCCGTTCTGCTGTGGTCGATTGTCCTGTTCCTGCTGGCCACAATCGGCTGCATTCTCGCGCCCACGGTCGAGGTGTTTCTCTTCTTTCGCATGATGCAGGCCGTGATGGCGGCGGGCATGGCGCTGTCCCGCGCGGTCATCCGCGACCTTTACGATCAGGACCAATCGGCCTCCATGATCGGCTACGTCACCATGGGGATGGCCGTTGTGCCGATGATTTCGCCCGCGATTGGCGGCTTGCTGGACGAGGCCTTTGGCTGGAAGGCAAATTTCTGGGCCTTTGCCGTTCTTGGGGCACTGATGCTCTGGCTCGTCTGGAGCGATCTGGGCGAGACGGCGCGCAGCAAGGGGAAACCCTTTGCAGACCAGGTGCGCGAGTACCCTGCCCTGTTCGCCAGCCCGCGCTTCTGGTTCTACGCGCTGGCGGCGATGTTCTGTTCGGGCAGCTTTTTTGCCTATCTCGGCGGCGGACCCTTTGTCGGCTCCGAGGTCTTTGGCATGAGCCCGGCGATGGTCGGTTTTTACTTTGGCGCGCCGGCCATCGGCTATTTTGTCGGCAACTGGGTCACCGGTCGCTACGCCACGCGGTTCGGGGTGAACAGCCTTGTGCTCTGGGGCTGCGTGATCAATGCCATCGGAGTGTTTCTGTCGCTCGCGATTTTCTGGGTGGACCAGGGAACGCCGCTGTCCTTCTTTGGCCTGATGACCTTTGTTGGTGTCGGCAATGGCCTCGTGATTCCGAACGCGACGGCGGGCATGCTGTCGGTCCGCCCGCAGCTGGCGGGCACGGCCTCGGGCCTTGGCGGGGCGATCATGATCGGGGGCGGTGCGGCACTTTCGGCGCTCGCCGGCGCCCTGCTGACGCCCGAGACTGGGGCGATCCCGCTGCTGGCGCTCATGTCTGTGACATCGGTTCTGGCCCTGGCCTGCATCTGGGCCGTCTTCTTGCGCGAACGGCGGCTTGCGGCATTGACGCCCTCTTAACCAAAACACGCCACCTTGCGATTGCGCGCGGGGTTTGCAAAGCCTAGCCTGCGCGCATTGCAAATCTGCAAAGCAGGGGCGGGATGGCGCAACAGAAACTCTATGCCGGCGCAAAACTGCGCGAAGTGCGCACGCGCATAGGCCTGACGCAGAAGGATTTCGCCGCCAAGCTGGGCGTTTCGCTGCCCTATCTGAACCAGATGGAGAACAACAACCGGCCCGTCTCCACCACCGTCGTGCTCAAACTTGCGGCCGAATTTGGCATGGACGTGACCGAGCTGAGCACCGGCGATTCGGAGCGGCTGGTGTCCGATATGCGCGAGGCGCTGGCTGATCCGCTGTTTGAAGACGCCCCGCCCCTTGCTGATATCCGCCTTGCGGCGTCCAACGCACCGGGATTTGCGCGTGCCTTCCTCGATCTGCACCGTGCCTATAGGCAAAGCCATGAACGGCTCGCCTCGCTGGACGAGGCGCTGGGCCGGGAAGACGCCCGCGCGCAGCCCTCACCCTGGGAAGAGGTGCGCGATTTCTTCCACTACTGCGACAACTATATCGATGCCGTCGACCGCGCGGCCGAACATTTCGCCACCGCGCAGGGCACCATCGGCAACATCCGCGTCGCCGCTGTCGCCAGCCTCGGCAACGCGGGCATCACCGTCCAGTTCACCGACATGGAGATGACCCGCCGCTTTGACGCCGATACTGGCGTGCTGCACATCTCCTCCCGCGCCGCGCATGAGACACAGACCTTTCAGCTGCTGCTGCAACTGGCGCTCCGGCGTCAGAATGCCTTGCTGGAGGCGACGCTGGACCTTGCGCGCTTTCGCTCGACCGAGGCGCGCAGCATCGCCAAGATTGGTCTCGCAAACTACTTCGCGGGCGCCGCGCTTATGCCCTACACCGCCTTTCAGGGTGCCGCGCGCGAAACCCGCCACGACCTGGAGCGGCTGGCCCGCCAGTTCGGCGCATCGATCGAGCAGGTGGCGCATCGCCTTGCGACCCTGCAGCGGCCGGGGGCCAAGGGCATTCCGTTCTTCTTCGTGCGGGTCGATCAGGCCGGTACGATCACCAAACGCCATTCCGCCACGCTCCTGCAATTTGCGCGCTTTGGCGGGGCCTGCCCGCTCTGGAACGTACACCGCGCCTTTGAGCAGCCCGGTGCCTTTCTGCGCCAACTGGCCGAAACGCCCGACGGGGTGCGCTACATCTCTATTGCACGGGATGTCAGCAAGGCAGCGGGCCACTTCGGCGCCCCCCTGCGCCGCTTTGCCATCGGTCTGGGCTGTGAGGTCACCCATGCCCGCGATCTGGTCTATGCCGACGGGCTGGACCTGAGCCGGGACGGTGTGTTTGAGCCGATCGGCATTTCCTGCCGCATTTGCGAGCGGACCAATTGCCACCAACGCTCTGTCCCCCCGCTGGAGCGGCGCTTGCAGGTCGATCCAGACGCGCGCGGCGTGCTGCCCTACCAGGTGGGCTAGCCCAAACGCACCAAACTAGGTCGCAAACCGCCAAGCCGCGTTGCAAAATCCCGGCACGCTGGGCGCATGAAAATCACCGATCTGCGCGTGCGCCCCCTCACCCTGCCCTTGCGAGAGCCCTACCACTGGACGCAAGGCATCCGGACCACCTTTGCCGTCAACCTGATCGAGCTGGAATTGGCCGATGGCACGGTTGGACTTGGCGAGGCGACGATCGCCCCCGACCAGCAGGCCAGCGCGCAGATCCTGCACCGGCTGGCCCAGACGCTGATCGGCGAGGCCGTCTTTGACGTCGCCGTGTTGCGGGACCGCATCCTAAAGGAAAACTACCAAAGCCTTGGCGCGTCCACGATCCGCGCGTGCAACCAGATGCTTGCGGGGCTTGATTTCGCCATGTGGGACGCGATGGGCAAGCTGGCGGGCAGCCCCGTCACCGACCTGCTCGGCGGCGCGCATCGCCGCGCGGTGGGCTATTTTTTCTTTTTGCAAGGGGACACACCCGAGACGCTGGCACGTCACGCGGCGGAGGGGGCGGCGCAGGGCGAGCGGGTCTTTTACCTAAAGGTTGGCCGACCCGATATGGCGCGCGATATCGAAATAGTGCGGGCCGTGCGGGCCGAGATTGGCGACGCCCGCCTGCGGCTGGACGCCAACGAGGGCTGGGAGCCGATGCGCGCGATCAAGATGGCCCGCAAGCTGGAGCCGTTTGACATTGAATTCATCGAACAGCCAACACCCAGCTATTCCATCGACGCGCTGGCCCATGTCCGCGCATCCTCCCCGATCCCAATTGTTGCGGACCAGGCGGCGTTCACCCTCTTTGACGTCTACGACATCTGCGCCAAACGCGCCGCCGACATGATCTGCATCGGCCCGCGTGAGGTGGGCGGTATTCAGAACATGCTGAAGGCGGCCGCCGTAGCCGAGGCCGCGGGCCTGTCAATCTGCATCCATTCCAGCTTTACCACCGGCATCACGACGGCGGCAGAGCACCAGATCGCGCGGCTGATCCCGAACCTCGACGATGGCAATCAGATCATGTGGCAACTGGCCCGTGATAATATCGTCGCCGCGCCGGCCCTTGCTCCGGCGCAAGGCTGGCTGGACCTGCCGGACGGGCCGGGCCTTGGCATCACGCTAGATCATGACACAATCTCGGGTCTAAAAACGCCCTAGCGCCGGGCCGCGCGCCAGCCTGCCGCCCGCGCCTCGTCCGCGCTGCAAAACCACCGCTCACCGCGCGACAAATTGATGCCCGTGCGCGCGTAAAACGCCTGTCCCGGCACGTGAAAGATGCGCCCATGCTGGGAAATATTGCCCTTGATCACGCAGGCGGGGTCAACCGGCGTCCGCCCCTTGGCCCGCGCCGTCCGGAACTGCGCCGGCGATTGCACCCGCAGCGCATGCAGCCCGGCATCCCGGATCGCCGCGCCCTTTTCATCCAGATCATACGCCATGGAATACTTGCGGTAGGCAAAGGCCCAACCTTGCTGGACAAGCGTCCGGCCCATATCCGCGCCGCCCGCGTCGCAGGTCGCAACCTGCCGCCCATAGCGGTCCGTATCGACAACGGTGCAGCGCGCCATCCGATGCTGAAACGCGCCCCGCACCTTGTCCCGGGCCCAGACCCCGCATTGGTAGTCAACGCCGTGCTCGGTGCGGCAGGTCTGGTCGACCTCCGGCGCGTCAATGCCGTGCAGCCGAATGCGCGTGCCGCCAACATCAATCGTATCCGCGTCGATCACCAGGATGGGCCCTGTTACGTCTGCCAGCACGGGCGGGCAGAAAAGGCACAGAACAAAAACGGCACAAACTCTTAACATTTCCTTAACGTGGGCGCTAAGCCCCCGCCGTTCAAGCGAAATGAAGTTGACCGGTTAACGCTGCGCCGTTTCCCAATCCGGGTGCACCCAGGGCACATCGTTTACAGGCGGCAACTGACGGCCAAGGATATGATCGGCCATCTTTTCCCCGGTCATGATCGACGGGCCATTCAGATTACCGTTGGTGATGCGCGGAAAGACCGACGAATCCACCACGCGAAGCCGCTCCACCCCGATCACCCGGCCTTCGGGGTCAACCACCGCGCTTGGATCATCCGCCCGGCCCATGCGGCAGGTCCCGCAGGGGTGGTAGGCGCTCTCGGCATGGGCGCGGATAAACGCGTCAAGCGCGGCGTCCGACTGCACCCCCTCCCCGGGCTGAATTTCGTGCGAGACGAAGGGGGCAAAGGCCTTCTGCCCGAAAATCTCGCGGGTGAGGCGGATACAGGTGCGGAAGTCTTCCCAATCCTGCGGCTGGCTCATGTAGTTGAAGCGGATGCGCGGCGCGTCCGCCGGATTGGCCGAGCGCAAGGTCACGTCCCCGCGCGAGGCGGACCGCATCGGCCCGACATGGGCCTGAAACCCGTGCCCTTCGGCCGCGACCTTGCCGTCATAACGCACCGCGATGGGCAGGAAATGGTACTGGATGTCCGGGTATTGCACGCCCGCGCGGCTGCGGATGAAGGCGGCGCTTTCGAACTGGTTCGACGCGCCGAGCCCCTTGCCTGTCAGAAGCCACTGCGCACCGATCACCGCCTTGGAGAAGATGTTCCAATGCTTGTAAAGCGTGATCGGCTGCTTTGCTGCCATCTGGATATAAAGCTCCAGATGGTCCTGCAGATTGGCCCCCACGCCGGGGCGGTCCGCAACCACGTCAATCCCGTGCTCAGTCAGATGCGCGCCGGGGCCGATGCCCGACAGCATCAGGATTTTCGGCGAATTGATCGACGAGGCGGCAAGGATCACCTCTGCCCGCGCCCGCACGACCTGCCCACCGGCGAGCGCGACACCCACGGCGCGGCCCTCCTCCATGACGACCCGTTCCACAAGGCCCCGCACCACCCCTGCGCCCATCCGCTTTGCTGGGCGCAGGTAGGCATTGGCCGCAGACCAGCGCCGCCCGCGATAGACGGTCGCCTCCATCGGGCCAAAGCCCTCCTGCTGGCCGCCATTGTAGTCATCGGTCACCTGATAGCCGGCCTGGCGCCCCGCCTCGACAAAAGCGTGGAACAGCGGATTGGACCGTGGCCCACGGCTGATATGGAGCGGCCCGTCCGTACCGCGCCAGGGCGAGGCGCCGCCGTGCCACGTCTCCATCCGCCGGAAATAGGGCAGCACGTCGGCATAACCCCAGCCGTCCGCGCCCGCATCGCGCCAGTGGTCGTAGTCGAGCGCATGACCGCGCACGTACACCATCCCGTTGATCGAAGAGGACCCCCCCAGCACCTTGCCCCGCGGGCAAGCTAGCCGCCGCCCGCCAAGGTGCGGCTCAGGCTCTGACCGATAGCCCCAATCGTAACGCGCCATGTTCATCGGATAAGACAGCGCCGCCGGCATCTGGATCAGCGGACCCCAATCCGTGCCCCCATGCTCAATCACCAGCACCGACTTGCCCGCCTCCGCCAGCCGGTAAGCCACGGCGCAACCCGCCGAGCCAGCGCCAACAATGACGTGATCCGCTTCCATCAAATGAGCCGGCGCTTCTGCAAAGGGTCAAGGATGCGCAGCACCGGCGCAGCCGGCTTGTCCTTGAGGCTTTGCAGAAGCGCCCCCAACATCGTTAAGGTGTCTTGAGGCGCACAATGCGCCCTCAAGCACCTCTCAGCAAAATGGAGTCTCTGAACCACCCGCGCAGCGCCTGCATAATGCCCCGCGTTTTTTGGCAGGCGGGGTGGGTGGGCGGGAGCCTGCCAAAAAACGCGGTTCAAAATGGAGCCTCCAGATCGTCCATGCGGACAAAGACAGACTTCAGCTGCGAGTAATGCTCGACCGCAGCCTTCGAATTCTCGCGCCCAACTCCAGACAACTTCGAGCCACCAAAAGGCACCTCGACCGGTGCGTCATTATACGTATTGATGTAACAGGTCCCTGCCTCGAACCCCGCGGCCACCCGGTGCGCGCGGGCCATGTCGCGGGTGAAGACGCCAGCCGACAAGCCAAACGCGGTCGCATTGGCCCGGGCCATCACCTCTGTTTCCTCCTCGAAATCCAGCACGGCCATCACGGGCCCGAAAATTTCTTCTTGCGCGATGGTCATCTCGTCGGTGACACCCGCAAAGATCGTCGGCTCAAGAAAGAACCCGTCGCTCTCGGCCCGCTGGCCGCCAAGGATCAGCTCCGCCCCTTCGGCCACGCCCTTGGCGATGTAACCTTCCACGATCTCGCGCTGGCGGGCACTCACCATCGGGCCAAAGGAGGTTTCGGGATCCATCGGATCGCCCAGTTTCGCGTTCTGCACCCGCTCCACCAGCCGTGTCAGGAAGGCTTGCCGAATGCCCGCCTGAACAAAGACCCGCGTGCCGTTGGAACAGACCTGCCCGGAGGAATAGAAATTGCCGAGGATCGCGCCCGAGACGGCGTTATCCACCTCCGCGTCGTCAAAGATGATCAGCGGCGACTTGCCGCCCAGCTCCATCGTGACATGCTTGATGCCTTGCGCTGCTGCCGCATAAACCTTGCGCCCGGTCGGCACCGAGCCGGTGAGCGACACCTTGTCCACCCGCGCATCCTCAACCAGCGCCGCGCCCACCGCGCCTGCGCCCTGAACAACGTTGTAAAGGCCCGCAGGCAGACCCGCCTCGTGCAGGATTTCGGCCACTTTCAACGCGCAAAGCGGCGTCGTCTCCGACGGTTTGAACACCATCGCGTTGCCCAGCGCGAGGGCCGGCGCGCCCTTCCAGCAGGCGATCTGCGTCGGGTAATTCCAAGCCCCGATCCCTACGCAAACCCCCAGCGGCTCGCGCCGTGTATAGGCCCAGTTGCCGCCGCCCAGATCTATGTGCTCGCCCGTCTGCGATGCGGCCAGCCCGCCGAAATACTCCAGCGCGTCCGCGCCGGAGGTCGCATCCACCACGCTGGTTTCCTGGTAGGGCTTGCCCGTGTCATGGGTCTCCAGCACGCTGAGGTCGTGATTGCGATCCCGCATGATCTCCGCCGCGCGGCGCAGTATACGGCCCCGTTCGGTTCCGCTTGTGGCCGCCCAGTCCTTCTGGGCGCGCTTTGCAGCCTCCAGCGCCCGGTCAATGATTGCGGGCGTTGCGGCGTGCACGCGGGCGATGACCTTGCCGGTATAGGGATAGATGACGTCGATCACGTCACCGCCCGTGTCCTCGACGTATTGGCCATCGATGAAATGGCTCGCGTTGGGCTGTGTGGCGTAGGTCATTGGATTCTGAGCCTCCGGCGGGAGTTTATCTGGCAGAATGAAGATGGATTATTCGCCCCTCGGAAAGCGCGCACGCTCTTCGAGGGTGTTGAGGTCGAGGTGATTGCGCATGTAGCGCTCTGATGCCTTTTGCAGCGGCTGGTAGTCCCACGGGTAGTAGCCGCCCTTGCGCAGCGCCTCGTAGACGACCCAGCGACGGGCTTGGGAGGCGCGCACCTCGGCGTCGAAACGGGTCAGGTCCCAGCGGGCCTCGGACTTGACGCGCAGCGCGTCGCGCGTGCCTTGATGCTCCGGCACTTCGGCGAGGTTCACGCGCTCGTGCGGGTCGGCCTCAAGGTCGAAGAGCTGGTCCGGGTCCAGCGCGCAGCGTGTGTATTTCCACTTGCCATAGCGCAGGCAGACGAGCGGGGCATAAGACGCTTCCGCAGCGTATTCCATTGCGACCGGCTCGGAGCGCGCGATCCTCTGCCCCTGCGGCACAAGGCTTTGCCCCGTGGTCCAGGGCGCGACCTCGGACATGTCCACGCCCGCGAGATCGCAGAGCGTCGGGCAGACGTCGATTGTGCTGACCGGATCGGTGGCCAGACCCGCCTCCATCCCCGGCGCGGCAATCATCAGGGGCACGCGCGCGGAGCCCTCATAAAAGGACATCTTGAACCAAAGCCCCCGCTCGCCCAGCATGTCGCCGTGGTCGGAGACAAAGAGGATGATCGCCTCTTGCCGCGTACCCTCCAGCGCCTCCAGCACCTCGCCAATCTTGTCGTCGAGATAGGAGATGTTGGCGAAATAGGCCCGACGAGAGCGGCGGATGTCATCTTCGGTGATGTCGTAACTGCGCCAATCGTTGGCATCAAAGATGCGCTGGCTGTGTGGGTCGTGGTCCTCGTAGGCCAGCGCGGGCACCTCGGGCAGCAGGTGCGCGCAGTCCTCGTAGAGGTCCCAGTATTTCTTGCGCGCCACGTAAGGGTCATGCGGGTGGGTAAAGGACACCGTCAGGCACCACGGGCGCGCGGGATCGCGCGCGAGGTCATAGACCTTGCGCGTCGCGTGGTAGGCGACCTCGTCATCATATTCGAGTTGGTTGGTGATCTCTGCCACACCCGCGCCCGTGACAGAGCCCATGTTGTGATACCACCAATCAATCCGCTCGCCCGGCTTGCGGTAATCGGGCGTCCAGCCGAAATCGGCTGGATAGACATCCGTGGTCAGCCGCTCTTCGAAACCGTGCAGCTGGTCAGGGCCGACAAAGTGCATCTTGCCCGCAAGGCAGGTGTGATAGCCCGCGCGGCGTAGGTGGTGGGCGTAGGTGGGGATGTCGCTGCGGAACTCGGCGGCGTTGTCATAGACACCCGTGGCCGAGGGCAGCTGGCCCGACATGAACGCCGCCCGCCCCGGCGCGCAGAGCGGAGAGGCGGTGTAGGTGTTGGCAAAGCGGGTCGAGCGCGCCGCCAGCTTCTTCAGGTTCGGCGCATGCAGCCAGTCGGCGGGCCCGTCGGGAAACAGCGTCCCGTTCAGCTGGTCCACCATGAAGATCAGGATATTCGGTTGGCTCATCGGTCGATCCATGTGTCTAGCGCGGCAAGCGCGGTGTCCGTGGCCCCAGATTCGCCGCCCAGCGCAGCACGCAGGTACAATCCGTCGATCAGCGCGCCCAGCATGTCCGCCGCGGCCTCTGGCGTCGCGCAAAGAGGACGCAGCGCGTGGGTCAGGTTGCTGCGCAACCGCCGCTGATAGAGCCGCAAAAGGCGCTGCATGTCAGGCCGGTCCGCCGCTTGGGCATACAGCGTCATCCAGGCCCGAACGGTCGCGGGGTCAAAGCACGAAGGCGCAAAACTAGCGGAAATGATGGCCTCGGCCCGGCCGCGGGAGCCATCGGCTGCGCGCAGGGCCGCGCGCACCTCGGCGCCAAAATCGCGCAAGATACGTCGCATGGCCGAGGCCAGGATCTGGTCCTTGCCGCCAAAATAATGATGGGCAAGCGCGCTCGAGACGCCAGCCCGCCGCGCGATGCGGGCGACAGTTACATCAAGGCTTCCCGCCGCGCCAATCTCGGCGATCGTGGCGGTTTCCAGCGCGTCGCGGCGCAGCGGTTCCATTCCCTGCTTGGGCATGGGCGTTACGTTGTTTTTTATTGACTGACGAGTCAATCAAGAAAATCTTACAGTTTCGTGGCCGGCGTCGGCGGTGTCGTTGCCCGCCCCCTGAGCTGCGCCTCTCGAAAGGTGATGAATGTGACGGCGCCAAGGATGCACAGACCGCCCAGAATGACGTACGCATCGACCGGTTCTGCAAAGACAACAAGACCCAGCAGCGTTGCCCAGACGAGTTGCAGGAAAGTGATCGGCTGCGTCACCGTGACGGGCGCAGCGGCAAAGGCCAGCGTCATGGTGTAGTGCCCTGCCGTGGCAAAGCATGCAACGATGAACAAGAGCGCCACGTCGCCCCAGCTTGGAGTCACCCAAACGGCCCAGGCGAATGGCGCCAGAAAAAGCGTGACAAAAATTGACAGCATTGCGACCACGATAGACGCCGGAAGTTCATCTGCCATGATCTTGGCGGTAAGGTAACTGCCAGCAAAGACTACGCCCGCAAACAGCATCGCCCAATGGCCCGGTGCAACCTCGCGAAACCCGGGGCGCAGAATGATGGCTGTGCCAACAAGTGCCACGACCACAGCCGCAATGCGCCGCGCCGCCAGCCGTTCACCCAGAAACAGCGCGGCCCCGATGCTGACATACACCGGCGCCAAATAGTTCATCGCCGTAACCTCTGCGATGGGGATGCGGGTCATCGCAAAAAACCAAAGCATCACGCCAGCCGCATGGCAGGCCCCGCGTACCGAAAACAACGTCCACTGCCGGCGTGTCAGCCGCATTTCGAGAAGGCTGCGCGCCACGGGCAAAAGGAAAATTAGTCCAAGCAAATAGCGCAAAAATGCTGACTGCGCCGGTGGCACTTCTGGCCCCATGTACTTCACGATCGCAGTCACCGCGACAAAGCAAAGGCCCGTCACCAGCATCCAGAATATGCCGCGCAGCGGATTGCTTGGGGGTTGCGTCATGTCGCTATAGGAGCGGATGCATGCAGGCCGCGCAACCCTGCTATCAGTTTTGCGTGATGATCCAATTTTTCCGCCTTGGCGTAAGTGACTGTACATCCCATATCGACGTGACAAAACGTTCAAGAACAAGGACAAAAAAAATGTTGGACGATACACAGACCCTGCGCCTCAGCACCGAGGAGTTGGCCCTGATCGACACCGCGCTTCAAACCCAGGAAAAGATTTTGGGCGTGCAGGCCCGCGCGGGTGGAAGCCAGGCCAAAGCGCGACTGGGTGCGCTACACGGCGTGCAGCGGCGCGTCCGGTCGCTTGCGCCAAAACAGCCTCGCCAGTCCCTATGGTCGCGGCTCGTGCGCGCCATTCAGTGCCCGCGTTGCGCACAGGCCTGACATCCGGGGCGGTGGCTCAGTTCAGCTGAGCCATCACCTCGTCGCTGGCTTCAAAATTTGTGGTGACGTTCTGAACGTCATCATCGTCCTCCAGCGCATCGATCAGCTTCATCAACTTTTCCATACCCTCAAGGTCCATCTCGGTTGTGGTGGTGGGGCGCCAAACGAGCTTTGTGCTCTCGCTTTCGCCCAGTTCGGCCTCAAGCGCGTTTGACACATCGTTGAGGTCTGTATCCGCGCACCAGATCACGTGACCGTCCTCAGTGCTTTCCACGTCTTCCGCGCCCGCCTCGATGGCCGCCATCATTACCGTGTCGGCATCGCCTACCTCCACCGGGTAGCTCACCGCGCCCTTGCGTTCGAACATAAAGCCAACGCTGCCTGTCTCCCCAAGGTTGCCGCCATTCTTGGTAAAGGTAGACCGCACGTTAGACGCTGTGCGGTTGCGGTTGTCCGTCATCGCCTCAACGATCACGGCCACCCCGTTCGGGCCATAACCTTCGTAGCGGATCTCTTCGTAATCCTCGCCATCCCCAGCCTGAGATTTCTTGATCGCGCGTTCGATATTGTCCTTGGGCATGGACTGGCCCTTGGCCTCCTTGACGGCAAGGCGCAGGCGCGGGTTCTTATCCGGGTCCGGATCGCCCATCTTGGCGGCAATCGTGATTTCCTTGCTGAGCTTAGAGAACAGCTTCGCCCGCAGCTTGTCCTGCCGCCCCTTGCGATGCTGAATATTCGCCCATTTGGAATGGCCTGCCATGTCCGCCTCCTTGCCCTGACTTGCGCGGCAGGGTTTAGATCAGTGCCCAGTGCGGAGCAAGAGAAGCCGCGCCGATCGTGCCTTTGTGCCGTAATGAAAGGGTGTCGCGCACTATCGGGCTTAAGCACGCAGCCATCAGCGGTGCACATGTTCTGTGCGGTGCGCTTCGGCTTCACCGCGCTATTTTGGAGATCAAGACGCAGGAGGACAGCCATGGGCGTGATGATCGACGGCACCTACCAGATCGAAGACCCCGGACCAGACACGACGGCCAAGGGTCACTTTGAGCGTGGCCGCAGCACCTTGCGCGACACCGCGCTTGCAACGGACCCGTCGCGGTATCACCTCTTTGTTTCGTGGAACTGTCCATGGGCGCACCGGGCGCTACTCGTGCGCGCGGCGCTCGACCTTCCGATCACTCTTTCGGTCGCAAAACCCGCCCGCACCGATCAGGGCTGGGTCTTTGATGACGAAGGTGCGTACGCTGACCCGCTGCTCGGCGTCCGTGCCCTGCACGAGGTCTATGCCCGCCAGCGCCCCGCCTATACCGGGCGCGTCACCGTTCCGGTCCTGTGGGACAAGCACATCCATCAGATCGTGAACAACGAAAGTGCCGACATCGTGCGCGCCCTGTCCGAAGCGTTTGACCCCAGCCGCAGCCTGATCCCGGCGCGGCACCTGACCCAGATCGACGACTGGAACGCCAAAATCTACAAAACAATCAACAACGGCGTCTACCGCGCCGGCTTTGCCCGCACACAAGACGCTTACGACGAAGCCGTTCATGCGCTTTTCGCCGCGCTCGACGCGCTCGAAAAACATCTCGAGGCACATGCGACCCTGACCGGCAACGAAATCACAGAAGCAGATCTGCGGCTTTTCCCGACACTCGCGCGCTTTGACGCAGGGTATCACTACGCGTTCAAATGCAATATCCGCCGCCTGCGCGACTACCCGCAGCTTTGGGATTACACCCGCGCTTTCTATGCCCTGCCGCGCGTCGCGGAAACGGTCAAACCCGAGATGTACAAGGCAGGATACTTTTCGAAATCAGAGCTGCGCAACCCGCTCGGCATCATCCCCGCTGGTCCGATCATTGACTGGACCGCACCAGCGGAGCGGCAGTTTGCCTGGCCATCCTGATCCGCCTGCACTTGGCAAAATAAACCTTTGGGGGTGAGCGCGTAGCGCGAGGGGCAACGCCCCCTGAACATCCAACTCAGGCTACATCTGCTCCAGTTTGCGCCCCTCGCGTGTCGCTTTCGCCGCCAGAGCGATCCGTTTGGCACGTGTTGCATCTGTCTTGGCCAGTTTCACCCAGCGCAGCACGTTGCGCCGATAAGATGGCGCAAGCGCGTCCCAAGCCTCCCGCGCGCTGCCCAACGCCGCGGCCAAATCTTCCGGCACCTCCAGCCGGTCCACATCCGCCATGAAATCCCACAGCCCGCTGGCCTTGCCTGACGCGACCGACGCAGCGCCGGGCGGCTGCATGCGCCCCTCGGCCTCCAACCGCGCCGCCCGATCCTTATAGCTTTGCGCCCAGTGCTGCACCCGTCGCGGCGTGATGAGCTGCGCAGTGCGGGCCTCATCCACTGTGTAACGCCGCCCATCGATCCAGCCATACGCAACCAGTGCATCCAGAACCGCCTCCCGGCTCACGTATTTTTCCTGATGCGCCGCCTTCCACGTGACGAGCAGGGCACCGTCTGTAGCGTGGTGGCGCGCCAGCCAGTCCCACAGCGCGCCCTCCGAGGCGACCTCAACCCGAGGCAGATCCGGCAACGCGCTCATCATTCTTCCCTTGTGCCATACCCTTCCACGCTAAATGGTGCGGACATGACGACTGACCAGATCACGCTTTTCACGCTGTTCGGCGCTGTGTTTGCGCTCTTGCTTTGGGGGCGGTTCCGCTACGATATCGTTGCACTCAGCGCCCTGCTCATTGGCGTGGTGCTTGGGGTTGTTCCGGAGGAAGAGGCGTTTTCCGGCTTTGGCCACCCGGCGACTCTGATCGTTGCGCTGGTGCTTGTCGTCTCGGCGGGTCTCGTGCGCTCTGGCGCGGTGTTCCTGATCACCCGGACGCTGATCGACGCCTCGCGCGGACTGGGCGCCCATATCGCGCTGATGGGGGCGGTGGGCGGCGTGCTTTCGGCCTTCATGAACAACGTCGCGGCGCTGGCGCTGCTGATGCCCGTCGACATCCAGACCGCGCGCAAGGCGCAGCGGGCGGTGGGCCTGTCGCTCATGCCGCTCAGCTTTGCGACGATCCTTGGCGGGATGGTCACGCTGATTGGCACGCCCCCCAACATCATCATCGCACAGATCCGCGCCGAAGAGCTGGGCGCGCCGTTCCTGATGTTCGACTTTGCGCCCGTGGGCGGGATCGCGGCGCTGGCGGGCTTGAGCTTTGTGGCGCTGATCGGCTGGCGTCTGATCCCCGCGCGCATCGACAGCAGCAGCGCGCAGGACGATCTGGCGCAATACATTGCCGAGCTTGTGGTGCCCGAGGGCAGCAAGCATATCGGAGCCCGCATTGCCGAGCTGGAGGAAGACGCCGAGAAGGCCGACGTCGCCATCCTCGGCCTGATGCGCGATGGCAAGCGGCGCTATGGCCGCGCGCGCAATTCCGCGCTTCAGGTAGGGGACGCGCTTGTGATCGAGGCAACACCCGACGCGCTGGACGAATTTCGAACATCCACCGGGCTGGCCGTGGCCGATGCCAAGCGCGAAGAGGCGCTGAAGGCGGCGGGCGAAGGGGTCGAGATCATCGAGGTCGTCGCCACCGAAACCTCGCGCCTCATCGGGCGCACGGCACAGGCCATCGGGCTCAGCTGGCGGCAAAACACCGTACTTCTTGGCATCAACCGCGAGGGGAAGCGGGTGACCAGCCAGATCCGCAAGACCCCAGTCCGCGCCGGTGACATCCTTCTGCTGCTGGTGCCCGCGGGCAATGGGCCGGACGTGACCAGCTGGCTTGGCTGCCTGCCGCTGGCGGATCGGGGCCTGCAGGTGACGGCAGATGACAAGGTCTGGCTCGCCATCGGGCTTTTTGCCGGCGCCGTTGCGGCGGCGTCCCTTGGCCTGATCTACCTGCCCGTGGCGCTGGGGCTTGTGGTCGTGGCCTATGTGCTGGCCCGTATCGTGCCACTGCCAGAGCTGTACACCCATATCGAATGGCCGGTCGTGGTCTTGCTGGGCTCGATGATCCCGCTGGGCGCGGCGCTCGAGTCCTCCGGCGGCACGGCGCTGATTGCCGGGACACTGACCAGCGTCACCGCGAACCTGCCCGCCTGGGCCGTGCTGACCGTGCTGATGGTCGTCACGATGACCCTATCGGATGTGCTGAACAACACCGCCACCACTATCGTTGCTGCTCCCGTTGGGATCGAGATGGCGCGAACCCTT
>JBCBCP010000061.1:0-16749 GCA_038530575.1 Pseudomonadota bacterium
TCGAGGATCCCGGCGGCAAAGCGCGCGCGCTCGTAATAGCTGAGGTCCTGCCGCGCCGCGTTCTCCAGCCCCTTGGCCATCAGCGCCGCGCCATCGTCGAGCGTGCGGATCAGCGCCTTGACCGGCTGGCCCAGCGCCTTGCAAGCCACGATCCGGCGGCGGCCATAGACAACTTCGAAATGCCCGTCCCGCTGGGCGGCAGGGCGCAGAAGGACGGGCACCTGCTGGCCCGCCTCGCGGATGGAGGTGACGAGGTCCTGCACGTCGTCATCCGCGCCGGTCGAGTTAACAGCTGTTAACTCCAGCCGGTCCTCCGGCCCCCAGCCGACAATGAGCGCGGTGTCGATGTCCTGAATGCCGCCCAGCCCTGCACGAACCGAACCCACCGTGCCCTTGGGCAACGCCCGGTGCGCGCGGCTGTCTTCGGGCGGTTTGGGCGCCGGTTTGCGCAGCGCGCGGTCGGGCGTCTTGCCTTCGGTTGCGGCCTGGATGGCGGCCATGATGCCCGCCTTGTTCTTGTCGAGTGCCATGTCTAGCGCCCCCATGCGTTCTGGATCAGCGCGGCCACGTCAGCCCCCACCGCGTCCATGCTGGCCCGGGCGCGGTCATAGGTGCTGCGCGTCATATCGGCCCGCGCCACTTCGTAGATCGACATCTTCAGCATCGAGGCATCCGCAATCGCCGTGCTGCGCAGCGCCGTGGACGGGATGATCCGGTCCTGAAACAGCGCCCGCATCAGCGACACAATCTGCTGGCTGGGGATGTCGCCCGGATCATCTCTTGTGATCAGAAAGCTGAAGAAATCATGATCCATGCGCACGCCAGTGTCCTCGATCACGCCCAGATAGGCCGAGGTCATCTCGATGAATTGCTGGGTCGAGGCGAGATCCAGCATCGACGGCGTCATCGGCACCAGCACCGAAGTGGCTGCAAAGAGCCCTGTTAGGGTCAAAAACCCCAGGGCAGGGGGGCTGTCGATGATGACAACGTCATAATTGCTCTCGACCGGGGCGAGCGCATCCGAGAGCCGTTCGAAAAAGGCGGTGCCGCGGCCGGCGTTCACGGCCGTCTCGGTTTCGAACTCGCTCAGGATCAGCCGGGCGGGGGCCAGATCGAGGCCGGGAAAGTAGGTGTCGACGATCACGTCTGACAGGGGCAGGGGGTCGTCATAGCGCAGCGCGTCGTAGATCGTGGGCCCGTCAAATTCCAGCTCGGTCTGGAGCCCGCAAAACCCGGTCAGGCTGCCCTGCGGGTCAAGGTCAATCGCAAGCACGCGGTAGCCCGCCAGCGCAAGGTAATGGCACAGGTGGATCGTCGTGGTGGATTTCGCGGACCCGCCCTTGAAGTTCATCAGCTGCACGACCTGCAGAGCGTCACCCTCGCGCCGCCCGGGCAGATACTTGCCCTTGCTGCGCGATCCGGCCTCGAGCGCGGCGCGGGCATCGCGCATCTCGGCCCCCGAATAGAACCGCCGCCCCCCGCGATTTTCCGCGGGCTCGGGCAGGGTGCCTTCGGAATGGCATTTGCGCAGGAACTGGCCCGACACGCCGAGCAGCTCCGCCACCTCGGTCGCGCTGAACAGGCGCAGGGATTTGCGGGCGTCGGGGGCGTAGACCTGTTGCAAATGGGTGGTCAGCGCGGTCTTCAGCCGCTCCGCCATCTGGGCGGTGACGTCCGACTGTGCCGCCGCCGAAATGGGGCCTGTTTGGATCATGGTTGCCGTTTTCCTGCTCTGTGATGCTTATTTGCGCAACTTTGGCAACGATAGGCGGCGACTCGGCGGGCTAAGTCAAGACACTTGTTACCATATTGCGACCGCAGGGCAGGGCGCGCCCCCATATCTAGCGGGGCAGGGCGCACGGCACCAGAAAAAACACATGCGCAACCGGGGCAGGGCAGGGGGGTGCATACTTCTTTATACGCGCGCGCGAGGGGGGCGGGAATCGGGCGAAAACCGAAGCAAAACCCTCCGAAATCGGCCCCTTCCCCCTTGCAAACCGCCCCAGAGAGTGCAGTTACACGGCAGTTACGACAATTTCGCCGCAGGAGCCCGGGGTGTCACTTTTTATCCTTGTCGCGCTGCCATTCCTCGGGGCCTTGCTGCCCGGGTTGATGTATTCTGCCGGACGCGCCGCCTGCGCCGGGGTCACGTTCATGGCTACGCTGACCGCTTTTGTCGGCCTGCTGACCAACCTGCCGCCGATTCTGGCCGGGGAGGTCGTAACCGCGCGGGTCGAATGGATCCCCGCGCTGGGCCTGAACTTTACGCTGATGCTCGACGGACTGGGGTTCTTTTTCGCGCTGCTGATCCTTGGCATTGGCCTGCTGATCATCGCCTATGCGCGCCACTACCTCAGCCGCAGCGACAATATGGGCGAATTTTTCACCTATCTGCTGCTGTTCCAGGGCGCGATGGTGGGGATCGTTCTGAGCGACAACATCCTGCTGCTGCTGATCTTCTGGGAGCTGACGTCGCTGTCGTCCTTCCTGCTGATCGGCTATTGGAAGCATCTGCCCGAAGGCCGTCAGGGCGCGCGCATGGCGCTGGCGGTGACCGGGGCAGGGGGGCTGGCGATGATCGGCGGCATGCTGATCTTGGGCAATATCGCGGGCTCGTTCGAGCTGAGCGTGATCCTGCAGAACCGCGAGGCGATCCAGGAGAGCCCGCTTTACCTGCCCGCGCTGATCCTGATCCTGCTGGGCTGTTTCACCAAGTCGGCGCAGTTCCCGTTCCACTTCTGGCTGCCGCACGCGATGGCCGCGCCGACGCCGGTGTCGGCCTATCTGCACTCGGCCACGATGGTGAAGGCGGGCATTTTCCTGATGGCGCGCATGTGGCCGGTGCTGTCGGGCACGCCCGAATGGTTTGCCATCGTCACCACGGCGGGGCTGATCACGATGGTGCTGGGGGCGGTGATTGCGCTGTTCAAGCATGACTTGAAGGCGCTTTTGGCGTTCTCGACCGTGTCGCATCTGGGCTTTATCACCATGCTGCTGGGCACGGGCACCGCCTTTGGCGTGCTGGCGGCGATGTTCCACATCCTGAACCACGCGACGTTTAAGGCGGCGCTGTTCATGTCGGCGGGCATTGTCGATCACGAGGCCAAGACGCGGGACATTCGCATTCTGGGTGGGCTGCGGCACCTGATGCCGATCACCTTCACCATTGCCACGCTGGGCGCGCTGTCGATGGCGGGCATTCCGCTGCTGAACGGGTTCCTGTCGAAAGAAATGATGCTCAAGGAGGCGGTCGACACGACCCTCTTCGGTCAGCCTTACCTGATGGCGGGACTGGCGACGCTGGGCGCGCTGTTCTCCGCCGCCTATTGCTTCCGCCTGATCGGGCACACGTTCCTTGGCCCCGTGCGCGACGCGTACCCGGCCACGCCGCACGATCCCGGCCCGGGCCTGTGGCTGCCGCCCGCGATCCTCGTGACGCTGGTGGTGCTGATCGGCTGCGCGCCCTTCCTGGCCGAGCCCTTTGTCAAGCTCGTGACCGGCTCCGTCCTTGGCGGCGTCGCCGAGGTGCCCTCCTATCACTTCAAGCTTTGGCACGGGCTGGTGACCGCGCTTTACCTGTCGGTGGCGGCGGTTGTGGGGGGCGCGGTCGTCTATGCGGTGCAGCGCCCGCTGCAGGCCGCGTGGGATGTGACTCCGCGGCCCGAGGCCAAGACGATATTCGACGCGCTGATGGCGGGGCTGGTGGCGCTGGCAAAGGCGCTGATCCTGCCGCTGCACAACGGGGCGTTCTCGCGCTATGCCTTTGTGGCCTTCGCCGCCATCCTCGGGGCAGGGTACTTTGCCTGGACGACGGGTACCGTGGGCGCTCAGACTAGGGTGATGGAGACGCCCGGCCCCATTCCGCTCGCCGGCTGGGCGATGCTGGTCGCGGCGACGCTGGCGCTTGTGGTGCTGCACCGCAATCGCTTCCTTGCGCTGATCCTGATCGGGATCGTGGGCCTGATGGTGTCGGTTGGCTTTGTCTTCTTCAGCGCCCCGGATCTGGCGATGACGCAATTCACGGTCGAGGTGGTGACGATCATCCTGCTGCTTCTGGCGCTCAACTTCCTGCCCAACCGCACCCCGGCGGAAAGCCCGCTGCTGCTGCGCACCCGCGATGCGGCCATCGCGGTGGTGGGCGGCCTTGCGGCCTTTGCGATGGCGTTTCACTTCATGCTGCGCGGCCCGGTCGAGGCGCCGATTTCGGCCTTCCATCTGGCCAATTCCTACAAGGGCGGGGGCGGCACCAACGTCGTGAACGTGATCCTCGTCGATTTCCGCGGCTTTGACACCTATGGCGAGATCATCGTGCTGGGCATCGCCGCCGTGCTGATCTACGCGCTGACGGAATCGCTGCTGAACGGGCCGGTGCGTGCGCGGCTTCTGAACCGCACGCCCGATATGGCGCGGGCAGGGGACATGCACCCGATGATGATGGTGGTGCTGACCCGCGTGATCATGCCCGTGGTGCTGATGGTCGGTTTCTACATCTTCCTGCGCGGCCACAACGAGCCGGGCGGCGGGTTCATCGCGGGCCTGATCGTGTCGATCGCGGTGGTGATGCAGTATATGGCGAGCGGTTTTGCCTGGGCGTCGGACCGGCTGCGCTATCCCTATCACGGGGTGATCGGGGCAGGGGTGCTGGTCGCGGGCCTGACGGGCATCGGATCGTGGTTTGTGCAAAAGCCGTTCCTGACCTCTGACTTTACCTATGTGCGCATCCCGCCCTTCAACGAGTTTGAGCTGGCGACCGCGGCCCTGTTTGACGTGGGCGTGTTCCTGGCGGTTGTGGGCGCGGTCATGCTGTCGCTCGAAAGCTTTGCCCGCCTCGCGCGCCGCGCCAATGTAGAGGACCCCGAACACCCGATGGACATCGACCCGTCCCGGCTGGCTGAGGACACCCCGCCCACCATGATCAACCCTGAACAGCAGGAGGCGCGCTGATGGAATTTCTTGTCGCCTCTGCCATTGGAGTGATGACCGCGGGGGGGATCTACCTCGTGCTGCGGATGCGGACGTTCCCGGTGATCCTCGGCATTTCGCTGCTGACCTATGCGGTGAACGTGTTCCTCTTCACCTCGGGCCGCCTCACGGTGGGCGCGCCGCCCGTGCTGCGCGATAACATGGAGGTCTATGCCGACCCGCTGCCGCAGGCGCTGGTTCTGACGGCCATTGTGATCTCCTTCGGGATGACGGCGGTTGCGGTGATGATCGCCCTTGGCGCGTTCCTCTCCGCCGATGACGACCGGATCAACGACCCAGCGCCGGAGGACCGGACGTGACGCACTGGCTTATCGCGCCGATCATCATTCCGGCGCTGTTCGCACCCTTCCTAATCCTGGCCGCGCGCTATCACATGGGCATCCAGCGGGTGTTTTCCGTGGTGGCTGTCCTGTCGCTGATGATCGTGGCGGCTGGGCTGGCGTGGAACGTCTCTGACGGGTCGGTGATGCTGTATCTGCTGGGCGACTGGGCCGCGCCCTTTGGCATCGTGTTGGTGGGCGACCGGCTGTCGACGATGATGGTCCTGCTGACGGCGGTGCTGGCGCTGTGCGTGCTGCTTTACGCCATTGGCTCGGGCTGGGACGAGCGGGGGCGGCATTTCCACGTGCTGTTCCAGTTCCAGCTCATGGGTATCATCGGCGCCTTCCTGACCGGGGACCTCTTTAACCTCTTTGTCTTCTTCGAGGTGCTGCTGATTGCCTCCTACGGCATGATGATCCACGCGGGCGGGACGGATCGGCTGCGCGCGGGCACGCAATATGTGCTCTTTAACCTGATCGGCTCGACCCTGTTCCTGTTTGCGCTTGGCGCGATCTATGCGGAGGCGGGGACGCTGAACATGGCCGACCTTGCCATGCGGGTGCAAAGCGTAAGCGCGGAGGAAACCGTGGGCATTCGCCTCGCCGCCGTGCTGCTGCTGCTGGTCTTCGCGATCAAGGCGGCGCTGGTTCCGCTGCACTTCTGGCTGCCGTCGAGCTATGCCGAAGCGCCCGCGCCCGTGGCCGCCCTGTTCGCGATCATGACGAAGGTGGGCGCCTATTCGATCATCCGCGTCTACACGATGATTTTTCCGCCCGAGCTGGAGGTGACGCAGGGCCTGCACGACACGTGGCTTCTGCCCGCCGCGATGGTGTCGGTGGCCGTGGGCATGGTCGGCGTGATGGCCGCAAAACGGCTGGACCGGCTGGTGGCCTATGCGGTGATCGGCTCCATGGGTATGGTGATGATCACGATTGGCCTGTTCACAGAGGTCGGGATCGCCGCCGCGCTTTACTACATCCTGCATTCGACGCTGGCCTCGGCCACGCTGTTTCTTGTTGGGGACTTGGTGCGCACCGGGCGGGGCACCGGTGATCTGGTGGTCAAGCCGGTGATGGCCGGCACGGTGATGACGGCAGCGCTGTTCTTTGTCGGAGCCATCGCGATGGCGGGTCTGCCGCCGCTGTCGGGCTTTCTGGGCAAGCTGCTCGTGCTCGATGCCGCCTACAGCTCTGATCTGATGGTCTGGATCTGGGCCACGGTCTTGATCTCAAGCCTGATCAGCATCATCGGCTTTGCCCGCGCGGGCAGTGTCCTGTTCTGGAAGGCGCACGGGCTCGACGCGGAACCGGAGCCGGAGCCGCGCACGCCCCCCACGGCGCTGTCCTATGGCGCGGTCGCTGGCCTTGTCGCGCTCTTGGTGCTGCTAACAGCCGGGGCAGGGCAGGTGCACAACTACACCCGCGCCACCGCCGCGCAGCTTTTCGCACCAACCACCTATCTAGAGACGGTTCTGGGCACCCAAGGCAAGCTGCAACGCCCGGGCTCCGCTTATGCAGGGGAGGAGAAGTGACATGATCGCACGCGCCTATCGCTGGCTTCTGCCGCACCCGCTGCTGACGCTGATCCTCGCCATCGTCTGGACGCTGCTGCAAAACCAGGTGTCGGCGGGCATGGTCGTCTTTGGCATCATCCTTGGCATCATCATCCCGCGCGCCACGGCGATCTGGTGGCCGGAATCGCCCGGTCAGTTCCGCATGGTCCGCATGGTCGGCTACGCGGGGATCGTCCTGTGGGACATCATCGTGGCGAATATCGAGGTCGCGTGGATCGTCCTGACCGTGCCCAATGCCAAGCTGAAACCGGCCTGGATCGTCGTACCGCTCGAACTGAAAAGCCCCGAAGCCATCACCATGCTGGCCGGCACCATCACGCTGACCCCCGGCACCGTCTCTGCCGACATGTCGGACGAGGGGCGCTGCCTTTTGGTGCATGTCCTGCACACCGAAGACCCTGACGCCGTGCGGGACGAGATCAAGTCCCGCTACGAGGCCCGCCTGAAGGAGATTTTCTGATGGACGCCGCGCAATCCTTCTTTGACACCGCGCTGATCATTGCCTTCGTGACG
Source organism: Pseudomonadota bacterium (assembly GCA_038530575.1). Classification (GTDB taxonomy): domain Bacteria; phylum Pseudomonadota; class Alphaproteobacteria; order Rhodobacterales; family Rhodobacteraceae; genus JBCBCP01. The sequence goes on from JBCBCP010000061.1 coordinate 7,391, forward strand.
CTGGCGCTGGGGCAGGTCCTGGCGATGCTGCGCCTCGTGATTGGGCCAACCTCGGCGGACCGGGTGCTGGCGCTCGACACGATGGTGCTGGGGGCGATTGGCCTCATCGTGCTGATCGGCATTCATCAGGGCGTGCAGATCTATTTCGAGGTGTCCTTGCTGGTCGCCATGCTCGGCTTTGTCTCCACCGTGGCGCTCTGCCGCTTCATGTTGCGGGGGGACATCATCGAATGATTGGCCTCTATCTGACCGCGATTTGCCTGCTGATCGGCTCGGCCTTCGTGGCCGTGGGCGTGATTGGCCTTTTGAAGTTCAACGACCCGATGACGCGCCTGCACGCCCCGACCAAGGTTGGCACGCTCGGTATCGGGATGCTGCTCCTGGCCTCGATGATCTATTCCTTCACGCGGGGGGAGATGTCGCTGCACGAGGTCCTGATCCTCGCCTTCCTCTTCGTGACAGCTCCGGTATCCGCGAACTTCATCGCCAAGGTCAACATCCACCGCCGCACCTGCGAGCCGCCCCCAAGGCCGACGCTGGACACCAACTGGTCCACCCTGAACAGCCCCGACGCCGAGGCCACGGGGACCAACAGCGACACGGCCAACGAGCGGCCCTAACTTACCATAATCCTTGTTATGGCGCTCTGAATGATGGCGACTCCATGCCTGACATAAACGTCCAGCGCCCTTAGGCCTCCCTTGCGCTGAACATCATCGAAACCCACAGCCCAGAGTAGAAAAAACCGCCACGCAGCTTCGGTCCAATTGGGTCAGGCGTCAGCTTTGCAGACAAAGCCGACCTCGGCGTTTGTCTTGAGAATGGCCGCTTCTAGTCGAATACCGAAAGGGCAAGTCTAAATACCGCGTTCACTTCTTCCGTCGCTGTACCCTGTCTTTGCAGGTTCATGGCGCCTGCGATTTGGGCGTCGATGTAAGTCGCTGCAGTGCGCGACGCGACCGCAGACGTGAACTGGCCTTTTGTCTTTGCACGTTCGATCCACGCCTCATAGGTACTCAGGGAAAGCTCCTTGAATGCATCGACCTGCCCACCCGCCAGTTCCCCAAGCTGGTCGCGGCATTGGCACATATCCACGAAAAGGCAGCCATTTGGCATGCCGTGCTTTTGGTGGTCTCGCAGGATGTAGTCGGCCAATGCTTTCATAGCTTTGTCAAAGGGTTGATCTCGCTCAAGCAACTCGAGCAGGGGGGCCAACGTCATGTTATGGTAGTCAGAAAGCACAGCCTGTTTCAGCCCGTCCTCGCTGCCAAACTCCTTATAAAGCGTCGGCTTGGACACCTTTGTGCGACGGCATACTTCGTTCAGTGAGACCTCTGACTGCCCCTCCTCCCAATAAGCTTGCATCGCTATCGCTGTAACAGCGTCACGATCAAAGGTCTTCGGGCGTCCTCTTGGTGCTTTCTGTTCCGTTCTACTCATTTAATTACCGGTCGGTTTTTTATTATTGACTTGGTATTGCCCTGAATTTACTACCAGTCGGTAATTAACATCAAGCGAGAACCAAAATGACGGAAATGACGATCTCCAGCCTTGGCCTTATCCTGTTGATCGTCCCGGTAGTCGTTCATGGCATCGAGGTGCTTTACCCCACCCAGGCTCGCTGGGTCGTGAACTGGGTTCTTCCGTTCTTCGCACCCATGCTGCCCAACCGATCATCATCGCTGCAACTTGATGAACAAATGGCGATGATGGATGCGGCCATCGAGGCCGCCCCAGCGGACAAGAAGCGAGCGGGACAGGACTACGTGTTTCTTTTAATGTTTGAACAACGTCAGGGAGCAATCGGCTTCGCCGCAGCTGCTCTCGGCGCCCTTTATGGCCTGAGCCTTGGCATTGCGGATCGCGATGCCTTGCATTTTGTCTTTGGTGTTATTGCGATCCTGATGACATTGGTGAACGCCAACCAGGCAGGGCTTCCGGTGTTCGGTCACCATCCCAAGCTGTCTACCAATGGAAAGCATGTTGGGTTCGTGTTCACGCCTTTCTGGGCTGTTGCCACCGCCTTGAATTGGCTGGGGTTCGTCTATGCAGTCTCCTAAAAACAGAACGGAACGCGACACATGAGAATTCTAAGCCGACCTTCGAAGTGTTTGCAGCATCACGTAGGTTTGGGCTCATAGCAGCCATTTGTCGAACAGCGGAGGGCATAGCGCTGGATTGCACCCTTATTTGCCACCCATAAAGTTGCTCTAGCCGCTGGCCGGTCCGAACATCTTGCACAGCCATACACGACTGTCCGGCCTGCACAGCCTGCGCCCCGCTTGGCATTCCCACCGTCCCCGCCTAGCCTTTGCCCAGGCAAGCGGGAGACGGACAATGAACGGCGCGGCATCACTGGTCAAAACCTTCCTGTCGGCAGGCGTGGACACGATCTTTGCCAACCCCGGCACGTCAGAGATGCACTTTGTCGCCGCACTCGACTCGCATCCAGAGATGAAATGCGTCTTGTGCCTGTTCGAAGGGGGCACCACAGGCGCGGCCGATTGCTATTTCCGCATGAAGCGCGATGTGGCGGGCACGCTTTTGCACCTGGCGCCCGGCCTCGGCAACGCGTTTGCCAACCTGCACAACGCGCGCAAGGCGCATTCGGGGATGGTTAACGTGGTGGGCGATCACGCCACGCACCACCTGCGCTATGAAAGCCCGCTGAAGGGCGATGTTGCGGGCCTCAGCCAGACGCTCAGCCACTGGACCTTTGCCTCGGGCGATGCGGCCATGGTGGGCGCGGATGGGGCGGCGGCGGTGCGGGCGGCGCGGGGCGGCAATGGCCAGATCGCAACGCTGATCCTGCCCGCCAACACCGCCTGGGACGAAGGCGGCGTGCCTGTGCTGGAGCATGCCGCGCCCCCTGCCCTGCACCGCCCGTCAGATGCAGCGATCGAAGCGGCGGCGGCTCAGCTACGCACCGAAGGCGCGGCGCTGATGATCGGCGGGCCCGCGCTCTTTGGCCCCCTGCGGGACCTCGCCGGGCAGATCGCGGCGGCCACGGGCGCGCGGCTGATGGCCGACACGCTGATCCCGCGCCTCGCCAAAGGGGCCGGGACCACCCGCGTGCAGCAGCTGATCTATGCGGTGACCCCGAAGATGGCGCAGATGGCTGCGCTCACGTCGATCACGCTGGTAGGCTGCGACCGCCCCGTCGCCTTCTTCGCCTATCCGGGCAAGCCCAGCACGCCCGAACCCGCGGGCTGCCCCGTGTCGCAGCTGACCGCACCGCAGGATGACATCGCGTGGACCTTGCACGCTTTGGCGGATGCGGTGGGGGTAAGCGCCGGCACAGAGCCCGCGCGCATGCCGCTTGACCTCCCTGCCCTGCCGGACGGCGCCCTGACGCTGGAGAAGGTCGGCCAGACCCTCGCCGCGCTGATGCCCGAGGGCGCGATCCTGTGTAACGAGGCCGTCTCCTCCGGCCCGAAAATCCTGCCACCGCTGGCCACCGCCCGCCCGCACGAGACGCTGGGCGGGACAGGTGGCGCGATTGGCTGGTCCCTGCCCGGTGCCGTGGGCGCGGCCATCGCCTGCCCCGACCGCAAGGTGATCGCGGTGACGGGGGACGGCTCGGCCATGTACACGCTGCAATCGCTCTGGACGATGGCGCGCGAGGGGCTGGACGTGACGGTGATCGTGCTGGCCAACCGCGGGTACCAGATCCTGCGGGACGAGCTGACCAATGTGGGCGTGAACAGCTACGGCCAGAACGCCCGTGCGATGTTCGACGTGGAGAACCCGACGCTCGACTGGGTCGCCCTCGGCCAGGGCCACGGGGTGCCGGGCACGCGGGTGGAGACCGCCGAAGGGTTTGCACGCGCGCTGGAAGGCGGGCTTGCCTCCGGCGGCCCGTCGCTGATCGAGGTGGTGGTTTAGGCATTTAGGCCCGCCAGATCAGGCTTTACGAAACCCTCCCCCAGACACCAGCCTCACCCGCGCCGGGCAGCGCCAGCCCCTGGGGTGGCGCATCCAACCGATCTTCTATGCGCTTTATAACAGCCAAGTACATCTTCCATCGGAGCGGAGCACCGACATCAACCAAAGCGCCAGCCCGTGGGAGGGGCTGGCGCTGCCCGGCGGCCACCTTGCGGCGGCCTTGATTCCGGGCGGGTGCGCCGCTCGAACGGCGGCTTTGTCTTCGCTCGGGACACAGGCGGTTGTTTCTGACGGGCGAAGGTACACCCCCTGCCCCGTCCGCTCTGCAAAACGCAATTTCGTTTTTGCGTTGCAATCAGTACGTGACCGGGTGAACATTTCCCCTAGGTCAACATAGACGGCGCGAGGAGGCGTCGGGACCAGACAATAACAGGGAGGACTGACGATGAAGAGAACACTTCTGGCAGCGGCATTGTGCGCGGTGGCGGCGCCGCTGGCCGCGCAAGAGCTCGAATTGCCCAACCAGCTGGCCTGGACCGCCTATGGCACGGGCTCGGCGGGCTACAACCAGTCAGTCGCCATTGGCGCGGCCATGCAGGAAGCCACCGGCATCAACCTGCGCGTGCTTCCGGGCAAGAACGACATCGCCCGGACAGAGCCGCTGCGCCAGGGCCGTGTGCAGTTCTCGGCCAACGGGGTTGGCGGATCGTTCATGGCGCAGGAAGGCGTCTTTCAGTTTGGCGCGGAAAACTGGGGCCCGCAGCCCGTCCGCGTGCTGAGTGCGAATAATGGCGGCGCGGTCGGCCTGTCGCTCGCCGTGGCGGCAGAGGCCTGCGAGAAGGCGGGCAAGCCTGATTGCGTCGGCTTCGAATATTCCGACCTCAAGGGCATGCGCGTGGCTTACGTGCGCGGCGCGCCCGCGCTCAACGTCAACAACGAAGCCTATCTGGCCTATGGCGGCCTGACCTGGGATGACGTGGAAATCGTCGAATTTGGCGGCTTTGGCGACAGCTGGGCGGGCATGATCGACGGCAGCGTCGATGCGGCCTTTGCCTCCACCAACTCGGGCCGCGCCTACGAGGCGGAATCGGGCCCACGCGGCGTCTACTGGCCGCCCATCGACCCCGCCAACACCGAAGGGCTGGCGCGGATGCAGGCCATCGCGCCCTTCTTTGCGCCCATGACGGCCGTTGTCGGCGCGGGCATTGACGGCACGGACGGTGTGCAGACGGCGGGCTATGCCTACCCGGTGCTGATGACCTACGCCGTGCAGGACGCCGACCTGACCTACAACATGACCAAGGCGATGGACGTTCTGTACGACGGCTATAACGGCAACGCGCCGGGCATTGGCGGCTGGGCGCTGGACAAGCAGAACTTCCAGTGGGTTGTCCCCTACCACGAGGGCGCGGTGCGCTATTACCAGGAAATTGGTGCGTGGACGGACGAAGCGCAGGCCCACAACGACAACCTGATCGCCCGTCAGGCCGCCCTGATGGCCGCGTGGGAAGAGCTGAAGGCCGAAGCCCCGGACAACTGGGCCGACGCATGGGACGCCAAGCGCCGCGCGGCACTTGAGGCGGGCGGCTTCGAAGTCGTCTTCTGATCCTGCTCAGACCAAAACGGGCGGGCGGGCTGATCGTGGCCCGCCCGCCTTTGGCCGTTTGGGGAGGACGCCATGACAGACACACGCACAGACACGGGCACAGATCTGGGTAAGGCGGCGATCGAGGCCGAGGAAAAGGCGGCGCGGATGGCCTTCACGGGGCTCGCCCGCTGGGTGATGATCGGCTTTACCCTTGTGGCCATCGGCATCGCGATCAACCAGCTCTTTGGGCTGCGGATCGGGGGCATCACCCTGCTGGAGGGCATGTACCTCTACATCCTCGCAGGCCTGTTCCTGTCGCTGACCTTCATCGCCTTTCGCGCCTATGGCCCCCCCTCCCCGCGCGTGCCGCTCTATGACTGGGCCCTTGCCGCGCTGACGCTGGGGGTGACGGGCTATTTCGTGGCCACGGCAGGTGCGAGCCTGGATGGCGGCTGGGAATATGCGCCGCCCGAACAGGCGGTGTGGGCCTCGATCCTGCTGTACGTTCTGATCCTTGAAGGGACGCGGCGCGCGGGCGGGTTGGTGCTCTTTGGCATCGTGCTCCTGTTCTCGCTCTACCCGACCTTTGCCGACCAAGTGCCCGACCCGCTGAACGGGTTTTCGCAGACCTTTACCCAGGTCGTGCCGTTTTTCATGATCTCGTCAGAGGCGTCCTTCGGCATCCCGATGAAGGCGTTTGGCAACCTCGTGATCGGCTTCATCCTCTTTGGCGCGGTGCTGCAGTTCACGGGCGGGGGCAAGTTTTTCAACAACCTCGCCATGTCGGTGGTCGGCGGCTACCGGGGCGGCGCGGCGAAGGTGTCGATCTTTGCCAGCGGGTTCATGGGCTCGATGTCGGGCTCTGTGATCTCCAACGTGCTGACCACGGGCGCGGTGTCGATCCCGGCGATGAAAAAGACCGGCTTTGCCCCGCGCTACGCCGCCGCGACCGAAGCCTGCGCGTCTACCGGCGGCGTGTTAATGCCGCCCATCATGGGGGCCACGGCCTTTATCATCGCGTCCTGGCTGGGCCGTCCGTATGTTGAGATCATGCTGGCCGCCGCGATCCCCTCGGTGCTGTATTTCTTTGGGCTCTTCGCCCAGATCGACGCCTATTCGGCCCGCCGGGGCCTCAAGGGCCTGCCGCGCGAAGAGCGCCCATCGGTGCGGGCGACGCTTGCGGGCGGCTGGCTTTACATCGCGGTCTTTGCGCTGCTGATCTACCTGATGGTAGCCTTCCGGTGGGAGACGACGGCGCCCTTCTACGCGGTGGCGCTGCTGCTGGTGGTGAACCAGTTCCGCAAGGCCGATCGCGTCACGCTGGACGGGTTTCTGAACATCATCGTGTCCGTGGGCCGCACCCTGGCGGAGCTGGTCGCGGTCCTCTTGGGCATTGGCATGATCGTCGGCGCGTTTCAGGCGACGGGCCTCACTGGGCCGCTTGCGAACGAGCTGGTCTTTGCCGCGGGCGAGTCGATCCCGATGCTGCTGCTGATGGGGGCGCTGACCTCGTTCATCTTCGGCATGGGGATGACGGTGACGGCCTGTTACATCTTCCTCGCCGTAATCCTCGCGCCCGCGCTGGTGCAGGCGGGGCTGAACGAGCTCGCGGTGCACCTCTTCATCCTCTACTGGGGCATGGTCAGCTTTATCACGCCGCCCGTCGCCCTTGGTGCCTTCGCCGCGGCCTCGATGGCGGGGGCCAATGCCTTCCGCACCTCGTTCGAGGCGATGAAGCTGGGCGGGGTCATCTATGTCGTGCCGTTCTTCTTCGTGCTGAACCCCGCTCTGATCGGGCAAGGCCCGCCGCTGGAGGTGGTTACGGTGCTCGCCTGCGCACTGGCGGGCGTGTGGTTCATTTGCGCCGGGCTTCAGGGCTATGTCAGCTTTGTCGGGCCGCTGCATTCTACCGCGCTGAGCATGGTGATGCGGCTGGCGCTGATCCTCGCGGGCCTTTTGGTCGCGGTGCCTGCGGGCGGTGTGGCGGGCCTTAGCCATGCGGTGCTGACGCTGGCCGGCTTTGCCCTCGCGCTGATCCCCTTTGCGGTGGCGTGGCGTGCGGGTCAAACGCAGGCCGCCCCCGCCTGAGCGCTCAGGCGCCCGTGAATGCTGCGGTCAAGGTGCAAGGCCCCTGCCCTAGCCTTGGCCGCCATCCCGCGCAGATAGCCGGTGCAGGACCGGACCTCGTTGCGTGCATGTTTGTCAAAGATCAGCGCCAGCGCGATCGTCGCGGCCCTGTCCCCCATATCCCGCAGGGCAGAGGCCCAGGCGCGGTCGGTGATCCCGATAAACCCCTTTATTTCCCCAGCAAGGCGCGTCAGGTCGGCCCAATGCCGCACATGATGGCCAAGGCTTTGCACCCAAAAGGCAAATTCGGGGCAGGCCGTCAGCACATGGCCCAGCTCCATGGGCGTTTGTGGCCCCTGCCCTTTCTCTACTTTTGGAAGTTGGTTTGTAGTTTGTATGTGGGGTTCATTTTCGGGCCCCTTGGGGTCCGGTTTTGCAGGAATCTCCGTGAGGGCGGCGAGGATATCCTGCAGGCTGTCCAGCACATGTTCCAAGCGCTTGGCCGTCGCTTTGGCCCGTGGCATTGTCTCTAGCACAGCGCTCAGACGGCCCAGCAGTTCAGCACAGGGCGTGCGCTCAAGCCGGGCACGGATCGTGCGGCGGGCGATGGTGATCTGACGCTTGAGCCGAGCACAGAGCGCGCGGTCCTCAACGATCTGAGCGTGCAGCGCGGTGAACTCCCCCGCGCGAGCGGCCAAGGGGGACAGGTCGAAGCCGTAAGCCTCGATAATATACCCGCCTGCCCCGCGCCGCCCCCAGCGTTTGCCGTTGGGACTGTCGGCAAAGGTGATCAGTCCCGCCTCTGCCAGCCGCCGCGTGCGCCGCTTCAGGGCGGAACGGGACAGGCCCGTCTGCTCCTCCAGCAAAGCGTTCGAGGGCCAAACGATAGGGCGGCGCGCGGCCTCCCAATCCTGCGGCTGGCTGAAGGCGCAGAGCGTATCCAGCAGCATCAGATCCGCCGGTTTCAGCCCGATCTGCGCCCCCACCCGCTTGACCGCAATCAGCGCCGCGCTTTTGGAAACATCGCTCGACGCCCCCTGCCCCGCCAGCCTGTCGGCACTGTCCAGCAGATCGCTAGCGCTGCGCCAGCCGCTATTATTCCGTGCCCGCGGCTCGGTTGCCCCATGGGGCGTCATCGTCATGTCCATCATTTTACCTGGACGCAAAAACCCGTCCGCCGAAATGCGTTTTCGGCGATTAGTCGTTGTGCGGTGATTCGCGGACTGCTAGGATTGAAGTGCTAGTACAATCGACGCTTGCGCGTCACAGCCCTCGGAACTCCGGTTTCGGGGGTTTTTTACGTCGTCCTCCTTTGCTGCTCTTTCTTCCTCACTGTGCGCAGTTAACAGCTGTTAACTGCCATCCCCTTCGGTCTCTTGCGTGAAAGACCGATAGGAGTCCTCGATCACCCGGTCGATATTGCGGTCGAGCCAGTCGGCAAATGCCGCGCTATCCCCTGCCCGCCTGATGCTGACCGTGAGTGATGATTTCGTCGATTTGACCGTCGTGCCCCCTGCCATGCTGCGCGTGGCCGCACGGGTGTCGGGCGTGCCCCGTGTTTGCAGACTGTCCAGCACGGCTTGCAGACGCTCTTCGGAGGTCGCGTCCTCCGGCACGCGGGCCAGGATCAGGTTGACCGCCGGTTCGCTCAACAAGCCCTCTTCGAACGCGGCGGCCAGCGCCATCCACTTGGGCCGCCCCGCCTTGTGCGCCGGGCCGATATCCCAGCCGACATTATGCGGGATCAGCCGAGCGATGCGCTCCAACTGGCTCAGGACGTTCTTGCTGATCGACAGGGCGCGCATCGTGTCCTCGCGGC
>JBCBCP010000062.1:0-16599 GCA_038530575.1 Pseudomonadota bacterium
GGCTTTGCTGGACGCGATGCTGGAGCATCCGGTTCTGGTCAATCGTCCGATTGTGGCGTGCCCGCAGGGGGTACGCCTGTGCCGCCCGTCCGAGGCGGTGCTGGACCTTTTGCCGAACTGGCCCGCGGGGCCTTACAGCAAAGAAGACGGCTCCCCCTTGATTGACGCTGAGGGGCGCAGGGTTGACGCAGACGGATAGGTCCGTAATGCTGACCTTATGGATTACGACACGATAGATGCGGAAAGCTTTGGCGCGTCCCTGACCGGGATTGGCGTGAACATCCTTGTGCGCGATGTCGGCGCAGAGGTGGCGTTCCTGACAGAGGTGTTCGGCATGACCGCACACCAGCCAACAGCGGATTTCGCGATCATGCAGCATGGCGGCGCGGTGTTTCAGCTACACGCAGATGGCACCTACCATTCCAATCCGCTGCTGGGCCTGTTGCCGGAGACCCCGCCGCGCGGTGCGGGGATCGAGCTGCAGCTGTATCATACCGATCCCGATGCCGCCGTCCTGCGGGCCAAGGCGCTAGGCGCCACCATCCTTGCCGAGCCGGCCGACAAGCCCCATGGCCTGCGCGAAGCCTATATCCTGTGCGAAAACGGCTACGCGTGGGTGCCTTCGCGTCCGAAGTGATCGGCCAATTCTGACCGCAGCCACGCGGCAAAGCGCTGCGCGGCGTCCGAGCCTTCGGCTTGCGGGGCCATGATCAGGTAATAGGCCTCCGGCATTTCCGCCTGGTGGGCAAAGGGGGCGATCAGGCGGCCCTGATCGAGCCACCGCTGCGCAATCAGGCCGTGGGCCAGGGTCAGCCCGCCGCCCGCTTCGGCCACGGCAAGTGTGACAGAAAAGGTGGTTGCATAGGTCACGGGAGGGTTCGGCCAAGGCAAACCAGCCTCATCTGCCCACGCCTCCCAACTGCTCAGCAGATTGGTGCAGTGAAAGAGCGGTTGCGCGGCCAGCGTTGCGTCGGTGACGGCATAGCCCGGCGCACAGACGGGAAAGTACCAATCGCGCGCCAGAAGCTCTGCGCGGACCGTATCGGCGGGGCGCAGGGAATAGCGGATTTCGACATCCGCGCCCTCAGCCAGCTCGCGCGGCTCCCACAGCTCGGTCGAGATGTTCAGGCGCACGTCTGGATGCGCGGCGGAAAGCCGGGGCAGGCGCGGGGCCAGCCAGTGGATCGCAAAACTCAGGTTGCACTGCAGGCGCACGACCCCCGCCTCGGCCCCGGTGATCGCGCGGGTGCCACGGGCCAGCGTGCGGAACGCCTCGCGCACGACAGGCAGATAGGTGATGCCGGTCTCTGTCAGCTCCAGCGCGCGGGGGCGGCGGTGGAACAGGGGGCGGCCGATATGTCCCTCCAGCGATTTGATCTGCTGGCTGACCGCGCTTTGCGTCATGTTCAGATCGCGCGCGGCGTGGGTGAAACTCAGGTGACGCGCCGCCGCCTCGAACGCGCGTAGCCAGCCAAGAGGGGGCAGGTCCTGCTGCAAGTGCATAATCCGTGCATAAGCTCAGCTAATGCTTAAGCCGCGAATTATTCGTTGGTCAAGCGCCCGTCCCGTGCGGCATTTTCCAAGCGCAGCAGGGAGGCCGCCATGTCAGTCACTGAGATTCGCCCCAATATCGACCACTGGCAGGAACGCGTTGACCTTGCTGCCGCGTTTCGGTGGACGGCGCGGCTGAACATGCACGAGGCGGTCGCCAATCACTTTTCGCTGTCCATCAACGAGGACGGCACGCGGTTCCTGATGAACCCGAACCAGACCCATTTCAGCCGGATCAAGGCGTCAGACCTGATCGTCGTGGACGCGAACGATCCCGAAACGCTCGAAGGGCCGGACGCGCCCGACCCGACCGCCTGGGGCCTGCATGGCGGTCTGCACCGCCATTGCGCCCACGCCCGCTGCGCGATGCATGTGCATTCGCCCTATGCCACGGCGCTTGCGATCCTTGCCGACAGTACGTTGCCGCCCGTCGATCAGAACGCGGCGACGTTCTATGACCGCATCGTGGTCGATGAAGACTATGGCGGGCTGGCGTTTGAAGAGGAGGGCGAACGCTGCGCCCAGCTGTTCGATGACCCGAAAAAGAAAGTCATGGTGATGGGCAATCACGGCATCATGGTGATTGGCGACACCGTCGCGGACACGTTCAACCGGCTTTACTACTTTGAACGGGCCTGCATGACGTACATCCTCGCCCTGCAGACCGGCAAACCACTGCGCACGCTGAGCCACGCGGTCGCGGAAAAGACGGCGCAGGAGCTGGAAACCTACCCCGAGCAAGACGCACGCCATCTGGCGGAGCTGAAGGCCATCCTGGACGAGGAAGGATCAAACTATGCCAGCTGACACCTCTTCAAACATGGGCGCCGAGGCGGACAAGTGGAACCACCACCCGGGCGAGGTCGCGCTGAACCCACTATTTGCGTGGCCGCCGCGCCCCTTGGCGGTGATCAGGTGGTACAGTGCTTATTGGTTGGCCATTTCAACCACGACGCTCACGGTTGTGCTGGCGGTCGCGATCTATTTCACGTTGCTGCCGAGCCTCGATCAGATGGCGCAATTTGCGCCCGGCTGGATGGCGCGAGTGTGGCTGGCCAACCTTATCCCGCACGCACTGGTCGCGGGCCTTTTGCACATGTGGCTGTATCACTGGCGCGCGCAGGACAAGCGCTTCAAGTATGACCCGCGGGATCAGGCCACAAACAACGGCCATTTCACCTTTCGGAATCAGATCCATGACAACATGATCTGGACGCTGGCCAGCGGCGTGACGCAGTGGACGATCGCGCAATGGCTGGTGTTCTGGGCGATGGCCAACGGGTGGGCGCCCAGTATCCTGTTCCCGGACAATCCGGTGTGGTTCGTGCTGATGCTCCCGTTCCTTGTGGTCTGGTCGTCCTTCCATTTCTACTGGGTGCACCGGCTGCTGCACGTGCCGTTCTTCTACAAACGCGCCCATGCGCTGCACCATCGGAACATCAATGTCGGGCCGTGGTCGGGCATCTCGATGCACCCGCTGGAGCATCTGCTGTTCTACACCAATTTCGCGATCCATCTGATCGTGCCGAGCCATCCGATCCACGTGCTGTTTCACGGCTACATGCAGTCGATCCATCCGGTCTTTTCTCATAGCGGGTTTGACCAGCTTGAGATTGGGCGCGGCCGGGCGAAGATGGGTGATTTCTTTCACCAGCTGCACCACCGCTATTTCGAGTGCAATTACGGCACGGTCGAGATGCCGTGGGACCGCTGGTTTGGCACCTTCCACAACGGATCCGAAACCGCGACCAAAGACACCCGCGCGCGCAAAACGCAGATGTATACCTAAATGGTCGCGTGGAATCACCGATATGAAGGGCCGATAACCGTAAATCCCCTCTTCACCTGGCCGATCCGGCCAAGCGCAGTTTTGCAATGGTATGTGGGCGCGTGGCTGCCAGTATCGATCTCTTTGCTGATCGTGGTGCTGGCCTTTGCCGCCGTTTGGCTTGCCGCGCCAACGCTTGATCAAGCGGCGGTGCCTGGCCTTTGGATGGTTGGCGTGCTGCTGCGCAATCTTGCTTTGGTCACATGCTTGGCAGGCGGGCTGCATTGGTATTTCCATGGCGCGCAGATTCAGGGCGACCGCCTGAAATACGACCCCCGCCCGTTTCCGCGGCCGGGGCGTATGTTCACTATGGGTCACCAGTTGCGCGACAACGTCTTTTGGACCTTATGTTCAGGCGTGCCGATCTGGACCGGGTTCGAAGTGTTGATCTGGATGGCGATGGCCAACGGCTATGCTCCTGTGACCACCTTTGCCGCGACGCCCGTGTGGTTCGTGCTGTTCTTCTTTCTGATACCGATCTGGGAAAGCTTTTATTTCTACTGGATCCACCGGCTGCTGCATTCCAATTGGCTCTATCCCGTGCACGCCCTCCACCACCGAAACACCGATGTTGGCCCGTGGTCCGGCCTGTCGATGCACCCGGTCGAACATCTACTCTATTTCGGCACTGCCTTGATCCACTTTGTTGTGCCTTCATCGCCTGTGCATGTGGTGTGCCACCTGATGTTCTTTGGCCTTTATGCCATCGTCACGCACACCGGGTTCGAAGGCTTGCTGGTCCGCGGTACCAAGCGCGTGCATCTGGGCAACTTCCATCATCAGATTCACCATCGCTTTTTCGAGGTGAATTACGGCACGCTCGAAGTGCCCTGGGACAAGCTGTTTGGCTCCTTCCATGACGGCACAGACGAAGGGCATGCGCAGATGAAGGCGCGGCTCAAGGCGCGGCGCCGGTAATGAACGTTCTGACCCTCATGGTGGACGAAATGTCGTGGTGGGCGCTGGGCCATATGCGTGATGGCGTGCAGACGCCAAACATTGACCGGCTGGCGGCCCGGGGTATGCGCTTTGACGCGGCCTATACGCCCTCGCCTATCTGTGTGCCGGCCCGGGCGTCGGTGGCCACGGGCGTTTATGTGCATCAAACCCGCAACTGGTCCTCCGCAGAACCTTACGACGGGCAGATGCGCGGCTGGGCGCATGCGGTACGGGACGCAGGGCACGATGTGGTTTCGATCGGCAAGCTGCATTACCGCAGGCAAGAGGACGACTATGGGTTTCAGGAAACGCTTGAACCGATCCATGTGCTGAACGGGCAGGGCTGGGTGCAGGCGCTTTTGCGCGATCAGATTGTGCCGTTCGAAGGAACCGACGATATGGCGCGCGAGATTGGACCGGGCCGCACCGATTACCACGACTTCGACCGCCGCGTGACGCGCGCGGCCTGCGACTGGCTGTCCCGTCCCGAGCGGCGCGCAAAGCCATGGGCCGCTTTCGTGTCGTGGCTCGCGCCGCACTTCCCGCTGGTCGCGCCGCCCGCGGATTACGCTCTTTACGACGCCAAAGCGTTTGAGTCGGAAGCAGAGCCCGTTCCGGGCCATCCCGGCGTGGCGGAGCTTGAGGACTACTTCGACCACGACCGCTACTTCACGCCGGAGACCCGCGGCATCGCACGTGCATCGTATTTCGGCCTGTGTACCTTCGTTGATAGGCAAGTGGGCAAGGTGCTGGACGCGCTCGACGCAGCCGGCCTAACGGAAAACACGCTGATCCTCTTCACCTCCGATCACGGTGAAATGCTCGGCGAAAAGGGGCTTTGGACCAAGTCGGTCATGTATGACAGTTCGGTGCGCGTCCCGCTGATCATGGCGGGCCCAGATGTGGAGCCGGTATCATGGAACGCGCCGGTCAGCCTGATCGACCTCGCCCCGACGATCTGTGGCGCGCTTGGCGTGAACGGTGACTGGCCCGGCGTTGATCTGCGAACGCCAGACGCTGACCGGGCGGTGCTGTCCGAATACCATGATGGGGGCTGTACCGGCGGTATCACCATGCTGCGATGGGACAGCTACAAGCTCGTCTATTATGCGGGCCGCGCGCCGCAACTGTTCGACCTCGCTGCCGATCCTGAAGAACTGACCGACCTCAGCATCAGCCACCCAATCCTGCTGGCCGATGGCATGGGGCGCCTGCGCGCTCTGATCGATCCGGAGGTCATCAACGATCAGTGCTTTGCCGATCAAGCCAAGCGCATTGCGGCGCTGGGCGGTGCCGACGCCGTGCGCGCCATACCACAATTCGGGTTCACACCCGCCAACAGCCGTTAACGGAGACACATATGATTTACGGGCTGACTGACGAGCAGCAGATGATCGCCGACACCGTGCGATCCTTCGTCGAAAAGGAAATCTATCCCCACGAGGATCTGGTTGAACGCACAGGCGAGGTGCCGCAGGAAATCGCGGACGAGATCAAGCGCAAGACGATCGAGCTGGGGTTCTATGCCTGCAACTTTCCTGAATCCGTTGGCTGTGCAGGCCTGAACCACGTGGAATTCGCCCTGGTTGAGCGCGAGCTGGGTCGTGGCTCCATGGCGCTCAACCACTTCTTCGGACGGCCCCAGAACATCCTCATGGCGTGCGAGGGCGAACAGGTCGAACGTTACCTGATGCCGGCAGTCCGGGGGGAGCGGATGGACGCGCTGGCCATGACGGAACCCGGCGCGGGATCAGACGTGCGGGGCATGAAATGCGCCGCGGTGCGCGATGGCGGCGACTGGGTGGTGAACGGCACCAAGCATTTCATCTCGGGCGCTGAGCACGCAGATTTCGTGATTGTCTTCATCGCCACGGGTGAGGATCAGACCTCGAAGGGGCCGAAAAAGCGGATTACGGCTTTCCTCGTGGATCGGGGGCATCCGGGCTTTGTCATTCGTGACGGCTACAAATCCGTCAGTCACCGTGGCTACAAGAACATGATCCTCGAATTTGATGACTGCCGCCTTCCGGACGCTGCCGTATTGGGTGCCGTCGATGGCGGGTTCGAAGTGATGAACACCTGGCTCTACGCCACCCGGATCACGGTTGCCGCCATGTCGGTCGGTCGCGCGCGGCGGGCCTTTGACTATGCGCTCGACTATGCCGCGCAGCGTGAACAGTTTGGCCAGAAGATCGGCAAGTTTCAGGGCGTCAGCTTTCAGCTTGCCGACATGGTGACGGAAATCGACGCCGCTGATCTCTTGACGCTGGCCGCCGCCGACCGACTGGACAAGGGCCTGCCCGCCAACCGCGAGATTGCGAGTGCAAAGCTTTATGCGTCGGAATGTCTGGCGCGCGTCACCGATGCGGCCATTCAGGTGCATGGCGGTATGGGCTTGATGGATGATTACCCACTCGAGCGGTTCTGGCGCGATGCGCGGGTCGAGCGTATTTGGGATGGTACGTCCGAAATCCAGCGTCACATCATCAGCCGCGAGATGCTGCGTGCGCTGGGCGCTTGAGTGGGATCGAACCGGCTGTGCCGGTTCGACCGGCCGGGGGCTCGGTCCCCGGGCCACCAGCATATTTTGGCTCATAAGTAGGTTGGCGCAGCGTCAGGTGGCGCTTTTCTTGCGGTATTTCGCCTTGAGCGGTTGGCGCGGCGCAAGGGTGCACCATTGGTCGGCACGGGCCGTCCATACGGCATCGGACTGTTCCGCGTGGACGGTAACGGTTGCGTCGCCAAGCGTGACATTGTCCGGGCCAAGGATGCTCAGGAAAGCCGCAAGAGCGGCGGAGGATAGGCACATGGGGTCGTCTCCTTTTTTGCGCCGCGTGCGGCGTGGATCCTCCCTGAAAGTGCTTGTCGGTGAGCATACACGTGCACACGTCGCCCGCAGCGAGAATTCTGCGTTGCAGCATAAAATTCTGCGGCGCAGCAATAAGTCTGCCCGGAAATTGGGCGAAAGTTGCTGAGATGACGTCAGAACCTGCCTTGTCGCGTTTGTTCCGCCCGCGTTCCATTGCAGTGATCGGCGGCGGCGCGTGGTGTGCTCAGGTGCTGCAGCAAGCGCAGCGTATGGGCTTTGACGGTGCGCTTTACCTGGTTCACCCGCGCGGTATAACTCTGGAAGGGGTTGTGGCTGTACCGCGGCTTGCCGATCTGCCGGCCCCACCGGATGCCGCCTTTGTGGGGGTGAACCGACATGTCACCGTCGAGGTTGTGGCGGAGCTGGCGGCGATGGGTGCGGGCGGGGCGGTTTGTTTCGCGTCGGGCTTTTCCGAAGCACAGGCCGAAGACGGCGGTGCGCGTGATTTGCAAGCCCGGCTGGTGCAAGCCGCGGGCGAGATGCCGATCCTTGGGCCGAACTGCTACGGCTTTATCAATGCCGCAGATGGTGCGCTGCTGTGGCCCGACCAGCATGGCTGCCGGCGGGTTGAGCGGGGCGTTGCGATCCTGACGCAGAGTTCGAACATCGCGATCAACCTCACCATGCAGCAGCGTGGCCTGCCCATCACCTATACTGTGGCGTGTGGTAACATGGCACAGACCAGCCAGGCCCGGATCGCGCACAGCCTGCTCGCTGATGACCGGGTCAGCGCGATCGGCCTGCACATCGAAGGTTTTGGCGATACGGCTGAATGGCATCGCCTCGCGCACGCGGCCCATGCCAAAGGCGTGCCGCTGATTGCCCTGAAGGTCGGCGCGTCGGAGCAGGCGCAGGCGGCTACCGTCTCGCACACCGCCTCGCTGGCTGGTGGCGATGCGGGCGCGCAGGCTCTGTTGGACCGGCTTGGCATTGGGCGTGTGCGGGACGTGCCGTCATTTCTCGAGACGCTCAAGCTGCTCCACGTCGCGGGGCCGCTGGATACACCGACGTTGTCTACGATCAGCTGTTCGGGCGGGGAGGCGTCACTGGCTGCTGACACGGCGCTGGGCAAGGGCCTGAGCCTGCCGCCGTTGACGGACGGGCAACACCGTGCGCTGGGCGCGGCGCTTGGCCCGATGGTGGCGCTGAACAATCCGCTGGATTACCATACCTATATCTGGCGCGACACGCAGGCGATGACCGCCGCGTGGGCGCCGATGGCAGCGCCACATATCGGCCTGACCATGGCCATTGTCGATTACCCGCATACGGATGCCTCGGATTGGGTCTGTGCCACAGAGGCAGCGCTGGCTGTGCGTGCGCAGGCGCACCGCCCCGTGGCGGTGGTTGCGACCTTGCCAGAGCTGATGCCGGAGGATGTCGCGGCGCAGTTGATCGCGGGTGGCGTTGTTCCGATGCATGGCCTTACGGAGGCGATCACGGCGGCGGGCATTGCCGCGCATCTGGCCGCGCCTTCTGCGCAACCGCCGCTTGCGCCCGGGCCGGACCGCATCGCCGCGCTGCTGACCGAGGCAGAGGCCAAAGCGGCCCTGGCCAGCTATGGCGTTGATGTGCCGCGCAGCGCGGCAACCTCTGACGGGGCTCTGCCAGACCTGACCGGCGCGCGAATGCGTGGGCCCTTCGCGGTCAAAGGCCTTGGCCTCGCACACAAGACCGAAGCCGGTGCGGTGCATCTGAACGTCAAACATGATGACGTGCCCGCTGTTGTGGCCAGCCTGCCAAGCGATAGCGCGCTGATTGAAGAGATGGTCGTGGATGGGGTCGCCGAGCTTCTTGTGGGTGTGACCCGTGATCCGGCGCATGGCTTTGTCCTGACCCTTGGCGCGGGCGGCGTGCTGACCGAACTGATGGCCGACACCGCCTGCCTGCTGGTGCCCGCCCCCGAACATGCCGTGCGCACCGCCCTGTCGGGCCTGCGTCTTGCGCCTCTGCTTGCGGGGTATCGTGGCAAGCCGGGCGCAGACATGGATGCGCTGATCTCCGCGATCATGGCAGTGCAAAACTACGTGATCGCCCATGCTGCCGGGTTGGTTGAGGCAGAGATCAATCCCCTTATCGCCACGCCGACGCGCGCGGTTGCCGTCGATGCACTTATCAGAAAGGCTCCTTCATGACCGACCCTGTCAAGACCCACCGCGATGGCGCCATCCTTCAGGTGACGCTGGACCGGCCCAAGGCCAACGCGATTGATTTGGCGACGAGTCGCATCATGGGCGACGTGTTTGCAGCGTTCCGCGATGACCCGGACCTGCGCGTTGCGATCCTGACGGGGGGCGGCGACAAGTTCTTTTGCCCCGGTTGGGACCTCAAGGCGGCAGCCGATGGTGACGCGGTTGATGGCGACTATGGCGTCGGCGGCTTTGGCGGCCTGCAAGAGCTGCGGGATATGAACAAGCCGGTGATCGCCGCGGTGAACGGGATTGCCTGCGGCGGCGGGCTGGAGCTGGCGCTGTCGGCGGACATGATCCTGGCCGCGGATCACGCGCAGTTTGCCCTGCCCGAGATCCGCTCCGGCACGGTGGCGGACGCAGCGTCGGTCAAGCTGCCCAAGCGGATCCCCTATCACATCGCGATGGAGCTTCTTTTGACCGGGCGCTGGTTTGATGCTGAAGAGGCCCATCGCTGGGGCATCGTGAACGAGGTGATTCCGGGGCATGGGTTGATGGACCGTGCGTGGGAGCTTGCGCGGCTTCTGGCCTCTGGCCCGCCGCTGGTCTACGCGGCGATCAAGGAGATCGTGCGCGATGCCGAAGACGCCAAATTCCAGGACGCGATGAACCGCATCACCGGCCGCCAGCTGCGCAGTGTCGATGTGCTTTACGCCTCTGAAGACCAGCTGGAAGGCGCCAAGGCCTTTGCCGAGAAACGCGACCCGGTGTGGAAGGGGCGCTAGGCCCGTGTCATAATGACCAGCGTTGCCCGGTCTGCGGCGTGCGCATGCGTTGCGGCCGGGCCGTAAATGGCGACATCCCGCAGCGTCTGATCTTCAAGGCTCGGCTGCAAGGCTTCAAGCTTTGCGGCAAAACCCTGTGCCTCGAAATGGGCGCTGTTGACTGACAAAACTGCGACCCCCGCAGGGGCCAGCAAACGCACCACTTCGTCCAGCGCGTCCGGGCCGACATGGCCATGGGTAAAGGTACCCGAGCTGACAATCCCGGCATAGCTGCCCGTGGGCACCTCGAGCCCCTTCAGAATGTCGCCGGGAAAGAGCGTGCGGTAGACGCCCTTGCGCCCCGCCTGCTCCAGCATCTCGTGCGACAAGTCCGTGGCGTCCACCGGGCCACAGCCCAAGGCGTGCAGGGCCGCGCCGCACACACCCGTTCCCGCCCCGATGTCCAGCACCGGGCCGCGCCCCGCCTCGGCAAAGGCTTCGGCCACGGCAAGGTGCAGGACATAGTCGTTTTCGGCCACAAAGCCGGTGTCGTAACTGTCCGCCCAACGGGCGTAGAGCGCGCGGTTGTCATCGGCGCTTTGCAGCGCGTAGGCGCTGGCGAGATCGGGATCATCACTCATGACGCTATCCTGCCCACAGCGCGCACGCGATCAACCCCTCTTGCAGCGCTCGACGTGCCGGTCCAGTTTCGCGACATGACCGGAACGCTTCTTTCCCTCGGCCACGGCTATTCCGCCCGCGCCCTTGCCGCGCGCCTTTTGCCCCAGGGCTGGCGCGTGATCGGCACCACCCGCAGCGCGGACAAGGCGCAGCAGATCACCGATACCGGCGCAGAGGCGTTGATCTGGCCCGGCGGCGATCTTGGCCCAGCGCTTGCGGCGGCAGACCACCTGCTGGTCTCTGCCGGGCCGGGGCCAGAGGGCGACCCGGCGCTGGCCGCTGCGGGGGCGCAGATCGCGGCGGGGTCCTTCAAATGGGTGGGGTACCTGTCGACAACGGGCGTGTATGGCGATCACGGCGGCGCCTGGGTGGACGAGGACACGGCGCTGGAGCCGTCGACCGACCGGGGCCGCGCCCGGCTGGATGCCGAGACCGCGTGGCGCGCCACGGGCCTGCCGCTGCACATCTTTCGGCTTGCTGGGATTTATGGGCCGGGGCGCGGGCCGTTTTCCAAGGTCCGCAAGGGCACGGCGCGGCGCATCATCAAGGACGGGCAGGTCTTTAGCCGCACCCATGTCGAGGATATCGCGCAGGTGCTGGAGGCGTCGATCGCCCGCCCAAACCCCGGCACGGCCTACAACGTCTGCGACGATGACCCGGCACCGCCGCAGGACGTGATCGCCCATGCCGCCGAGCTTCTGGGCCTGCCTGTACCGCCTGCAATTCCGTATGAAGATGCCGAGATGACCCCAATGGCCCGCAGCTTTTATGCCGAAAGCAAGCGGGTACGGAACGACCGGATCAAGGATGAGCTGGGCGTTATTTTGAAATATCCGAGCTACCGCGAAGGGCTGCAGGCCTTGCTTGAGGCGGAGGGGTGAACCCGCTTCAAATACACGCGAATGACTTCTCTGAGCCCAGATCTACAAGGGAACACTCTATTTTGCCAAGCAGGCCCCGCCCGGTGGGCTCCACCGGGCAGTGCCGTAGCTGGCGGCTTTGCCGCCACCCGGCAGCACATCGCCTGCGATGTGCGAGAGGGGGCCCACCGGGGCGGCGCTTTGGCGCCACTCCGTCGCAACGTCACTGCCCTCGGCTCTGTCTTTGAAGGCGTCTGCAAAGTCAGCACAGCTGACATTTTGCAATCTATGTGAGCTGCACCTTGAAGCTGCCCAACGCAGTTGGACCTAAGCCCGCGCCTCACCAATCCGCGCCACGTCCAGAACATCCAGCACCTTCGCCTCGATGTCTTCGGCGTTCAGCTTGGCGACGGCGTACATGTCGCGGGGGCTGGCTTGGTCGATGAAGGTATCTGGCAGGACCATGGAGCGGTATTTGAGGCCCCGATCGAACACGGCTTCTTCGGCCAGGAGCTGCGCGACGTGGCTGCCAAAGCCGCCCACTGCGCCTTCCTCGATGGTGATCAGCGCCTCGTGTTCGGCGGCGAGGGTCAGGATGAGGTCGCGGTCCAGCGGTTTGGCAAAGCGTGCATCGGCGATGGTGGGTTTGATCCCCTTGGCGGCGAGCGACTCCGCCGCCGCCTCCACCTCTTGCAGGCGCGTGCCAAAGGACAGAAGCGCCACGCGCCCACCTTGCTGCACGATCCGCCCCTTGCCGATCTCCAGCGGCTCCGCGCGTTCGGGCAGGTCCGCGCCGGTGCCTTCGCCGCGCGGGAAGCGGAAAGCGATGGGCCCTTCGTCATGCGCGGCGGCGGTGGCGACCATACGGGCGAGCTCCGCCTCGTCCGCGGCGGCCATCACGGTAAAGCCAGGCAGGTTGGCGAGGTAGGCGACATCAAACGCGCCAGCATGTGTCGCGCCGTCTGCGCCTACAAGGCCCGCCCGGTCGATGGCGAAGCGGACCGGCAGGCGCTGGATCGCCACGTCGTGCACCACTTGGTCATAACCGCGCTGCAGGAAGGTTGAATACATCGCGCAGAACGGCTTCAGCCCCGACGCGGCGAGCCCGGCTGAGAAGGTCACCCCGTGCTGCTCGGCGATGCCCACGTCGAAACAGCGGCTTGGGTAGCGTTCGGCAAAGAGGTTCAGGCCGGTGCCGTCTGGCATCGCGGCGGTGACGGCGCAGATCTTGTCGTCTTCGGCGGCGGCTTTCAGCAGGTATTCGGCAAAGACCTTGGTATAGCTTGGCGCGTTGCTGGGCGCCTTTTTCTGCGCGCCGGTCACCACGTCGAACTTGGACACACCGTGGCCCTTGTCGCGTGCGGTCTCTGCGGGGGCGTAGCCCTTGCCCTTTTTCGTCAGCACGTGGATCAGGATCGGCCCGTCTGCCCGCGCTTTCACCGTGCGCAGGACCGGCAAAAGCTGGTTCAGGTCGTGCCCATCGATCGGGCCGAGATAGGAAAATCCAAGCTGTTCAAAGAGCGTGCCGCCCACGGCCATACCCTTCAACATGTCCTTGGCTCGGCGCGCGCCCTCGCGAAACGGCTCTGGCAGGAAGCTGACGGCGCCCTTGGCCGCCGCTTTGAAGTCCTGAAACGGCTCTTCGGCATAAAGACGGCTGAGGTAGGAACTCATCGCGCCCACGGGCGGGGCAATCGACATCTCGTTGTCGTTCAGGATCACGATCAGCCGCTTTTTCAGGTGGCCCGCGTTGTTCATCGCCTCATAGGCCATCCCCGCGCTCATCGAGCCATCGCCGATCACTGCAATTGCGTCGCCCAGCCCTTCGGGAATGTTGCCGCCCAGATCGCGGCCCACGGCAAAGCCCAAGGCCGCGCTGATCGAGGTCGACGAATGCGCCGCGCCGAAGGGGTCGTAGGGGGACTCGCTGCGCTTGGTGAAGCCGCTCAGCCCGTCCTTTTGGCGCAAGGTACGGATGCGGTCCCGTCGTTCGGTCAGGATCTTGTGCGGATAGCACTGGTGGCCGACGTCCCAGATGATCTTGTCCTTGGGTGTGTCGAACACCGCATGCAGCGCAACAGTCAGTTCAACAACGCCAAGCCCTGCACCCAGATGGCCGCCAGTCTCTGACACCGCACTGACCGTTTCCGACCTCACCTCGTGTGCCAGCTGGATCAGCTGGCGGTCACTCAGGCGTTTCATCTCCGCAGGGCGCTGGACAGCGTCCAGCAAGGGTGTCTTGGGGCGGTCGTTCATGTTAACCTCAATGCGAGCGGGTGACGACAAACCGCGCCAGATCGCGCAGAGTTTCCGCCTCCGTCCCGTAATCATCTAGGGCCGCGCAGGCGCTTTGCACCAGCCGGTCCGCGCGGCGCTTTGCCTCGTCCAGCCCCAGAAGGGAAACAAAGGTGGCCTTTCCGGCGGCATCGTCCTTGCCCGTGGCCTTGCCCACCGTCGCGGTATCGCCGGTCACGTCCAGAATGTCGTCCGCGATCTGAAAGGCCAGGCCGAGGTCGGTCGCATAGTGCCGCAGCGCCGCCGGATCGTCCCCGGCCAGCATCGGACCCGCCACGCCCGACCAGGCGATCAGCGCGCCGGTCTTGCCCGCCTGAAGCCGCTGGATCGCAGCAAGGTCGAGGGGCTCCGCCGCGCTTTCGGCTGCGATATCCAAAGCCTGCCCCAGAACCATGCCCTGCGCGCCCGAGGCAATCGCGAGGCTGCGTGCAAGCTCTGCGCGCGCGGCGCCCACATCCGGGTGCGTTACCATCTCAAAGGCGAGGGTCTGCAAGGCATCTCCGGCCAGAACTGCGGTTGCCTCGTCCCATTTGATATGCACCGTCGGTTCCCCACGCCGCATATCATCATCATCCATGCAGGGCATATCGTCGTGGACAAGCGAATAGGCGTGCAGCGCCTCGATCCCGCATGCGGCCCACAGGGCGACATCTGACGACACCCCGTGCAGCCGCGCGCCCTCCAGCACCATGAACCCGCGCAGCCGTTTGCCGCCCCGCGTTGCGTGGGCCATCGCCTGCACGACGGGCACATCATCCAGCGCACCCAGCACATGATCAAAGCGCGCCTGAACTAGCGCGCCCGCTTCGGCCATTTTATCCGTCAGTGTCACGGGTCGAGCGGCTTGGTGCCCGTCGGCTCGCCCTGCGCATTCAGCGTAATGGCGTGCACCTTTTCCTCGGCCTCTTTCAGCTTGGCCTCGCAGCGCGCCTTGAGCGCCGCGCCGCGTTCGTACAGCTTGATCGAGTCCTCCAGCGCCACGTCCCCGCGTTCAAGCTGGCCCAGAACGGTCTCCAGCTCGCGCATGGCATCCTCGAAACTCATCTGGTCAACGGGGGTGTCGGTCATGTGGCCGCTTTCTGTAACTCTGACGCGTGGGCGCGGGCGCAGGCCGCCAGCGCGTCCAAGTCATAGCCGCCTTCGAGCACGGATACCACCCGGCCATCGCAGACATCCCGTGCAAGATCGGTGATGCGTTTCGTCAGTTTTGCGTAAGTGCCGGGCGTCCAGCGCAGATCGGCGAGCGGGTCATCCTGATGCGCGTCGAATCCGGCAGAGATCAGGATCAGGTCGGGGTCATGGCTGCGCACGCGCTCCAGCGCTTTGTCCCATGCGGCCAGCGCCTCCGCCTCTCCGGTATGGGCGGCCAGCGGCATGTTGATGAGGTTTCCGTGCGGGCCAACCTCGTCCGCGTAACCCGTCTCTGGCCACATCGGCAGCTGCTGGGATGAGGCAAAAAGGATGCGCGGATCGCCTTCGACCAAAGCCTGCGTTCCATTGCCGTGGTGCACGTCAAAGTCCAGCACCGCGACCCGGCGCGCGCCGCGCTCAAGCGCGTGTTTCGCCGCGATGGCGACATTGCCAAAGATGCAAAATCCCATGGCCTTCGCGGCCTCTGCGTGATGCCCCGGCGGGCGCATGGCCACAAAGGCATTCCCGCCGCCCGCCATCACCGCTTCTACCGCGGCCACAGCACCGCCCACCGCGCGCCAGATCGCGGGGGCCGAGCCGGGCGACAAAAACGTCTCGTCATCGATCCCCGCATCAAGGCACACCCATCCTTCGCCCGGTATCAGACGCTTGATCTCGTCCAGATAGGCCTGTGTGTGGCAGCGCAGAATATCCGCATCCGTGGCCAGCGGCGCCTCGTGCACATCCAGCGCCAGCGGCTCCAGCGCGTCCATGACCACGCGCAGCCTATCCGCCTGCTCATCCACATGCGGCGGGGTGGCGTGGCCGAGGCCCGCCGCATGTGTGAAAAGCCGTGTCGTGCCCAGCGGATCAGCCGTATTCGTCCTGACATTCCAGGATCGCTTCGAGCCCGACAAAGGTGCCGCCAAGGTCGATGGCCATCACTTCGCCGCCTTCATTGTAGAACGTCATCGTGTATTTCTTGGCGATGTCCCACAGGAAGTCGGGATTGTCGAAATAGATGTCCGCGCCGGGCACGTCTTCGACATAGATGCCGACCGCCTCGCCTGTGTAATATTCACCGTCGAGGGCAAAGCCGACCTCGTAGGCTGCGCCCTCTTCGATGTCGCCCCAATCGTAGTTGAAGGCCGTCACGTAGCCCGCGCCGACATTGCGGTCGAACCCGATCCGGACCAGAGCGCCATTGTCATATTCGGCCTGCAAAAAGCAGCCATAGCCCAGCGACGGGTCCACAAGGACAGCCCAGCCCCCGGCCTCCCCCCAATATTCAACAGATTGCGCCGCGGCAGACGTCGCCAAAGCGAGCGTGGCAGCAGCCAGCCCTGCCGTGAATTTCTTTGCAAACATTTTGAGATGACCTTTTTTCGTGTTCCCCGCCCGCAACGCTAGGCGCACCGCCCGAGTCGATCAATCCAGCACAGGCAAAAAGGTCGCCGCGCAAAGGCCAGTGCTAATTTGAGCGGCGCACCATTTGCAAAAGCAGCCGGCCAATCTCTGCCGCGAAAGACCAGCGATCGGCCCGCCGCACGCG
>JBCBCP010000063.1:0-16547 GCA_038530575.1 Pseudomonadota bacterium
TCGACGGCGCCAAAGCCCGCAAAGGTGCCAAAGCCGCAGTCGGAGCCGGCGATCACGCGATCCTCCCCGACGATCTGCGTGAACCGTTCGATCCGCTGCGCCACAACTTCGGGATGTTCGACAAAGTTTGTCGTAGTGTCCACAACGCCGGGTACCAGCACCTTGGTATCCGGAATATCCGCCTTGCGGTCGCGGAACACGGTCCACTCATGGGCATGGCGCGGGTTCGAGGTTTCAAACAGCAGATAGCGCGCCTTGGCCGACATCAACGTGTCGAACATCTGCGCCATCGGGATATCGCACACGTGCGGGCCTTCGTAATTGCCCCAGCAGATGTGGATGCGCACGCGGTCTTCCGGCACATCCGCAAGTGCATGGTTCAGCGCCTCAACATGGGCGCCCGCAATCTTGATGAACTCGGCATCGCTCAGGTCGTTGAACAGCATGTGGCGCGATAGGGCGAGGTCGGGGCAGTCCAGTTGCAGGTCGAGGCCGGAGGCCACGATCGTCTCGTATTCTTCCTTCATCGCATCCGCGAGCGCGGCGAGGTAAGCATCGCGGGTGGGGTAGAAATCGTTCTGCAAAAACAGGGAGATAACGCCAGGGCTAGCCGCGTTCATGAAGCCGCGTTCCACGCCGTGTTTGGTCATCGCAGCCTTGAGGTTGGCGATGTCCTTTTCCAGCTCGCCCTGGCCCTTGCTGCGCACCTCGCCTGTGCACATGGGCCGGGCGTATTGCGGGGTACCGCCCGCCTCCGCCAGTCGCTTTAGAAAGGTCGGAAACCGTTTCAGATCACCGGGTGCGTTGCGCGGGCTGTCGCCCGAAAAGCCCGTGTACCGGTCCTTGACGTAAGTGGCATAGCTGATCTTGGACGTCTCGCCATCGCTGACAATGTCGACGCCTGCAGCGACCTGCCGTGCGACGGTCGCGTCCACCGCTTCTGTCATGCAGGCGTCGAAGGCCGCGTGGTCATAAGGCTCGCCCCGCTCGCGGGCAAAGATGAAATCCACAACCGCCTGAGTGCGGGGGAGACTGCCGACATGTGTGGTCTTTACGGGCATGGGCTTCCTTCAAATCTTGCGTGCCATCAGCACCGAATGGGCGCGTGTCTCAGGGTCTTCTGCCAGAAAACCGGTCAGGCGCAAACCGTGCTCCTCAAGGCAGGTGGCGTAGGCCGCGGGCGACAGGCTGTCGTGAAACACCGGCTCGTCGCCCACCGTTCCGTCCACCGGCCCCGCGTCCGGCCCGACGGTCAGCATCAGCGCGCCGCCCGGCGCCAGATGCCGTGCCATGCGGGCGATGCAGGCGGGCTGATCTGTGCCCGGCAGGTGGAAAAAGCTGTTCCAAGCGATGATCCCGTCAAAGCGCTCGGGCGCCTCGAAGCTGCGCATGTCGGCCTCGCGCCAATCACCCTCGGGCCAGCGGCTGCGGGCAATGGCCAGCATGGCGGGGGAAAAGTCGATTCCGGTGACGCGAAACCCCTCCGCCATGAACCAGCGCGCAATCGGCTCGCCCGCGCCGCAGCCAAGGTCAAGCACGTGGCCGCCTGCGGGCAAGGCCGCGGTGAACCGGGCCAGCCACCGCGCCTCGAACAGGGCGCGTGCGCGGTGCGCGTCATAGACGGCCGCCTGCCGATCGTAGACGCCCTTGATGTCTTCGGGGCGCGCGCTGCTTAGCCGCGCCACGTTGCCCCCGCCGGATCGCCCGTTGCGACCACGTGATACAGCGACGCCTCGCCCGTCATGGAGGGCACGGCACTGTGCGCCAGCCCTTCGGGCACCGACATGGTGTCGCCGGGGGCCAGCGTTGCGCTGCCCCCGTCCCAGTCGACGCGCCAATGGCCGCGCACCGGCATCAGGACTGACGGCTTGTCGTGTATGTGCTTGTCCAGGGTCGAGGATTTGCGCGTGATTAGATCCACCTCAAAGCCCGGCTTGTCGCGGATGATGCCCGTGTCGCCGATCACCTTGCAGGGGCTGCCTGCCTCGGCCAGCGCATACATGTCAAGGTAGCGGCGGACGTAACCGCCGATGACCTGCATCGTCGAAGGCGTGTCGACCTTGTCCAATTCGTCCTGCGAAAGCAACGGCATAGGGGCGACACCGCCGGGCAGCCCCTCGCCCTTTTTGCTGTCGTAAAGCTTGCCATTGTCACCCAGCACCAACCCATGCGCCTTCGCGTCTTCGATCACATGCGGCGCCCAGATCACGCCGCCCCCCGCATCATCCCCGCCAAGGATCGCCATGATCATCCCGTAATCGGTGCCGATGTTTTCGAACCCGCGGAAGATGTTGGTGGGGATGTTGAAGATGTCGCCTTGTTCCAAAATGACCTCTCCGGCGTCCCCGTGCTGGCCCCAGAAGAACCGCCAACGCCCTGACAGCACAAAGAAAACCTCGGCTGTGCGGTGGTTGTGCAGGGAGTTGCGGCATTTGGGCGGCTGGCCCGCCGCGCCGATGTTGAAGCCGTGCGGGATGGAGATGTGTACGTGCTGGTCTGGGCTTTCGGACACGCCGCCACCGATGATCGTGAAGTTTTCCTTCTGGTCGCTGCCCGGCGTGTGAGCATCGATAAAGGCGGTCTTGCAGGGTTTCAGGTCGCCATAGCGAACGATGCGGGCTTCCATGTCGGCGGGGGTCATTGCGGGGTCCTTTGCGCGCTGAATATTACGTTTTGTACAGAGCCCGACGGGGGCAGAGTACATTTTGTACAGAAATGCAGTGTCATCTATCCGGCCCTTTCAGGCGGCAGGGTCGGGTCAGGCAAGGACGTGCCCGGGGCGGTGCCCGTCAGATCGGCGTGCAGCCAGACCATGCGGTCGCAGAACCACGCCTTTGCGCCGATGGACAGAGCAAGGCCAAGGATCGTGGCCCATGGGTCAAGCACGATCAGCCCCCAGATCAGCGGCACCACCCCGAGAAAGGCAAGCGCGGTCGTCAGGTTGGCCATCGCGAGGTGGTGGGCGGGGATGTCGTAGCGATCCTTGGCGAGGAATATACGCTCGCCCAGCACGGCGCGGGACATCCACGACCCGTAATCATCCGGCGCGCGGAATGCGCGAGGGTTGAACCAGATCCAGACGAGTGACGCGGCGATGGGCAGCAGCGACCACCAGCCGATCCAGACGCGGGACCAGATGGCCAGCACCAGAAGTGGCGCACCGGTCAGAAACCGCGTCCAGCCGGACCACGGGTTTGCGTGGCGCAGCCAGTCGCCTTCGGACATGGCCATCATCTTTTCCGCAGCTGTGAAGACATTGGTCATTTGAGCGCCGCGAGCTCCGCTTCAAGCTCGGCGATGCGGGCCTCTTGTTCTTGCAGCTTGGGGCCGAGCATCGCCGCAATATCCTCTTCGGTGAAGCGCGGCGCAATGAACTGAGGGCAATTCCAGTCAAAGGCTTTGATTGTGATCGTGACAACCCGCTGCACCCGCCCCTGCCCTACGACGCTGAGCCTTTCGACCAGTTCGGGCGCATCCTCGGCAGCTTGCATGGCGGCCTCGCCTTGCATCTTGAGCCGGGCCTTGGCCGGGTAGTCCATCAGGAAAAGCGAGACGCGCGGATCGCCCGCAAGGTTGCCTTCGGAGATATGCTGCCGGTTGCCGCGGTAATCGGCGAAGCCGATCTGATCCTCGCCCAGCATCTTGAGGAACCCCGCCGGCCCGCCCCTGTGCTGGATATAGGGCCAGCCGGTTTCGGACACGGACGCCATGTAGAAGGACGAACGGCTTTCGATAAACGCGCGCTCGTCTTCGCCCAAGGGCCGGGTGCGCGTGCTGTAGCTGCGGGCATAGGTTTCCTCTGACCCATCCGCGCGTTGCAAGGCGCGGACGGCAGGCGTGAACATCAAGGTGTCGTAGCGGTCCATGGGCTCAGATCATCACGCTTGCAGCAGGATTTGCTTCCAGACGGCGGTTTCGTCGAAGAGGGTGAACTCCCGGCGAATGGTCGGTGCAGCGGCGCCGAGCGAGCCGAATTCGGCGTGGGAGATGCCAAGGATGTAGACCTCTGACCCCGTCGGCGCGCCGAAGGCGCCCCAGCCCGAATGCGTGCCATGTAGCGACCAGCGGATTGCGGCGCGGGGCGGCATGAGCGGATCATCCCGGCCAATTGTGTGGTGGATGGTGAACTGAGCGTCTGGCACAGCGGCGCGCAGGGACATCCAGAAACGGTCAACCGGGCCGATGCCGTGGCCAGTCTCTCCGCCCGGGTATTCGGACTGCACGGCGCGGTCGTATTCAGCGGGGATGGCGGCCATGTCCGCGCCCATGATGCGGGTGAGGATGGCAGCGTATTTTGCGCCCCATTCGTTGTCGTTGCCCGTGCCCTTGTAGGGTCCGGGCTGGTCAGTCGCGGGGGTCAGGGGGCGTACACAAGCGTCTGGTCCGCCTTCGGCCTCGATCAGGTTCGCGGCGTATTCCTTCGCATCCCAGCCCAGTTGGCGCACGATAGCCGTCTGGTCGCGGATCAGCCATTCGTCGTTGATCTGATCATTGATCGCGTGACAATCCGCGATGATGCGGTAGCGCAGCTGCTTCCCGCTTGCCTTGCCATAGACGCCATCCGCGGCATGGGTTGCGGTGCTAAGGATGCGGTGCGAGGACAGCATCCCCTCCTCCGGGGTCCCGCTCCAGATGACGTCCTCGCCCAAAAGCTCCCGGTCCGGGAATTCGGCCAGCGTTGCCATCGTCGCGCCGATGACCTTTTCGTTGCCCACCACGACCGAGGCCGGGGATCGCACAACGATATCGGGCGCGTAGTAGTGGTGCAGCGTGGCGATGCCGCGGTCTTCCCAGATCTCTTTGGTGATGCCGATGATGTAGTCCGGGAAGTCTTTCCAGCGGTTCGAAAAGCCTTTCATGCGTCGTCCTTTGGTCTTTTGGCCGACCCGCGCAGACGCAGCGGGCCGGGAATGGTGATTTGTTCTGGGGGGCGGTCGCCATCCAGTCGCGCCATCAGCAGATCGACCGTGCGCCGGACCATCTGCCGGGCAGGTTGGCGTACCGTGGTCAGGTCATAGGCAGGCCAGGACGCGATGGCGACGTCGTCATAGCCGACGACACTGACGTCATCTGGCACGCGCAGACCCAGCTCGAACCGGAGCACGTCCATGACGGCAAAGGCCATGTGATCATTGGCGACAAATACCGCATCGGGCGGGTCGGCACGGAACATTTCGCGGGTGGCTTGCCGGGCCTTGGTCAGGTCGAAATCGGCCGCAATGCGGGCGTGCAGTGTCTGGCCTGCCGCGTGCAGGCCCGCGCGAAAGCCTGCCTCCCGGTCGCGCTGGGTCGAGGCGCCGTCCCAGCCTGCGATATGGCCAATCTTGCGGTGCCCACCGGCAACGAGGAAATCGGCAAGTGCCCGCCCCCCCGCCACGTTGTCAGAGGTCACCGAGCTGAGCCGCCCGTCATCCTGACCACGGTTGAACAGGACCACGGGGATGCCAGCCGCCGCGCAGCGTGTTGTCAGGTCGTTCGATAGACTCACGGATGCCGCGATGATCGCGTCGACCTGGTAATCCAGCAGCTCTTCGATAATGCCGGAGGCGTCTTCGGCCTTGTTGCCCGCCATGAAGACCAGCACGTGATAGCCCCGCGCCTGCAGGCTGCGCGACAGCTCTTCCAGCGCCTCGGGATAGAACAGGTTGTCGAGATAGGCGACCATCAGGCCGATGATCCGGCTTTGCCCGGTGATCAGGCTGCGCGCCAGCACGTTGGGCCGGTAGCCCAGCGCGTCCGCCGCCGCACGCACCTTTTGCTCGGTTCGGCCCGACACCGACGCGCCCGGGGTGAAAACACGGCTGACCGCCGAGCGGGACACACCCGCCCGGTCGGCGACGTGCTGTGCTGTCACCCGCGCGCCCATCAGTCCGCCGTCCAGCCGCCGTCAATCAGCATGGAAGTGCCGGTGACCATGGCAGAGGCGTCAGAGGCGAGGTAGACGGCGGCGCCCATGATGTCTTCGACCTCGCCCACGCGGGGCAGCTTGATCTTGTCCATGATCCAGGCGCGTTTGTCCGGATCGTTGAAGGTCGGCTCGGTCAGCGGGGTGCGGATGAAGGTCGGGCAGATTGTATTAATCCGGATGCGGGCCTTGCCCCACTCGATCGCCATGGACTTTACCATGCCCTCAATCGCGTGCTTGGACGCGCAATAGACGGCGCGGTCGATGCCGCCCACATGGCCCATCTGGCTGGAAATGTGGATAATGGAGCCCGGCTTGTCCGAATTTTGCAAGGCCCGCGCCGCACTTGTCGACAGGAAGTAGGCGCTGCGCAAATTGATGTTCATCACTGCATCGAAGTCTTCGGGCGTAGTCTCCAGCGCGGGGGAATGGCGCGCAAGACCAGCGGAGTTGAGGACCACGTCGTAAGGTGTTGAAAAAGCAGCCTCGATCGCCGCGAGGTCAGTCTGGTCAAGGATCAGCCCTTCGGCTGCCCCTCCGGCCGCTGTTATTGCGTCCACGGCCTCGGCTACCGGCCCTTTGCGACGGGCCGCTAGGGTGACATGCGCGCCAGCTTCGGCCAACGCCGCCGCGCAGGCCAGCCCAATGCCCGAAGACCCGCCCGTGACCAGCGCGCGCTTGCTCTCAAGCCGGAAGGAGGGGGTCTTGGGCAACATCACGTCGCCCTCCCCGTCTCCGGATCAAAACCGCGGCGCGCCTTGTTGAACTCCCGCATGCGGGCCAGAGGGTCAACGCCGATTTGGTCGTACATATGCAAGAGGTCCACCATGACCCAGTTCTCGCGGATCAGGCCGTTCTCAATCCTCCAGAAATCGAGGCTGCGCATTTCGACCATCTTGCCCGGAGGCGCGATGCCCAGCCAGCCCGGATGGGTCAGGGTCTGGTACATGTTGGGCCAGCCCGTCACGCCCGCATAATTTCCATCACCAAAGAAGTGGTAGGTGATGTCGCTGACGCGAGAGCCCCGATCCGGCATGGCGTTCAGGAACGGGATCTGGTGCCAGTCGCGAAAGCCCTTGATCCCGCGCCCCGTGCCGATGCCCGAGGGGCCATACCAAGACATGCGCGGGTGCCAGAACCGTTCCATCTCCATCACTTCGGGGCCGCCCTGCGAGGGGTGCCGTTTCATGTGGTTCAGCATGTCGACGATATGGGTCTTGGCCGCCTCTGCCGCCGCTGCATCCCACGGTCCGGGCACGAGGCCATCGCAGGTCGCCGGGCCGGGAATATGCCATTCGCGGCCCAAGCTGGGGGCCAGCGGCCAGACCCCGGCCTGCATCATAACCTCGGGAAGATCCCAAAGGGCCTGCATTTCCACGATCTTGCCGTTCTCGAAACGGTAGAACTCGTGAAACCGCATGTGCACCATGTGGCCTGTTGGCGGGATGTCGAGCCACGGGGCAGCGAAAGTCCCGGTGTAATAGCCTCCGCAGCCGATCCAGTCATGGCCATGATCGTCCGGCCCCGCCATAACGATGTGATCGCGCCGCTCCAGATCAGGCACCGCCGCCACGAGCGGGGCCAGCGCGCGGTCCACGAAGGCATCGACACCCGCCATCGTCTCGAACGGGAACGCGAGGCGGAAGGCTGCATCAGCATCGGCCAACCCGTGCAGCAGCCCGCGCACCGTCTCGAGATCAAAATCGTACATCGCCGCCCGCAGCGGGGCGAAGGCGGCCTTGTTTGCATCATGCGTCATGGAAACGTTCCAACAGGTCGTGGCCCATCTGGGCAAAGAGGTGGATCATGTCGACAAAGACCCAGTTTTCGGTGAAAACGTCGCCCTGCCGGAGCCAGAAATCGAGGCCCGAGACCTCGATCGCGGCGCCGGATGGGGGATGGCCCAGATAGGGACCCGTGTGGGTGGCGACCACCCCGCGCGGACCGGACCCGGCCAGCAGGCGCCCATCGGCAAAGAGGCTGCCAAGGTGCTTGACCTTGCGGTCGGGAAAGGCGGCAAGCCACGGGCGCTGGTGACGCTCTTCGAACTCGGAAAGCGACAAACAGGCACCGATGCCACCGGGCCCGTACCATTTCACGTTCGGGTGAAAGAAGCTCGCCATGCCCATCGCCTCGAGCGCGTCCCCTTCATAGGCGTTCAGCCCCCCGAAAATGAAATTCCGCGCGAGGGTCATCGTCGCGTCGGTCTCCGCCGTGTCCTGCGGCGCCGTCAGCACACCGTCATATCCGGTGGCTGCAGGCCAGACATGCGACGCGCCACGCGGCGCGGGCAGGATCGGCGTACCAACCTGCTGGGCGAGGTCGGTCAGATCCCAGATCGTCTGCGCATAGGTCAGCCGCCCTGCATTGTCATAGCGCAGGAATTCGCCCCAGCGCAGCCGCACCGCGTGTCCGGCAATGGGTATGCCAAAGAGCGGTGCAGCCCCTGTGCCGGTGTAGTACCCCGTGCCTGCGACCCAGTAATCACCCGGTGCATCCCCGGTGGCAGAGGTGTCGCTGCGCCCAGCCATCAGCAGATGCGTCTGGCGTTCGAGGTCCGGCAGCGCCGCGCGCAGCGGGAAAAACGCCCGGCCAAGCGCACCAACACCATCCACCGGCCCAACCGGTTCGAACATGTCCCATGTCGCCCCGGCGATATCATCCGAGGCCGATGCCGGATCGCGGTCGAGCCGCGCCCAAAGCGCCCGTGCGGCCTGTCTGTTTCGTTCGTTCTGCGCGTTGTCCACGCTTTGTCCTTCTCTGCGTTCAAAGA
Organism: Pseudomonadota bacterium; assembly: GCA_038530575.1. Taxonomy (GTDB): domain Bacteria; phylum Pseudomonadota; class Alphaproteobacteria; order Rhodobacterales; family Rhodobacteraceae; genus JBCBCP01. Next base: position 8,679 of record JBCBCP010000063.1, read on the forward strand.
CCGTGCGGGGCCGTGGGCGGGCCGCCGACCCCGCACATATCGCCTATTCGGCGGCTTCCAGATGGGGCGCGCCGGTGCCGTAAGGCACATTGCGCCCGCCATAGCGGCGCACACGCAGGTTGCACTGCTCGGCGTGGCCAACAAAGCCTTCGAGCATGCACAGGCGCGATCCATAGGCGCCAATTTCTGCCGCGGCGGCGTCGGTCAGGACCTTCTGGTAGCTGTGCGTTTTCAGGAACTTGCCGACCCAGAGGCCGCCCGTGTAGCGCCCTGCCTTCTTGGTCGGCAGCGTGTGGTTCGTGCCGATCACCTTGTCGCCATTGGCCACGTTTGTGCGGGGCCCGAGGAACAGCGCGCCGTAGCAGGTCATGTGCTCGAGGAACCAATCGTCGCGGTCTGTCATGACCTGCACGTGTTCGGAGGCGATGTCGTCAGCGACCTGCAGCATCTCGTCGTAGGTATCGCACAAGATCACCTCACCATACTCATCCCAGGACGCCCGCGCGGTGTCCGCGGTGGGAAGAATTTTCAAAATTCTTTCCACCTCCTGGAGCGTCGCTTCGGCGAGTTTCCGGGAGTTGGTGAGCAGGACAGCGGGCGAGTTGTAGCCGTGCTCTGCCTGGCCCAGCAGGTCGGTCGCACACATCTCTGCGTCGACGGTGTCATCGGCGATCACCATCGTCTCGGTCGGGCCTGCGAACAGGTCGATACCGACGCGGCCGTAGAGTTGGCGCTTGGCTTCAGCGACAAAGGCGTTGCCCGGGCCAACCAGCATGTGCACCGGGTCGATCGTTTCGGTGCCGATTGCCATGGCACCGACAGCCTGGATACCGCCCAGCACGTAGATTTCGTGCGCGCCGCCGAGGTGCATGGCCGCGATCACGGCAGGGTTGGGCTTGCCCTGCCAGGGCGGCGTGCAGGCCACGATGCGGGGCACGCCAGCGACCTTTGCCGTGGCTACGGACATGTGCGCAGAGGCCACCATGGGGAACTTGCCCCCCGGCACGTAGCAGCCGACAGACTGCACGGGGATGTTCTTGTGCCCGAGGATCACGCCCGGCATCGTCTCCACCTCGATGTCGAGCATCGAGTCCCGCTGGGCCTGGGCGAAGGCCACGACCTGAGCTTGTGCGAACTTGATGTCTTCGAGCTCGCGCGGGGTCAATTCCGCGATCAGCGCGTCGATCTCTTCGGCGCTGAGGCGATAGCTGGCGGGGCTATAGCCGTCGAACTTCTCGCTCAGGGCACGCACGGCGGCGTCGCCATTTTCTTCGATATCTTTCAGCGTCGCTTCGACGATGTGCCTTGTCTTGGCATCGTCCTCGGCGCGCGCCTCTTCGGAGCGGGCGGTTTTCAGGTGTTGAATTGTCATTGTGCTTTCTCCTCCGGTGCGGGGGGAACGGCCTCCCCCCGATCATATTTTTCCCAGCCGTGACCGCTGAAGACATCCACGCCCAGTTGCGCCAGCACGTGCGGGAAATCGACCATGACCCAGTTGTCGACGATCTTTCCGTCCACGACCTTCCAAAAGTCCATGTAGCGAATTTCGACCTTTTTGCCGGTCGCTTCCACGCCCATGAAGGGCCCGGAATGGGTCGCCTCCTGCCGGCCAAAAGCCGCGGCCCATTCACCCATGTAGAGGCGGGCCTCGTCCACGCAGACCTTGTCGGAAAAGGCCGCCTGGAAAGGTTTTTGCCAGTTTTCCTGGAATTCGCGCAGGCCGCGTTTGGTACCGCAGCCGGTGTTGCCATACCAACCGAACCCTTCGGAAAAGAATTCGCCGATATCGGTGATGCGGTGATCGTTAAGACCGTCCACCATGCCTTCGATGACGGCGCGGGTGGCGTCTGTTTTGCTAAGGTCCGTGTCTTTGGTCAGTACGGCCTGTTCGGGGCGTGAGCCTTTCATATCATACCATTATGCGTGTGGCCGGCGGCGCGAGCCTCCGGCGGGAGTTTATTTTGCAAAGTGAACGGGGGGCGTTTGCCCTACCCGCCCCGCACTATGAAGTCGCGCGGCATCCGGTTGAGGGCCGGATGGGCCCGCAGGGCGCCCGTGCGGCGTTTCGCGCTCATCCCTTCACGGCCCCCGCGGTCAGGCCCGACACGATCTGGCGCTGGAAGACCATGACCAGCAAGAAGAGCGGCGCGATGATCGACACGGCGGCGGCGACGGCTTCGACCTGATCGGTGGTGGTCGTCTCGCGGTTGAAATAGCCCGCGATGGCGGGAACCATGGTCTGGTTCTGCGCGTCCAGCAGCAGGGACGTGACGAGGAAGTCGTTATAGCCCAGCAGGAAGCTGAAGAGGCCTGTGGTGATGACCCCGGGCCACATCACCGGCATGATCACACGGCGGAACGCCTGAAAGTGGCTGCAGCCGTCGACGCGCGCGGCCTCGTCCAGCTCGGACGGGATGTTCTGGAAGAAGCTGCGCAGCATCCAGATGGTGAAGGGCTGGTTGATCGCCACGAGCACCGCGATGATCGCCCAGGGTTGGCCGTAGAGCGTCGGGCTGATTTCGCCAAAGATCGGGCGCAGGATTTCGGCCGAGTTGATGAACCACGGCAGGTAGCCCGCAACCAGCACGGAGTGCGGCAGTGCACGGAAAACCAGCGCGATGATCAGCAGCCAAAACGCGAGGTTTGAGCCGGACCGCGCGAGGCCGTAGCCCGCGAGCGTGCCCACTGTCAGCGAAATGGTCACAACGCCAGCGGTTACGAGCATCGAGTTGAGGAAATTCTGGAAGAACTGGTTTTCGACCCAAACGGAATAATAGTGGATCGTCGTCAGGCCGATGATCGGCTCGCCCAGCGGGCCGAGCAGGCCGTTCAGGAAGCCCATGACAAATGGCAGGATGCCGAAGAACACGATGATAAAGGCGATGCCGTAAGCGATCGCGCCAACAATCCAGCCCAGCACGATGATACCGCCCGGAAAGACCTGCCGGACCAGCCCCGGAAGGACTGTGAAGGCCCAGCGGATCGCGAAATACAGGACGGTGATGCCGACCACAATATCGAGGATCGACAGCCCGTTCCCGGCCGCGCGCGTTTCCGGCCCGGTGATCACGTCCCACGCAGACGACGCGAAGGCGTCGCGCGGGGCCTTGAAGCTCATGACCGTGATCCAGACAATCGGGAAGGAGGCCAGAAGGCACCAGAACGCCAGAAAGCCGTTGCTGAGGAGCCGCAGCCCCACGCTTTGCTGCATTGCCTTGGACGCCATTAGTGCGCTCCTCCCTTGTGGTCGCGCCATGTGCGGCGCAGCGGCAGGATCAGAAGGATCACGATGCCGATCATGGTCAGCATGGCCGACGCCGACGCGCGGGAGATCGCGCGGTTGCCCGCATCGTCCGGCACTAGGAAGTCATAGGTCAGCCACTGCAGCGAAATGACATGCGCCTGACTGCGGAAGCCGACGATTTCCTCGAACACGCGGTAGACGTCCATCAGGTGGATGATCGCGATGAAGATGATCAGCGGCATCAGGTGCGGGATGATCACGTGGCGCAGGCGCTGCAGGCGGCTGGCCCCGTCGATCACGGCGCTCTCCAGCGTGTCCATGTTTACGGTCTGGAGCCCCGCGTAGAAGATCACGAAGGCGAAGGGCGCGTTATTCCAGACGCGGAAGACGTACATCAGGATCTCGATCGTCCAGGCCTGCGCGAACATGGCGATGTCCCGGTCGAGCAGGTTTTCGAGTGCGACGGTCAGGATCCCGTCGCCGACAAAGAGCCAGTAGATCGCGAGCGAGCCAATGACCGGCGTGATGATGAACGGCAGAAGCGAGATGAAGATGACCGGGCCGCGGATCGAATTGACCGCGCTGTTGACCGCAAGCGCGATCGCGAGACCGACGCCGATCACCAGTGGCAGCGTCAGCAGCGTGAAGGTCAGCGTAAATCGCAGGGCTTTCCAGAAGTCAATCTGCAGGATGTCGCCCCACTGGCCCGCGCCAACCGCTTCCCAGACTTTGTCCATTTGCAAGACACGTTGGTAGCTGAGGAAACCGACCCATTCCGTGGTGGTCTGTGGCTTGCCCGTGACCTCATCGATGATCGGGATCGTCTTGATCTCAGTCGTACAGGTCTGGGTCAGGAAGCCCGGAGTGCAGGTTTCCGTCTCAACTGTTTGCATCACCGGCTGGGTGACCTGAAAGCTTTGGATCAGCACCGACACCAGCGGCGCGGCAATGAAAATCAGCATCATCAGCACCGAGGGCGCGACGAACCAGAAGAAGGTCTTGGACTTCATGCTACTTTCCTTGCCTTGCGGGCGATATGGCCGCCGATTTGCCAGCCGATCATCATCGACGGGGCGTTGGTATTCGCACTGGTGATGCGCGGCATGACAGAGGCGTCGGCCACGTAGAGGCCAGTGGCGCCTTTCACAGCGCCTTTTGCGTCCAGTGGCCCGCCCAGCGCCAGCGTGCCAACCGGGTGGTATGCTGTGCCAGCGCGGGTGCGGATCGTTTCGCGCAGCGCATCGCCGGTGACCCCGGGCCCCGGGAAAGCTTCGGGCGCACGGCGCGGCCCAAGCGGCGCTTTGGCCAGGATGTCGCGCAGCCGTTCGGCGCCGCGTGTCATCAGGTCGAGGTCCGTTTCATCCCCAAACAGGTTCAGGTCGATGAGCGGGGCGTAGGGGTCGCGGCCCATCCGCAAGCGCCCGCGCGAGCGCGGCTGGCACAAGCACACATCCGCGAAATAGCCCGCGCCCCAGATGATCGCCCGGCCCTGCCAACCCATCGCAAAGGGCAGGAAATGGGTCTGTATCTCTGGCACGTCACTGTCCGTGACGGAAAAGAACGCACCAGCCTCAACCGTGTTGGACGCCAGCCGCCCGCGCCCGGTCAGCGCCCATTGCAGGGGGCTAAGCGCCCAGGCGGGCAACTGAGACAGCGTGAGGCCATAGCCCGAGCCGGGGCCGTAAAAGTGCAGGCCAAAGCCGGGATGATCATGCAGGTTTGCGCCCACGCCGGGGGCGTCGATCTTTACCTCGATGCCCGCCGCACGCAGATCGGCGCCCGGGCCGATGCCAGAGCGCATCAGGATCATCGGGCTCTCGATGCTGCCTGCCGACAGGATCACAGATGGTGCGGTGAACGTGCGGCCGTCGCGCAATTCGACGCCGGTCGCGGCGGAGCCCTCAAATGTGACGCGGGCCACTTCAGCATTTGTCACGACCGACGCGCCCGAGGGGCGCAAAAAGCCGTCAGCCGCAGACCAACGCGCCCCGCGGGCCATGTTACAATGAAAGACGCCTGCGCTTTGGCGGTCGGGTGTGGGCGGTGCGCTGGGGTCATTCGCGGCAAAAGCCTGCGCAAAGGCATCCGACAGCGGGTGCGGACCCGCAAGGCGCGCGGGTTTCATCCGCGCCTCGACCGCGTCAAAGGCATCCCAGACCGTATCGGCATCCCAGCCGGGAAGGCTCCACGCGGTGAAGTCATCGCGGCGCCCCCGAAACCAGACCATTGAGTTGATGGAGCCTGACCCGCCAAGCATCCGGCCACGCGGCACCGAGACACTGCGGCCCCCGGCGCTGGCCATCGGCGTTGTCTGACGTTTCCAGTTGCGCACGTCGGAGCGCATCAGGGACACGAGGCCAAACGGAATGCGCACCCTCAAATCGCGATCGGATGGGCCCGCCTCCAGCACCAGCACATCCGTGCCCGGCACCTCGGCCAGACGCGCGGCAACCGCGCACCCGGCAGAACCGCCGCCAACGATGATATGATGAAAAGAGGTTTTCATGATCCTGCAAAGAGTTGGCCGGCCCCCCTTAGAGGGACCGGCCGGATGGGTTTACTCCAGAACGCCCGCTTCCTGCGCGGCGGTGGTGTAGGCCTCGACGATGGCTTCCAGCGTCGCGGCTGCATCACGCTCGCCCGTCAGGAAGGCCGGCAGTTCGTTGCCCAGTGCGGTGTGCATCAGGCCCATCTGCGTGGTCGACGGGTACGGCGGCGGTGCCGGGGTCGCGGTCGCGGTGGCAATCGCGCCTTCGGCCAGCGGGCCGGGCTGGTAGCCGCCAACGAGCCAGATGGCCGCGTCGTTGTTCGCGGTGACCATTTCCTCGTCCAGACCTTCCATCATAAGACGGAACGCGGCGTCAGCCTCGGCGTCGGTGATGTTGGCAGCGATGACCATGCCATCCCACCACAGCGTGGTCGCGGGCGCGCCGCCTTCCATCGCGGTCGGCGCTGCGGACATCTTGACCTTGCCCACAACCTGGCTTTCGGCCGCGTCGTTCATGGCTGCTGCGCGCGACGCCCAGAGGTTCGCCATGGCGATCTTGCCCTGCTGGAACTGCTGCTGCACGTAGGTGGAGTCGGACACCAGAACTTCCGGATCGGTGTAGGCCAGAAGCGCCTTCATCGTCTCCAGCGTCTTCATGCCCGCTTCGGAGTTCACAGCCGCGGTGTTGTCGGCGTTAAAGAACGCGCCGCCAAAGCCGGGGTACATGTTCACGAATTCCTGCGCGAGGTTCCAGCCGGACTTCATCGTGGCACCCAGCGGGTATTCCACAACGCCGGCTTCCTTGATCGCCTCTGCAGCCGCCAGAACTTCGGTCCAGCTTGTTGGCGCCTCAAGGCCGAGATCAGCAAAAATGTCCTCGCGGTACATCATGTGCTGGGTGTTCACCATCATGGCGATGGCCATGATCTGACCGTTCACGCGGATCAGCTGGTTGGGGTTGAGATTCTGGCCGTACTTTTCAACCAGATCGTCCAGCGGACGGATCGTGCCCGCGTTCAGAAGCGGGGTGATCGTGCCGTTGGACACGCCGCCGATCTGGTACAGCGACGGGTTCGCCTCGAACGCCGCGGGCTGCTTCTGGCGGAATTCCTGGTCCAGCTCGGCCTCGAAGTTGCCGCACTCGGCCATGGCATCGGTGACGGCTTTCCAGGCTTCAAAGCCAGCCGACAGCGACTTGAGCGGAACGTCGTTCTGGTAGGAACACGCGAAGGCCGCCGTGCTGCCCAGCAGCGAGACAGCGCCCGCAAGTGCCAGTTTCTTAAGGTACATATGCAAACTCCCTGTTTTGCGAGTGTGCCGGTGCATCTTGCAAGCCTGCACCGGGGATTGGCCCCCGAACCGGGGGCGGGTGAAGCGCCTCAGACCCTTTGGCCGGAAGACGCGTCAAAGAGGTGCACGATCCCGGCGGGCACGGCAAAGCTGACCGTGTCACCGATTTCGGCACGAAATTCCTTGGGCGCCTTGACCGACACGAGGCTGCCGCCCGCGCGCACGGTCAACATTGTCGCGTCGCCAAGCAGCTCGATCGTGTAAAGCGGCGCGGTGATTTGCGCTTCGTCACTCGCGACGCTGGCATCTTCGGCCCGGAACCCAAGCGTGACCGCACCATCGGGGCCGGTCAGCCCGGAGATTGAGACGTTGTCGCCGGTGAACGTGCCGCCGGACATCTGCCCGTCCATCAGGTTCATCGCGGGCGAGCCGATAAAGCTGGCCACGAAGGTGTTCGCCGGGTTGTCGTAGATGTCCGTGGGCGTGCCGACTTGCTGCACCTTGCCCTGCTTCATCACTACAACCCGGTCTGCGAGCGTCATCGCCTCGATCTGGTCATGGGTGACGTAAACGGTGGTGACCTTCAGCTCGTGGCTGAGGTTCTTGATCTGCGCGCGGGTGCTGACCCGCAGCTTGGCATCGAGGTTCGACAGCGGCTCGTCCATCAGGAACACGGAAGGCCGCCGCACAATGGCGCGGGCCAGCGCCACACGCTGGCGCTGACCGCCCGACAGCTCAGCGGGCTTGCGGTGCAGGAAATCGTCCAGCTCGACCATGGCGGAGGCGCGGCGCACCCGCTCATCATGTGTTGCGGGGTCGACCTTGCGCACCTTTAACGGAAAACGAA
>JBCBCP010000064.1:0-16543 GCA_038530575.1 Pseudomonadota bacterium
TTCAAGATGAAGACCAAGACGCTTCTTTCGATGACCGCAGCCGCACTGATCGCAGGCACCGCAGCCTTTGCCGGTGGCATGAAGAAGGACATCGTGGACACCGCAGCCTCCACCAACCAGTTCAACACTCTGATCGCCGCAGCGCAGGCCGCTGAGCTGGTCGAAGTGCTCAAGAGCGACGGCCCGCTGACCGTCTTCGCACCCACCGACGCTGCCTTCGCCGCACTGCCCGAGGGCACCGTCGAAGAGCTGTTGAAGCCCGAGAACAAGGAACAGCTCGCCGCGATCCTGACCTACCATGTTGTGGCAGGCAATGTGACATCCGATATGCTGCAGGACGACACAACGGCCGAAACCGTGAACGGCGCAACCATCGCGATCGATCTGGACACCGGCGTCATGATCAACGACGCAACCGTGACGACCGCTGACGTGGCGGCCTCCAACGGCACGATCCACATCATCGACAAAGTTCTGATCCCGGGCAGCTAAGCCCAGCGCATCAGGCAGTATCGGAGGGCGGTCCATCGCGGGCCGCCCTTTTTGCGTTACGGGGTCCGCGCGCCCGGGTGCTCTGGCCCCCAAATCGCACCCGTATCCTGTGCCAGGCGCTTTGCCTGCAGCAGGTCCAGCGCCGCAAGCGCCCGCGCCTTTGTTCCGGTTTTCAGAAAGGCCCTGCGATAAGCCCGCCGGACCGAAGCTGGATCCCATTACAGCGCGGCGTCGGCAAGCCAGCAGCGCAATTCCGGCGGCAACCGGTCATAGTCGCGCATCGGATCACCCCGGCGCCGCTTGCGCCGCAGGCTTGTCGCGCCCCTGTTACCTTGTGCCATTGCCGCCTCCGGCCCTTGAATAGGCAAAGACTACGTTACTTTATAACGTTCTGTAACCCGTCTATTCCGCCGCAGCGCGGGGATAGAGGACACTCATCGGGACCGACCGGCCGTCGTCTTGCACAACGCGCACATGGCGGCGGCGCAAGAGGCGCGGCTCGCTCACGCCAGCCGAGTGGGCAATCATTTCGACTTCATGGATCATTTCGCGGGCGTAATGCGCGACCCGTTCTTTCTTGTCCGTCACGACGAGACCCTTCTGGAACCGCTTCTGGTGCGTCGTGATTCCGGTCGGACAGGTATTCTTGTTGCACTTAAGCGCCTGGATGCAGCCCAGTGCGAACATGAACCCGCGGGCAGAGGTCACGAAATCCGCGCCGGTCGCCAGCGCCCAGGCCACATCGCCGGGGTTCACCAACTTGCCACTGGAGATAAGCCGGATCCGCGATTTGAGCCCCGCCGCGTCGCGCAGGTTGGCGACCATCGGCAGGGCCTCGCGAACGGACATGCCGACAAGGTCCATCAGCGGCATCGGCGCAGCGCCCGTGCCGCCCTCGCCGCCGTCGATGGTGATAAAGTCCGGCGCGCTGTCTGCGCCCCGCGCTACGATCTCGGCGAAAAGCCCCTCCAGCCCTTCATCGCCGCCGACGGCCATCTTGATACCCACCGGCTTGCCAGTCACCTCTCGGATATGGCCGATCAGGTCCAGCAGATCAGGCCAATCCTCGACCTCCCGGTGGCGGTTCGGGGAAATCCCGTCCTGCCCCACCCGCAAGCCCCGGATGCGGGCAATTTCCTCGGTTACCTTTTCACCGGGCAGGATGCCGCCCTTGCCCGGCTTGGCGCCCTGGCTCAGCTTGACCTCGAACATCTTGACCGCATCATGCGCCGCGACCTCGCGCAGCTTGTCATCCGACAGCGCACCGTCTTCGTCGCGCACACCGAACTTGGCCGTTCCCATCTGAAAGACCACGTCGCAGCCGCCTTCAAGGTGGAAGGGGCTGAGCCCGCCCTCACCGGTGTTGAGCCAAATGCCGGCCGCCTTGGCCCCATGGCTCAGCGCGCGCACGGCGGGTTTTGAAATCGCGCCGTAGCTCATGCCGGAGATGTTGAAGAACGACGGCGCGTCATAGGGCTGCCGCGCCGTTGGGCCAATGCGCAGCGGCTCGGACGATGCGTATTGATCATCCAAAGGCGGGAACGGGTCGTTCACGAAGATCGGCGTGCCCGGAATCGCCGTGTTGCGGGTAGACCCAAACGCAATCGTGTTGCCCTTGCCCCCGCCCGCGCGCTTCACCCAATCACGCTGTGCCCGGTTAAACGGCAGCTCCTCACGGTCCATCGCAAAGAAGTACTGACGAAAGAACTCGCCCAGCTCGGTAAAGAGGTGCCTGAAGCGCCCGATCACCGGGTAATTGCGCCGGATTGCATCGTGGGTTTGCGTGCGGTCGATGACGAACAGCACCGCCGCCACCGCGACGAGCGCCCCGATGCCGACCACGAAGGCCACCGCCAGGAAATTCAGCGCATCCATTGCGAAACCCATCGCATCCTCCATTCAAATTTGCGGCCACCCTCGCCCGCGCCAGAGAATCGCACAAGCCTTGGCGCGCGCACGGAGCGTCGCGATTACGTGCGAACCCTGAAACATTGTTTCGCAGCCTGCAACAGCGGGGCCGAGACAGCGGAATATGTCGAAGCTGACACGCTAATGCCCTGATTTCGCCAGAATCTATTACCCACCACCGCATCGCGCGTGCTAGCGTCGCGGCGCGGGCTGCCACCCGCCAAGACCTGGGGAAATGAAATCATGCCGACGAATTACACCGAAACGTTCAGCCGTCCGGACGACTTTGGACAACCTGCCGTGGACGAGTTGAACGGCGGCGTGCCCGTCCCCATCGAAGTTGGCGATACGATCACCGGAAACGTCGGCCAGGATTTCGGCACGAACCGGGACAATACTGATCGCTACGAACTGTCAGTGACGCCGGGAAAGACCTACGTGTTCGATGTGACGTCCTCTACAACCGGCGACAGCCTGAACCTTACGGTCGGCGATCAGCAAATCACCAAGAGCGCCCTCGACCCACTCGGCAGCTTCACAGAACGGCTGACGGTCACGGCAGACGCAACCGGCCTGATCGAAATCTCGGCATTTTCCTTCCGCCCGACGGGCTGGACGTTCGAGTTGGTCGAGATCATTGATCCCACGCCCACGGGCGTCCCCGGCATCGACTTTCAGGAGACCGAGGACACAGGTATCGACGGCGCCGCAGGCATCGACGTGAACGCCATCGCGCGCGGCGTCACCGACGACACCCGCGCCGTGCCGCGGGACACCAACGCGGAAAATGACCTGTTTTCAATCATCGCGAACCCCGGTCAGACCTACCAGCTGCGCATCCGGATCGAAGAGATCGCAGAGACTTTCTTCTCGCTCGACCTGTTTTCCAACTCGTTGTCGACAGACAACGCTGCCGCGCTCACTGTCAGCGATGGGGGCGAAACGCTGCAATTCGATGGCGAACCCTCCGTGGTCGGCAGTTTCGTGATCAAGTCCGACGCGGACGGCGACTATATCGAATGGACGCCCACCGTTGGCGGCTCTTTCTTCTTCCAGATGACCTATTTCGGTGACGACGCGGGCGGCGCTGCGCCCGACGCAATCAACTACGCGCTTGCGCTCTCAGACACAGGAACACCCGCCGTGCCCAGCATCTTTGCCGGCCCGACCTCGGGCGACGACAACCTGACAGGCAACATGACGGCCGATACCATCGACTTGCTGGGCGGCAACGACACATTCCTTGCCCTTGGCGGGTCGGACAAGGTGACCGCGGGCGCGGGCGATGACCTGGTCGAAGGCGAATGCGGCAACGATCACATCACGGGCGATGAGGGCGACGACACGCTGCACGGCGGCAATGGGCGCGACACGCTGCTGGGCGGCGCGGACATGGACCTGCTGGAAGGCGGCAACAACGAAGACCTGCTCGACGGCGGCTCGGAAAACGACACGCTCAAGGGCGACGCGGGCGACGACACCATGCTGGGCGGCGACGGGGACGATGACCTTGACGGCGGTCTCGGCGATGACAGCCTGACACTGGGCGCGGGATCAGACATCGTGCGCCTGATGAAGTTCCGCGGGAATGACACCGTCACCGACTTCACCGTGGGCGAAGACCTGCTGGACGTGTCCCACTTCAAGGTCTGGGACATCGATCAGCTGTCGATCCAGGCCAATGATGACGGCGTGCGCATCAACTTTGGCAACTTCCAGTATGTGCAGCTCGATGGCCTCGCGCTTGGCGATCTAACGAACGCCGACTTCATCCTCGACGACGCCCCCGAAATGGTGACGAGCGAGGGCTCCGACAATCTGATCGGCACCTCGGACGGCGATCTGTTCGAGCTTGGCGCCGGGTCCGACACCGTGGATTCGCGCGGCGGTGCCGATACGATCGACGGCGGCTCCGGTCGCGACTGGATCGACGGCGGCTTTGGCGATGACCTGATCTCCGGCGGCACGGGCGCTGACGTGATCTGGGGCGACGGCGGCAACGACACCATCGATGGCGGCAGCTCCAACGACCGGCTTTTCGGACAGGGCGGAGACGACCTGATCCGTGGGGGCAGCAACAACGACCAGTTGTTTGGCCAAGGCGGTGAAGACTCGCTTTTCGGTGAAAACGGCAACGACCTTCTGGATGGCGGGGCTCGCGACGACAGCCTGCATGGCGGCGGCGGCAAGGATACGCTGATTGGTGGGCTGGGCGACGACACGTTGCAGGGCGGCACCAACGATGACCTGCTGACTGGCGGTGAAGGCGCGGATGTCTTCGACTTCGACTGGAGCCTGCGCCGTGACACCGTGACGGACTTCGAGGATGGGGTCGATCTGCTGGACGTGTCCGACCTCGGCATGACGGATATCAGCCAGATCAACTTCGTGCAGGTGGGCGATGATGTTGTCGGCGACTTCGCCGGGCTCTTCGGCGGCAAATCGTCGATCACCCTTCTGGATACCGACCTTGCAGACCTCAGCAATGCGGACCTGATCCTTGATGTGCCCTTTGTCCCGCCGGTTGTGGGCACGGACCTCGCCGACTAGCTGACGCTCGCCTCAGGGACAGACAGTCTTGATGCGCTAGGCGGCGACGATTCAGTTGCCGCTGGCGCTGGCAATGACACGGTCGATGGCGGGGAAAGCAATGACACGCTGGATGGCGGCGGCATTGACACGATTGAGGGCGGGGCGGGCTTTGACTGGCTCAGCTTCACTTGGCAAACGGTTGAGCGCAGCACCGTAACGACGCCCACGGTGGGCCTCGACATCAATGGTCAAACCGGCAGCTACGGCATCCGACTTCAGGGCACGGCCATCACCGTGCTTGAAGGGACGTTCAGCGGGATCGAAGCAATCATTGGCAGCGAACTGGACGATGTGATCCGCGAGGGGACGCGGTTCTCGGATAACGACGTAGACCGGATCGAAGGCGGCGATGACAGCCTTGTCGGCGGAGACGGTGATGACCGACTGTCCGACGGACTGAACAACGAAACGCTGATCGGTGGCAGTGGCACGGATGTCCTTCCGGGCGGGGAGGGCAGCGACACCTACGAAGGCGGCCTTGGCAGCCGCGATGTGCTGATCTTTTACGTGGACAACGGAACAGCGCAGTTCGTGCTGAACCATACGCAGCAGGACGTGCACGTCCTGGATATTCCGACGGATCCGCCTGTTGTCGAAGCGGACTGGTTCGAGGCCAACCTGCGAGCTGCTCAGGTCGGCGCGAATGTTGTCGTCACGGTGGCCGGCTTCACCAATTTCTCGATCACGTTCTTTGACCGATCGCTGGCCGACGGCGGCTTCGGAGCGGACGGCACGCCGATCACCGGCATCACCTCGTACTGGGACGTCATCTAGGGCCGCTCTGCCCTTTTTGACGCCAATCGTCTGCAACGTCCGTTCACTCGGCACCCTTCAAAAAGGCGAACAATCGGCGGCATTCCGCGCCAATGTCGCCGGAACGGCAACAAACAGCTGGATCACTTTGCGCTGTTCACAAAACCGTTTGATCCACGACCGGCGGCCCCCCGTATCCCGCCCATAACCAAACGGGAGGACAGCCAGTGGCAACCCAATCCATCGCGCAAATCGCGACAGACAATAACTTTTCCATCCTGCTCGCCGCAGTTGGCTTGATCGACGCGAATACAGACGCCGACCTTGCCGGTGCGCTCTCAAGCCCCGGCTCACTCACGGTCTTTGCACCAACCAACGCGGCTTTCGGCGCGCTGGCCACCGACCTCGGCTTTACCGGCGACGCCTCGGACGAAGCCGCGGTAACAACCTTCCTCGTCGATAACGTGCCGGTCGAAACGCTGCGCGCCGTTGTCGAATACCATGTGCTGGGCACTGTGGAGCGGGCCGAAGACATCGCCGCCGCGTCCGAGCTGACAACGCTTAACGGGCTGACGATCACGCCTGACCTGCCCACCTTGGTCGACAACGAACCGGACGCCATCGACCCCAGCCTTGTGGACACGAACATCGAGGCAACAAACGGCGTCGTGCATGTCATCGACCGCGTCTTGCTGCCCGTCGATCTGCCGCAGATTTCCACCGGCAGCTTCACGGATCTGGTCATTGCGACCTCAGGCGCGTCCGGCTTTGACACCAACGGCGCTGACTTTGACCTTCTGCGCGAGGCGCTGGTGGCCACCGGCCTCGACCAGACGCTAGACATGGACAGCCTCGACCTGACCGTCTTTGCTCCAACCGACGCGGCCTTCGTATCGCTCAGCCAGACATTGGGCTATGGCGGCAGCGACGAGGCCGGCGCGCTTTCCTATTTGCTGGACGCCTTGAACTTGCTGAACGGCGGCAATGGCGCGGGTCCGCTGCTGGAAACGGTACTGAAATATCACGTGAGCGGCGAAAGCCTGCAAGCCAGCCAAGTGTTGGAAAGCACCACCATCGAAACGCTGGCGGACGTCGATATCGGCGTGAACGGCACAACGCTCGAAGACGCCGATCCTGACTTGACTGACCCGAGCCTGATCGCCACCGACATTCAGGCAACGAACGGCGTGCTGCACGTCATCGACGAGGTGCTCATTCCCGCCGACCTGCTTCAATCGAATGGCGCAAATGACGTCGATTTCGTCATCGCGGGCGACGGACGCAACTTCATCTTCACGGGCCGCGACAACGACCTGATCGATGCGGGTGGCGGGCGCGATCTTGTCTTCTCCGGCAGTGGCAATGACCTCGTCCTCGGCGGGCGCGGGCGTGATATCGTCTTTGGCGGGTCGGGCGACGACACGATCAAGGGGGAATGGGGCCACGACAAGTTGCTCGGCAACTTCGGTGACGATGACATCTCGGGCGGCAGCGGGCGCGACCATATCTTTGGCGGTCTCGGCGACGACATCCTTGCCGGTGATGGCGCGGCGGATCGCCTCTTTGGCGGCTGGGGTGACGACACGCTCGAAGGCGGCCGAGGCCGCGACGTCCTGTCGGGCGGCTGGGGCGACGACGTCTTTGTCTTTGGCGCAGACTTTGGCCGCGACCTCGTCAACGACTTCCGCATCGGCCACGACCAGATCGACCTCAGCGCACTTGGCACCTCGTGGGACAGCGTCGAACACCAGATCCACGGCAACGGGCGCAATACCCGCATCGAACTGGACGAAGGCACAATCATCCTGCGCGGCGTGAACGACGCGCATCTGGATGAAGACGACTTTATCTTCTGAAGCAAAAAAGGGCGCCCAAACCGGGCGCCCTTTCGCGTTTAATGCACGACCGCGTCGTCGGGCCTTGGCCGGTTCGACGCGGCCACCCGATCGCCGATGACCAACCCATCTGCACCCGCGCTCACTTCGATCGTGTCTCCATCGCCGACATCCCCAGCCAAGAGCATCTCGGCGAGCGGGTTCTGCAATGCATTCTGGATCACCCGCTTGAGCGGGCGCGCGCCAAACACCGGATCATAGCCTTCATCAGCCAGCCAGGTCCGCGCACCATCATCCAGCGACAGTGTGATCTTCCGCGCCGCCAGCCGCTTCAGCAGGCGCGCCATCTGGATGTCGACAATCCCGTCCATGTTCTCGCGGCTCAGACGGTCAAAGATGATCGTCTCGTCCAGACGGTTCAAGAACTCGGGCCGGAAATGTGCCCGCACCGCATCCATCACGTCGCGCCGCGCGCCCGAAGCATCCGCCCCTTCGGGCAGCTGGCTGAGCGCCTGACTGCCAAGGTTGGACGTCAGGATGATTAGCGTCTGCTTGAAGTCCACCGTGCGGCCCTGCCCGTCGGTCAGCACCCCGTCATCCAGCACCTGAAGAAGCACATTGAAGACGTCCGGGTGCGCCTTTTCAACCTCGTCGAACAGGACCACCTGATAAGGACGACGCCGCACCGCTTCGGTCAGCACGCCACCCTCGTCATAGCCGACATAGCCCGGAGGGGCGCCAATCAGCCGTGCAACCGCGTGCTTCTCCATGAACTCGCTCATGTCGATCCGAACCATTGCGCTGTCACCGTCGAACAGGAATTCGGCAACCGCCTTCGTCAGCTCGGTTTTGCCAACGCCGGTGGGGCCAAGGAACAGGAAAGAGCCCAAGGGCCGGTTTTCGTCGTTCAGGCCCGCCCGCGCCCGGCGCACCGCGTTGGCCACCGCCCGTACGGCGGAATCCTGACCGATGACCCGGCCATGCAACTGCTCTTCCATGCGCAAGAGCTTCTCGCGCTCCCCCTCCAGCATCTTGGAGGTCGGAATGCCCGTCCACCGCTCGACCACGCTGGCGATCTGCTCGGGCCGGACAGCCTCTGCGACCATCACTTCGGCCTCCGCGCCTTCGGCCTCGCCCAGCTGGCGCTCCAGCTCGGGGATCACGCCATAGGACAGCTCGCCCGCCCGCGCGAGGTTGCCCTCACGCTTGGCGATGTCCAACTCAGCGCGCGCGCGGTCCAACTGTTCCTTCAGATCCCGCGCACCGGCCAGCTTGTCCCGCTCCGACTGCCACTTGGCGGTTAGCTCGGCGCTCTGTTGCTGCAGGTCGGCCAGCTCTTTCTCGCGGCTTTCCAGCCGGTCCTTGCTGGCCTGATCATCCTCCAGCCGCAGCGCCTCAACCTCGATCTGCATCTGCAGGATCTGCCGGTCCAGCGCGTCCAGCTCTTCGGGCTTGGAATCCACCTCCATCCGAAGCCGCGAAGCCGCCTCGTCCACCAGGTCGATCGCCTTGTCCGGCAAGAAGCGGTCGGTGATGTAGCGATGCGACAGCGTCGCCGCCGCGACCAAGGCCGCATCTGCAATACGCACCCCGTGGTGCAGCTCGTACTTTTCCTTGATGCCACGCAGGATGGACACTGTGTCCTCAACCGTCGGCTCCAGCACCATCACTGGCTGGAACCGCCGTGCCAGCGCCGCGTCTTTCTCCACATACTTGCGGTACTCATCCAGCGTCGTCGCGCCCACACAGTGCAACTCGCCGCGCGCCAATGCCGGCTTGATGAGGTTGGCCGCATCCATCGCGCCATCTGTCTTGCCCGCACCAACCAGCGTGTGCATCTCGTCGATAAACAAGATCACCTCGCCCGCTGCTTCGGTCACCTCCGTCAGCACGGCCTTCAGCCGCTCCTCGAACTCACCACGATACTTCGCCCCGGCGATCAGCGCGCCCATATCCAGCGCGAGCAGCCGCTTGTTCCGCAGGCTTTCCGGCACATCACCGTTCACGATCCGCAGCGCAAGACCCTCAGCAATCGCCGTCTTGCCCACGCCCGGCTCACCGATCAGAACCGGATTGTTCTTCGTCCGGCGGGACAGTACCTGCATCGCGCGCCGGATTTCTTCGTCGCGACCGATGATCGGATCAATCTTGCCCTGTTCCGCCCGCTCCGTCAGATCCTGCGCGTACTTCTTTAGCGCGTCATACCCTTCCTCGGCACTTGCCGTATCGGCGGTCCGCCCCTTGCGAATGTCATTGATCGCCGCGTTCAGGCCCTGCGCCGTGACCTTTCCAGCGTCCAGCGCATCTTTCGCACCCGACTTGACCATGGCCAGCGCCATCAGCACCCGCTCAACTGGAACAAAACTGTCGCCAGCCTTCTTGGCCAGCGTCTCGGCCTCCGCCAAAACCTTGGCTGTTGTGTTATCCAGGTATACCTGTGCCGCGTCGCCGGTGACCTTTGGCATCTTTCCCAGTGCGGTGCCGAGCGCCTGCATGACGCGGGGCGCATCGCCGCCCGCGCGCGAGATGAGCGAACTCGCAAGTCCTTGATCGTCGTCTAGCAATGCCTTGAGGATGTGTTCCGGCGCCAAACGCTGATGGCTTTCCCGCGCCGCGATCGTCTGTGCAGCCTGAACAAAGCCGCGCGACCGCTCAGTGAATTTCGACAAATCCATGCCGTTTCTCCTTTTCAAAGCGCTCAATCATGTCCCGCCCGCCAGGCAGCACGGGAGCATTTCGAGCCTCAATTTCGATGTGGGCACCAAAGCCGTCTGCTTCAACAGCGCCTGTGAAGTGAAACCAAGCGACCAAGCTATTCTTAAAGTTGATTTCGCGCTAAACCCTTGATCCTACATCTAAAACTTTATTGTACGGCAGCATGTCCGGGCAGAGTCAAAATATCTATAAAAATCAGCGCGATAATCGAACCCTCGCCGTGCCTCGGTCCGGGCAATGACGTGCTTTGATGATTGTTCCCCCTTTTTTCGCCAGGAACTTATCCACATCTTGTTTGTTAATAGCAAAAGACCACAACATGAGTTGAGCATATGACGAACCCAAGCATCCAGTTGTCCGAAGTCGTGTACAACGCGGCCACGCAAAGCTTCGAAGCACGCGCCACCGTCTATGCACCTGAAGGTGCCCGCGTTTACGCCTGCGCCATTGATGCCCCAATAACGATGACCTTTGCCGATGCCGCATCGGGTCTCAGCAAACAGGCGCTGCGCCGTCACACTGCACGCGGCGGCCTGCGCGCCCGTATCATTGCTCCGGCCCGTGCAGTTGCTGCAAGAGCGCGCGCGCGCCGCCGGATGGACCCATTCGCCATGTTGCGGCGCCTCGCCGCCTAAACCATTTGCGGCGCTGCCTCGGGTTCGGGCCACCTCTGTCCCGGCACGATCCCCCCTCGCCGCATCAGCCTGAGACATGTGCCTGCCTGCCAAAGTCTCAGCATGACTGGCCCGGATGCTTCGTCATCCGGGCTTTTTTCTTGCTCTACCGCCCTTGCTCCGCTACGCCCGCAAAAATCCCGGAGACAATGATGCAAGACAGAACCCTGTCAGATGATCGCCTGATCGTCGCCCTTGACGTGCCTAACGCCCTTGCGGGGCTACAACTCGCGGAAAGCCTTGGCCCTCAAGTCAGCTTTTACAAAATTGGCCTTGGCATGCTGACCGGCGGCGGCCTCGCGCTGGCCAACGAACTGAAGGAAGAACACGGCAAACGCATCTTTCTCGACATGAAGCTGTTCGACATCGGCAACACGGTGGAGGCGGCAGTGCGCGGGCTGGCGCAATTTAATCTCGATTTCCTGACGGTTCACGGTGACCCACACGTGGTGCGCGCGGCCAAAGAAGGTGCGGCGCGTTCAGACATGAAGGTACTTGCCGTCACCATACTCACCTCGCTTGACCGGTCGGACCTTGACGCATCGCTGATCAAGGACGGCGCGGTGCCTGACCTCGTGGTCGAACGCGCTGCAGCGGCATGGCAGGCCGGCGCCGATGGCGTCATCGCCTCTCCGCAAGAAGCCGCCGCGCTCCGCGCCCTACCGGAAGCCGATGGCAAGTTAATCGTGACCCCGGGCGTGCGCCCTGAAGGTGCTGACAAAGGTGATCAGAAGCGCACCGCTACACCGGCGGGCGCCCTGATGTCGGGCGCCGACCATATCGTCGTCGGCCGCCCCATCGTGGCAGCGCCCAGCCCGGCCGCCGCCGCGGGGCAAATCCTAAGCTCTTTGCCAGCACGCTAAATCTGGCCTTCTGTTGCCAAAGGCACACAGGATTTAGAGGGTCAGGAATTCCAGACTCTCCGCATTCCCCAAATGGTGGTAGTGTAGCGGTGAGAGATACTCCCCGACGGCCGACTCTTCCTGCGGCGCGTCACCTCCCCCCGCCTTGCGCGGGGGGCCTTTCGAACGGCTCTCCCGGCGCTTCATCAAGGTACATCCCAATACGTTCCGCAAAGTGCGGTATCCGTTTTGGGTGGACCGCGTAGTCGGCTGGTGCCATCAGCGTCCACCGCTGTCCTTCATCCCCGAATGTGATCTGTGCGGCGGCCTCTCGTGCGATATGGCCTGCAAAGAACCAATCATAACTTGCGCCTTTCGCAAAAGCGCGTCCCCATCGGACTGCGTGCGGATCGATGACGAGCCCCAACTCCTCGTGCGTTTCGCGAAGCGCACAGTCCAGCGGCGTTTCCCGACCCTCTCGGCCACCACCAGGTAGGTCCCAATGGCCCGGCCATGGGATCTCGGGTTTATCGTCACGCAAGATGACCGCCAGGTCATCGCCAATGAAAAGTGCCAGCTTGGCTCCGATAAACTCTGACAACTCTGCTCTCCTTGCGCTGCGCGCAGACGTACCTTGGGTTTTTGCGTTTTGTGTGATGTACAAAATGTTATCTAGGCAATGCCGCCTCTGTACAAAATGCACATTTCGCCATCATGCCTGCCCTGTGCCGCGATTGCCTGACCGAATTTGACACCGGGAGCCGCTGCCCCGCCTGCGGCTCGCCACGTGTGACCGCACACCCGGAATTGTTTGAGCTTTCCATTGCCCACATGGACTGCGACGCCTTCTATGCGAGTGTGGAAAAACGGGACGATCCCAGCCTTGCGGGCAAGCCTGTTATCATCGGCGGCGGACGCCGCGGTGTTGTCTCAACCGCTTGTTATATCGCAAGAATTCGCGGGGTAAAGTCGGCCATGCCGATGTTTCAGGCCCTCAAGCTATGCCCCGACGCGGTCATCATCAAGCCACGGATGGAGGCTTATGCAGAGGCCTCCCGCGCAATCCGCCAGATGATGGAAGAGATGACGCCCGCCATCCAGCCCTTGTCGCTGGACGAAGCGTTCCTTGACCTGACTGGCACCGCCCGCCTGCACAGAAAACCACCCGCGGTCATGCTCGCCCGGCTGGTCAAACGCATGCAGGACGAGCTTGGCCTAACCGGCTCCATTGGTCTGAGCCACAACAAGTTTCTGGCTAAAGTCGCCTCTGACCTCGACAAGCCGCAAGGCTTTTCGGTGATCGGCGAGGCCGAGACGATGGACTTTCTGCGCAACAAGCCCGTCCGCCTGATCTGGGGCGTCGGGAACGCGGCGCAGGCGTCGCTCGATAAGGCAGGGATCAGAACATTCGCTGACCTCTTACGCTGGGATCAAACCGATCTGACGGCGCGGTTCGGGTCCATGGGCACGCGGCTCTGGCACTTGGCTCGCGGACAAGATCATCGCCCTGTAAACGCCAAGGAACCTGTCAAATCTATCAGCAATGAGACCACCTTCGGCGAGGATACCGCCAATCCCGATATCCTCGACGGACACCTGTGGCGGATGGCCGAGAAGGTGTCAGACCGCGCCAAGGCCAAGGATATCGCGGGGCGCGTCGTCACGCTCAAACTCAAACGCGCAAACCATTCGACGCTGACGCGCCGGGTTGCGCTCGGCTCGCCCACGCAGCTGGCCGACGTGATCTACCGCACCGCGCGCGGCCTGTTCGATCAGGTGCAGGGCGAAGGGCCATTCCGCCTTTTGGGATGCGGCCTCAGCGATCTGGTTCCAGCACGTCAGGCCGATCTGAGCGGTGATCTGCTGGATCCCCAAGCCGAGAAGCGGACCGGTGCAGAGCGCGCGACAGACAAGATCCGGGACCGGTTCGGGCATAACGCCATAATGAAAGGCCGCGCGCTACGCTAGGCAACCATCCGGGTCTCTGCGTCGCGTTTCATACGCGTGACCAGCGCGCGCAGCTGCGCGGCCGAGACGTCAAGACGCTGGGTGGCGTTTTTCGCGCTTGAAGCGGTTTCGGCCGTGCGCGCGACTCCCTTGGTGATCGTGGAAACCGTCCGTTCAATCGCGGTAAAGCTATCGTCCTGACCTTGTAGCTGCTCTTGAATCGACGCGAACACCTCGCCCGTCTTATCAATCGCCTCGCGCAGCCCGTTCATCGCCGTGCCGACGGCGCCGACGGTCTTCACGCCATTGCTCACCTCGCCCATGCTGCCATCGATCACGCCGCGCACCTCTCCGGCGGCGCCACCCACACGGATGGCCAGCGTTCGCACCTCCGACGCGACGACGGCAAAACCGCGCCCGGCATCGCCCGCGCGCGCCGCTTCGACCGACGCGTTTAGGGCCAGAAGGTTGGTTTGAGAGGCAATGTTGTCGATCGTTTCGGCCAGCCCGATAACCTGGGCAAAGCTGGCCTCGATCGAGGCCATGTTGCTGACCACATTGCCAAGTGCCTCCGTCACCCGTTCGGTCGCGCCGCGCACTTCGGTCAGCTTTGCTTCGGACGCGCCGGCGGCCGCATCACTTTGCGAGATCGCGGTGCGCAGTTCCATCATCCGGTCCTGCATCGTGCCAAGCTCTGCTGTCTGGTGCGCGCCCTGCTCGGTCAATGCCTCAGCCGATGCGCCAATCGTGGCTGATTGCATCCCGATGTCGTTCGCCAGATCGCTCAGCGCAGTGACAATGTCGGCAACCTGTTCAAGGGCCCCGTTGATGCCTTCTTGCAATGCCGCGAAATCACCTTCGGTTGCGGCGGACATGCGCACGTCGGGCCGCCCTTCGGACAAGGCGGTGACGGCTGCGACCGCATCTGTCAGAACCGCGGTGACGACATCGCACAGCGCGTCGATGTCCAGCGCCATTTTCGACAGGATCGGGTCATCGAATTGCGTGCCGACACGGGCTGACAAATCACCCGCACGCGCGCTCGACATGACAGTGCCCATCGCGCCGCCAAGCTGGCTGAGAAGTGCCTGCCGTTCTCCTTCCTGCCGCTCGGCCTCCAGGGCGGCAAAGCGATCGGTCACCAACTGCACCTCCGCGTTCATGGCGGTCAGGAAAACCCGCGCGTCGTTCTGGCTCAGCCCGAGGTAATATCCCGTCCGGCGGACCAGGTGCCGCATCAGGCCAGTTTGCAGTTGGAGCAGAATGCCGAGGTATTCGGCTCGTCCCCAACCGGCGGCGCGGAATTGCGCGACTCGGGCCATACTCGCTTCGACATAGACGGCATCGAACGCGCCGCACAGCATCGCCGTGATCCAGTCCGGGGTCCATTGCGTGAACGGCGCACCGTCCGGGGCGACCAGATCGTCAAGAACAAGCGGAATGTCCTTGGCCAGAATGCGCGCAATGCCCGCGCCAGCCGCACAATCGTCTTCTGTCCAAGCCATCGCACCGTTTCCCGCGTTACAGCCCGGACCTAGCAAACGGAAGCAAACAGCAGGTTAAGATCAGCCCAGCTATTCGGCCGCCAGTGGCACGCGATCGGCGCTGATATTGCAGATCTCGGCGATGACACCGCGCAACCGGCCGCGTGTCTGTTCGAAATCGGCGCGCGGCTTGATCCGCGCCTCGTCCATGTAAAGCGAGCGGTCAATCTCGACCTGGACCGCATGTTGGCCACGCGACGGGCGGCCATAAGCCTGCGTTATATAGGCCCCGGCGAAGGGCGCATTGCGGGTGACGGTAAACCCCGCCGCGGCAAAGGCCGCTTCAACACGGTCGACGATCTCGCTTGATGCCGCCGCGCCAAAACGGTCACCGAGAACGATCTGCGGGCGCGGTGCGCCACTCCGTGCGATGCCATCCATTGCTTCATGCGGCATCGAATGACAGTCAATCAGCACCGCCTGCCCATGCCGCTGATGTGCCTGGTTGAGCAGGGTTTGCAGGCTCGCGTGATAGGGCCGCCAATAGGTCTCGATCCGCGCATCCGCCTCGCGCCGGCTGATCTTGCCGCGGTAGATGCTGCGGCCCCCAGCCACAACGCGCGGGATCACCCCAAGGCCTGAAGCCACGCGCGGATTGTGCCCCTGCCGGCGTACCCCCTCGACTACGGCCGGGTCCAGTTCTTCGCAAGACCGGTTCAGGTCGACAAAGGCCCGTGGCGCCCCGGCCTTGAGGAATGGGGCGCCGAATTGCGGGGCTGTGTCAAATAGCATGTCAACAAACGCGTCCTCCGACGATCGGATTGCATGCGCATCCAGCACCGACTGGCGCAGAAAACCCGGCGCATAATCGCGCCCCGAATGGGGCGAGGCAAACACCACACAGGACGTGGGCCGTCCCGGATAGCTGATATCGTAGGCAAGCTTTGACATCTGAGCTCCTGTCTGACGATGAACATAGCGCAGCGCGGGCGCTTTCCAAAAGCCCTTGATCCTCTTTCCGACTCCTTTTATAGCGTGCGGACCGGCGCGGATTTTCGCGCCCCTTCTCGTTTTGGGGCATCTGATTTCTGCAAGGGTAACGGGCGATTAGCTCAGCGGTAGAGCACTTCGTTGACATCGAAGGGGTCACAAGTTCGATCCTTGTATCGCCCACCATATTCACCGTCTGCACCCTGTGCAGGCCCCGCTTAACCAGGGCCCGATGCCCACGAGGAAGGAACCGAAGCCGATGAAAGTCCGCAACTCGCTCCGCTCGCTGAAGAACCGGCACCGGGATTGCC
>JBCBCP010000065.1:0-16420 GCA_038530575.1 Pseudomonadota bacterium
TCCGGGCAGTTCTTTACCGGGACATGTGACTTGCCGGGGGGTGAAGAGTGAACGGGTTTCATGGAAGATGCGGAAAGTTAGAAACTTTCCGGTCCGTTTTCTTAGTAAGAAAACGCAGCGGGGCGACGTGATATGGACCTTTTGAACGCATTTGTCGTTTTTGCGAACTTCGTGCTGATCCCTGCGACGGCCTATGGCGCGCAGCTGGCGCTGGGGGCGCTGGGCGTCACGCTGATCTACGGGATCCTGCGGTTTTCGAACTTTGCCCATGGCGACACGATGGCATTTGGTGCGATGGCGACGATCCTGATCACTTGGTGGTTTCAGTCGATGGGCGTGTCCTTTGGGCCTTTGCCAACCGCCCTTCTGGCCCTGCCCTTCGGCATCGCCATCGCCGCAATGTTCCTGCTGGGCACGGACAGGGTGGTCTACCGCTTCTACCGCCAGCAGAAGGCCAAGCCGATCATCCTCGTGATGGTCTCGCTGGGCGTGATGTTCATCATGAACGGGCTGGTGCGCTTTATCATTGGCCCCAACGACCAGCGGTTCGCGGATGGGGAGCGGTTCATCATCTCCGTGCGGGATTTCAAGGCGCTGACCGGGCTGGAACAGGGCCTTGCCATCCGCACAACTCAAGGCATCACCGTGATCACGGCGGTGATCGTTGTGGTCGCGCTCTTCTGGTTCCTGAACCGCACCCGCACGGGCAAGTCCATGCGCGCCTATTCCGATAACGAAGACCTTGCGCTGCTGTCCGGAATCAACCCCGAGCGGGTTGTGATGATCACCTGGCTGATCGTGGCGGCGCTGGCGACCGTGGCGGGGGTGCTTTATGGCCTCGACAAATCGTTCAAGCCCTTCACCTACTTCCAGCTGCTGCTGCCGATCTTTGCCGCGGCCATCGTGGGCGGGCTCGGCAGCCCCATCGGGGCCATCGCGGGCGGCTTTGTCATCGCCTTTTCCGAGGTCATGATCACCTACGCCTGGAAGCGCGTGGCGACCTATGCCCTGCCCGAAAGCCTCGCACCCGATGGCCTCGCGCAGCTGCTCAGCACCGACTATAAATTCGCGGTCAGTTTCGGCATCCTGCTGATCGTGCTTCTGTTCAAGCCCACCGGGCTATTCGCGGGGAAATCGGTATGAGCGAGAGCCTTCGCAACACCTGCTACTTTGTCGGCGTCGCCCTGCTGATCATCGGCACCGGTTTTGTTCAAAGCTGGGACACGGCGATGTTCGTACTGAACTTCGGCCTTGTCAGCGCGATAATGGCACTGGGTGTGAACCTGCAATGGGGCATTGCGGGTCTATTCAACGTTGGCGTCATGGGCTTTGTCGCGCTGGGCGGGCTGGCCACGGTGCTGATCTCCATGCCGCCCGTGCCCGATGCATGGAAGGCGGGCGGGCCGGGCATCGGCCTTGCGCTGTTCCTTGGGGCCGCGACAATCGTGGCGGCGGTGGTGATCAACACGCGCCTGCCGCGCGGCTGGCTGCGTACCGGAGCAACGCTGGCAATACTGATCGGCGGGTTTTTCCTCTTCCGCTCCGTCTTTGATCCCAATGTTGAGGCGATCGAGGCGGTGAACCCCGCGCTTGAAGGCTACCTGGGCGGTCTCGGCCTGCCGGTGGTTCTTGCCTGGCCCGTCGGGGCGCTTTTTGCCGCCGGGGCGGCATGGGTGATCGGCAAGACGGCGCTGGGCCTGCGGTCGGACTACCTCGCCATTGCAACGCTTGGTATTGCCGAGATCATCATCGCAGTGCTGAAGAACGAGGATTGGCTAAGCCGCGGGGTGAAGTTGGTTTACGGCATCCCCTCTCCCGCCCCGGACCCAATCGAACTTCAGAACTCCGCCGGCTTCGTGGCGCGCGCAGAGGGGCTTGGCCTAGGTGCCGTTGAGGCATCCACACTGGCCAACAAGCTTGTCTATGCGGGCCTGTTTGCAGCTGTGCTGATCGTCCTGTTCATCATGGCGCAGATGGCGCTGAACAGCCCTTGGGGCCGGATGATGCGTGCAATCCGTGACAATGAGGTCTCGGCCGAAGCGATGGGCAAGGACGTGACCGCGCGGCATTTGCAGGTCTTTATTCTAGGCTCGGCCATCTGCGGCATGGCCGGTGCGATGATGACGACGCTCGACGGTCTGCTGGCGCCCGCGTCGTACCAACCGCTGCGCTTCACCTTCCTCATCTGGGTGATGGTGATTGTTGGCGGGTCGGGCAGTAACCTGGGCGCGGTGCTTGGTGGGTTCCTGATCTGGTTCCTCTGGGTTCAGGTTGAACCCGCAGGGGCCATGCTCATGGAGGTGATCACGGCAGGTATGGCCGATGGCTCTGCGCTGAAGGTGCATCTGATGGACAGCGTGGCGCATATGCGGCTGCTGACAATGGGCCTTGTTTTGCTACTGGTGCTGCGGTTCAGCCCACGCGGGCTGATCCCCGAACGATAGGTGGCACGGCGAACCCTCTGGGCTGTCATTGGGCTGGCGGTGCTGGCCATCGCGGTTCAGGGGTTCGTCTGGCATTCGGCGCAGCGCGGGGTGCTTGGCTTTGGCGGCGATGCGGAGGCGCTGGGGCGGCTTTCAGGAACTGCGACCAGCAATGCCGCCATTTTTGCGCATATGATTCTCGGCGCGCTGGTTACGCTGCTCAGCGTTGTTCAGCTTGCCGGCCCTGTGCGAAGGCGCTGGCCGCGCGTTCATCGGGTCTCTGGCCGGGTTCTTGCCGTGGCCGCACTGCTCACTGCCCTTGGCGGGCTGGCCTATATCGCCCTGCGCGGGACCGTTGGCGGGCCGATTATGTCCGTTGCCTTTGGCCTTTACGGCGTGCTGATGGCCGTGGCCGCTGTGCAGGCCCCACGCTTTGCCATCGCCGGAGACTACGCCCGCCACCGCCGCTGGGGCCTGCGCCTGATCGTGCTGGGCCTTGGTTCGTGGATTTACCGTGTCCATTATGGACTATGGTACGGGATCGGCTGCAGCCTTGGGCCGGACACCTGCGGGCTGGCCGCCAACGACGCGTTCACCGGCGCGTTCGACATCGTCACCATGTTCGCTTTCTACCTGCCGTATCTCGCCCTTTTGGAGCTTCTTTTCCGGCTTCGTCGGGGCTCGGTACGCAATATTTCCCATAGCTAGGATGCGCATCTTCACGCTAAGGTGGCATGCATTCTACTTGGGAGGTAAAGATGAAAATTTTTGACCGTGTCGCCTGGATTTCCAAAGTCCTTTCTTGCTTAACCTGCACTCTTTTCACGTTTTGCTTTGTAACTTTCGCAGTTGCCGAAGAGCCTGCGCTCAAGATGATCAAAAACTCTTCTGACAACAGAATTTTGCTCGTATTCGTCCACGGAATTCGCAGTGACGCAGAAGACGCTTGGACCAACCCGCGAACACGCGCCTATTGGCCGGAGTTAATCGCGGCAGACGCGTCGCTGGAGCATATCAACGTCGCGACCTTTCAATACCCCGCGAGTGCGCTGAGCCGAGACGGGCTTCGGATTAATGAGGTCGGCCGAAACCTAAAAGTCTTTTTGGATGTGCAAATGCAACGACATGATCAAGTCGTGTTCGTTGCACACTCCATGGGCGGACTTGTCGTCAGGTCCATGCTTTTGAACTATCGAGAGAGCTTTGACACGCCGCTCGCCATCTTCCTCGCGGTCCCGGTCGCAGGGTCGGATTTGGCAAATTGGGCCCGCGCGCTTGGCCTTGGCGCCAATAATGCATTCGTTCAGGGGTTAGAGCCTCTTCAGCAAAATGATACGCTTGAAAGCTGGATTTCCCAGTGGGCGGCTTGGACATCGACCGGAAAGCCCCGCGTGTTGTGTGCCTATGAGCGCGTTCGCACAGCGGGCGTCTTCGTGGTTGAACAAGCCAATATGCTACAAGGCTGTGATGACGTTCCGCTTGGAGTAGCCGCAAACCATTCGGATATCGCCAAGCCGAGTGGGTCAGACGCGCTGATCTACCAGTTTGTTGCAGCAGCTTTGCAATCGATGAATGCAGAGACCTTTGTACCGCGTCTCAAAGGCGACGTTCGACTGACCGACGCCAGTCTGTTTCAAGGTAAACCCGTCATTGCGCACACCATTTCTCTTGATGCGGACGTTTGGCTGCCGCCCCGGGCTCAAATATTTGCGCATAACGTTTTCTTGAATGGGCACAAACTCATCGGTCATGACCTCGCCATCCTTGCTGACACGGTTTCGGATGGTGTGATCCAGTCTGCATCTTCCGAAGCTGGCGGTGAAGCGGGAGATCTCGTGATCGTGGCGCAACGCTTATCCGGTGTTGAGCTTAACGCGATGGGTTCCGATGGAAGCCCGGGCCGCGATGGCCGGCATGGTACGGCAGGTGCAAATGGCAATGCGGGGCGCAAAGGAAATTGCGACGGCTTTGGCAAATGGCGCGCGGCTCAGGCAGGCGGAAATGGCGGAAATGGCGCCGCCGGCGGTAATGGCGAAAATGGAGGTGACGGAGGCGATGGTGGACGCATCTTCATTGCAACTGTTCTTCAAAGCGGTGTGTTGACGAACGTAGCCGCGGGTCGCGGTGGGCCTGCTGGCCAAGGCGGTCAGGGTGGTCCGGGTGGGACCGGTGGTCCAGGCGGACGTGGGTGCACAGGTCTTGGCGGCACACAAGGCAATGCTGCAACGGGGCGTGATGGGACCGACGGAGTAGATGGACGCAATGGATTGCCTGGCGGCGACGGGAGAACGGGTCAAGTCTGGCGCGCCGAACTCTCAAGTCTGCCTGCCTTGCGTGCGGTGTCATCTATGCCGGCATCGGACAGCCTCGCCGACTATGCCGACGTTTTGTTTGAGGATCTCAAATCTGATGTCAGGCTAGCTGCCTCGCAATGATTGTCGGCTTGACCTCAGCCTAGGTTGAGGTCCGACAAGGGCATGACACACCAAGGAGCCGTCATGCCCGATACAAAAACAGTTCTGATCGTCATCGACCACCCCAATCCGGCCTCGCTGACGCACGCCGTTGCCGAAGCGTTTGCCGAAGGCGCTTTGGCGGCCGGTTTCAACCATGACATCTGCGACCTGCATGCAGAAGGGTTTGATCCACGCTGGTCAATGCCCGATGTTGAGGAGCGCGCGGAAGATATTGCTGCACATCAGGCCCGGATAGACGCAAGCGATGCGGTGTGCATGGCCTTTCCACTGTTCTGGTACGGCATGCCCGCAATGATGAAAGGCTGGATCGACCGCGTCTGGAGCTTTGGTTGGGCTTATGACGAGGTTGGCGCGCCGGACCGCAGTCTTCTGAAGGACCGGACAGGCGTTCTGCTGATCCCTGCCGGAGCAAACCCCGAAACTTGGCAGGATGAGGGATATGAGGCCGCCATGCGGACAATCTGGGAACGTGGTACGCTGGGATATTTCGGGTTCACGGACAAGCGAATCCGCTTTTTGGGCGGCGCGCACGGGTCGGATGAACGGCGCGCCAACCTGTTGGACTTAGCATATCAAGAGGGCCGAAACCTCACATGTCCTAGCGGCCGGTAAAAACAGTTGGGTCCTAAACGATTTGGCAATAGAATGCGCAGGTATAATCTTCGCGGCGCTGCGCCGCACAGGCCTTTGTTTGAGGGTAGCCACATGAAACGACTTGCTTTGACTTCTGTTCTTTCCCTGTCGATCGCCGCGACAATGCCGACCGGCGTCCGTGCCGACCTCAAGGACGTGATCATCGGCGTCGGCGTCGGTGCACTCGCGTCCGAAGCGATCCGGCGCGAGAAGGCCAAGAAGAACAAGCAGAAAAAGAAGGTCTACCGCTCCAGCCCCTCAAAACCGGCGACGCTGAACAGTCAGTACACCCGCGATGAAAAGCGCAACATTCAGGCCTCGCTCAACAGCCTGGGCTATAATGTGGGCACGGTGGACGGCTCGCTCGGCCCGCGCAGCCGCAGCGCGATCAGCCAGTTTCAGGTCGCGCGCGGCGAGGCGGGCACCGGGCAGCTGACGCGCCCGCAATTCGTGGCGCTCATGGGCGCGGCGGGCAATCCGGCCGCGGCCTTTGTCGTTGATCGCCGCCTGAGCCGCGACGAGGTTGTGCTGATGCAGACCGGCCTGCAGCGGCTAGGCTTCTACACCAGCCGGATCGATGGCTCTGCCGGGCCGGGCACCCGCCGCGCGCGCGAAGGCTTCCTGTGGTCCCAAGGCCAGAATCCTGCAACCATCACGCAGGTCCAGTCCGCGGTCCTGGCCGCGCAGGCCGCGGGGCTTCCGGTGCCGCCCTACTTGATGCAAGAGGCGCAACTTCAATACCAGCAAGCCAACGCGCCCGCGCCCCAGCCTTTCGCACCCGTGCCGCAGCAGCCGCAGACGTTTGCCGTAGGAACACCTGCACCGCAATCTGGGCAGACCTTGTTCGGAACGCCGCAGCAGCCCCAGCAGCAACCTCAGGGCGCAGCACTTTTCGGAACGCCGCAAGCGGTACCGCAGCAGCAGCCGCAAACGCAGCCTCTCTTTGGATCGCCCGCGCCCCAGCCTGCAGCACCGCAAACGGCTGCAACCGGCGGTCAGGCCATTAACCCGCTGTTCGCGCCGCAACCCCAGCAGCCCGCGCAAGGCGCACAGGGTGGTCAGCAGCTCTTTGGCGCACAACCACAGCAGCCAGCGCAAGGCGGGCAGCAACTCTTTGGCACGACGCCGCAGGCCCCCGCGCAGCAAGCTCCGGCGCAAGGCGGCTCGCTCGACATTTTTGCCGGTGCCACGCCCGCGCCGGCGCCGGCGCCCACGCCGGTTGCCCCGGCCCCTGCAGCCCCGCAAGTTGTCGCTGCGCCGGCGCCTGCACCTGCCCCGGCGGCACCAGCACAATCCGCTGCCGCGCCGGTGGCGACACAAGCAACCGCAGGTCAGGCGGAGCAGAACGGAACCGCGGCTTTCGCCGCGCAGCCCAGTCAATCAATCAACCCGCTGCGTCAGGTGCTGGGCATTATCGCTCCATCCGAAGACCAGTAAACCGGATCAAAACACACACGCGAAAACGGGCGCCCAAATGGCGCCCGTTTTGTTGTTTAAGATAATGCAGTCTATTCTGAGGGTGCTGGCGCCGCAGGCTGGTTGCTAAGCACATCCAGCGAAGACCCTGGCGTCACTGGGGCAGCAGGTGTCGGAGCTGGGGCGTTTTTGTCGCGGAAAGCCCCCCTAAATCCAAACTTTGGTCCGTCCTTGAACTTGTCCGCCTGCGCGTCAAACTCTCCCAAGACGATGGCGGTACCTGAGACAGGCGCTTCTACGGCCGTGATCCCCTCAAAATCGATATTGCCAAAGAAGGTCACATAGCGCTCCTGGCCCACGGGGGCGCGGTTGCGCTGTTCGGGATCGGACAGGTATGGCGTTGCGATCCGCAAGATGAACGCACTGTTGCCAACCGCGCCCGAGCCCACGATGGGGTATTGAGCCCCCGCGGCGAAGTTGTTTGCGCTGCCGGTGTAGACCCCCTTGCCCACCGCGCGAAAGCCCTGCTGTTCGAGCGCCACTTGCATCGAGCCGCGCGCGCCCAGATCGATGCGCAGCGGGTTCGTAACGTCGAGGTAATTGGCCTGGCTGAGCGTCGGATGCGCAAAGGTTCGCACCCGCACGACCGCATCATTGGACAGGCCGAAAAGCTGGCCATCCGTCGCCGTGATCTGCACCTGCGCCCGACCATCGGTGGCAACCTGCACCTGATAGCTGATGATGGCGTAAAGCTGGCGGCCAAACCGTTCGAACAGCGTGCGCGCGTCCGCCTGGCTCAGTTGCAGCGCCTCGAACGGAAAGGCCGGCTCGCCCCGCGCATTGCCGCCCACATGAGCAACAGCGAAGCCCCATGGGAACTCGTCGCTGCGCACGGCGGTGCCTTTCAGGCTGTTGCGCGCGCAGGTCTGCGGATCGGTCCGGTTGCCGCGCGCAGACCCCGCAGTCGCCGCCCGCCGCAGCGCACCGCTGCCCGCGCCCACGGCCCGTCGGTTGGTCAGCTCCAGCCTGCCATTGTTGAAATTGTAGCGGCCCGTGTCGACGATGAACGGGATATCGAACCGCTCGGTGATGCGGGTGTTCTGCACGATCTCTGTCAGCTGCGGGGCCAGCTGAAAGGCCTGTGTGAAATAGTCATTCCGCTCGAACTCGCTGGAAAAAATGCGGCCGCAATCGAAATCGTCCGCCTGACTCATCAGGTAGATCAGGAAGCTGACATAGAAATGCGGGTTGTTCATCACCGCCGGATTGTTGCGGATGTAGCTGTACAGCGAGCGCGCATAGAAGTTTCGCATCGACAACGTGCGCGCTTCTTCAAGCAGATCTACGGACAAGGCGGCGCCCTGTCCCTGCGTCGTTGATTGCGCTGTGGCAGTGGTACCAATCAGGCCGGCCATCGCGGCACCAAGGCACGCGCTGCGCAGCGAAGCGGTAAAGAAGCGAAGCATGGATTGCAGTCCTCGGGGCAGTGATCGTCACGCCAGTCTAGACAGCTCAATGCGCAAATCCAGCGCTTTGTGGGGTGCTTAGCGCCCTTTGAAAAGCCCGCCAAGGATACCCCGGACAATGCGCCGACCCGTTGTGCCCGTCAGTTCCTTGACCACCATCTTCGTCATTTTGTCGCCAAAGCTGGTGCCGCGACCTGTGCTGCGCGAAGTTGATCGCGTCACGCGCGTGCCGGAATAGCGGCGGGCGGCATTGAATTCGCGCAGGGCTGGCTCGGCAATCGTTTCCGCCTTGTCCTCGGCGGCAGCGGCTGCCGCCGCAGCCTTGTCCGCACGGGCCTTCAGGATCTCGAACGCTGACTTCCGATCAAGCGTGGTGTCATACTTCCCGGCCATCCCGGATGCAGCCATCGCCCCCTTGCGTTCCGAAGCCGTGATCGGGCCCAATTGCGATGACGGGGGCCGGATCAGCGTGCGTTCGACAATGCCGGGCACGCCCTTCTTCATCAACATGGAGGTCACGGCCTCGCCCACGCCCACCTCGCGAATGGCGTCTTCCGTCTCGAAGCGCGGGTTTTCGCGGTAGGTTTCCGCAGCCATCCGCAGTTCCTTGCGATCCTTGGCGGTAAAGGCACGCAGCGCGTGCTGCACCCGGTTGCCAAGCTGCCCGAGGATATCTTCGGGCACGTCGGCAGGGTTCTGGGTAATGAAGTAGACGCCCACGCCTTTGGACCGGATAAGCCGCGCGACCTGCTCAACCTTGTCGACCAATGCTTTGGGCGCATCCTCAAAGAGCAAGTGCGCCTCGTCAAAGAAGAAGACCAGTTTGGGTTTTTCCGGGTCGCCAACCTCGGGCAGTTCTTCGAACAGCTCGGACAGAAGCCAAAGCAGGAAGGTCGCGTAGAGTTTCGGCGCCGACATCAACTGGTCGGAGGCGAGTATGTTGACCATGCCACGGCCCGCATCGTCGGTGCGCATCAGGTCGGCAAGATCAAGCGCCGGTTCGCCAAAAAGCTTGGTGCCGCCCTGGTTCTCCAGCACCAGCAATCGCCGCTGGATCGCGCCGATCGACTGGACCGATACGTTCCCGTACCGCAGCGACAGCTCGCCTCGGTTCTCGCCAATCCAGACCAGAAGGGCCTGCAGGTCCTTGAGGTCCAAGAGCGGCAAGGCCTCTTCATCAGCAAGGCGGAAGGCGATGTTTAGGATGCCCTCCTGTGCCTCTGTCAGTTCCAGCAACTGACTAAGCAGAAGCGGACCCATTTCAGAGACGGTCGTGCGCACCGGATGTCCCTGCTGGCCGAATAGGTCCCAGAACGTAACGGGAAACGCGTCATAGCTATAATCGTCAAAGCCGATCTTGCGTGCGCGCGAGGTGAAGGCCTCGTGCAGTTTGAACGCCCCGCTGCCCGCTTTGGCAAGACCCGATAGGTCGCCCTTTACGTCCGCCATGAAAACCGGAACACCCGCTGCCGAAAAGCCTTCAGCAAGGATTTGCAGCGTGACGGTCTTGCCGGTGCCCGTCGCGCCGGCGATCAAGCCGTGGCGGTTCGCATACCCGAGGTTCAAGAACTGCTTCTCTGCATAGTCCGTGCCTCCGCCCCCGAGAAAGACGCCCTGCTTCATGGCTTGATTACCCTTTTTCAACCGTGGTCCCGCTCTGACCATACAAAGTTAACCTTTACGCGCCATAGTGAATGCGTCGCGGGCCGAATGTCCTTCTGGCTTGCGACACTTCCTCCCTGTCAGACTTGGCCGCGCCCTAGGGTGCGGCCCTTTTTTCCACATGCACACGTTGCGGCAGATTGTTGTTATACGGCACAAAAAACCCGGTTGACCGCTGCGCCGGGCTTTCGTAACGTCGCGTCCATAAGTCGGCCAGTCCGACGGGGAGAGAGACGCACCGCGACAAGACGGTGCCATGAATTTGGGAAAGAGGGCCTCCGTGGCCCTCTTTTCTACTTTTAGGCACGCACGCACGAAAATTTGGTCTTTCAGGCCATGCAATGGCCGCTGACAAGGCCCCGGTTGCGTGTTAAATCCGCACGAAACGCCATAAGTGAGTGAGCTGATGATCCGAATGATGAAGGTCGTGCTACCCTGCGCCGCGATGTTGGCAGCCAGCGTTAGCTTTGCGCAAGAAACGGCACCTGAAACACCTGCAACCGGCACCGCGGAGCAAATTCGCGAGCAGCTGTCGCTCGGCACAACAGGCGACGGGACGGTTGAACTTGGCCAACCCTACACCGCCGAGGTGATTGGCGATTGGGAAATGCGGTGCATCAAGACCGAAGCAGAAGAAGACCCCTGCCAGATGTACCAGTTGATGGATGACGGACAGGGCGCGCCTGTTGCCGAATTCTCCCTTTTCCGCCTGCCAGACGGCGGCAAGGCGGTTGCCGGTGCCACAGTTGTTGTGCCGCTTGAAACGTCGTTGACCAATCAGTTGGCCATTTCCGTCGATGGAGGCGAGGCGCGCCGCTATCCTTTTGCGTTCTGTGCAGCGGTTGGCTGTTATGCGCGGGTCGGCCTGACCGCCGCGGACGTGTCGGCTTTCAAGGCCGGAGCACAGGCAGTGATCACGATTGTGCCTGCTGCGGCACCTGACCAAAAAGTCGATCTTACCATGTCGCTGACGGGCTTCACCGCAAGCTTCGACAAGGTTTCCGTAATCGCACCGTAAAGCGGGTCGAGATATCTTACAAAGGGCGCCGCGAGCGCCCTTTTTTATGCAGCGCGCAAAGCCAAAACCGCGTTCATCCCGCCAAAGGCAAAAGCGTTGGACAGAACAACATGGACCTGAGCGTCGCGCGCAGCGTTGGGCACGACGTCAAGCGCACATTCGGGGTCAGGCTCTTCATAGCCGATGGTTGGTGCAATCACCCCATCGCGCAGTGCCATGATGCACGCCAGGAGCTCCACCGCACCCGTGCCGCCAATCAGATGTCCGTGCATGGATTTGGTGGACGAGATCATCAGCTTGTCCGCATGCGGGCCAAAAACGTCCGCCACAGCCGCGCATTCTGTTTTGTCGTTGGCAGCCGTACCTGTGCCGTGTGCGTTGATGTAGCCCACCTCGGACCTGTCGATCCCGGCATCGGCCAACGCGCCAGCCATCGCCCGTGCGGCGCCGTTCTTGGACGGCATGACAATGTCTGCTGCGTCCGATGACATCGCAAACCCGGCGACCTCGCACAAAATCTCTGCCCCGCGGGCGCGCGCATGATCATAATCTTCGAAGACGAAAACGCCCGCACCTTCGCCCTGCACCATGCCGTTGCGGTTGGCACTGAACGGGCGGCATGCGTCCTTTGACATGACGCGCAAGCCTTCCCACGCCTTTACCCCGCCAAAGCACAGCATCGATTCCGACCCACCTGTCACCATCGCCGGGGCCATCCCAGAGCGAACCATGGCAAAGGCCTGCGCCATCGCGTGGTTGGACGACGCGCAGGCGGTCGACACGGTAAAGGAGGGTCCCTTCAGGTTATGCTCCATGCTGACATGGCTGGCGGCGGCGTTGTTCATCAGCTTTGGCACAACGAAGGGGTGAACGCGGTTCTTGCCCTCTTCGTAGACCGACCGATAATTCGCATCCCACGTGCTAACGCCGCCGCCCGCCGTGCCAAGAACGACCCCAGAACGCGCGGAGAGCTCACCGTGGAATTCCAGCCCCGACTGCGCCACCGCCTCCTTTGCCGCGGCGAGCGTGAATTGGGTGAAACGGTCATAGAGGCTGATCTGCTGGCGGTTATACCGGCCTTCGGCCTCAAACCCCCGCACTTGCCCGCCAATCGTGATCGACAGCCGCTCGACGTCCTGAAACTCCAGCGGGCCGATGCCGCAGCGCCCCTCGCGCATCGCTTCAAGCGTCGATGGCACGTCATGGCCCAACGCGTTGACCGTTCCCGCGCCGGTGATGACAACCCGTTTCATCAGCCCTTTTGCTCGGCGACCAACCGCTCGATCCCCGTGACAATCGCCTGCACGTCCGAAATGTCGAAATCGCTTTCGCTTGGGTCATTGGCGTTGAAGGGGATCTGGATGTCGAACTCTTCTTCGATGGCAAAGATCGATTCAACAAGTCCGAGACTGTCGATGCCCAAATCTTCGAGCGTGCTGGCAAGGGTCACATCCGACGGCTCCAGCATCGCTTGCTCTGCGATGATCGCGATCACCTTGTCCTGAGTGCTCATGCGCGTTCCCCTTTGCCGTTGGCGCTGATTTAGTCACTCCCGCCTGGCTTTGGAACCGCTTTTTGCAGCCGCGCCATCATCCGCGGCAATCGGCGCAGAGCCTTGTAGCTGTCGATCTGCTTGTCCATCTGCATGGCCGGATAGCCCAGCATCACGCGCCCTTCGGGCACCGACGTCAGCACACCCGTGCCGCCGCCCAGCACAACCCGGTCCCCGATGCGCAGGTTGTCCCCAATGCCCACCTGCCCGCCGCAGGTGACATTGTCGCCGATTACCGTCGATCCTGCGATCCCCACCTGCCCGGCAAAGAGGCAATCGCGCCCGATCACCACGTTGTGGGCGATGTGCACAAGGTTGTCGAACTTGCACCCATCCCCGATCACCGTGTCGCGGATGGTGCCGTTGTCGATAACGCAGTTCCCGCCGGTTTCGATATCGTCGCCCAGACGGACGCCGCCCAGCGAGTGAATGCGTGCCCAAGGCTGACCTGTCGCGGCATTCTCCGCACCCAGCGATGCCCGCACCATTTCCACACCAGATGGCTCTGCGGTTGCAAACGCAAATCCGTCCGCGCCCAGCTTGGTGCCCGGACCGAGGATGGCGCGCGCGCCGACCCGCACCCGCGCGCCCAGGCTAACATGCTCGCGCAGGAGGCTGCCCGCGCCCAGCTCGGCGTTCCAGCCGATATGACAGCCCGGCCCGATGGTGCAGCCGTCGCCGATGCGCGCGCCTGCGGCAACGACGCAGAACGGGCCAACCGACACGCCCTCGCCCAGCTGCGCGCCGGGATCGATCACGGCGCTCGGGTGGATGCCGGGTGCAAATCCCTGGCCCGGGTCCATCATCGGTGTGAGGCTCGCCATCGCATATCGGGGACGCGCAGGCACAATTGCCGCGGCAAGGCCCAGCGCCTGCCAGTCAGCGCCGTCGTGTAAAATCGCGGCGCGCGCCTGCCCTGCGGCCAGTCCAGCGACAAATTCGGGCTTCATTGCCAGCGCGAGGGC
Organism: Pseudomonadota bacterium; assembly: GCA_038530575.1. Lineage (GTDB taxonomy): Bacteria > Pseudomonadota > Alphaproteobacteria > Rhodobacterales > Rhodobacteraceae > JBCBCP01. The sequence continues at coordinate 13,613 of JBCBCP010000065.1, forward strand.
ATCCGCCGAAGCCTGCGCAGGTTCCGCAACGTGGCTCACCCGCAGGCTGGTATCCCCAAAGGCTTGCGCGCCAAGGGCGGCCGCGATGTCGGCGATGGAGTGTTCAGGCATGTGCCCCCCGCGTGTTGCGGAGCCAGAGCTACCCCGACGCGCCGCCCAGCACCACCCCTGCATCACGCAGGGCTGACCAGATCTTGGCGTCGCGCCCGTAGATGTCCCGGCGGAACTCAATCCCGCCCTTCGGCGTGATCTGCGCGGTGCGGTAGATCAGATGCACCGGCACCGGCTCCTTGAGGTAGACATAGGTTTCCCGGCCAGTCCGCAGGGTGGCCTGGAAAAAGCCCTTGGGGTCGGCTTCCTGCTTCGCCAGCAGCGCGTAGGCAAAATCGAACGGATCGGCCAGACGCACGCAGCCGTGGCTATAGGCGCGCACCTCGCGGCCAAAGAGGTTCTTGGCAGGCGTGTCATGCAGATAGATGTTGTGCTTGTTCGGGAACATGAACTTCACCAGCCCCAGCGCGTTGCGCGGCCCCGGAGGCTGGCGCATGGCGTAGGGGAAGTTGCGGGCGGTGTACCCGGCAAAGCTGCGGTTCCGGCTGACCACGCGGCCCCGGCTGTCGGTGATCTGCAGATGGCTGACCGCCCCGGGGTTGGCCCGCAGCTTGGGGAGGTATTCCTTGGTGATGATTGAGCGCGGAACGTACCAGCTGGGGTTGATGACCATATGCTCCATAACGTCAGAAAACTCCGGCGTCGGGCGCCCCTCACTGCGCGCGCCAACAACAGACCGGGTCCGGAAGGTCTCTGTGCCGTGGTCGATGACCCGCGCGGTGAAATCCGGAATGTTGACAAGGATATGACGGTCACCACGCGCCTGATTGGTCCAGCGCTCCCGCTCCATGGCTACAATGACAGAGCGGAGCCTCTGCGTAGCGCTAATGTTGATTTCCGTGATCGTACCAGCCCCGGCAACCCCGTCCGCTTCAAGCCCGTGCGCTTCCTGAAAACGCTGGACGGCTGATTGCAATGCAGCATCATAGGTGCGGGCATTCGTTCGCGCGAGGAAGCCTTGCGCAATAAGCCGGTTGCGCAGAGCGACCACAGCATTGCCCGTAGCTCCCGGTTTAAGTGACTTAGCGTTGACCTTGGGGCCCCAACCTCCGCTGGCAATCAACGCCTCAAGCCGCATCTTCTGCTTCATCAGACCGACATATTCCCGCGTCGAAGGCGGCAAAGAGCGGAAGAAAGGCGTCGGAGCCGTGGACGCCACGTTCTTCAGATAAGACGTCCGGTCGCGCAGCGGCACCTTGCGAACAATGGCACGGTCGATCCGAGCGGGTGTCAGCATCCCTGTCTGCACGTCGCGCGCATAGCGCAGGAATACACGGCTGATCTCGACCTCAAGCGTACCGCGGTCCCTGTGGGTGCGCGCGGTCGTCATCTGCTGCATCAGACCCTGAATATCGTAGCGCGAGACAGGCAAACCATGATCCGCAGCACGCCCCAAAGCGGCCATAAGCGCAGCACGGCGCGCACGGTCGGTCTCGCCTGCCCCGGTCCAGATCGGCGCATACCCGTTTGCCCTGTAGAACGCCGCAATATCGTCATCGGACGCCGCCGCCTCGGCAATCGCCTGCTTGAACGCCGTGACCTCGGCTCGCACATCCTGTGGTGTTGAAACGAACAAGAGCGCTGAGAGCGCAAAAATCAAAAAACCACGATAAAAGTGGAACGACATGGGGTCCCTCACATCAACTTGGGTACGAAATGCCTGAGGCAGCAGGGTGATGCCAGTTGTCCAGACGCCGCGCACGCCTGTCCATTCACGATTTTGCAAGGCCCGCCAACTGTGTCCGCAGTGCTACGCCCAAAACAAAAAACCGGTAAAATCAGAAGCTGCCCCGCAATCGGCACACTGTGCGCGAAAATTTGCCGAAAATTGCACTTACCTGCACCCTGCCGGATTCAGAGCTTGGTTAGCGAATCGCGCTATGCAATACAGGCGTTGCATCTGGGGACGAGATGACAACGCACGTGTAACATCACGAGCACAGAGGCACTATCGGGACGGTGTTCGACATGACACAAACGGTTTCTTCGGGCTGGACCCGTCGGGGGTTGCTTGGTGCGTTTGCGGCGACAACGATCGCAGCTGCGCCGACCTACTCCAAAGCCGCGGGCTTCTTGCGCGGCGGTGGCGACATCCGCCGGATCAAGATGTACTCGGGCCGCACAGGTGAGCGGATCGACATGATCTACTGGATCGAAGGCAACTACATCAAAGACGCCGTACGCGAGGTGAACCACTTCATGCGGGACTGGCGCACGGATCAGGTGAAATCGATGGACCTGCGGACGGTCGATATCATGGCGGCCGCACACAACCTGCTCGACGTATCCGAACCTTACATGCTCCTGTCTGGCTACCGGAGCCCGCAGACCAACGCCATGCTGCGCTCTCGCAGCCGGGGTGTTGCAAAGAACTCGCTGCACATGAAGGGTCAGGCGGCTGATCTGCGCCTGTCGTCCCGCTCCGTCGGGCAGATGGCCCGCGCCGCGGCGGCGTGCCGCGGTGGTGGCGTCGGGCGATACTCCGGCTCCAATTTCGTGCACATGGACTGCGGCGTAGTCCGCACTTGGGGCAGCTAAACGCCCACCAAAACCTCCCGATCAGGCGCCTTCGGGCGCCTTTTTCATAGGCGCCGCATTGCCCGTTGCACCGCCCTGCCCCCGCCGGTATAGACGGCATTGCAGGACCCTTAGCTCAGCTGGATAGAGCGCTGCCCTCCGAAGGCAGAGGCCAGAGGT
>JBCBCP010000066.1:0-16290 GCA_038530575.1 Pseudomonadota bacterium
GGGCGGGTCAGACAGCGCGCCAAAGCTGCTGTCGGGCACCGGCAAGGACGATGTGCATCTGCTGGTCGTCATGACGGCCGAACGGGGTCTGTGCGGCGGTTTCAACGCCAACATCGCCAAGCTGGCCCGCACAAAAGCCGACGCGCTGAAGGCCGCGGGCAAAACCGTGAAGGTTCTGACCGTTGGCAAGAAAGGCCGTGATGCACTCAAGCGGGACTTCCGCGATGACTTTGTCGGTCACGTCGACCTGACAGAGGTCAAGAACGTCGGCTATTCGGACGCGCAGGGCATCGCCCGCGACGTTCTGGGCCGTTTTGACGCAGGCGAGTTCGACGTCGCCACGATCTTCTACTCGAAGTTCGTGAACGTGGTGAGCCAGATCCCGACCGCGCAGCAGGTCATCCCGTTCGAGGTGCCCGAAGGCACCGAGGTGGAGGGCGGCACGCTCTATGACTACGAGCCAGACGAAGAGGCGATCCTCGCCGACCTTCTGCCGCGTGGCGTGGCCACTGCGATCTTTTCTGGTCTGCTGGAAAACGGCGCGTCGGAACAGGGCGCCCGGATGAGCGCGATGGATAACGCGACCCGCAACGCGGGCGACATGATCGAGCGCCTGACCATCGAGTTCAACCGTTCCCGCCAGGCCGTCATCACGAACGAGCTGATTGAAATCATTTCGGGCGCCGAGGCGCTCTAAGACACCGGAGACAGACGACATGGCAAATGCAGTCGGAAAAATCACCCAGGTCATCGGCGCGGTCTGCGACGTGCAGTTCGACGATCACCTGCCGGAAATCCTCAACGCGCTGACCTGCGACAACAACGGCAAGACGCTGGTGCTCGAAGTGGCTCAGCACCTTGGCGAAAGCACGGTCCGCACCATTGCGATGGACGCGACGGAAGGCCTCGTACGTGGTCAGGCCGTGACCGACACGGGCGGCCCGATTTCGGTGCCGGTTGGCACGGCAACGCTGGGCCGTATCCTGAACGTCACCGGTGAGCCGGTGGACGAAGGTGGCCCGGTCAACGCGACCGAGACTCGTCCGATCCACGCTGCCGCGCCCGAATTCGCGGAACAGGCGACGGAGTCCGAAATCCTCGAGACTGGTATCAAGGTTGTGGACCTGCTGGCGCCTTACTCCAAGGGCGGCAAGATCGGCCTCTTCGGCGGTGCCGGCGTGGGCAAGACCGTTCTGATCATGGAGCTGATTAACAACATCGCGAAGGTGCACTCGGGCTATTCCGTGTTCGCCGGCGTGGGCGAGCGGACCCGTGAGGGCAACGACCTCTACCACGAGATGATCGAATCCAACGTGATCAAGCCCGATAACCTCGAAGAGAGCCAGGTGGCTCTGGTCTACGGCCAGATGAACGAGCCTCCGGGTGCGCGTGCCCGCGTGGCGCTGACTGGCCTGACCCTGGCCGAGCAGTTCCGCGACGCCTCCGGCACCGACGTTCTGTTCTTCGTCGACAACATCTTCCGCTTCACGCAGGCGGGCTCCGAAGTGTCGGCCCTTCTAGGCCGTATCCCTTCCGCTGTGGGCTACCAGCCGACGCTGGCCACCGACATGGGCGCGATGCAGGAACGCATTACCTCCACGAAGAACGGCTCGATCACCTCGATCCAGGCCGTGTACGTGCCCGCGGACGACCTGACCGACCCCGCACCGGCCACGACCTTCGCCCACCTCGACGCAACAACCGTTCTGTCACGCGCGATCTCCGAGCTGGGCATCTACCCGGCGGTGGACCCGCTCGACTCGACCTCGCGTCTGATGGATCCGGGCATTGTTGGTGAAGAGCACTATCAGGTTGCACGTGACGTGCAGGGTATCCTGCAGCGCTACAAGTCCCTTCAGGACATCATCGCGATCCTCGGCATGGACGAGCTGAGCGAAGAGGATAAGCTGACCGTTGCGCGTGCGCGCAAAATCCAGCGCTTCCTGTCGCAGCCCTTCGACGTGGCAAAGGTCTTCACCGGCTCCGACGGTGTGCAGGTGCCGCTGGCCGATACGATCAAGTCGTTCAAGGCCGTCGTTGCGGGCGAGTATGATCACCTACCAGAAGGTGCTTTCTACATGGTTGGTGGCATCGACGAGGTGATCGCCAAAGCCGAGAAGATGGCGGCCGACGCAGCCTAAAGGCCTGGCGGGGCGCGCGCTCCGCCAGACGTCTAAACTCCGGGCGTAAGGTGGGGGTTCGCCCCACCGCCCAAGCAAGGAGACAGTGATGCAATTCGATTTGGTATCGCCCGAGCGTCAGTTGGCCTCGATGGAAGTGACCTCCGTCCAGATCCCGGGCGCCGATGGCGACATGACCGCGATGGCCGACCACGCGCCGACGATCACAACGCTGCGCCCCGGCGTGCTGACGGTCGAAGGGCCTGAAGGCACAGCCGAATATGTGGTGACGGGCGGTTTTGCCGAGATTGGCAGCGGCGGCGTATCCGTGCTGGCGGAACAGGCGATTGCCAAGGGCGACATGACCCAAGAGCAGATGGACGCCATCTTTGACAGCGCACAGGACGCCTACAACCGGACCAAGGAAGCGTTCAAGAACGAGCCCGGCCCGGTTGATGACGCCGCCAAGCTGCTGGCCGACATGGTCGCCGTGGGCGATCGGATTGGCCTGAGCACAAAGCAGCCCAGCCTGTAGAGCGGGCGGGTCCATAAGGCCACACCATACGGCGGCCCCGGGTGATGCATCCGGGGCCGCCTTGCGTTTTGGTGGCGCGTTTTGCACTCTGGCGCGTGTGCTCGGGCGGGGGCCGGCACACCGAGGGAAGGCGATGAAAAGACTGCGCAATTACATGATCGGGGTCGATCAGGGGGACCCGGTCCTGTTCTCTGACTTTGAAGACGGCGGCGAGATGTGGACAGGGCGTGGCCCGCGCGAACGCCGCCGCCGCATCAAGTTCAGCGAACGCTATCGCAAGCCGCCCGCTGTGCAATTGTCGATCAGCCAGTGGGACATGGACGCGACAACTGTGATCCGCGCGGATGTTCAGGCAGAAACGGTTACCGTTGACGGCTTTGATCTTGTGTTTCGCACATGGGGCGATACGCGCGTGGCCCGCACACGGGTCGCCTGGATGGCCATCGGAGAGCTGAGCGACCCCGAAGATTGGGATCTTGGCTAGCCATCTGGCTGAAACCGCGCGCGCGGGCGGATGACCGCGCCGCTTTGTACCTGCTCAATGGCATGTGCGATCCAGCCCGCGGTGCGTCCCATCGCGAAAATGCTACCGGCCGCGTCGTCCGGAAAGCCAAAGTGCAGCCCGAGCGCGACCAGCCCTGCGTCGACATTGGGCGGCTGGCCAAATTCCTCGGCGAGACCCTCGATAGCTTGGCGATAGGCTGACGCTTTAGGCAGGAGGCCTAGAAGGTAGGTCGCACGCGGGTCTCCTTGTGGGTAGAGAGGATGGCCAAAGCCGCAGCCATAGGGCTCAAGCCGCGACAGCACGGTGTGCCCGCCCTGCATTCTGGCGTTGATAACGCGTAAGGTCTGCGCGGCCACGCCGCCATGGCGCGGCCCGCTCAGCGTTGCCATGCCGGCCAGCAGCGCGGCGGGCAAGCTGGCACCCGTCGCGGCGCAGACGCGCACCGCAAAGGTCGATGGGTTCAACTCGTGATCGCTAAGCAGGACCAGCGCCTGCCGCACGGCATCCTCCGCCTCTGGGCTTAACGCCCACGCGGCGGCAACCCGCCGGTGGATGGGGCCGGATCCCTTTCGCCTAAGGCAGGCATCCGCGACGCGGGCCAGCATTCCGCCTGTCTCGCCGGCAATATCCTTGGCGGCGCGGCCTAGCATCGGATCGGCCCCCGCGGCGGCGTCGGCAAGCGCAACCATGGCGCGCGCAAAGGGCGTTTCGCCCATGACCGTGGTCAGCGGGTTGGGGCAGTCCCCTGGTGTGCCGCGACACAGCCAGGCCGCAACCTCTTCGAGGGTCATGGTCTGGGCGCATACCTCGATCTGCCGCCCGCGGAGCCAGACGGTGCCGTCCCGCACTTCGGAAATCGCCGTTGGTAGGATTGGATCGCCCCACCGGATTGCGGCTTGCGCGACCTCGCCCCGCGCGCGGGGGCGCCGGGCGTGTGCGCGCAGTGCTTCAATATCCTGCCGCGCGTAAAGGCTGGTGCGCGTGTCCGCGGGGTCGGCTTGGGTGCGGATGCGATGACGGCTGACATAGGCGTACAGCGTCTGCGGTTTGACGCCCAGCAGGGCGCAGGCAGATTTGGCGTCGATCCAGTCGGAATTCATATTGATTATATTGATCAAGATTTACAGCGCCACGCAAGGCACGGCATTTCCGACGGGCAATCAGACAGGAGCCCCGCAATGCAAACGGCAATTCAAAGCGCACTTGGCCCCGGCGCCGGAGCGCACGTTACCCAAACAGGCCATGCCGAATTGCCGTCATGCTATGCTGTGACAGACCTTGCCGTCCGGTCGATCAGCGCCGCCGCGTCAGAGCTTGCCGCACTCACCGGCGCGCGCAATGTGTCGGTCGACCGCCGTCTGGCCGCCCTGTGGTTCGATATGACGCTGGTTCCTTCGGGGTGGGCGTTGCCGCCCACCTGGGATGCCATCGCGGGTGTGTACAAAGCCAAGGACGGCTGGATCCGGCTGCACACCAACGCGCCGCATCACCGGGATGCTGCCCTGCGCGCTCTGGGCTGCGCGCCGGACAAAGCAGCAGTGGCAGAAGCGGTGCGGGGCTGGGACAAGACGGCCTTGGAGGCGGCCATCGTGGCGGAAGGCGGCGCGGCGGCGGCGATGCACAGCGCCGCAGACTGGGCGGCGCACCCGCAGGGCCGTGCCGTGGCGCAAGAACCGCTGATCGCGTGGACCGAGACCGGGCATGGCGACACGCCCTTGGCGCTTGAAGGGCTGCGTGTTCTGGATTTGACGCGCGTGCTGGCCGGGCCGGTCGCGACGCGGTTTCTGGCGGGCTACGGCGCGCAGGTGCTTCGCATTGACCCACCAATCTGGGCCGAGCCCGGGGTAGAGCCTGAGGTGACGCTTGGCAAGCGCCGCGCCGGGCTCGATCTGACCTGCGCCGCGGATCGTGCCACGTTCGAGGACTTGCTACGCGCAGCGGACGTTCTGGTGCATGGCTATCGCCCCGGCGCACTGGGTGGCCTCGGGTTCGGGGCGGCGCAGCGGCAGTCCCTGTCGCCTGGCCTGATCGATGTTAGTCTCTGCGCCTATGGCTGGACCGGGCCATGGGCCGGACGGCGTGGGTTCGACAGCCTCGTCCAGATGAGTTGCGGCATCGCTGCGGAGGGCATGGCGCGCAGGGGCGCGGACCATCCCGTGCCGCTGCCCGTTCAGGCGCTGGACCACGCGACCGGCTATCTGATGGCAGCGGCGGTTCTGCGGGCTGTGCGGAGACGCAACGCCACGGGCGCCGTGCAGACGGCGCGCCTGTCGCTGGCACGGACGGCGGAGCTGCTGAAAGCCAGTGGTGCGCGCGATTTTGAAGGGCAGGCGATCAGCGTGCAGCCGGCGGATCTGAGTGCGGGCACCGAAATGACCGATTGGGGCCCCGCCCGGCGCGTTCGCTTTCCGCTTTCAGTGGACGGTGCCGCACCGCACTGGCCGCACCAAGCCGGGCGGCTGCGCACGGGCACTGCTGCCTGGGCCTAGCCGGTCGCGTACATCCCGTCGTAGATCGGCTCGAGCGTATTGGCCTCAAATAGCGATGACACCGACGTGCCGTTCCAGATGTTTAGGATCGCCTGCGCAAAGATCGGCGCGGTGGGCACGATGCGGATGTTCGGTGCGGTTTTGATCGCATCCGTCGGCGCGATCGTGTCCGTGATCACCAGCGACTTCATCACCGACTTTGTCACCCGCTCAACCGCCGGACCGGACATGACGCCATGGGTGATGTAGGAGTGCACTTCGTTCGCGCCGTTCTCCATCAGCACCTCGGCCGCTTTGCAGAGCGTGCCCGCGGTGTCGCAGATGTCGTCGACGATCAGGCAGGTCTTGCCCGACACGTCGCCGATCACGGTCATGTCCTCGATCTCTCCGGGCTTTTCGCGGCGCTTGTCCACGATGGCCAGCGGGGCGTTCAGCCGTTTCGCCAGCTCGCGCGCGCGGGCCACGCCGCCCACATCGGGCGAGACGATCATCAGCTCGTCCAGCCGCCCGGCAAACTGCGTGCGGATGTCCAGCGCAAAGACCGGCGAGGCATAGAGGTTGTCCACGGGGATGTCGAAAAAGCCCTGAATCTGGGCCGCGTGCAGGTCCATCGTCAGCACCCGTTCGATTCCCGCACCGGTCAGCATGTTGGCCACCAGCCGCGCCGTGATCGGCGTGCGCGCCTTGGTGCGGCGGTCCTGCCTTGCATAGCCAAAATAGGGGATCACGGCCGTGATGCGCGCCGCCGACGAGCGCCGCAGCGCGTCGCACATGATCAGCAGCTCCATCAGGTTGTCATTGGCGGGGTTCGAGGTTGATTGCAGGATGAACATGTCCTCCCCGCGCACGTTCTCGAACACCTCAACAAAGATCTCGCCATCGTTGAACCGTTCGACCCGTGCATCCACCAGCCCGGTATGCACCCCGCGGTGCAGCGTCATGCGCCGTGTGATGGCGTTGGCCAGCCCTGGGTTGGCGTTGCCCGAGATCAGCTTGGGTTCCTGGATTTGCGGCATGAAGGTCCCCCCGGACGCAGCCGATATGTGACAGATTCGTGATGTTGACACCGCTTAGCACGGCCTTAGCGTCGCGCAAACGAAAGGAACGTTACATGGCCACGATCGACTACTATTTCGCGACACTATCCCCCTACACCTACCTCGCCGGTACACGGTTTGAGGCGGTCGCGGCCAAGCATGGCGTGGCGATCACCTACAAGCCTCTGGATGTGATTGCCTTGTTTGGTCGCACCGGTGGCACGCCCCCCAAGGACCGGCATATCAACCGCATTGAATACCGTGCGCAGGAATTGGTGCGGCAGGCCCGTAAGCTGGGCATGCCTTTTAACCTGAAGCCGGCGCATTGGCCGACCAATGCCGCCCCATCGTCCTATGCAATCATCGCCGCGCAAAGCGCGGGTGGCGGTGATCTGGGCGCGCTGGTCCACGCGATGCTGCGCGCAGTGTGGGCCGAGGACAAGGACATCGCCGAAGATGCGGTGATCCGCGCCTGCCTGACCGAGGCGGGCTTTGACCCAAGCCTCGCGGATAGCGGCATGTTGCAAGGCGCGGAAACCTATGCCGCCAACCTCGAAGAAGCCGTCAGCGCTGGCGTCTTTGGCGCGCCGTTCTATATCACCCCGGACGGAGAGCGGTTCTGGGGTCAGGACCGGATCGAGGATTTGGACCTGCACTTGTCTGGCGCGCTTTGAATATACACACACGGGATTTCGGCACCGGCGCGCGCGACGTGCTGGCGGTGCATTGCACGCTTGGCACGTCTGGCGCATGGCGGGGCATTTCCGCTGCGCTGCCAGAGGCCACGTTTCACGCTTTTGACATGCCTTCTCACGGCCGGTCGGACGACTGGGACGGGCAAGGCGATCTGCATGATGTGGTGACGGCAGAGGCGCTGCGCCTGCTTAAGGGGTTTGGCACCGCGCCGATCGACCTGATCGGCCATTCCTTTGGAGCCACCGTGGCGCTGCGCCTCGGGGCCGAGCATCCGGACTTGGTCCGGTCCATGGTGTTGATCGAGCCGGTTTATTTCGCCGCTGCCCTGTCTGATCACCCGCAAGCGGGCATCGATTACGCGGCCCGCAACGCCGATTTTGACGCGGCGATGGAGCGCGGGGACATGATGGAAGCCGCGCGCGCGTTTAACCGCGGCTGGGGCGACGGCACCCGGTGGGACGCGATACCTGAGCAGATGCGGCAATATATGGCCGAGCGTATCCACTTTGTCCGCGCCAGTGCGCCCATGGTCGTGCATGACAGCCCGGGCCTTTTGGCCAGAGGTCTTCTTGAGGCGAGCACTGTGCCGACGATGCTCCTTCAGGGATCGGAATCTGACCCGATGATCCATCTGGCCAACGCCTCCATCGCGCAGCGCCTGCCGGACGCGCGGGTGGAGACGTTGGAGGGGCTCGGCCATATGGCCCCGATCACACACCCCAAGCCAGTCGCGACGGCTATCGAGAGGTTCTGGGAAAGCCTCTAGGCGGCGCCTTTTGTCGGCCGCGCAGTGCAGCGCGCAGCGTTACCTTCCGTTTTAAACGGCGGCCTCACATAAGCGCCAGAAACGCGTCCACGCCGGCCTCTCCAACCGACCAGTCGCAGACCAGACGGCACATCACGGCCTCATCGTCTGGCCCATCCATGTCGCCCATCACGTAATAGACCGCGCCGCCATCCAAGAGGCGCCGGTGCTGCGCGCGCGGCATTTCGGCAAAAATCATGTTCGCCTCGACAGGGTGCAAGAGCGTTGCGCCCTTGGCGGCCATTCCTTCGGCCAGGCGCGCCGCGCTCGCGTTCGATCGCCCGGCCAGATCCAGCCACAGATCGTCCTGCAGATACCCAGCCATCTGGGCCGACAGGTAGCGGTGCTTTGAAAACAGATGCGCGCCCCGCTTACGCCGCAACTCGAATTCCCAAGCCTTGTCGGGGTCAAAAAACACGACTGCCTCAACCCCCATGCAGCCATTCTTGGTCCCGCCAAAACTGACCACGTCAACGCCTGCCTTCCAAGTCATCTCGGCCGCGGTGCAGCCCAGCGCCACCTGCGCATTGGCAAAGCGGGCGCCATCGAGGTGCACAGGACAGTCAAACGACTTGGCCACATCGGCCAGGGCCTTGATCTCGGCCAGCGTATGCACACCGCCCCGCTCGGTCACCTGCGTGATCGATACCGGACCCCGCTGGGCCCCGTGCACGCCCTTGGCCCCCGCGGCCGCCATCGCGCAGTGCAATGCGCTCGAGTCCATCTTGTCGCCGCCATGGATCAGCGTCAGCTTGGCCGCGCCCGAATAGAATTCCGGTGCGTTGCATTCGTCTTCTTCGATGTGACTGACAGCGCTGCAGAAAATCGTCTGCCAGGGCTGGGTGTAGCAGGCCAGACCCAGCGCGTTCGCCGCCGTGCCCGTGGCCACGAGGTAGACCGCAGCCTCCGGCGCCTCGAACACATCGCGCACCCGGCTGCGCACCTCGTCCATGATCGCATCCGCACCGTAGGGCATGGCGAAGCCTTCGTTGCCCGCGGCCAGCCGCGCCATGATCTGCGGGTGCACAGGGCCGGAATTGTCAGAGGCGAAAAACATGGCTCAATCTCCCATCGGCTCGTCGATGATGTGCTCTTCCCAGTCGTCCTCGGGCACATCGAATTCGGAATAGGTCGCGTCCTGCACCGACACGCCCGCGCGGTGCACGCTGTCCGGATCACCGGTAATCAGCGGGTGCCAGCCCGGCAGTGGCTTGCCCTCCCACAGCAGGCGATAGGCGCAGGTCTGCGGCATCCAGTAGGCGTGGCTGTCGATGTTCGACGGCTTAAGAACGATGCAATCAGGGACAAACTGGTGCCGCGCGTTGTAATGGGTGCAGCGGCAGGTCGCGTCGTCCAGCAGGCGGCAGGCAATCCGCGTCAGCGCAACCTCGCCCGTGTCCGCATCCTCCAGCTTGTTCAGACAGCACTTGCCGCAGCCATCGCAGAGCGCTTCCCACTCGGCGGGGCTCAGCTCGGTCAATCGCCGCTTTTCCCAAAATCGCGGGGCAAGGCCTTTGGGCGCGATGGGGTCCGTCACAGGGCGGCCAGAATGGCGCGGGCGCGGGCGCTGTCGGCGTCCATCTGGGTGATCAGCGCGTCGAGACTGTCGAATTTTTCCTCGCCGCGCAGATGCTCGACCAGCGCCACGGACAGCTGGCCACCATAAAGATCGCCGGTGAAATCGAACAGGAAGGTCTCAAGGTTCGGGCGGTTTTCCCCGAACATCGGGCGCACACCCATGGAGGCGACGCCGTGATAGGACCCGGCATGCGGCCCATCCAGCACATCGACCAGCACCGCATAGACGCCAAAGGCCGGTGGGTGCAGCCCGTCAATGGACATGTTGGCGGTCGGATAGCCCAGCGTACGGCCGCGCTGCTCGCCGCCAATCACCGGCCCTTCGATCCGGTGCCAATGGCCCAGCATGGCCGCGGCGCGGCGCGGCGCGGCTTCAGTCAGCGCGGCGCGGATCGCGGTAGAGGATACCGTTGCGCCCGTATCCTGCAAAAGCGGGGCAATGGTCACGCCAAAGCCCATCTCCGCGCCAAAGCCCTGCAGCGCTGCCGCATCCCCGGCACGCGCCTTGCCAAAGCAGAAGTCGGCGCCCACCACCACATGGCGCAGCCCGAGCCCGTCTGCGATGACCCGCCGCGCGAAATCCTCGGGGCTGAGCCCCGCAAGGCCTGCATTGAAAGGCAATTCGAACAGAACGTCGACGCCCAGCTTGGCAAGCCGGCTGGCGCGGGCATCGGCGTTCATCAACCGGAAGGGCGGGGCGCTTGGGGCAAAATAGCTGCGCGGGTGCGGCTCGAAGGTGACAACGCCCAAGGGCGCGTCCGGCGCCGCATCCCGCGCCAGCTCAATGACTGAGCGATGGCCAAGATGCACGCCGTCAAAATTGCCGATAGCTGCCGTCGCACCGCGCGCCGCGTCCTCGACAAATTCATAATCCCGGATGATCCGCATGAACCTTGCCTAACTTTGCGGCACGGCTCCCGCAAGTCTCTTCACTTGGCCAGGTAAACTCTGGGGGGAGGCGCGCAGCGCCGGGGGGCAAAGCCCCCAGACCGGTTCAGTCGAACTTGCGCGACGGCGCGAGAACGGTTGCCTCGCCGATCAGGACCTTCTTGCCGTCCACGGCGCAGTGGCAGTCAAGCTTGACCCGGCGCTTGGCAAAGTCGATGTCGATCACCTTCACCTCGGCATAGACCGTGTCACCGGGGCGCACCGGGGCCAAAAACTTCAGCGACTGGCCCATGTAGACCGTGCCGTGGCCCGGCAGCTGCTCGCCAATCACCGCAGAGATCAAGCCGGCGGTCAGCATGCCATGGGCGATGCGGCCCTGAAAGATCGTGTCCTGCGCGTAGTCGTCATCCAGATGAACCGGGTTCCGGTCGGTCGAGATCTGGGCGAACATCTCGATATCCTCGTCGGTGACCTGCTTTTGCAGGTAACGGGACATGCCCATTTCGATGTCTTCGATGCAGATTGTGCCGCGGGGCAGATTGTCGAGCATGTCCATCACTCCGGGTAACAAATGAAACGGTGTCTGTCGTCCTTGCGCAACTTAATTGCTTTGCATGCGCAGAAAAGCAAGGGGAAACTTCCCCTTGGTCCGTCAGGCACCGCCGCGCGGGGGATGTGTTACCGCAAGAACCCGATGGAATAGGTCGGCGTGACCGTCTGAGCCGCCAAAAACGCGTCCAGCGCAGCCGGATCAGGCTGCGTTTCGGTCTTTGTGTCGGCTGCGGCGAGCCCGCCGGTGATAAACAGCGAATCGATGTCTTCGCCCACGGCGCCCTGAATATCGGTCAGGATGCCGTCGCCGATGGCGAGGAGGCGTGCAGGCTCCGGCACCGGGCCCAGCTCGGCCAGGCGGCGGCGGGCAAGATCGTAGATCGGCGGGTGCGGCTTGCCGAAGTAAAGGCTTTCCCCGCCCATCTCCGTGTACATGTCCGCCACCGCGCCCGCGCACCATTCGCGCACCTCGCCCCGGTCGACCACGATGTCGGGGTTCGCGCAGAGCAGCTTGAGGCCCTTTTGCTTGGCGTAAAGCAGCTGAGGGCGCAGATCGGCGGGGTCGGCCATGGGGTCAAACGGGCCGGTGCAGACGATCCCTTCGGCCTCTTCCAGCGGGACCTTGGTGATCGGGACCGGGTCGGTCACCACGCCGATCGGGTCGAAGAAACGCGCGTCGCGTTCCGCTTCGCCGATGAAGTAGACCTTGGCCCCGACCGCCCCGGAAAACATCGCGCTGCGGGCGCTGTCGCCGGAGGTTGTGATCGTGTCCCAGGCATCTTCCGGCACGCCGAACTGGGCGATCTGTTCCTTGACGTCGGCGCGCGGGCGGGGGGCGTTGGTCAGCAGCACCACCTTGCCGCCGCGGGCGCGGTAGGCCTGCAGCGCCGCCACCGCCTCTGGAAAGGCGGTGACGCCGTTGTGCACGCAGCCCCACAAATCGACCAGCAGAGCGTCGTAGCGGCCGGAGACCTGCGAAAGATGTTCGATGATCTCGGCCATTTGGGTCAGACTTTCAGGTTGGGGATGATCTGCTTTTTGCGGCTCATGATGCCGGGCAGAACAACCGTGTCGCCGGTGACCGTGGCATCAAAGCTTTTCTCCGCCACGCCCTTCACCCGGTCGTTCGGGATCAGCATCGTGGCTTCTTCGTTCAGGATGTCGACCACAAACAGCAACACCTCGTCCGCGCCGTCTTCCTTGGCAACGTCCACCATGGAGGCCATCAGGCTGTCCTTGCGGTCCAGCACCAGCTTCGGCGCAGTCGTCTCCAGCACGGAGACGCGGAATTGCGTGCCGTCCACCTCGTATTCCTTGGAGTCCATCCGCAGGAGTTCCGCGTCGGAGAAGGCGGACACGTCCGATTTCGCCTCAAACATCTCGGACGCGTAGGCCGCGATATCAACGCCAAGCTCTTTGGCAAGATCGTGCGCGATGGCCTTGTCTTCCTGCGTTGTCGTGGGCGAGCGGAATTCGAGCGTGTCGCTGAGAATGCAGGAGAGCATCGCGCCTTTGACGCCCTCGGGCATCTGCGCCATGTCCTTGCCGATCATCTTCCACATGATGGTCGCTGTACACGCCAGCGGCTCGATCCGGATGTCGATGGGGCCCGCGGTTTCCAGCCCGCCGACCAGCTTGTGGTGGTCGATGATGGCGCGAATGTCAGCGTCATTGATCGCCTCGGGCAGTTCGGCCGGGTTGTTGGTGTCAACGATGACGACCGGCTGGCCGGCTTCGACGGCGTCGATGATGCGCGGTTTGTCGAGGCTCCAGCGCTCCAGCACAAAGGCCGCCTCGGTGTTCGGCTCGCCCAGCAGGACAGGTTCTGCGGCTTCGCCCTTGATCTGGTTGAGGTACCACGACCAGATGATCGGGGACCCGGTGCTGTCGGTGTCGGGGGATTTGTGGCCGAAAACGAGGGTGGTCATTGCGAAAGTGCCTTTTGAGGTGCCGTGGTTTCGCGCGCGGTATAGTCGCGCTTTGCCGCGATGTCACCTGCGGCACTTTGGGGGCAGAGCGTTTTGACATTGGCCGCCTGCGGCGGGTTTGATTTTATTTTGACGAGGGGCTCTGCCCCTCGCGCTCCCCGGGATATTTTTGACCCAAAGAAGGGTTAGAGGTTCAGCTCTGCTCGGGTTTTCTTTGGGAGGTTGGCGACGATCATGTCGTAGCTGGCCTTGATGTGTGCCTTGAGTTCGGCGTCGGGCAGGCCGGGGGCGGCGTAGTGCTGAATCCATTTCAGGCCGCGGCTGGCGAGGTAGGGCGCAGGGCGCAGGCCGGGCATGTCCGAGAGGACCTCGAAGGCGAGATCGGTGACCTTGAAGGTGAAGGCGGGATCTGTGTCTTCCCAGCCTGACACCGCGTAGAGTTTGCCGCCGACTTTCCACACGTCCGAGTTGCCCCATTGCACGACATGGGTGCTGGCGGGCAGGGACGCGCAGTAGGCGTTGAAGTCGTCTCTGGTCATGGACGCAGGTTAGCCCGAGATGATAGGTCTGCGCCATGGCCGAGACTGACCTTTATCCGCCCGTGAAAGCCTTTCTGGAGGCGCAGGGCTATGTCGTGAAATCCGAGGTGGGGGCGGCGGATGTCGTGGCTGTGCGGGGCGGTGAGCCGCCAGTGATCGTGGAGTTGAAGCTGGGGTTTTCGCTGGCGCTGGTGCATCAATGCGTGGCCCGGCTGCGGGTGACGGACGACGTCTACATGGCTGTGGCCCGCGGCAAGGGAAAGCGGTTTTTGAAGGCCGCGAAGGACATGACCGCTCTGTGCCGGCGGCTTGGGCTTGGGCTGATCACGGTGCGGCTGTCGGATGGGTTGGTGCAGGTGCATTGCGATCCGGGGCCCTATAGCCCGCGCAAGTCGAAGGCACGTGAGGGCGCTTTGCTGGCCGAGTTCGCGCGGCGGCAGGGGGATCCAAATGCGGGCGGGCAGGTGCGGTCGGGGCTGATCACGGCCTATCGGCAGGATGCGCTGCGGCTGGCGCTGTTTCTTTTTGAAGTGGGCGCGTCCAAGGGGGCGGATGTAGCGCAGGCGACCGGGGTGGCCGGCGCCACGCGGATGATGCGCGACAATCATTATGGCTGGTTCGAAAAGGTGGAAACGGGCGTATATGGCCTGACGCCTGCGGGGGCGGCAGCGGTGCAGGAGGCGGGCGCGGCGCTGGGCGGTTAGAACGCGGCCCGTTCCAGGGTGAACCCTTCGCGGGCCAGCAGATCCAGCAAGCCGCCGGTGCCGCCGAGATGGCCCGCGCCCACAGCGACCACGGAGGTGCCGCGGGCGGCAAGCAGTTCGGGCATCCAATTGTCGTTGCGGGTGTAAAGAAGCGCCTGCAGCATGTCGTCGAACAGCGGGTCGAACACGGCAGGGTCAAGCGACAGGGCGTCCCGGGCCAGCACGCGGCTGAGGGCGAAAACCTCCGTGTGAGCCTCGTCGAAATATTGCGCCATCAGGGTGACCATCATGTCATTTGCGAGCTGCTCGGGCAGCACGCCAAGGCGAAGGGCGGCGATCTGATCTTCGATCGGGTCGGCGGCGAAGATATCCACGACGGTCGTCCACGGCTCCAGCGCCTTGATCGGGGTGCCGGCCTCGGTTGCGGTGGCCATCAGCATATGGTCGAGGCCGCGCACGCCTGAGGCCATGTCGCGCATGACGCAGGGTGGAATGGCAAGGGTGATCGACAGATACCAGGGCTGAAGCTGCGCGGCCATGGCGGGCGGGATGCCGCGTGCGCGCGCAGCGTCCGCAAGGGCTTGCCATTCGGCAGGCGGCAGCCGGTCGATGAGCGACGGCGCTGGGATGCGGATGAGCTGCGGGTTCTGCGCGAGATAGGCCTGCAGCTTGGCCTCGGCGTCCGGAGTGGCTTCGACCAGCAGCTGGTCAGCGCCCTCGATCAGCGGCGCAAGCCGCGCGGCGACAGGCTCGAGGCGCGGATCGAAGACGTGCACGGTTCCTATCAGATGGAGCGTGTCATCCCCGCGCCGCGCAATCCAGTGGTTGCCTTCAGTATAGGGCTGATCAGCGAGCGCTGCTGCAACCTCGGCTGATTGCTCAGGCGTCATCAACTCGCGCAGATCGGTGGTGCCGCAGGATTGCGCCGCAACATAAGCGGGCAGAAAGGCTGCAAGTAGAGTGATGAGGAAGCGCATGGGCAAAGGCTCCTGGACTAATGGGCCTACCGTATCGCTGGCCGCAAGGGATGCAAACCGGCGCCGAAAAATAACGCGAAATTTCCCGCCCGGGGGCTGTTGACACCTTGCCGCAGGCTCCTTAGCTACGCGGCGTTAGCACTCAGAACACCTGAGTGACAACAGGGGCCGCGCCCTGTCAGGCAAGGCCCCTGAGGGAGAAACATTGGAGCCAAGGAGCTGCAACACATGGCATTGAAACCGCTTCATGACCGCGTGCTGGTGCGTCGCACCGAAAGCGAAGAGAAGACCGCAGGCGGGCTGATCATCCCCGACAGCGCAAAGGAAAAGCCCTCCGAGGGTGAGATCGTGGCCGCAGGCCCCGGTGCACGCAAGGACAGCGGCGAGCTGATCGAGATGGGCGTCAAGACCGGCGACAAGGTGCTGTTCGGCAAGTGGTCCGGCACCGAGGTCAGCATCGACGGCGAAGAGCTGCTGATGATGAAAGAGTCCGACATCATGGGGATCATCGAGTAAGCGCCCCGCGCAACGCTCTGACCCTGCAAACCTACAAACTGGAGAGAGAATATGGCTGCTAAAGACGTCAAATTCGACACCACCGCCCGTGACAAGATGCTCAAGGGCGTGAACATCCTCGCCGACGCCGTGCGCGTCACCCTCGGCCCCAAGGGCCGCAACGTGGTTCTGGACAAGTCGTTCGGGGCCCCGCGCATCACCAAGGACGGTGTATCTGTCGCCAAAGAGATCGAGCTGGAGGACAAGTTCGAGAACATGGGCGCGCAGATGGTGAAGGAAGTCGCTTCCCGCACCAACGATGAGGCCGGCGACGGCACGACCACCGCGACCGTTCTGGCGCAGGCCATCGTCAAGGAAGGCATGAAGTCGGTTGCCGCCGGCATGAACCCGATGGACCTCAAGCGCGGCATCGACATGGCGA
>JBCBCP010000067.1:0-15598 GCA_038530575.1 Pseudomonadota bacterium
GTTGCATCGGCAAGGCCCGGGTCCGTCATGATCGTCGCCGGGTTCGAGTTGACGAGGATGATCCGGTAACCTTCCTCGCGCAGGGCCTTGCAGGCCTGAGCGCCTGAGTAGTCGAACTCGCAGGCTTGTCCGATGACGATGGGGCCCGCGCCAATGATCATGATCGACGTGATGTCGGTGCGTTTTGGCATCCCTCGGCCCCCCGGCTGTCTCGCAAATTGTCCTGCGTTATAGGCACTCCGGCTTGGACCGCAACCTCATTCCGCGTCTGCTGCCGCAGGTTGCGTTTCAGAGGTGAAAGCGCCGCGCGGATATGCGTCTGGGGCGGTGTTTTGGGCTGCAGATCAACATGATGAAGAACGGGCGGCAAAGCGGATGACATGCTAGCCACCTGGCCCAGGTATTTTTTGCATTGCGCGGCGGAACCTATCCGGGTGCGGGGGCGTTGGTCGCCGTGCGCATTGGTGAAGACCTAAAGTTTCCAAGGAAGACAACCATGACCTATTCCGCACTTTTACTCGGCTCCATCGGTGTGCTCGTTGATACCTCCGACATGCAGCGCCGCGCGTTCAATACCGCGTTCGAAATCACGGGCACAGATTGGCATTGGGATAGCGACACATATGCCCGGCTGCTCGAAATCCCCGGCGGCAAGGCGCGTTTGGCGGCCTATGCGGAGCAGCAGGGCCACGAGGTTGACGTGACCGCGATTTACGAGGCCAAGGTCGAGGTGTTCGAGATCGGGCTGCAGTCAGAGGGGCTGCGCTTGCGCCCCGGGATCGCTGATCTGATCGTCGAGGCCCGCATGCAGGGTATCAAGCTGGGTTTTGTGACATCGACCGACAAAAGGCAGGTGGCAGGCGTGCTGGAGGCGCTGCGCGATGAGGTGAAGCCGTCGGTCTTTGACTTTATCGGCCATTGCGGTCTGGTGCCCCGCACCAAGCCCGCACCAGACATCTACAACGAGGCGCTGCGTGCGCTGGACGTCGACGCGGGCAAGGCGCTGGCCATCGAAGACACACCTGAAAGCGCCGCTGCCGCGATCGCGGCGGGGATCGAGACTTGGGCCTATCCGTCGGTCGCTGCAGGGCGCGATTTTGGCGCTGTGCTGGGCGAAGGGCGCCCTGAGCTTGACCTGCTGCGCAGCCCCGTGCTTCAGGCCGCCGCCGGGTAGCAGAGGCATCGCCGCGCGCGCTTACGCATCGAGAAAGGCGCGCACGGCGGCCTCGAAGCCGCGGGGCTGGTCCGCGTGCAGCCAGTGGCCGGCGCGCGGCAGCTTGGCAAAGCGCGCCGCCGGGAACAGCGCCTTGATCGCGGGCCTGTGTTCGGGGCGGACATAATCGCTGTCCGCGCCAGAGAGCATCAGCATCGGCCCCGGGAATGCGCCAGCGATCTCGGGAAAGGACAGGATCTTGGGCATTTCTGCCGCCAGCGCATCAAGGTTCAGCCGCCAGCGTTTGCCAGCCACGTCGAGGCTTTGGGTCAGAAAGGCTTGCAGGCCCGGCTCCACCCCTTGTGCGCCCAGCTGCGCGGCGGCGTCGGAGCGGCGGGTGACCGCGCTCAGGTCCACCGCCCGCATGGCGTCGATGAACTGCATCTGGCTGTGCCCGTAGGCCACCGGCGCGATATCCGCGACCACGAGGCGGCGTACCAGCGCGGGCCGTGTGGCCGCCAGCACCATCGCCGCCTTGCCGCCCATCGAATGGCCCACAACGTCCATCGGAGCGCCCAGCGTTTCAATTACCTCGGCCAGATCGCCCGCCATATCCTCGTACCCGTGCGCCGCGCTGTGCGGTGAGGCACCGTGGTTGCGCATGTCGACGGTGACAACACGGCCCCTGTCCGACAGGCGTTTGGCGATCACACCCCAGTTGCGGCCTGACCCGTAAAGGCCGTGCACGATCAACACGGGCGCAGCGGGGCCGCTGCCGAAACTCTCGTGGGCAAGCATCATGTGCCCGGGCTAGCCGGAATCGGGGCCGGGGGCCAGAGGCTTGAGGCGGGCGGGCGCACGGGGTAGAGGCAGGCGATGGCACGGGATGGCAGTATAGAGGCGCGCTCCGAGCGGCTGCGCAAGGCGCTGGACGCGGCGCTTGGCGTGCGGGCAAAAACGCTGGCGGCCGCGCGGCGCAAGGCTGGTCGGCGCCTGCCGCGCCGTGTGCGGGCCAGTCTCGCGCAGATTATCGAGGCTGAGGCGCGCGCGGCAAACCCCAAGCTGCAAGTCACGCTGGATCACACCGCGCTGGACCGCGCCGAAGAAGATGCGCTGAGCTGGCTGGCAAGTGTTGACCGGGCCGACGCCCGCCGCGGCGCTTGGCTTTCCCTTGCGGGCAGCATCATCTTTAACCTGCTGATCGTGACCGCGCTTTTCATCGGCTGGATGGTCTGGGCCGACAAGATTTAGGGCGCGGGCACCGGCACGAAAACGGGGCCACGAAAAAAGGCCGGGCGCTGGGCCCGGCCTTTTGATTTAAGGATGAGGTGCGCAGTGAATGCGCACCCAACGTGCGGCGCATCAGAGGCCCGGGTAGAGCGGGAAGCGCGCGCAGAGGCTTGCAACCTTGCCGCGGACCTTGGTCTCGACCGCCTCGTTGCCGTCCTCGCCGTTGGCGGCCAGCCCGTCGGCCACTTCGCAGATCCAGCGCCCAATCTGGCGGAAATCCTCGGCGTCGAAACCGCGCGTGGTGCCCGCGGGGGTGCCAAGGCGGATGCCGGAGGTAATGGTCGGCTTTTCATCGTCAAACGGCACGCCGTTCTTGTTGCAGGTGATGTGCGCCCGGCCCAGCGCCTTTTCCATCGCGTTGCCCTTCACGCCCTTGGGGCGCAGGTCGACCAGCATCACGTGGGTGTCGGTGCCGCCGGTGACGATGTCGAGCCCGCCCTTGATCAGCTCATCGGCCAGCGCCTGCGCGTTCACGATGACCTGCTTCTGGTAGTCGACGAAATCGGGGCGCAGCGCCTCGCCAAAGGCGACGGCCTTGGCGGCGATCACGTGCATCAGCGGGCCGCCCTGGATGCCGGGGAAAATGGCGGAGTTGAATTTCTTCGCCAGCGCCTCGTCATCCGTCAGGATCATGCCGCCGCGCGGGCCGCGCAGGGTCTTGTGCGTGGTGGTCGTGGCCGCGTGCACATGCGGGAAGGGCGAGGGGTAGACGCCCGCTGCGATCAGGCCCGCGAAGTGCGCAACATCTGCCAGCAGCCACGCGCCAACCTTGTCGGCAATCGCGCGGAAGCGGGCAAAGTCGAGCTGGCGCGGGATCGCCGAGCCGCCCGCGATGATCATCTTGGGCTGGTGCTCTAGCGCGAGCGCTTCGAGCTGGTCGTAGTCCACATCCAGCGTGTCGCGACGCACGCCGTACTGGACCGCGTTGAACCACTTGCCCGACTGGTTCGGTGCCGCGCCGTGGGTCAGGTGGCCGCCCGCGTCGAGGCTCATGCCGAGGATGGTGTCGCCGGGCTTCAGCAGGGCCTGGAACACGCCCTGGTTGGCCTGGCTGCCGGAGTTCGGCTGCACGTTGGCAAAGCCGCACTTGAACAGCGCCTTGGCCCGCTCGATCGCGAGGTTTTCGGCCACGTCGACATGCTGGCATCCGCCATAGTAGCGGCGGCCCGGGTAACCTTCGGCGTATTTGTTGGTCAGGACCGAGCCCTGCGCCTCCATCACGGCGGCGGAGACGATGTTTTCGGATGCGATCAGCTCGATCTCGTCACGCTGGCGGCCCAGCTCGGCGTCCATCGCTTTGGCCAGTTCTGGATCGCTCTGGCTCAGGGTGGTTTTAAAGAACCCGGATTGCACGTTCATGGCGGTCTCCCTTCGAGTCGCGGTTTGAAGTGTTTCGTATCGGAAACGCGGCACGTGTCAAAGCGGATAAAGCGACGTTGGCGCAGTCATTCGCGGCAGCGCTGGCGTGCATGGGGGATATGTGTTTCTAATCGCGGCAAGTTCTGACGATAGGAAACGTCTGCCATGCCTCAGAAGATCGCGTTCGTGGCGTCCCCGGCGCCGGTGGCGCAAACCGCGCGGGCGACGCTGATCGGGCGCTATGGCGATGCGCCCGTGGAAGAGGCGGAAGTGATCGTGGCGCTGGGCGGGGACGGGTTCATGTTGCAAACCCTGCACGGGACGGAGCATTTGCCTGCGCCGGTCTATGGCATGAACCGGGGCACGGTCGGATTCCTGATGAACGAATACTCTGAAAGCCGCCTGCTGGCGCGGCTGGAGGCGGCGCAGGAGGAGGGGCTGAACCCCCTGAAGATGGAGGCGATCACCGGTGACGGGCAGACGCACCATGCGCTGGCCATCAACGAGGTGTCGCTGCTGCGTCAGGGACCTCAGGCGGCCCGGCTGCGCATCTTTGTCGACGGGCGGCTGCGGATGGATGCGCTGAGCGCCGATGGCGCGCTGGTCGCGACCCCTGCGGGCAGCACCGCCTATAACTATTCAGCACATGGGCCGATTGTGCCCATCGGTTCGGATGTTTTGGCCCTGACTGCGGTTGCAGCGTTTCGGCCGCGGCGCTGGCGCGGGGCGCTGCTGCCAAAAGATGCGGAGGTGCGGTTTGAGGTACTCGATGCCGAAAAGCGCCCGGTGATGGCCGAGGCCGACAGCCGCTCCGTCCGCGATGTGCGTCAGGTCACGATCCGGTCTGAGCCGAACGTCGTGCACCGGGTGCTGTTCGATCCAGGCCACGGGCTGGAAGAGCGGCTGATCTCGGAACAGTTTACCTGATGCTGGGAAACCGACGCGGTTTCCCGCGGGTTGGGTGATGTTTTCCGCGTGCGGAAAACAGGCGTGATCAGTCCAGCGTGAACAACTCCTGCCGGTCCGCGACCCCGCGCAGGCGGTACTGGCCCAGCGATACCAGATCGTTCCGGCGCTCCAGCAGGGGGCGGGCAACCTTCGCGCCGATCACCACGGGTTGGTCCACCGCGCCGGTCATCGCCTCGATCCGTGCAGCCGTGTTCACGGCGGGGCCGATCACGGTGAAATCCAGCCGCGTTGCCGAGCCGATGTTGCCGTAGAACACCTCGCCCGCGTGCAGGGCCATCGTGGCTGTGGTTGTGGGCAGGTTTTCAGCCGCGCGGGCGGAGCTGACCTCGGCCATCGCGCCTTGCAGGTCCAGCAGGCAGTCCACGGCGGCCATTTCCGTGTCGGGCACGCTGTCCTTGCCAAAGATCGCCAGAATGCCGTCGCCCATGAACTTCAGCACGTTGCCCCCGCGTGCCTCGATGGCCGGAACGACGGCGCCGAAATAGGCGTTCAGCATCTCGACAATGCCGGGGCCCAGCGCCTCTGACATCTTGGTGAAACCGGCGAGGTCAAAATAGAGGATCACGGCCTCGGTCCCCTCGACCGAACCGCGCCCGACCGCGCCGGAAAGGACCCGCGCGCCGGCATCCGCGCCCAGATAGGTGGCCATCAGATCCTGCGCCATAGTCATGTTGGCATTGGCCTTCAGGGCAAGCGCCATAGCCGGTGCGACCTTACGCAGGGTGTCCAGGTCTGTGTCCGAAAACCCGTCCGGCGCGGTCCCGGCAAAAGAGGCCAGCAGCCCAACGCCTTGTGTCGGATCGCTCAGGTTGGAGCCGGTCCCGTCAAAGCGCAGCCGCAGCGCAAAATAGTCGCTTGCCCCTTGCGCGACGAGGTCTTCGAACATCGGAAAGCGGTAAGGTGTGTCGTCCGGCGAAAAGCGAAAGCGGATTTCGTCATGGTCGGTTTCGACGAGATATTTGAGCGGGCTTTGATCCCAGCCAAGCTGGATGGAAGAATCGCGCACGTATTGCTCGTGCTCCATCCCTGTGGCGCGTTTCCAGCGGTAGGCGAAGGCACCGAATTCCGGGTGATAGGCCCGCATGGAAAAGTTGCAGCGCACCAGCGGCACACCCGCGTCCACCAGGCGTTCGCACAGTCCCGTCAACAGCGGGCCAAACTCGAGGCCCGCCAGTCCTTCTTTGAGCAGCCAGTCGGAGATATCCTGCGCCGCCGGTGACATGGGTCAGGCTTTCGCGTAGCCGATAGTGCGCAGGGCCTCGGCGATCTCGTCGAGGATGGCGGGATCATCGATGGTCGCGGGCATCTTGAAGTCCTCGCCGTCTGCGATCTTGACCATCGTGCCGCGCAGGATCTTGCCCGAACGTGTCTTGGGCAGGCGGTCAACGACGACGGCCAGTTTGAATGCTGCGACTGGGCCGATCTGCTCGCGCACCATCTTCACCACTTCCGCGGTGACCTCGCCATGGGGGCGGTTGCAGCCGGCATTCAGGCACAAGAAGCCGACCGGCATCTGGCCCTTGAGGCTGTCAGTCACGCCGATGACGGCACATTCGGCGACGTCTTTGTGACCCGCGAGCACCTCTTCCATCGCGCCGGTAGAGAGACGATGGCCCGCGACGTTGATGACGTCATCGGTGCGCGCCATGATGTAGAGATAGCCGTCCTCGTCTTTCATGCCCGCATCGCCGGTCTCGTAGTAGCCGGGGAAGGTGTTGAGATAGCTTTTCTTGTAGCGCGCTTCGGCATTCCACAGGGTCGGTAGCGTGCCGGGGGGCAGGGGGAGTTTCACGGCAATCGCGCCGAGCTCTCCAGCCGCGACCTCGTGGCCCGCGTCATCGAGGATGCGCACGTCATAGCCCGGCATGGGTACTGTGGGCGATCCGATCTTTACGGGAAGCGGCTCAAGCCCGGCGGGGTTGCCTGCGATGGTGTAGCCGGTTTCGGTCTGCCACCAGTGGTCGTAGACCGGGATGTTCAGCGTCTTCTGTGCCCATTCGATGGTGTCCGGGTCCGCCCGCTCACCCGCAAGGTAGAGTGCGCGCAGCCCTGACAGATCATAGTTGCCAACAAGCTTGCCTTCGGGGTCTTCGCGTTTCACCGCGCGGATTGCGGTGGGTGCGGTGAAGAAGCTGCGCACGTTATGCTCTTCGATCACGCGCCAGAAGGTGCCGGCATCGGGCGTACCGACGGGTTTGCCTTCGAACACGATGGTGGTGTTGCGGTGGATCAGCGGCGCGTAGCAGATATAGCTGTGGCCCACGACCCAGCCGACATCGGAAGCGGCCCAGAACACGTCGCCGGGATCGCACATGTAGATGTTCTTCATCGTCCAGTTCAGCGCGACGAGGTGGCCTGCGGTATGGCGCACCACGCCTTTAGGGGCGCCGGTCGTGCCGGAGGTGTAGAGGATGTAGGCCGGGTGGTTGCCCTTCACCGGCACGCAGGGCGCGGGTGCCACGCCATCCTGCAATGCGTTCCAGTCGATGTCGCGCGGGCCCAGATCGCAGATGTGCTGCTCGCGTTGCAGGATCACGCAGAAATCGGGCTTGTGTGCGGCCATGTCCACCGCGCCGTCCAGCAGGGGTTTGTATTCAACCGTCCGCCCGGGCTCCAGCCCGCAGGACGCGGCGATGATGGCCTTGGGGGTGCAGTCGTCGATGCGCACGGCCAGCTCGTTCGCAGCAAAGCCGCCAAAGACAACCGAATGCACTGCGCCGATGCGCGCGCAGGCCAGCATGGCAACCAGCGCTTCGGTGACCATCGGCATATAGATGATGACCCGGTCGCCCGCCGTAATGCCCTTCGCGGCCAGCCCGCCCGCAAGCTGCGCGACCTTGCCCTGCAGCTCCGCATAGGTGGTTTTGGTCTGCGTGCCGGTGATGGGGCTGTCGTGGATAATGGCCAGCTGATCGCCAAAGCCTGCCTCGACGTGGCGGTCCACGGCGTTCCAGCAGGTGTTCACCTCTGCCTCGGCAAACCATTCGTAAAGGTGATCGCCGCGGTCAAAGAGCGCCTGTGTCGGGGCGACTTCCCAGTCGATGGCCTCGGCCTGTTTCATCCACCAAGCTTCGGGATCGGCCTGCCAGGCCTGATATTCCGCTGCGTACCCCATGTGCCCCTCCGTCAAAGTCCGCTCCGCTTTACGCCCCGGCAACGGCAAAGCGCAAGCGCCGGAATGCCGCGGCAATTCTTCAAGAATTGCCAGTTTGCGATCCTTGAAGGATCGCCTGCCTGCGAATTTTCAAAAATTCGCCTAGCCGTAATGCGCGACCGGCGTGCCCGCGATGGCGGACATGTTGAGCAGCCCGCGCGCGGTGATCGCGGGGCTGACGATATGGGCGCGGTTGCCCATGCCCATCAGGATTGGCCCGACCTCGAGCCCGCCACCTTTCATCTTGAGAATGTTGCGCACGCCCGAGGCCGCGTCCGCATGGGCAAAGACCAGCGCGTTGGCCGCGCCCTCCATCCGCCCGCCGGGCAGCAGGCGCGCGCGCAGATCGGGGTCAAGCGCGGTGTCGATGTTCATCTCGCCCTCGTAGACAAAATCGCGCGGGGCCGAGTCCAGAAGGCTCAACGCATCGCGCAGCCGTGCGCCCGAGCCGCCCTGATGCGTGCCGAACTGGCTTTGGCTGCACAGCGCGATCCGCGGCTCCAGCCCGAAGCGGCGAATATGCCTGGCGGTGCCGATCACGATTTCCGCCAGCTCCTCTGGGCCGGGCTCCATATGGACATGGGTGTCTGCGATGAAAAGCGGGCCGTCTTCGAGGATCATCATCGAGAGCGCGCCGACCGGGTGCAGGCTTTCATTGCCCAAGATCTGCGTCACGTAGTTCAGGTGCCAGCGAAACTCGCCGAAGGTGCCGCAGATCAGCGCGTCGGCCTCCTCGCGCTGCACCATGACCGCGCCGATGGCGGTGGTGTTGGTCCGCATGATCGCACGGGCCAGATCGGGCGTGACCCCGCGGCGGCACATTAGCTCGTGATAGGTGCCCCAATAGTCCCGGTATCGGGGGTCGTTTTCGGGGTTCACAAGGTCAAAATGCGTGCCTAGCCCAATCGTCAGGCCCGCGCGTTCGATGCGGGCTTCGATCACCTCGGGCCGGCCAATCAGGATCGGGCGTTCGGTCGTTTCCTCGACCATCGCCTGCGCCGCGCGCAGGACGCGTTCGTCCTCCCCCTCGGCAAAGACGATGCGGCGCGCAACGCTGCGCGCTGCCTCGAACACCGGGCGCATGGGCAGGGCGGATTTGAAGACCGACCCGTCCAGTTTCTCGCGGTAAGCCGCCGGATCGGCAAGCGGGCGGGTGGCCACACCGCTGTCCATCGCCGCCTTGGCCACGGCAGAGGACACGATGCCGACAAGGCGCGGGTCAAAAGGTTTGGGGATCAGGTAATCTGCCCCGAAGGTCAGCTGCTCGCCCTGGTAGGCGGCGGCGGCCTCAGCGCTGGTGGTGGCGCGAGCCAGCGCGGCGATGCCCTCGATGCAGGCAAGCTGCATCTCGTCGTTGATGGTGGTCGCCCCCACATCCAGCGCTCCGCGGAAGATGAAGGGAAAGCACAGGACGTTGTTGACCTGGTTCGGAAAATCGCTGCGCCCGGTGGCGATGATTGCGTCAGGGGCTGCGCGCCGGGCCTCATCGGGCAGGATTTCTGGCGTTGGGTTGGCGAGCGCAAAGATGATCGGGCGGTTTGCCATCTGCGCCACGTGCGCCTCGGTCAGCACGCCGGGGCCTGACAAGCCGAGAAAAAGGTCCGCGCCCTCGATTACGTCGCTGAGCGTGCGCTTGTCCGTGGCTTGCGCATAGGCGGCCTTGGCCGGGTTCATGTCCTCTGTCCGGCCCTCGTAGACCAGCCCGTGAATGTCGCAGAGCCACACGTTCTCGCGCCGCACGCCCAGTTTCAGCAGCATGTTGAGGCAGGCAATGCCCGCCGCGCCGCCCCCGGTTGAGACGATCTTGATGTCTTCAAAGGCCTTGCCCGCAAGCTGCAGCGCATTGGTTGCTGCCGCCCCCACAACGATGGCCGTGCCGTGCTGGTCATCGTGGAAGACGGGGATGTTCATCCGCTCGCGGCAGATGCGTTCAACCGTGAAACAGTCGGGGGCCTTGATATCCTCAAGGTTGATGGCGCCAAAGGACGGCTCCAGCGCGCAGACGATCTCCGCCAGCTTTTCGGGATCCGGCTCATCCACCTCGATGTCAAAGCAGTCGATGCCCGCGAATTTCTTGAAGAGGACCGCCTTGCCCTCCATCACCGGCTTGGAGGCCAGCGCGCCGATATTGCCCAGCCCCAGAACCGCCGTGCCGTTGGTGACGACCGCCACGAGGTTGCCGCGCGCGGTGTAGTCGCGGGCGGTGTCCGGGTCCGCCTTGATCTCGAGGCAGGCTTCGGCCACGCCCGGGGAATAGGCCCGCGCCAGATCGCGGCCCGTGGCCAGCGGCTTGGTCGCGCGGATCTCCAGCTTGCCGGGTTTTGGGTGGCGGTGGTAGTCAAGCGCGGCCTCGCGCAGGGTCTTGTCGGTCATGGGTGCGCCTTTGCTGGTTGCAGATGCCTAGCGCGGATGCCAGCCTGCGCGCAATTGGCAAGCGGCGGGAGCGAGGGGCCAGCCCCTCGCGCTCCCCGGAGTTTTACTTAGCCAAGTGAAGGGGACGCGCTGTGCAAAACATTCGGGCGGAGGTGCTTTTGGGGACGGCTGATCTGGCGGGGGATCAGGCGTTTTTTGAAGGGCTGGGGATGCGGATGGAGGAGATTTTTCCAGCCGACGATCCCGCGGAGGCGGTGTTTTCCGGCTTCGGCGCACGGGTGCGGCTCGTGCGCGGGGACGCGCCGGGGCGGCTGCGGCTGAGGGCGGATGATCCTGTGCTTCTTGGCAAGGTGCGGCAGGTGTCGCCGGGCGGCACGGTGGTGGAGATTGCGCCGCTTGACCCGCCGGTCGAGGTGCCGGTGCCAACATCAGAGTTCATCGTGCGGCGGCTATCCGACGGGGCGCCGTGGGTCGTTGGGCGTGCAGGGATGGAGTATCGCGACTTGGTCCCAGGGCGCTTGGGCGGGTCGATCATCGCCAGCCATATCCGTATTCCGGGCGGCGGGCCGGTGCCCGACATGGTCCATTACCATTCCGTCGGGTTTCAGCTCATCTTCTGTTATCGCGGCTGGGTTGATCTGGTCTACGAGGACCAGGGCCCGCCGTTTCGGCTGACGCCCGGGGCTTGCGTGATCCAGCCGCCCGAGATCCGGCACCGCGTGCTGCATTCGGGCGATGATCTGGAGGTGATCGAGATTGGCGTGCCCGCCGAACATCTGACCACGATCGAGCACCAGATGGACCTGCCGACCGGGCGGCATGACCCGGAGCGGCGCTGGCAAGGCCAACGCTTTGTTCGGGCGGAGCCGGAGGGTGCGCTATGGGCCGCGGCGGATGTTCCGGGGTTTGAGGCGCGCGATACCGGGATCGCAGCGAACACGGGCGGCGTGGCGGATGTGCGCGTGTTGAGGCCTGCGGGCGAACCCGAGGCCTTCTCCCATGATCGGGGCATTTTCTTTACTTTCGTGCTGTCGGGCCAGATGGAGCTGCGCGCGGGCAGCACGCAGGTACTGGCAGCGGGCGATGCCTTTGTTCTGCCCGCAGGGCAGGAGGCGATTTATGCCGCGCCATCAGCCGATTTGCAGCTTTTGCAGGTCAGCCTGCCGTGAAGGTGGTTTTGGTTGCCGCAAATCTTCGGTATCGCTGAGGCCGGATTTTGGAAAGGCGTGCGGTGTGACGGGTAGTGCGGATTTGCGGGCGGCGGCCTTGGCGGTGCGGGAGCGTGCCTATGCGCCTTATTCGAACTTCCTTGTGGGGGCCGCCGTGCGCACCGCGGATGGCCAGATCTTTGCCGGCTGCAATGTCGAAAACGTCGCCTATCCCGAGGGGACCTGTGCCGAAGCGGGCGCGCTGGCGGCGATGTGCGCCGCGGGTGCGCGCGAGATCGTGGAGGTCTATGTGGTGGGCAGCGCGCCCAGCCCGGTGCCGCCCTGTGGCGGGTGCCGCCAGAAGCTGAAGGAGTTCGGCAAGGGCGGCGTGCCGGTGACGATGGGCACGGTTGAGGGGGCAGAGCTGCGCATGACGCTGGCGGAGCTGCTCCCCGGGGCCTTTGGCACGGAGCATATGGAATGACCCATTCGGCGGCGGCGGTTATCGGCGCTTTGCGCGCGCGGCAAAGCCCCGGACGCGAAGCACTTGCGTGGTTTGCGCAGGGCCTAGCCGACGGGCAGGTCAGCGACGCGCAGGCCGGGGCCTTTGCGATGGCGGTGTGCCTGAATGGCCTGGGCGATGTGGGCCGCGTGGCGCTGACGATGGCGATGCGCGATTCGGGCACGGTGCTGGACTGGGACCTGCCCGGCCCGGTTCTGGACAAGCACTCCACCGGCGGGGTGGGCGATTGCGTCAGCCTTGTGCTGGCGCCAGCGCTGGCGGCCTGCGGGGCCTATGTACCGATGATTTCGGGCCGGGGCCTTGGGCATACGGGCGGCACGCTCGACAAGCTGGAGGCGATCCCGGGCGTCAGCACAGGGCTGCCGCAGGACCGGTTCTCTGGCGTGGTGCGGCAAGCGGGCTGCGCTATTGTGGGCGCCACTGCTGATATCGCGCCCGCGGACAAGCGGCTTTATGCGATCCGCGATGTGACTTCGACTGTGGAAAGCCTTGACCTGATCACGGCCTCGATCCTCAGCAAAAAGCTGGCGGCGGGGCTGCAGGGGCTGGTGCTGGACGTCAAGGTCGGCTCGGGTGCATTCATGAAAGACATCGGGGCCGCGCGCGATCTGGCGCAGGCGCTGGTGAGGACGGCCAATGCGGCCGGCTGCAAGACCTCTGCGCTGATCACCGACATGAGCCAGCCGCTGGTGCCTGCGATGGGCAACGCGCTGGAAGTGGCCGAAGTGATGCGCGTGCTGCGCGCAGGCGACGCGCGCGGCGCTTTGGTGGAGCTGTGCGCGGCGCTGGGCGGGGTGCTTCTGGCTGGCGCGGGGCTGGCGGAGGACGTGCAGGCGGGGGCCGACAAGATCGCCGGGGCCGTGCGTACTGGCGCCGCAGCCGAGCGCTTTGGCAAGATGATCGCGGCGCAGGGCGGCCCGCTGGGATTTGTCGATGCGCCGGCACGGTTTCTGCCCGAGGCCACCGTGATCCGCGAGGTTCTGGCGACCGGCCCGGGCGTGGTTACGGCTATTGACGGTGAGGCGCTGGGCCATGCCGTTGTCGCGCTTGGCGGCGGGCGGGCGCGGGAAAGCGATGTGATCAACCCCGCCGTGGGCCTGTCGGACCTTGCCCCGCTTGGCACGCGGCTGGTCAAAGGCCAGCCCATCGCCGTGGTGCACGCGGCGCGGCCTGCGGAGGCGGACCGCGCCGAGGCTGCTGTGCGCGCCGCTTTCACCTTTGGCGCGGCTGCCGCCCCGGCGGCCACGCTGATCCACGAACGGGTCGGCTGATGGGGCGCGCCTTTCTCGTCGTGATGGACAGCGTCGGGATTGGCGGTGCACCGGATGCGGACCAGTTCTTTAATGGCGATGTGCCGGACACGGGCGCGAACACGCTCGGTCATATCCACGCGGCGCGGCCCTTGCATCTGCCGAACATGGCCCGGCTGGGGCTGTGGCGGGCGCTGGAGCTGGCCTCGGGCGAGGTGGTGCAAGGCCCGGAGCCTGCGGGGCGCTGGGGCTGTGCGACCGAGGTTTCACCCGGCAAGGACACGCCGTCAGGGCATTGGGAGCTAGCGGGGCTGCCGGTGCCGTGGGACTGGCATTATTTTCCGCGGCAGGGCGATGCGTTTGGCGCAGGTCTGGTGGCCGAAATCGCCACGGCGGCGGGCACCGACGGCATTTTGGGCAATTGTCACGCGTCAGGCACCGAGATCATTGCGCGGCTGGGCGGCGCGCATCTGCGGACAGGGCGACCGATCTGCTACACCTCTGCCGACAGCGTGTTCCAGATCGCCGCGCATGAGGAGGCGTTCGGTCTGCAGCGACTTTTGGATTTGTGCGCCTCTGTGGCCCCGCGCCTGCACGCGATGCGTGTCGGGCGTGTGATTGCGCGGCCCTTTGTTGGCGCCGAGGGCGCGTTTGAGCGGACGGGCAACCGCAAGGATTTCGCCATTGCGCCGCCTGGGCCCGTGATCAGCACGCGAGCGGCTGAGGCAGGCAGGCCCGTGCATGCAGTGGGCAAGATCTGGGACATCTTTACCGGCGCCGGCTTTTCGGACGTGGCGAAGGGCGATGACGCGGCGTTGATGGACACGCTGGCCGAGCGGGTGGCCCATGCGGCGGAGGGCAGCCTGACATTTGCCAATTTTGTCGAGTTCGATTCGCTTTATGGTCACCGCCGGGATGTTGAGGGCTATGCACGGCATCTGGAGTGGTTTGATGCGGCGATTGGGCCGGTCCTGGACACGCTGCGCCCGGGCGACATGCTGGTGCTGACGGCCGATCATGGGAATGATCCCACATGGGTCGGCACTGACCATACGCGGGAACGGGTGCCGGTACTGGTTGCGGGCACCGGGGCGGGTGCGCTGGGCGAGATGGGCTTTACCGGCGTTGCCGATCTGATCGCAGCGCACTTGGGTCTTCCACAATGAGCGCCTACGGCGCGCATGATTTTATTTTGCTGATGGGGGCTTTGCCCCCAAACCCCCAAAGCTTTCGGGAACAGAGAAGGGCCAATCATGACTGAGCATGTCACTGTCGTTGATCATCCGCTGGTGCAGCACAAGCTGACCCTGATGCGGGACAAGGAGCGCTCAACCGGGAACTTCCGGCAGCTTCTGCGCGAGATTTCGCAGCTTTTGGCCTATGAGATCACGCGCGAATTGCCGATGACCACCGCACGGATTGAAACGCCGATGGAGGCGATGGACGCGCCGGTGCTGGATGGCAAGAAGCTTGCACTGATCTCGATCCTGCGGGCGGGCAACGGGCTTTTGGATGGGGTGCTAGCGCTGATCCCGTCGGCCCGTGTCGGGTTTGTGGGGCTGTACCGGGACGAGGAAACGCTGGAGCCGGTGCAGTATTACTTCAAGGTGCCAGAGAGCCTTGATGATCGTCTGGTGATTGCCGTTGATCCGATGCTGGCGACGGGCAATTCCTCGGTCGCTGCGATTGATCTGTTGAAGGAGGCAGGGGCGCGCGACATCCGGTTCCTCTGTTTGCTGGCGGCACCCGAGGGAATCGCGCGCATGCGGGAGGCGCACCCGGATGTGCCGATTGTGACGGCGGCCATCGACCGGCAGCTTAATGAAGTTGGCTATATCGTACCTGGCCTTGGGGATGCGGGAGATCGCATGTTCGGCACCAAGTAAGTCACTGGACAGCCCCGGAACTTTGCGGCACGGTAAGTCCAAATTCCTGCGGGGGCAGAAATGAACGTGACACGAGTACTCGCCATCGGCGCGGTCCTTTGCTGCAGCTTTGCGGCGGCGGGCCACGCGCAGTCTATTGGAGATGCGACACCGGCGGAGTTCCCACCGGCCAGTTACACGGCCAGCCAGTATATCGACAGCCGGGGATGTGTATTCATTCGGGCCGGGATCGACGGGAACGTGACCTGGGTGCCGCGGGTGAACCGCCAGCGGCGTCAGATTTGTGGTCAAACCCCGAGCCTTGCTGGACGTGTGGCTGCGGCGCCTGCACCCGCGCCCGCAGCCCAAGCGCCGGTGCAGATCACGGTGGAGCCACCCGCAGCGCCCGCCGCCACGGCCCAAACTGCGCCGAAATCGCCACCGCCTGCTGCAGCAGCTCCAGCTCCAGCTCCTCGCCGAACGGCTGCAGCGCCGCAGCCTCAGCGCAGAGTGG
>JBCBCP010000068.1:0-15160 GCA_038530575.1 Pseudomonadota bacterium
CGCCGACATTATCGAAACGCTGGATGAGTTTGGCGTGCCGTCCGAGGTTGTCACGGTCATGCTGCGCACGCCGCCTGACGACATGTATGTGTTCTCTCGCTCTGAGTTGCAGCAATACGGCTTTACAGGGCAGACGGCCGCGCGCCCCATCGCGCCCAGCCCCCAACCACGGCCAACCCCCGGCCCGGCGCCTGCGCCGACCCCGTCACCGCCTGTCGCGTCGGTTGATCTGACACAGCCCAAGACGTGGCGCGGCTATACCGTCACCGGCGAGCTTGTCTCCAATGGCAAGCGCTGGTACTCCTACCTGTCGCTGGATGGCCGCGTCGTCTTTCAGGCAACAAGCGGCGAGCGGCGGACTGGCAAATACGAGGTGCGTGGCCGCTCCATCTGCTATCTTTACGACAACGCCGCCAACTGGGCCTGCCGGATGCCGGTGCAGGTCGGCCCCCGGGTGCGCTGGCTGGATCAGCAGGGGAATTATATTTCGTTTATTGCCGCCGTCGACAAAACGCGTCTTGGCGCGGTCAGACCCTCAACCACGCCATCGGCGGCGCCGCCGGTTACCCTCACCGCGCCGCAGAACGCGCGATCTGTCGCCGAAGCCATCAGACCGGGCAAATGCGCCTTGATTGTTGCCTCGCGCCGTACGGTGAGAAAAGCGCGCGACTACGTGCGCGAAAACATCACCGACACCCGATACCTTCAGGGATTTCTCAGCTCGAACGGCTGGGTCGCGATCTCCATCGGCACGCTTGGACCGTCCGAAAAGGATCGAGTCCTGTCTGAGTGGAAGGCGTCTGGCCGTATCCCGTCCGACAGCTTCTGTTCCACTGGAAGCAAGTTCGTGGATGTTATCGACTTGCGCCGCCGCTGACGTACGGAGTCTCTCGAAACGGCCACCCGGCGCGCCTACCTATGCAGCAGCACAACAGGAGACGCCGAAATGCCTATCCATAGTTTTCCTCGACGGACCTTTCTCGCCGCGACCGGAGCGGCCCTTGCAACAGGGCTTCCAGCCCGGGCCACAAGTCCGCTGGCCCCAACGCCGACGATGCGCGGCGGCGCAAACAATTATCGCCCGGGCGCTGCCCTCACAGACCGTATCGGCGGGGGCGGATTTTTGATGACCGGGTCCGTCCGGCAAGCGGGAAGCGGCGCGCCGATTCCCGGCGCACGCATCCAGATCTGGGCCCATACAACCGAAGGACACGAACGCGATGCGCGGTCACACGGCGCCACACTCACGGACGCGCAAGGCGTCTTTCGCATGGACATGCCGCAGATCGTGCCTGCGTTTGGCCAACCGCACGGACACCTCGCCTATGATGCGGAGTACGATGCGAACGGCTTCAAAACGGTGTTCCTACGTCCGGTGATGGCCAACGCGGACCTGACACGCCTTGAGGCGCATTTCGTGCTGGAGCCTGCGTGAAATCAGCCGTCGTCTGGGCGATCCTAGGTGCGGCGCTGCTGATCCCCCTTGTGCTGGCGGCAGGAAGCCCGCTGCTACAGTATCGCCAGCCGATATATATCGCGGCCGGGCTGGCCGGCGTCGCCGCGATGGGGCTCTTGCTGCTGCAACCTCTACTGGCGCTCGGCGCGCTGCCGGGCTTGCCCCCGCGCCAAAGCCGGCGACTGCACCGCGCCACGGGCCTTGCACTGGTGATGTTGATCCTTGCCCATGTTGCCGGGCTCTGGGTCACGAGCCCGCCAGACGTGATCGATGCGCTGACCTTTGCCTCGCCCACGCCGTTTTCGAACTGGGGCGTGATTGCCATGTGGGCCGCCTTTGCGGCCGCCGCTCTCGCCGCGCAGCGCCGCCGCCTGCGTCCGAAAATCTGGCGCCGCGCCCATCTGGCGCTTGCGGCCACGGTTGCCGCCGGCACGGCCGCACATGCTCTGCTGATCGACGGAACGATGGAGACGGCTTCCAAACTCGCCCTCGCCGCTCTTGTACTGGTCGCGACAGCGCTAACGGTTCTGGCAAAAGCGCGCTGAGCCTTGCCAATCTTTGGTGCCGACAAAGCTCACGCTCTTCAAAGGCTGGCCACACGGTCCGGCACGTGCCACATCCCAACTGGCGAACCGCCCTAACGATGCCCCTACGCCATGCTCAGCTACCAACACGCCTATCATGCCGGAAACCTCGCGGACGTGCACAAGCACGCGCTGCTGGCTGTGATGCTGGAGTATCTGACGCGCAAAGATAAACCGCTCAGCTACATCGAGACGCACGCGGGGCGGGGCCTGTATGATCTGAGCGGGGCCGAAGCGACCAAGACCGGTGAGGCGGCGGCGGCCGCGCGCGCCCTCTCTGCCATTCCGACGGGTCACCCCTATGCCAAGGCGCTCAGCGACATCCGAAAAGCGCACGGCGACACCGCGTATGCAGGATCACCGCTGATTGCGCAGACCCTGCTGCGCCCGTCCGACACACTGCACCTTGCCGAACTGCACCCGGCCGAACATGCCGCCCTGACACGCGCCGTGCCGCGTGCCCAAATCGCCCGGCAAGACGGGTTTGCCTTTGCCCATAGCCTGACCCCGCCGACCCCCCGCCGGGGCCTCATGCTGATTGACCCCAGCTACGAGGTGAAATCCGACTATGCCGCCATCCCCGGCCATATTGCCAAGATCGCAAAGGCGTGGAATGTCGGCATCATCGCCCTGTGGTATCCGATCCTGACCAACGGTGCGCATACGGGAATGGTAAAAACCCTGCAGGCCAGCCACAGCAACGCGCTCAGTTCAGCGGTGCGGTTTTCCCCGGCACGTCCCGGTCACGGAATGGTCGGATCCGGCCTTTTCGTGCTGAACCCACCCTACCCCCTTGCCAGAGAGGCCGCGCGTCTGGAACAGTGGTACGCAGATCACGCAAAGGACTGACAATGAGCGCCAAAGGCTACTGGATTGCCCACAACATCGTCACGGACGTTGAAGCCTACCGCGAATATCAGGCGGCCAACGGCCCCGTGTTCGACCGCTATGGCGCGCGGTTTCTAGTGCGTGGGGGCACGCAGGAAAATCCCGAAGGCCAGTGGAACGACCGCACTGTGATCATCGAGTTTCCCAGCTATGACGACGCGCTGGCCTGCTACCATTCCGATGAGTACCAAGCCGCCAAGGCGCTGCGCGATCCGGTCAGCCGCGGCAACCTCGTGATTGTCGAAGGATATGCGGGCTAGCGCGTTCGCCTTCCTCTTGATGGCCAGCCCGGCGCTGGCCTGCACCGGCGCGCCGGTGTGCCAGGTTGATCCGGACAGCCTGCCGCTGACCCGCCTCATAGATTTCGAGGGGCTGCAGGCGGGCCAAGGCCCCGGCCACCTTGTCGATGACATCTTGACCTTTGACGGCGCGCGCATCGCAGAACATTTCGCGGGGCAAAGCCTTGTATCACAAGGAGATTTTGACGCGGTCATGGGGCGGCCCTTTGGCCCGTTGCAGCTGCAATCAGCACCAACCGGCCAGACCAAAAGTCTGGTCTGGGTGTCCGGCAACACGATCCTGAACGGGTTTGGCCCCGCCGGGTTCCCGCGCCGTCACGCCCAAGGCGAAGGCGCCATCGCCGTGCAGTTCGACAATGCCCAGCCCGCGCTAAGCTTCGAGGTGCGCGGGGGTGAGGCAGGCGCCGCAAATATCCAGTTCCTGCGCGCCGATGGATCGGAAATCGTGACGCTGACCGTCCAAAACCTTGGCGAGGGGCCGCTTGGCTTTCTGCGCGCGGACGGTCTGTCCGATATCGCCGGCATCGTCGTGACAAATGCCGATCCGCAGGGCATCGCGCTCGACAATTTGCGCTTTGGCCCGCCGCCTGAAATGGGATAGCGTCGCGCCATGTTCGAACGCCTTTTTCCCAAGCGCGAAAAGCCGCCCCTGCCGCAACCCGATGCCCAGCTCGCACTTGGCGCACTGCTGGTGCGCGTCGCCTTCGCCGACCGCGAATACCGGGTCGAGGAACTGGCGCAGATCGACAAGATCCTCGCCGCGACCTTCAACCTCGGCCCGATCGAGGCGGCCAAGTTGCGGGCAACCTGCGAAGCGCTGGAACGGCACGCACCGGGCACGCCCGAGTTTGCCGATATCCTTCGGGCGGAAGTCGAATACTCCGACCGATTGTCACTGGCGGGGCACATGTGGCGCATCGTGCTGGCGGATGGCGATCTGGACCCGGAAGAGGAGTCCGTGCTGCATCAGATCGAAGGCGCGCTCGGCCTGACCCCCGATGACAGCGCCCAGGTGCGGCGAAGAGCTGTAGCGTGACTTGGCCTTCGGGTGCGCATCGCCTACATCGGCGTTATGTTTGCTGATTTTCTAAAGCGTCTGACCGCTCCCGACCCTGAACCGCTGCCGGACGCTGATGCGCGGCTGGCGCTGACCGCTCTTTTGGTGCGCGTCGCCCGTGCCGATGGCCACTATGACGCTGGCGAGCGTGCAACCATTCACGCCATTGCCCGTGATCGCTATGGTTTGAGCGCACCTGATGCCGACAAATTGCGCGCGGAAGCTGAAACCCTCGAGGCAGAGGCCCCGGACACCGTCCGCTTTACCCGCGCCATCAAGGACGCTGTTGCTTATGATGACCGTGTCGGCGTGCTTGAGGCGCTGTGGCGCGTTGCGCTCTCCGATGGCGATCGTTCCGCAGAGGAAAACGCGCTGATGCGCCTGACGGCGAACCTTCTGGGCATATCGGACATGGACAGCCATCAGGCCCGCCAGCGCGCCGCGTCCGGATGATTGCCTCTTTGCCGATGTATTGGCGGGCGGAAACCGCCGCGCTTTGGCAAACCTTCTGGTCCCACGTTCAAACCGCCCATGATGGCCCCCTGCCGGACCTGACCCCGCCCGAAGCCCTGCCGCAGAACTGGGCAGAACACTGGCTTGACCCGGCTCTGGCCCTGTCGATGACCTGCAGCCTGCCCTTCCGCACCGCGCTGCGCGGCAAGGTCACCTATGTCGGCACGCTAGGCTATGGGCTGAAGGCCCCGCCGGGCATGTACTATTCCTGCGTCATTACCCGGCCCGATACAATGCTGATGACCAACGACCAGCCAACTCGGCCCCCGGCAAGACGCGCGACACTCGCCTATAACAGTGCAGACAGCCAATCCGGCTGGGCGGTCACCCAGGCCGCAGCACCCTTTGGTGCTCCGCTCCAAATTGGCAAAGTTGTCGAAACCGGCGGCCACGCCCAATCCCTCGCTGCCGTGGCCGCGGGCCGCGCTGATGTCGCCTACCTCGACGCGGTCACCTGGCGGCTTCTCAAACGCTACGATCCGGACGCCCAAAGGGTCATCCCCAAAGGCAGCACGGACCCTACGCCAGGCCTGCCCCTGATCTGTGCCAAGGGCCGCGATCCCGAACCCCTGCGCGCAGCCGTGCATGCAGCGACAACCGCCTTCGCCCCTCAAGACCCCATGGCCATGGGCGGCCCGCTTTCCTTTCATGTACTGGACGAGGCCGCCTACCTGAGTCAGCCCATTCCCACCCCGCCTTAACTTGTCTGAATAAGCTTCGGGGGGTACGCAGGGCCTCGGAAACGCACCGGCAGAGCGCCCTGTCGCGCAGGAAGCCTATGCAGCCAGGTCCGCAGGCAAGCCAGCTGAGTTGGCATCTACGCGTGCACCAATCCCGCGAACTGACCTCAAATTCATCGCCCTGCCCCAGCGCCGCGCCAATAAAACAGGCAACCCCATTGCATCGCGCCGGAGAATCCCGCCTTATATCGTTCGATCAGCAGCAACCGTGCGACAACACGTGACCGACTCCGTCATTGCCATCGACGACCTTCACAAGGCCTACGGGGATCTTGAGGTGCTCAAGGGCGTCTCTCTGAAAGCCCCCAAAGGGTGCGTAATCTCTCTCATCGGCTCGTCTGGTTCCGGCAAATCGACGCTGCTGCGCTGCTGCAACCTTCTGGAAGACAGCCAGCAGGGCGATATTCGCTTCAAGGGTGAGCCGGTAACGTGGCGCGGCACCGGCCACGCCCGCCGCCCCGGCGACGCGGGCCAGGTGCTGCGTATCCGCACCAACCTGTCAATGGTGTTCCAGCAGTTCAACCTCTGGGCTCATATGACCATCCTGCAGAACGTGATGGAAGCGCCGCTTACCGTGCAAAAGCGCGATAGGGCCGAGGTGGAGGCCGCCGCGCGCCGCTACCTCGATAAGGTCGGCATCGGCGACAAGTGCGATGTCTACCCCGCCCAACTGTCCGGCGGCCAGCAACAGCGCGCAGCCATCGCGCGCGCGCTGGCAATGGAGCCCGAAGCCCTGCTCTTTGACGAGCCGACTTCGGCTCTCGATCCGGAGCTGGAACAAGAAGTGGTCAAGGTGATCAAGGACCTCGCCGCCGAGGGCCGCACGATGATCATCGTAACCCATGACATGAAGCTGGCGGCGGACGTATCCGACCACGTCATCTTTTTGCATCAGGGTCGCATCGAAGAAGAAGGCGCACCTGCCGCCCTCTTTGGTGCGCCCAAATCCGAACGTCTGCGCGGGTTCCTTTCGGCGACCCACGCCGCGTAACCAAAAAACCAAACGGGAGAAATCACTCATGAAAACCCTCATTCTCGGCGCTGCGACGCTCGCGCTGACGGCGGGCCTCGCTCTGGCCGATGGCCACGCCAAGACCATTCGCATGGGCACCGAAGGCGCCTACCCCCCCTACAACTTCATCAACGACGCCGGCGACATCGATGGGTTCGAGATCGAGCTGGGCAATGAGCTGTGCGTGCGCGCCGAGCTGACCTGCGAGTGGGTCAAGAACGATTGGGACAGCATCATCCCAAACCTCGTGTCCTCCAACTACGACACGATCATGGCCGGCATGAGCATCACCGACGAGCGGGACGCCGTGATCGACTTCACGCAGGACTACTTCCCGCCGACCGCTTCGGCCTACGTTGCGGCCACCGATGGCGTTGACCTCGAGGGCGGCATCATCGCCGCGCAGACGGCTACCATCCAGGCCGGCTTTATCGCGGAATCGGGCGCAACCCTGGTCGAATTCGCAACGCCTGAAGAAACCGTCGCCGCCGTGCGCAACGGCGAAGCAGACGCTGTGTTCGCTGACCGTGACTACCTCGCCCCGTTGGTCGAGGCATCGGGCGGCGCGCTGATGTTCGTTGGCCCCGACGTCCCTCTTGGCGGTGGTGTCGGCATGGGCGTGCGCGAGAGCGATACCGAACTGAAAGAGAAGTTCGACGCTGCCATCACCTCCATGAAAGCAGACGGCTCGCTCAACGCACTTTTGATCAAGTGGTTCGGCGAAGAAACGCAAACCTACTAATAGCTGCCGCGTCCCGGGTGGGAATATCCGCTCGGGGCGCACGCGTATGGCAACTTTCCATACGCTTATTCGACACTGCATGTCGCTTGCTAAGAACAGGTCGCGCGCCCCTTGTTTTCTTACTGCACCGATCCTGACACGCTTGGAACGCTCCGCTGGTTCAGCTGCTATTTGACCACCGGCGTGCACTGGTCATTCTACGGTGCCTTCCTGCGCGTCCTGGCCCTTTTGGCCGTCACCGCCCCCGTCGCGCTGGCCTTCGGCTTTGCCGGCGCCATGGCCGCGCGTTCGCGCCTCCTGCCCCTGTCGCTTTTCGGCAAAGGCTATATCGCCATCGTGCGCGGTGTGCCCGACATCGCCTTTTTTCTCTTTTTTGTCATAGCCTTGGATCAGGGCCTCGAATACCTACGCCACATCACGCTCTGCCCTGACTGGGATCAACCAATCCGGCAGGGCAACGACTTCATCGTCTGTCAGCAGGCCAAGCTACCGCTGGGAACGGCACCGCAGGAAATCCATCAGCTTTACGCCTTTGCGCTGGCAGTCTTCACCTACGCCATCGTTTTCGGCGCATTCGCTGCAAATGTGCTTTTCGGTGCGATGCAGGCCGTGCCCAGCGCTCAGGTGGAAACGGCCGAAGCCTACGGCTTTACTACCCGTCAGTGCTTCTGGCGCATCATCGTGCCGCAAATGTGGGTCTACGCCCTGCCAGGTCTGTCGAACCTCTGGCAGGTCCTGATCAAGGCGACGCCGCTTTTGTTCCTGCTCGGGATCGAGGACGTTGTCTATTGGGCACGCGAGCTGGGCGGGACCAAGACCGCCCGCTTCACCGACTATCCGCATGGCGACTGGCGCATGTGGTATTTTCTCGCGCTACTCGTCTTCTACCTCGCGATGACCTGGGGCAGCGAGAAGTTCCTTAAACGGCTGATGGCCCGCCTCACACGCGGCCAGGCCACCGCCGGCGGCGAAGCCCAGCGAAAGGTCGCGGCATGAGCTGCTGGCAAACCATCGAGGACTACGCCCTGCGGTCCATTGGCATCGGTGAACGCCTTTTACCGCGCTCGGATTTCACGCTGTGCGAGCAGGTCACTCTGATCGGCTCTGGCATGATCTGGAACGTGTATTTCGGCGTGGTCGCTCTTTTTATCGGCTTCTTCCTTGCCACCGGGCTCGCGCTGGCAAAAACGTCCCATAACAAAGCGGTGCGCCGCCCAGCAGAGGCGTTCATCTTCCTATTCCGCGGCTCGCCGCTCTTTATCCAATTTTTCTTTGCCTATTTCTTCTTCCTCAGCCTCAAGGGTCAGTACGATTTCTTCGACCCGTTCACCGCCGCGTGGCTTGGCGCGCTGATTGTCCTGTTTCTGAATACCGCGGCCTACTCGGCGGAAATTTTCCACGGCGCGCTTTTGTCGATCCCCAAGGGCGATCTGGAGGCCGCGGACGCCTATGGCATGGCCGGCTGGACCAAGTTTCGCCGCATCACATGGCCCACGATGCTGCGCCTTGCCTGGCCCGCCTACACGAACGAGGCGATCTTTCTGTTCCAGTCCACCACGCTGGTCTATTTCAGCGGCTTTCCCGCGTGGCAGCAGCGCGGCGATGCGCTCTATTACGCCAGCTACTTCGCGGACAAGACGTTTAACCCGTTCATCCCCTACCCGATCCTTGCGGGATATTTCATCATCGCCGTGCTTGGCATCATCGCCGTGTTTGGCCTTGTCAACAAACGGCTTAACCGCCATCTGCCCAAAGCGGCGCGTCAGCGTCGCCCGCGCATGACGCTCATCCGATGACAGACCTGAACAGCATCCGCGCTTTGCGTGCCGCCGCCTCTGACCTCAATGGCGTGGCCCGCGGAAAACGCCTGCCCCCCGCCTTTGCAGACAAGATCGAGGCGGGCGCGGTGCGGTTTCCGCTGTCGGTGCTCAACCTTGATATCTGCGGCGATGATATCGAAGACAGCCCGCTTGTGCTGGCCTCCGGCGACCGCGACGGGGTTCTGAAACCAACGGGCCGCGGACTGGTCCCGATGCCCTGGCTCGACACGCCAACGGCCCTTGCGCCGCTATGGATGTTCCACGAGGACGGCGCGCCCTATGCAGGCGATCCGCGCCATGCCCTCGCCAGCGTGCTCGCGCGGTTCAGCGCGCGCGGCCTGACCCCGGTGGTCGCGACAGAGATGGAGTTCTTCCTTGTCGACGACCGCGACGGAGTACAAGTGCCTGCCTCACCCCGCTCGGGCAAACGGCGTCCCGGCGGGCAGATCCTGTCGCTAAGCCAGCTTGACGCGTTCGATGCGTTTTTCACCGACCTCTACGATGGCTGCGCGGCGATGGGCATTCCGGCAGGCACGGCGATCTCGGAATCAGGTTTCGGCCAGTTCGAGATCACGATGGAGCATCAGGCGGATGCGATGAAGGCTGCTGACGACGCGTGGCTTTTCAAGCTGCTGACACGGGGGCTGGCGCGCAAGCATGGCTTCGCCGCGTCGTTCATGGCCAAGCCTTATCCCGACAGCGCCGGATCGGGCATGCACGTGCATTTCTCGGTGCTGGACAACAGCGGTGCCAACGTCTTTGACAACGGCGAGGAGGAGGGCACCGACCTGCTGCGCCAGGCCGTCGCCGGCT
Source organism: Pseudomonadota bacterium (assembly GCA_038530575.1). Classification (GTDB taxonomy): domain Bacteria; phylum Pseudomonadota; class Alphaproteobacteria; order Rhodobacterales; family Rhodobacteraceae; genus JBCBCP01. The sequence continues at coordinate 9,925 of JBCBCP010000068.1, forward strand.
GCCTTGACGCCCTGCCAGCTTGCACCGCCATCTTTGCCCCGCACGGGGTCAGCTATGACCGGCTGGTGCCTGGCGCCCATGCGCCGACGGGCATCGCCTGGGCCTATGAGAACCGCACGGCGGCGATCCGCATTCCCTCGGGCGCGCCGGTCGCGCGGCGCATTGAACACCGCTTTGCCGGCGCTGACGTCTCACCGCATCTTGCCATCGCCGCCATCCTCGGTGGTGCGATAACCGGGATAGAGGACGCGGCTGAGCCGCCCGCGCCAATCACCGGGAACGCATATGAGCAAGACTTGCCCCAAGTGCCGAGCGAATGGGCGCGCGCGCTCGATGAATTCCAGCGCAGCCCGTTCGCCGCGCGGATTTTTTCTGGCCAGCTGCGCGAGAATTTCGCTATGACCAAACGGCAGGAAATCAAGATCTGCGAAGGCCTTAGCCCGGACGCGCTGATGGACATGTACCTTGATGTCGTGTGACGGTCCGCGTTGCGCCGGAGGTCTTATTCAGGCTAAGCGCAAGTAACGCGGATAACCCCAAAGGTCCCCATGCATATCGGCATCCTGCAAACCGGCCACGCCCCCGAAGAGATTATGCAGACCCAAGGCGATTACGACGCCATGTTTCACAGCCTGCTCGCCGCGGGCGGGTTCGATTTCACCACGTGGAATGTTGTCGACATGGAGTTTCCTGCGGGCCCCGATGCCGCGGATGGCTGGCTGATCACGGGCTCGAAACATGGCGCCTACGAGGATCACCCGTGGATCCCGCCGCTGGAGGACTTGATCCGCGCAATCCGTGATGCAGGCCAACCATTGATTGGCGTGTGTTTTGGCCATCAGATCATCGCGCAGGCGCTTGGCGGGCGGGTAGAGAAGTTCAGCAAGGGCTGGTCGGTGGGCCGCACCGCTTACACCGCAAACGGCACGACGCAGCATTTGAACGCATGGCATCAGGATCAGGTCGTGGAACTGCCTGCGGGCGCCGCGGTCGAAGCGTCGAGCGGGTTTTGCGAAAATGCTATCCTCAGCTACGGCAAGCACATTTGGACGATCCAGCCACACCCGGAATTCGGCCCCGAGGTCGTGCAAGGTCTGATCGAACATCGTGCGCCGGGGGTTGTCCCGCCGGAGCTGATCGATGCGGCCTCTGCAGGGCTGACCCTGCCCACCGATAACGCGGCGATCGCCGCCCGGATGATCGCGGTTTTGCGCGGCGAGGCGGCGTGATGGCGTCGGACTGGACAGAGCAGCTGCCCGAGGCGGCACGCACATATCTTGTCGGGCGACGACTGGACGAGGTGGAGTGTATTATCGCCGACCTGCCCGGCATCGCGCGCGGCAAGGCAGTTCCCGCGACGAAATTCGCGCGGCAAGACTATTTTCACCTGCCCGACAGCATCTTTTACCAGACCATTACCGGCGATTGGGGCGAGGCGGCGGGGGATGACGGCTTTATCGAAAAAGACATGATCCTGCGCCCGGACATGTCGACCGCCACCGCCGCCCCCTGGACCGGCGACTGGACGTTGCAAGTGATCCACGACGCCTTCGACCGGCATGGAGAACCTGTTCCATTCTCGCCGCGCAACGTGCTCAGACGTGTGGTTGACCTATACCACGCCAAGGGCTGGAAACCTGTGGTTGCGCCCGAGATGGAGTTCTTTCTGATCGCGCGCAATCTTGACCCGGCCAAGGATATCGAGCCGATGACCGGCCGGTCGGGCCGTCCCGCGGCCGCGCGCCAAGCATACTCTATGACCGCGGTGGACGAGTTCGGCCCGGTCATCGACGACATCTATGATTTTGCCGAGGCGCAAGGCTTTGAGATCGACGGGATTACGCAGGAGGGCGGCGCAGGCCAACTTGAGATCAACCTGCGACACGGCGATCCTGTCAAACTGGCGGACGAGGTGTTCTATTTCAAACGCCTGATCCGTGAGGCAGCCTTGCGCCATGACTGTTTTGCGACCTTCATGGCCAAGCCGATCGCGGACGAGCCCGGGAGCGCGATGCACATACACCACTCGATCCTCGATAGTGAGACGGGCCAAAACATCTTTGCCGGGCCGCAGGGCGGCGAGACGGACGCTTTTTTCCACTTTATCGCGGGGCTGCAAACGCACCTTCCATCTGCGTTGGCGGTGATGGCGCCCTTCGTGAACTCCTACCGCCGCTACGTGCGCGACCATGCGGCGCCCATCAACCTGGAATGGGCGCGGGACAACCGCACAACAGGCATCCGCATTCCGCTGTCCGGGCCAGAGGCACGGCGGGTAGAGAACCGCATCGCAGGTATGGATTGCAACTCGTATCTCGGCATCGCAGCAAGCCTCGCCTGCGGTTATCTTGGCCTGACGCAAGAGCTACGCCCTTCGCGCAGCTACAAGGGCGATGCCTATGACGGAGAGGGTGACATCCCCCGCACGCTTGGCGAGGCGCTCACGCTCTTTGACGGCGCAAAAGACTTGCACGCAGTTCTGGGGCCGGAGTTCGCGCGAGTCTATTCCATCGTCAAACGCGCCGAGTATGACGAATTCCTGCAGGTGATTAGCCCGTGGGAACGCGAGCACCTCTTGCTGAACGTCTGAGCCTTTGGCTGGCGTCTGGATCAGGTTAATTTTGCCAAGTGAAGGGGAACCTGAGTGCCTCTGAACCTGCTCCACGCCAATGATAAACCGGCGGCTTACCCCGCGTCTTGGTATGCTGCGACGACAGATCAGCTGGCGCCTTTTGCGCCTTTGCGCGGAGAGGTGCGCGCGGACGTCTGTGTTGTGGGTGGCGGTTACACGGGCTTGTCCGCTGCCTTGCATTTGGCCGAGGCAGGGCAGCGCGTCGTCCTGCTGGAGGCGCAGCGCGTCGGTTTTGGCGCGTCGGGACGCAATGGCGGGCAATTGGGCAGCGGCCAACGTGTTGAGCAGCCCGCGCTTGAGCGAATGGTGGGGCTTGATGATGCGCGCAAACTGTGGGCGCTGGGACAAGACGCCAAGGCCTTGGTCAAAGATCTGATTGCGCGCCATGACATCGACTGCTTCTTGCGACCGGGTGTCGCGCATGCCGCATCCTCAGCAGCTGCAATGGCCGAGGCGCGCGAGACGGCGGAGCATATGCACCGCGTCTATGGATACGACAGCAAAGTGCTGGAGGGGGACGACTTTGCGGCGATCTGCCCGTCACCCGATTACGTCGGCGGGGTTCTGGACACGGATGCTGCGCACCTACACCCCCTGCGCTTTGCACTGGGCCTCGCCCGGGCAGCAGTCGGCGCAGGCGCTGCGCTGCATGAACGCAGCGAGGTGACGGCACTGGACGGGACGTCGGTGCATACAGTCGCGGGCGTTGTCCGCGCCGATCACGTGATCCTTGCATGCAATGGGTATCTGGGCGCATTGCAGGGCGGCGTGGCGGCGCGGGTCATGCCGATCAACAACTTCATCGCCGCGACGGCACAGCTTGAAGATCCCGCGCGCGTGCTGGCCCACGATGTTGCAGTGGCTGACGACCGGTTCGTGGTGAACTACTTTCGGCTCAGTCATGATGGCCGTCTGCTGTTTGGTGGTGGAGAAAGCTATGGCTACCGCTTTCCCCGTGATCTGGACGCGGTTGTGCGGAAGCCGATGGCGCGCGTGTTTCCGCATCTGCGGAACGTTTCGTTTGACTATGTCTGGGGCGGCACGCTGGCGATCACGATGGCGCGCCTGCCCTATCTGGCCCACGTCGCGCCGGGCGTTTTGTCCGCCTCGGGCTATTCGGGTCACGGAGTAGGTACGGCCACCCATGCGGGGCAGTTGATGGCGCGCGCAATTCTCGGCGAGGCGGACGGTTTTGACACGATGGCGGCGATCCCCACGACGCCCTTTCCAGGCGGTCCGCGCATGCGCACGCCGCTGCTGATCCTAGCGATGACCTGGTATTCGCTACGTGATCGGCTGGGACTTTAGTCACATTTCTGTTTCCTCTTACGGATAGGCGCTTTAAGAAAAGCGAAATCCGAGCATAAGGAGTCTGAAATGTCCCTGCCCAACGTGCACCATGCCGAACCTATACCAGACGCCGCGCGGGCCGAGATTGACCGCCTGCTGCAATCGGGCGATCTTTTCCGCTACACCGCCCCCGGCGATGCCCCCGTTGCGCTGCTAGAGGCGGAATTTGCAGAGATGATGGGCAGCCGCTTTGCGCTCGCGGTCTCGTCCTGTTCGGCGGCGCTGTTTTTGTCGCTGAAGGCGCTGGGCCTACCGCGGGACGCGCGGGTGCTGATCCCTGGATTTACCTTTGCCGCGGTGCCATCGTCGGTCGTGCATGCCGATTGCATTCCGGTCCTGTGCGAGGTGGGCGAGAATTACCGCATCGACATGGACGATTTCGCCGCCAAGCTGCAGGGTGTACAGGCGGTTATCATCAGCCATATGCGCGGCCACACCTCTGACATGGATGCCATCATGACGCTGTGCGATGCCGCTGGCATCCCGGTTGTGGAGGACGCGGCCCATTCGCTTGGCACGCTGTGGCACGGGCGAAAGATCGGCACGATTGGCAAGATCGGCTGCTTCAGCTTTCAGTCCTACAAGATGATCAACGCAGGCGAAGGCGGGATCCTGATCACCGATGATGCGGACCTTGTCGCACGTGCCGTGATCATGTCCGGCGCCTATGAGCATAACTGGAAAAAGCACCCCGTACTGGCAGAGGCCTTTGCCGCGCACCAGAACAAGCTGCCGCTTTACAACCTGCGCATGTCGAACCTGTCGGCGGCGGTCATTCGTCCGCAGCTGCCCGAGCTGGCCCGCCGCGTCACGGACGGTCTGCGCGGCCATGACCGCGTTGCGGCCCGGCTGAATGCGCACCCGATGATCGACGTGCCAGCCCCGCTCGCGCCCGAGACCCGCGCACCGGATTCGATCCAGTTCAACCTGCCCCACGCGACGGATGGGCAGGTGCACGCCTTTGTGGCAGCGGCCAAGGCGGCGGGCGTCACGGTGCAGGTCTTTGGCCTTTCGGACGACAACGCGCGGGCGTTCTGGAACTGGCAGTTCCTGCAGGATCTGCCGGAATTGCCGCAAACGCGCGCCATGCTGATGCGGGCCTGTGACGTCCGCCTGCCGGTGCATCTGACCGACCCTCAGCTTGATGCGGTTACAGATGTGCTTTTGGCGGCGGCCAGCGAGGCTGAAGCGCAGGCTGAAAAGTCGGCGGCGTGAACCACGCGAATTGACAGGTCAAGGGTCGCCCGGCAGGCT
>JBCBCP010000069.1:0-14929 GCA_038530575.1 Pseudomonadota bacterium
TCGCCGCGGGCAACACCGTGGTGCTGAAACCGGCCGAATACACCTCGCTCACGGCCCTTCTGTTCGCCGATATCTGCCAGCAAGCGGGCCTTCCCGCCGGCGTGGTGAACATCGTCACAGGCGACGGCGCGGTGGGCGAGATGATCGTGCAGGCCGAAGTGGACAAAATCGCCTTCACCGGCTCCACCGCCGTGGGCCGCCGCATCCGCACAGCGACCGCGGGGCGCGACATCCCCCTGACGCTCGAGCTGGGCGGCAAATCCCCCTACATCGTCTTCGACGACGCCGATCTGGACAGCGCGGTCGAAGGGCTGGTCGATGCCATCTGGTTCAACCAGGGCCAGGTCTGCTGTGCCGGCTCGCGCCTCCTCGTGCACCAGCCCGTGGCCGAGGCGTTTCACGCAAAGCTTCGCGCGCGAATGGACAAGCTGCGCATCGGATCCCCACTGGACAAAAGCATCGACGTCGGCGCCGTGGTCGACCCGGCCCAGCTGCAAACGATCACGGACATGGTGGATGCAAACACCGCTGGCACCGTCCACCGCGCGGCCTGCCCCCTGCCCGCCGAAGGGTCCTTCTATCCCCCCACCCTGATCGAAGGGCTCGATGCTGCAGACCCGCTGATGCAGGAAGAGATTTTCGGCCCGGTCCTCGTCTCCACCACCTTCCGCACGCCGGACGAGGCGGTGGCTCTGGCCAACAACACCCGCTACGGGCTGGCCGCGACGGTCTGGACCGAGAACATCAACCTCGCACTGGACATCGCGCCAAAGCTTGCGGCGGGGGTTGTCTGGATCAACGCGACAAACCTCTTTGACGCCGCCGCGCCCTTCGGCGGCGTACGCGAAAGCGGGTTTGGCCGCGAGGGTGGCTGGGCCGGGCTGCGCGCCTATACCAAGCCCAAGGCCGGCGCGGCACTGAAGCCCGCCGAACCCTTCACCGGCGACAAGGCCCCCGCCGATCCCATCGACCGCACCGCCAAGCTTTATATCGGCGGCAAACAGGCGCGGCCCGATGGCGGATATTCGGCACCTGTATGGGGCAAAACCGGCGCCTTGCTGGGCCATGCAAGCCTCGCCAACCGCAAGGATGTCCGCAACGCCGTCGAAGCGGCGCAAGCCGCAAAAGCCTGGGCCAAAACAACCGGCCACCTGCGCGCGCAAATCCTCTACTACCTCGCCGAAAACCTTGCCGCGCGTCGCGAAGAATTCGCCAGCCGCATCAACACGCTGACCGGCGGGCGCAGCGGCGCCAAAGAGGTCGAAGACAGCCTGCAAACCCTCTTCTCCGCCGCCGCCTGGGCCGACAAGATGGATGGCAGGGCACATGGCGTGCCCATCCGCGGCGTAGCTCTTGGCATGGTGGAGCCGACGGGTGTGGTCGCGGCTCTTTGTCCAGACACCCTACCGCTGCACGGCCTGATCCGCCTTATGGCCCCGGCCATCGCGATGGGCTGCCGCATGATCCTTGGCGCGTCCCAGCCCTTCCCGCTTGCCGCCACGGACCTGATCCAGGTGCTTGAAACCTCCGACGTGCCGCCCGGCGTCGTCAACATCCTGACCGGCCCACATGACGCGCTGGCCAAGACGATGGCAGAACACGCCGACATCGACGCCGTCTGGTCCCTGTCGGACCCGGCACTGGCCAAAACGATTCAAGCAGGCGCAGCCGGTAACCTCAAACGCACCTGGCTGCCCAAAGGGCTCCCAGACGTCAAAGACGTGCTGCACGCCGCAACCGAAACCAAAACAATCTGGATCCCCTACGGCGAATAACCCTTCTTTGGGTCTCAAATATCCTCGGGGGAGTTTGAGGGGGCAGACAGCCCCCTCATCAGCAAGATAAAATCAAACGCGCCGCAAGGCGCTCAATTTGGCAGCGGCCCGGTTTCAAGTCCTTCGGGCTGGCCCACGACCACAAAGTGCAAGCTCTGCGGATCCAGCAAGTAGCCCGCAACGCGCTTCACATCCTCCATCGTCACGGCCTCAACCCGCTCGTTTCGGGTCGGTATATAGTCGATGGGCAGGCCCAGCATCTGCATGCCCACCATGATCCGCGCAATCGGGGCGTTCCCGTCAAATTGCAGCGGGTAAGAGCCGGTCATGAAGGTCTTGGCGTCCTCCAGCTCTTTCTCGGTCACGCCTTCGGCTGCGGCGCGCGCCCATTCGGCGCGGATCACGTCAATCGCCTCGCCGATGCGATCATTGGCGCTGGCCACCTGGCCCTGATAGGTCGCGGCCAGATCGCGCGGCACAAGGAAGGAATAGACCCCATAGGTCAGCCCGCGTTCCACGCGCACCTCCTGCGTCAGGCGCGACTGAAACCCGCCGCCGCCCAGCACCTGGTTCAAAACCCGCGCGGCAAAAAAGTCCGGATCGTCCTGCTGGATGCCTGCGTGGCCAAAAACCGCCACCGATTGCGGCACGTCGAAGGGCACCACGGTGATACCGCCCGTGATAGCGACCGTCGCCTCTTTGGGCATGGGCGCGCCGGTCTCGGGCAAGCCGCCCAGCAGATCGTCGAGCAGGGCGCCCAAGGCCTCGGGCGTGATATCGCCAACCGCACCGACATACATCCGGTCCCGCGCCAGCACGTCGCCATGGGCCGCCAAGAGGTCATCACGGGTCAGCGCCGCGACACTTTCGAGCGTGCCGGACAGGGACGAGCCATAGGGGTGGCTGCCAAAGGCCATGCTGCGCCAGGTGCGCACCGCGATCTCATCCGGGTCCACTGCATCCGACCGGATCCCGGTGATCACCTGTTCCCGCACCCGGTCGATGGCATCCTGATCAAAGCGCGGCTGCATGATGCTGGCGCGCAGCAGCGCGATGGCCTCGGGCCGGTTCTCGGTCAGAAACCGCGCGGAAATGGCAAGCGAATCGTCACGAACCGAGTAGCCAAAAGACGCCGCGAGGGCTTCCTGCGCGCGAGCAAAGGCGCGCGCATCCAGATCGCCGGCCCCTTCTTCCAACAGTCCTGTCATCAGGTTGATCGCGCCGCGCTTGCCGGCCCGGTCCAGCGACGCGCCACCGCGAAAGCGAATTTCCAGCGCCGTGAACGGGATCGACGGCTCCTGCACCAGCCAGGCGGTAATGCCGCCGGGGCTGACAACCTCTTCGATCTTCACCTCGGCCCGCGCGGGTAGCGCCAGCAGAAGGGCGGCCGTCAGAAGGGCAAGAAAACGCGTCATTGGGTTGCCTCCGCTTGGGCCAGGGGCCGGTCCAGGTATCCGGTAACGGATGTCTCGGGCCGAAAGATCCGGGCGGCCACATCCATGATGTCTTCGGCGGTCACCGCCTGCAGCACCTCGGGCCAGGCCTGTACATCAGCGACCGTCAGGCCCGATGTCAGCGCGCGGCCATAGCGGTTCGCCACGCCCGAGGCACTGTCGCGCGCGTAGATCTGCGAGGCGCGCAGTTGCATCTTGATCCGGTCCAGCTGTTCGGGGTCCACCCCCGTCTGCATGAACTCGGCAATTGCGGCGTCCATCGCGGCTTCGGCCTCCGGTAGGCTGATGCCCGGGCCAGGCAGCACGACAACGTCAAAGGTCGTGTCATCCAGCGCGACCCCGCGGTAAAACGCGCCGGCAAAGACGGCCAACTGCGTGTCAAATTGCAGCTTTTCCGCGAGGAACGATGTCGTCCCTCCGCCAAGGATTTCTGCGAGGATAGTCAGCGCCGCGGCATCGTCCTGCGCGCCCGGATCACGCTCCGGCGCAAGGTAGGACCGCGTCACATAGGGCTGCGCCACACGCGCATCGCGGTATACCACGCGGCGCTCTGCGATTTGCGGCGGCTCTGCGGTGCGCAGGCGCGGTGGCAGGTCTGCCTTCGCCGGGATCGGGCCGTAATGCTCTTCGGCCAGCGCGCGGACCTCTTCGGGGGTGACGTCACCGGCCACGATCAGGATGGTGTTGTTCGGCGCGTAATGCGCCTCATAGAAGGCCAGCACGTCGTCCATGCCCAGCTCTTCCATCTCGTGCATCCAGCCGATGATCGGCACCGCGTAGCCGTGGTTCAGGTACTGCGCCGCCGCGACCTGCTCGCCAAACAGGGCGCGCGGGTTGTTTTCGGTCCGCTGGTTGCGCTCTTCGATGATCACGCCGCGTTCGGAGGTGATTTCAGCCTCGGTCAGAGCGAGGTTCTTCATCCGGTCAGCTTCCATCTGCATCATCAGGCCAAGCCGGTCGGTCGCAACGCGCTGGAAATAGGCGGTGTAGTCGTAAGAGGTAAACGCGTTGTCACGGCCCCCATTCGCCGCCACCACGGCAGAAAATTCGCCCGAGGCCATGTTGTCCGTCGCTTTGAACATCAGATGCTCAAGGAAATGCGCAACGCCAGAGGCGCCTGCTGGCTCATCCGCGCTGCCGACCTTGTACCAGAGCATATGCGTGACAACCGGGGCGCGCGTGTCCTGCACGACGACAACCTCCATCCCGTTATCAAGCGTAAAGGTCGTGACCTGATCGTCGGCGGCCCACGCGGCGCCGGCACAGAAAGCAAGGATAGCCGCGCATGCGGCGCGCAAAAGGGTCATGGCACGTCCCGTTTTTGGTGCGAACATAGGCAAGTAGATGTGGCCGCGCCGCGCAGCTTCAAGAACGCTGGCGCGGATGTGACCACTTACTGCCGGAAGCCAGTATTGCGCGGCGGCGATGAGGGCGTGGCAACCCCGCGGGCGCGGTACTGCTCCGCGACAAGGGCCGGGTCCAGCGCCTCGCGCCGGTAGGCTTCGTTATAGCGGTCAACCGGCACGATGCGGATCTGGGTCAGACGGGCCTTGCGCTTGCGAAACTTTGCGTCCTCGGCGGCCAGCTCTTCGCGGATCGCGGGGGCAACGCCGCGGCGGGCGGCATGCGCGACCAGCGCCGCATCTGAACCCGGGATCGTGCCGCTGGCAGAGCCGCGCCCACCAAGTGCAGCGGCGGCATCATTGCGCGGCTGAAGGTCGACAAGGTTGCGGCTGCCCGGTGTGGGTGGCGGTAATTGGGTCAGGCTTTCGGGGGTCGCCAGCGGTTTGACCGGGGTCACGATGAACTCGTCCGGCCCATCGCCCTGCCCTTGCAGAGTGCGCAGGCCCTTGTTTTCACACGCGCCCAGCGCGGCGATCAGGAACGCTCCCACAACCAGTCCAGAAATTCGCATACCGAGGCCCCCTTTGACCTGCGCCCCTAATATCGCAGCCGCGCGGGGATTGTCACGCCCGCTTTTTGCGGCTTTTCCCGTCATCGGCAAAGATCACCAGCCCGGCCGCGCCGACAAAGATAAAGATGTCCGCGACGTTGAACACAAACGGGTTGGTGATGCCGCAGCACGACATATTGAGGAAATCCAGCACATAGCCGTAGATCAGCCGGTCGATCACATTGCCCAGCGCGCCGCCGATCAGCAGACCCGCCGAGATCAGCGTGATGGTCCGCTGCCGCGTCCCGCGCAGCCACCACAGCACCACAGCACAAATCACCACCGCAAGGCCGATCAGGATCCAGCGGCTGGTGCCATCGCCCAAAAGGCCAAAGTTGATGCCCCTGTTTTCGCCATAGCGGAAGTTCAGAAGCGGCGGCAGGACGTCGATGGCGCGCACGCGGGCAAGGTCCATCGCATGGATCACGGCCCACTTGCTCAGCTGGTCCAGAATGCAGGCCAGCGCGGCAGAGATCGCAATCAGCCGCATCAGTGCCGGAAGTGCCGCATGCCGGTGAAGACCATAGCGAGGCCCGCCGCGTCGGCGGCCTCGATGACCTTATCGTCGCGCATCGACCCGCCTGGCTGGATCACCGCCGTCGCCCCCGCCTCTGCCGCGGTCAGCAGCCCGTCGGGGAACGGAAAGAACGCGTCGGAGGCCACCACGGAGCCTTGGGTCAGCGGGGCATCCAGCCCGAGCGCCTCGGCCATGTCTTGCGCCTTGCGCGCGGCGATGCGGGTGCTGTCCACCCGGCTCATCTGGCCCGCGCCAACGCCCACGGTTGCGGCGTCCTTGGCGTAAACGATGGCGTTCGATTTGACGTGTTTCGCGACCGTCCAGGCAAAGCGCAGATCGCGCATTTCTGCCTCGCTCGGCGCGCGCTTGGTCACGACCTTCAGGTCTTGGGCGCTGCGCTGGCCCACATCCTTGTCCTGCACCAGCATCCCGCCCGCGACCTGGCTAAAGGCCAGCGCCGCCGCTGCGGGATCGGCAAGGCCCTCTGTCGTCAGCAGGCGCAGGTTCGGCTTGGCGGCAAAGACCGCGCGCGCCGCGTCATCAGCGCCCGGGGCAATCACGACCTCGGTGAAAATCTCTGTAATCGCCTGCGCCGTCGCCGCGTCCAAAGGCTGGTTCAGCGCGATGATCCCACCAAACGCGCTGGTGCGGTCACAGTCAAAGGCGCGGGCGTAGGCCTCGGCCATCGTCGTCGCCGTTGCCACGCCGCACGGGTTGGCGTGCTTGATGATCGCGCAGGCCGGGCCGCCTTGAAATTCCGAGATCAGCTCGAACGCCGCATTGGTGTCATTGATGTTGTTATAGCTCAGCGCCTTGCCCTGGTGCTGCTGCGCGGTGGCGACGCACGGTGCGGTGCTGCCATCGGTGTAGAAGGCCGCCGACTGGTGCGGGTTTTCACCATAGCGCATTTCGGACGCCAAAGTCCCCGCAAAGACGCGGCGGCGGGGCAGCGTATCAATCTGGCCCGCCATCCAGGTGCTGACCGCCGCGTCATAGGCGGCGGTGCGCCCGTAGGCGGTTTGCGCGAGCCGCTGGCGCAGGGCATAACGGGTCTGGCCCCCAGTCTCTGCCATCTCTGCCAAAACGTCATCGTAATCTTCGACATCCACGACCACCGTGACAAAGCCATGGTTCTTGGCCGCCGACCGGATCATCGCAGGCCCGCCGATGTCGATATTCTCGATCGTGGTCGCGTAATCCGCCCCGCGTGCGACGGTTTCTTCAAACGGGTAAAGGTTCACCACCACCAGATCGATTGCGCCGATGCCATGTTCGTCCATCGACGCGCGGTGGCCTGCATCATCGCGCAGGGCCAGAAGGCCGCCATGCACCACCGGGTGCAGCGTCTTGACCCGCCCGTCCATCATCTCGGGAAAGCCGGTGACCTCGGACACGTCCCGCACCTCAAGCCCCGCCCCGCGCAGTGCTGCCGCCGTGCCGCCCGTGCTCAGCAGCTCTACCCCGTGCCCGGCAAGCGCCTGCGCAAAGGGGATGAGGCCGGTCTTGTCGGACACGGAAATCAGGGCGCGGCGGATCGGGTAGAGGTCGGTTGTCATCAGGGCTCGTCGTCTGTGTAAGTCTCGGGCGGGCTCAAATCCCGCACCCCGATGGCTGTATCCTGTGCCTTGGCAAAGGACCAGCGGATACGGGTGGCGTAATCGGTCGCACGGCCCGACAGGACGATCTGTTCGGCCGCCCGAGGCTTCAGGCGCCCTTTCTCGAGATAAACACTGGGCTGCAGGGCAAGCGACGTGGTGCCGTCGTGCCGCAGGATCCAGATTTCCCCGCTTTTGAGGGCCATCGACACTGCGGTGCCATTCATGTCCAGCGCCGCGTCTACCTCGGGGTGCAAGTGAAACCGGATGTCAAACGGCACCCCGGCCAGCTTGTGACGGTCCATAGCAGCATCAAATTTGCGCTTATGCGGCTCTTCCAGAGCGAGCAGCATATCCTCCCCCGCCAGCCCGCGCCCGTCAAAAGTCAGCTCGAGGGTGCGGGCGTGGGTCAGGCCGTGGGTGGAGACAAAACCGTCATGCCCGCCCTGAAAACGCAGACCGTCCGGCGCCTGGCTCATGACGACGGGCACGTGGCTGGGTGTGTCGGTCAATGGCTCGTGCGCGCTGGTCTTGCCGGCCTCGCTCATCCTTGCCGATGAAAACCCATCCAGCACCAGCGTGCTATGTGAGGGGGTGGCCCGCCCCGCGCGCCGCCAATCTGCGCCAAACGCCGCGCCGGAGCCGCACCCGACAATCATCGGGCGGCGCCCTGAGGTCAGCTCGAACGCAAGGGTCGAGGCGTGGGCGTTGTGGCTGGCTTTTCCTGCGGGCGGCGCGCTGGCATCCACGATGATCGAGGTACGCCCGGCCGACAACCGGGCAAAGCCCATAGCGAGCCCCTCGGTGTGCCGCGTCTTGATCCCACTATTGGCCAGCGCGGTATCAAGCCAGCCCTCCTGCCCGCGCCCGCCACCGTGAAACCGCGCCAGCCCGCCATCGGAATGGCGCAGGGCGCGCAAGGTTGGCGCGATGCGCGTGATTGCGGCCTCATGTTCGGCGGGCACCGATTTGCCGGTCTCAAGCAGCGCGGCAGCGGACCATGTCAGCAGGGTAAAGACATCCAGCAGCTCTTCGGGGTTGCGTGTGGGCAACCCACCTTGCGCGTCGATCTGGCTGGCTGCCTCGCGCTCCAGCGCGCGGATGGCCGGTGTGCACAGCTCTTCCATGCCCTCCAGCGAAAGGCCCGCATAGATCAGCCCCGTCAGCGCTTCGAACCGCGGCAAACCCGGCGCGGCGGCGTGCCAGCGGCGCGACAAAAAGCGCGTCTGCTGCGCGAGGCTAGTGTAGAACGCATCGCTTTGCGCCTTGTCGCGCCCCTGAAGCACAAACAGCGCGTGATTGATCCAGCGGATCAACCGCCGGCCGGTCAGATCAGGCGTCCAGCCCGGGCCGCGTCCACGCCCGTAGCGGTCGATCCACCCCCACAGCCAGTCTTGCGCCAAACCGCGCGTGCTCAGATCACCCACAGCAGCCAGATCATCGAGCCAGGCAAAACCGTGCACGGTCTCCGACCAGGCGGCGTCCGGGGGGCGGATATCCCAGACGGGCGTGCCCTTTGCCTCGATCAGATGCCCAGCAAACAGGTAGTTGCCCGCGACGAGCTGCCGGCCTTTGGCAAAACTGCCAATCGTCCGCGGCTCAGGCGACGAGACAAACGCAGTCGCCATCCGCCCACGCGTCGCGCGGCGGGCATGCCAGCGGTTCAGAAAACGCGCACGGCGCGCCGAAAATCCGGATGCTTGGATCATGTCTGTCGTGCCTCATGCGCTCTAACGGCGCTTCACGCGCACCATACCTCGCGCAAGAGGCCAAGTCACGCGCCGCGGTGCGTCTCAGGCGGGTTTGCGCAAGGCGGCGATGTAAAAGCCGTCCATCCCGCCATGTTCCGGCCAATAGTCAGGCCGCACACGCAGCCCGCCCTCGTCAGAGCGCCAGGCTGGATCAATGCCGGGCAGGTCACAGGCTGACGCATCAATGCTCATGTCCGCGTGCCGCGCGAGCGCTTCGGCCACCTGCACCTCACCTTCGTCCGGCAAAAGCGAGCAGGTGCAGAACACCATGCGGCCGCCGGGCTTTACGAGGCCCCATGCGTGGTCGATCAGGCGGGCCTGCAAATCGATCAGCGCACCAAACTCCGACCCATCCTTAGCAAAGGGCAAATCCGGATGACGGCGGATCGTTCCGGTGGCCGAACAGGGCGCATCGAGCAAGATCGCATCCCATTGGCCTGTCAGTGTCAGCGCGTCTTGCGCAATTACCTCCGCGCGCAGCCCGGTTCGTTCAAGGTTGGCATGCACGCGGCCCAGACGCGCCTCGGAGATATCGATGGCCGTGACATCCGCCCGCATCGCCGCAAGTTGCAACGTCTTCCCGCCGGGTGCCGCGCACAGGTCGAGCACCCGTTCGCCGGGGCTAGCCGCCAAAACCTGCGCCGGCAGCGCGGCGGCGGCATCCTGCACCCACCACGCGCCTGCTTCAAAGCCGGGCAAAGCCGAAACCTGCCCCGCCTCCGCAAGCCGCAGAGAGCCTGTCGGCAATGCCGTCCCGCCCAGCGCGGACAGGTCGGCATTTGGCTTTGCGCTGATGTCGAGGGGCGCACCAGCGAAATGCGCGGCTTCGATGGCCATGATCGCATCCGCACCCCATGCATCTTTCAAAGGGTTGCGCAGCCAGACCGGCATGCGCGGTATGCGCAGGCTATCCCATGTCGAAGGACCCTCGGCAGCTATCTTGCGCAGCACGGCGTTTACCAGCCCTTTCATTCGGCCATAGCGACGGTCTTTGCCAATGATCTGGACCAGATCGTTGACAACACCATGCGCGGCCCCGCCTGCGCAAAGCTCAACCGTGCCTAGGCGCAGGGCGTTGCGCACCTGAAGGGGGGGCTGTTTTTGCAGGTGCCGTTGCAGCAGACGATCTGCACGCTCCAGCCCGCGCAGTGTATCCTCGGCCAGACGCTGCGCGCGAGCACGGTCGGGTGGCGCCAGCCGGTCCAGCCCGCCGCCGCCGATCAATTCAGCCATCAGCCGCCCTTCGCCCATGATCTGACCCAGAAGCCAGATTGCGCTTTGCCGCGCGGGGATGCCTGCGCTGGATGCCATGTGTCGCCCTCTTGTCGCGGCCCCCTTGGCGGGTGGCGGTGCGCGCGTATATCAATGCCCAAGCAAAGGGAAAACCCATGACGGACAAGACAAACGAACTGCCCCCCGCCGCGCAGAGGGCCCTCGCGGAAGCTGAAGAGCGTCGGAAGAAGGCTCAGTCAAAGGAGATGCCTACAGAGTTAGGCGGGCGTGACGGGCCGGAGCCTGTCCGCTTCGGGGATTGGGAAAAGAAAGGCATCGCTGTTGATTTCTGACTTGTGAAAGGGAACTGCCTAAGTCCCCGATCAAGACCCTTTTGGCGCGCGCGGTCAGAACCATAAACCGGCGTGCTAGTTCAACCGGAATGCCGCACTGTCGCCATTGCCTTTATCCGACGTGAAGCGGATGCGGTTGCCACTGTCCATGGTGACTTTTTGGCAGTTGTAGCCGATGTCCATGTCGCCCCAGTCGAGGTCACGGCAAAAATAACCATCGCGCCAAGTCCACTCGCCGGTCACCGGCCAGCTGATCGCTTTGCCTTCGACGGTCCCGTTCGGCTTGACCTGCAGCCGAATTGACGGCGCGCGGGACAGGGTTTTGCCCTGCACGATCGACATGAACTGTGCCTGGCTGGTCACCGTGTCGGCAACCGCCGGAAGCGCGGTAGTGAGACCCATCAAGGCCGCGGCAGTAAACAAACGCATGTGGTTCCTCGGACTGATACAAAGCATGTTCAGAAGTGATACGCGTGAAGAAGTTAATTAGTTCAGTTTTGGTGTTCAGATTTCTTGCAAGACGGTTAACCGCCCAGGCCCAACACGTTCATCATGTCGTATTGCCCCGGGCTTTGGCCTTGCGCCCAGAGCGCGGCGGTCAGGGCGCCACGGGCAAACAGGGCGCGGTCCGAGGCGACGTGGCGCAAGGTGATGCGCTCGCCCGGGCCGGCAAACAGCACGTCATGCTCTCCGACGATGTCGCCGCCCCGAATGGCGGTAAATCCGATGTCGCCGCGCGTTCGGGCGCCCGTGATCCCGTCGCGGCCCGAATCGCGCACGTCCGCCAGCGCCACGCCGCGCCCCTCCGCCGCGGCCTCGCCCAGCATCAGCGCGGTGCCCGACGGCGCGTCGACCTTGTGGTGGTGGTGCGCCTCGATCACCTCGATGTCGAACTCTTCGCCCAGGGCCGCTGCAACCTGCCGGGTCAAGCCCACCAGAAGGTTGACGCCAAGGCTCATGTTCCCGGCCCGCACGATGGGACAATGACGGGAGGCGGGTTCAAGCATCGCAATCTGGTCATCCGTCATGCCGGTCGTGCCGATGATATGGGCCGCACGCGCCTGCGCACAGATACGGGACGTGGCCAGCGTGGCCTCTGGCGCAGTGAAATCGATCACGGCCTGCGCCTTGGCAATCGCCTCCAGCGCATCATCGGTCACCTGCACGCCCAGCGGCTGGCCGCCCATGGCCGTGCCCAGATCGGCGCCAACCCAATCGTGGCCCTCCCGTTCGACCGCGCCCACCAGACGCGCCTTGTCCGAGGCGGTGATCACCTCCGTCAACATCCGCCCCATGCGCCCCGACGCGCCCATCACCACGATGCCCGGTATCTCGGCCATTTTCCGCTCTCCCGTTTGTGCCGCAGAGCCATAGCCCGGCACGGGCGGCTTGGCAAAGCCCGAGGCCAGAGTTAGGTGATGGGCATGGCACGTAACAAATTTCACGACGGACCCGGCCCCTCACAGCGGCAGCTCAGGGTTGGCGAATTAATCCGGCGCACGCTGGCGGAAGTGCTGGCGCGCGGAGATGTTCACGATCCCGAGTTGAACCGGATGTCGATCACAGTGGGCGAAGTACGCACATCGCCCGACCTCAAGATCGCGACGGCGTATGTTCTACCCCTCGGCGGACAGGGTCAGGACGAGGTGATCGGCCTGCTGGCGCGCAACAAATCGGAATTGCGGCGCATGGTCGGCAAGAAACTTGCGCTGAAATTCTCACCCGACCTGCGGTTTCAGCTCGATGAAACATTTGACCGCATGGACGAAACCCGCCGGATGCTGAGCGATGACGTCGTCCAGCGGGACGTGGCGGCCGGAGACCCCGAGTGATCCGCATCGCCGTGGCGGTTCTGACACTGATGTGGGCGTGCGCGGCAAGTGCGGCTAGCTGCGAGGACACACGGTACAAGGGTGTACGCTACACCGTTTGCACGGTGGACGCAGGCCGCGAAACGCTGCGCCTGTTTCTTGACGGGCCAGACGGCACGCCGATGGGAGACTTTCGCGTGGTGGACGAGGTGCTTGAGCCCGAAGGCCTGCGGCTGGATTTCGCAATGAATGCTGGCATGTACCATGCGGACCGCGCGCCAGTCGGACACTATGTCGAAAACGGCGCAGAGCAGCGCGGCGTGATCCGCGGCGCATCGCCCGGCAATTTTGGACTGGTGCCCAACGGCGTCTTTTGCATCGGCGCGGGCCGTGCCGACGTGATCGAAACCGAAGCGTTCCTGCGCCGCGCGCCAACGTGTACCCACGCGACCCAATCGGGGCCAATGCTGGTCATCGACGGTGCGCTGCACCCGCGGTTCCTACCGGACGGCACATCGCGGTATGTACGCAACGGTGTCGGGACCAGCAGCGATGGGCAGCGGGTGGTCTTCGCGATCTCCAATTCCTCCGTGAACTTCCACGACTTCGGGACGTTCTTCCGGGATGTTTTGAAAACACCCAATGCGCTTTACTTCGACGGAAACGTCTCGCGCCTGCATGCACCAGAACTTGGCCGGTCTGACCTTGGCCGGCGTATGGGCCCCATCGTGGGCACGGTGGTTTCGCGTTATTGACGCTGCACGACGATGGTGCAGATTTCGATCCCGACGATCTGTTGGCACAGACCCGAGGGCGGCGTCTCTCCGTTCGGGGGTTGGGCAGCGACGTCGAATCCATTGCGGATCGCGATGTCTGCAGTGCGGCGGAAACCTTTGGCAAAGCTGATGATGCCATCGGCGGATTGGTTGGCCTGCCCCATGGCGACTTGAAGGATGTAGTACGCCTGTTCGCCGCCAACCCAAGCGAGATAAGGGATCTTGCCCATGTCGAAGGCCCGGCTGATGAGGTTGGCCGTGTCGAGCTTGTTTGGAAGCGGCAGGTCATCATCGGCCATGGTCGCGGCAAATCCGTTGGCCAGCACATCATGGTCAATCGCCTCGCCCCGCGCGACAGCCGCAAAATTGTCAAAGACCAGCGCCTGAACCGCGTGCAGCCGGGCGTAGGCTTCGCCAGCGTCCGGGTGTTCGGCCATCTGCCGCGCCAATCGCGCCGCTTCGGGCCAGTTTGCGGCCACCAAAGCCTGATCGATCGCAGTCGTGATCTGTGCATAGGTGCCACGGCCAAATTGGGCCGCGATCTCTTCCAGCCAGCGGCGGGCCGTTTCGGCGGCGGGGGTGGTGTTTTGCACATCTCCCGCTGTCGACAGAACATCAACGATGATCGAGCGGGTTTGGTCTCCGAGCAGCGCGGGCCGAAGCTGGGCAGGCGTGACGCCGGGCACGGACAGATCGGCAATCACCTCGGCGATCATCCGGTCATAGCCTGGATCGCGCGCCACGCGCATGGCAGTGGCCGCCATCGACCCGATAGCCGCGTTCGTAGCGCGCACCTCGGGCGAGACCAAAAGCTCTTCCGGCAGATACATGCCCGCGACGATACTGCGCGCTTGCTCCATGTCGCCGGCCTTCATCAGGCCGCTTGCCTCCCCCATCAGGCGCACACAATCCTTGAACCCGACGCTTTTTTCCGGTGGGGCCGTCGCGGCGAGAAAGGCATTCAACTCTGCCCGATGGAGCGCATCCAGCACATCTTCCAGCGGGCGTGACAACTTGGCCAAGCGTGCTTGCGCCCGCTCTTTCAGGCCAAACCTTGCCTCGTAGAATGCGCGCCATGCACGGGTGTGATCCCGATCAAACGCGGCGCCGTGGACATCACCCAATTCCGCTGCCGCGTCGAGCAGAGCAAAGCCGCGTTCGTACCTGCACAGGCCGCCGATGATCAGCACGGCGCCGGTGTTCATCACCGTAATCCAGGCTGGGTCCAGCGGGCCTTCCGCCCGCGCCTCGGCCAGCACGCGGGTGATGTAGACATCGACGTCGAGCGCGCGGTTTGACGCGTCAAGAAGGTGCGAGATTTCGGCAAGCGCAATGTCAGGGTCCGGTGCCTGCGCACGGGCTGGCAGTGACAGAAAGAGTGCCGCGATGCAGCTGATCAGAAAACGCATCATCCACCTACCACAAAGAACGGCGCCCAAGCGGTGGGGTGGGCGAGGGTCGGGTCGGTGCCATCTTGGGCAAGGGCTATCATCGATCGGCGCATGGCCTCGGCTTTGCCGAGGGTGGGGTCGGCCTTGATTTCGGCAAAGGCGTGAGCGGTCAGGCGTGCGGCTGCATCGTCGCGTACGGGCCAGTGACTGACCAGCAGCGTCTGGGCGCCTGCGGCAAAGAACGCCCGCGCAAGGCCCGACAGCCCCTCCGCCCCGTCACCATTTCCGGCGGCAGTGTTACAGGCCGACAGGATTACCCAGTCGGCAGACAGCGTGAGGC
>JBCBCP010000070.1:0-14522 GCA_038530575.1 Pseudomonadota bacterium
CTGGCCACCAAGTGGGCGATCGAGCTCGTCTTTACGCCCGTCCACTTCTACGAACAGGCGGGCGACCTTGCCGGCCTCTTCAGTCGCCCCATCCGCCGTGCGGACCTTCTCAAACTGGAGGCCGCCGAATGAAGCTGACGGTGTGGACATATGAAGGCCCGCCCCACGTGGGCGCGATGCGCGTTGCCACAGGCATGACTGGGTTGCATTACGTACTGCACGCGCCACAGGGCGACACTTATGCTGACCTGCTGTTCACGATGATCGAACGGCGCAATCATCGCCCGCCGGTCACGTACACCACTTTCCAGGCGCGTGATCTTGGCAGCGATACAGCCGCTCTGTTCAAGGAGGCGCTTCAAGACGCGTATGATCGCTTCCAGCCCGAAGCCTTGATTGTTGGCGCGTCCTGCACAGCCGAGCTGATCCAGGACGATCCGGGCGGTATGTCCGAACTTATGGGTCTGCCCGTTCCGACCATCCCGCTGGAGCTGCCATCCTATCAGCGCAAGGAAAACTACGGGGCAGACGAGACGTTTTTCCAGATCGTGCGCACCCTCGCAAAACCTATGGAGCGGACCCAGCGGATCACAGCTAACCTGATTGGCCCCACCGCGCTTGGTTTTCGCCACCGCGACGACATTCAGGAAGTCTCCGCCCTGTTGTCGGACATGGGCGTTTCGGTAAATGTTGTTGCCCCGATGACGTCCAGCCCATCGGACATCGCGCGCATGGGTCAGGCGCATTTCAACGTGCTGATGTATCCCGAAACCGCGGAGACGGCGGCGCGCTGGATGGAGCGTGAGCTGGGTCAGCCCTACACCAAAACCGTGCCAATTGGTGTTGGTGCGACCAAAGACTTCGTGAACGAGGTCGCTTCAATCACGGGGCTTGACCCTTTCCTTGACACCTCGCGGCTGCGTTTGCCGTGGTATTCCAAGTCGGTCGACAGCACGTACCTGACTGGCAAGCGTGTGTTTATCTTTGGCGATGGGACGCATGCGATTGCAGCGGCGCGTGTGGCCCGCGATGAGATGGGATTCGAGGTTGTTGGCCTCGGTTGCTACAACCGCGAAATGGCTCGCCCGGTTCGGGCTGCGGCCAAGGAGATGGGTCTCACTGCCCTGATCACCGACGACTACCTCGAGGTCGAACGCGTGATCGAAGGCCTGCAGCCAGAGATGATCCTCGGCACCCAGATGGAACGCCATATCGGCAAGCGCCTGGGCATTCCCTGCGCTGTGATATCTGCGCCGGTTCACGTTCAAGACTTCCCCGCTCGCTACTCGCCGCAGATGGGGATCGAAGGCGCGAACGTTCTGTTTGACACGTGGGTCCACCCGCTGGTCATGGGGCTGGAAGAACATCTTCTGCACATGTTCCGCGAAGACTTCGAATTCCACGACGATGCAGGGGCGTCGCATCACGGCGGCCAAGCGAAAACGCGGATACAGGCCGATGACGCCCCAGAACTTCAGCAATCGGGTGAAGTCATCTGGCTCGCTGACGCTGAAAAAGAGCTCAAGAAGATCCCGTTTTTCGTGCGCGGCAAGGCCCGCAGAAATACAGAGAATTTCGCCGCCGAACGTGGCGTCGCGGAGATTTCCGTCGATACACTCTACGAGGCAAAGGCCCACTTTGCGCGGTGATCTTGGCATAACACCTGCGCCGACCTATCGGGTCGTGATTGTGACGCTGGACAGCCACGCGGCGGGCCCCGTCGCGCGCGCGGCAGAACGGTTTGGTAGCGATTATCCCGGGCTCGACCTGCAGATTTTTGCCGCTGCAGAATGGGGCGAAACGCCGGGTGCGTTCGAGGCCGCGGATAAGGCCGTGCGCGAGGCTGATATTATCGTTGCCAACCTGCTATTCTTGGAAGAGCACGTCGCGCGCATCATGCCCGCGCTCAAGGCCCGCCGCGATCAGTGCGATGCCATGATAGGCGTCGTGGCGGATGCCGACATCGTCAAGATGACGCGCATGGGCACGCTCGACATGCAGGCTCCGCCATCCGGCGCGATGAAGCTGATCAAGCGTCTGCGCGGCTCGTCCAAACCGTCCTCGTCCGATGGCGCGAAGAAGATGGCGATGCTGCGCCGCTTGCCCAAGATCCTGAAATTTGTGCCGGGCAAGGCGCAGGACCTGCGTGCCTGGTTCCTCGTCATGCAGTACTGGCTGGGCGGGTCCGACGATAATATCGAGGCGATGCTGCGGTTCCTGATGGCCCGCTATGCGCGTGGCACCGGCTGGGATCCGCAGATCGAGGCCGCCGCCCCGATCGAATATCCCGACGTGGGGCTGTACCACCCTGACCTGCCGGAGCGTATTTCGACCGATATGGCAGACTTGCCGCGCAAGGGTGCGGGGCCGACCATCGGCATTCTGATGATGCGGTCCTATGTGCTTGCCGGTGACACGGCCCATTACGACGGCGTGATCCGTGCGTTCGAGGCGCGCGGCATGAATGTTGTACCCGCCTTTGCAGGGGGCCTCGACGGCCGCCCGGCCATTGCATCCTATTTCGCCGGCCAGATTGATGCGTTGGTGAGCCTGACCGGGTTTAGCCTAGTGGGCGGCCCTGCTTACAACGATAACGCCGCGGCGATTGACGTTCTGCAGGCGCTGGATGTGCCATATGTTGCCGCCCATCCGCTTGAGTTTCAGACGCTTGGCCAATGGGCCGCGTCCAAGCAAGGTCTGGGCCCGATCGAGACAACGATGCTGATCGCGCTGCCGGAACTAGACGGCGCGACAACGCCAACCGTCTTTGCCGGGCGCCACGGAGTTGACGGGTGCCGCGGATGCCAGCATGCCTGCGTCGCCGAAGCTGGGTCAAAAGCAATGGCACCCTGTCTGGAGCGGATCGAGGCTCTCGCCGCGCGAGTCGAAAAGCAGGCTTTGTTGCGCCGCTCGAAAGTGAAAAACCGGCGCGTTGGCATCGTCCTGTTTGGCTTTCCGCCCAACGCGGGTGCGGCTGGTACGGCGGCATACCTCAGCGTGTTCGAAAGCCTTTACAACACTCTGCACCGGCTGGCCGATCAGGGCTATGATCTGACACCTCCGGCCACAGTCGAAGATCTGCGCGAGGCCGTCCTGCAGGGTAATGCCGCACGTTTTGGTCAAGAGGCCAATGTGCACGCGCATGTGGCCGCCGACCAGATCGTGCAGGGCACGCCGTGGCTGAGCGAGATCGAGGCGCAATGGGGTCCAGCCCCGGGACGTGTTCAGGCGGACGGGCGCGGCGTCTTTGTCCTGGGCGCGGAGTTCGGGAATGTCTTTGTCGGGCTGCAGCCGGGCTTTGGCTACGAAGGCGACCCGATGCGCCTACTGTTCGAGGGCGGCTTTGCCCCGACCCATGCGTTCAGCGCGTTCTACCTCTGGCTCAAGCAGACGTGGCAAGCGGATGTGCTCTTGCACTTTGGCATGCACGGCGCACTGGAGTTCATGCCGGGCAAGCAGGCCGGCCCGTCGGGCGCGGACTGGCCCGACCGGCTGATCGGTGACATGCCAAACGTCTACCTTTATGCGGCCAACAACCCGTCAGAGGCGACGCTGGCCAAGCGGCGGTCGAATGCGGTGACCATCACGCACCTGACGCCGCCTTTGGCCAAAAGTGGTCTCTACAAGGGGCTATCCGAGCTGAAGGATTCTCTCACGCGGTGGCGTGGGCTCTCCCCCGATGCGGATGATCGGGCCGAGCTTGAAGCGTTGATTGCCGAACAGGCCGATGCGGTGGATATGGGCGGCGCAGCACCGGATACGCTTTGGCTGCGCCTGCTGGAGACCGAAGATGCGCTGATCCCCGATGGGCTGCATGTGGTCGGAGCGCCGCTGAGCAATCAGGCGCGGGCCGAGTATCTTGAGCTGATGGATCACCCGGACGAAGACGCTCGTGCGCGTGTGGCGCAACTGTTGGGACAGGAAACCGAATTGGCCGCTTTGACGGCCGCGCTGGGCGGGCATTTTACCCCGCCGGTGCCGGGCGGCGACTTGATCCGTTCGTCGGAAATCCTGCCGACGGGGCGCAATATCCACGCGTTTGATCCCTTCCGCATGCCCACCGAATATGCCTGCCGGGATGGGGCAAAACAGGCGCAGCTACTTCTGGAAACACACGACAGCCTGCCGCGCTCGGTCGCGCTGGTTCTGTGGGGCAGCGACAACATCAAGTCGGATGGCGGCCCGATTGCTCAGGCGCTTGCGCTGATGGGCGCAGAGCCGCGGTTCGATTCCTTTGGGCGGCTCAGCGGCGCGGACCTGATCCCGCTGGAGGAACTGGGCCGTCCGCGCATCGACGTGATCATGACCCTGTCGGGCATTTTCCGCGATCTGCTGCCCTTGCAGACCCGGATGCTGGCTGAGGCCGCGCTGAAATGCGCGGAAGCAGATGAGCCGCTGGAGCAGAACTATGTGCGCGCCCACGCTCTGGCGTATGCCGAGCAGATGGGCGTGTCCCTTGCAGATGCGGCGCTGCGTGTCTTTTCCAATGCCGAAGGTGCGTATGGGTCCAATGTGAACCAGCTGGTCGATTCCAGTGCATTCGGCGACGAGGACGAGTTGGCGGACGCGTATGAGGCGCGTAAATCCTTTGCTTACGGCGTCGATGGCAAGGCCGCCGCCAATCCGAAACTGCTTCAAAAGGCGCTGGCCGATGTCGAACTGGCATACCAGAACCTGGAGAGCGTCGAACTGGGCGTGACGACTGTCGATCACTACTTCGACACGCTTGGTGGGATCGCGCGCGCTGTCAAACGCGCGCGCGGTTCCGACGCTGCGGTCTATATCGGCGATCAGACGCGCGGCTCGGCCAAGGTCCGCACGCTGAAGGATCAGGTCGCGCTGGAGACGCGCAGCCGGGCGATCAACCCGAAATATTTCGAAGGCCTGTTGAAGCATGGCGCCGAAGGCGTGCGCCAGATCGAGGCCACCGTGACCAACACTTTGGGTTGGTCCGCGACGACGGGGCAGGTCGATCCGTGGGTGTACCAGCGCATTTCCGAGACCTTCGTTCTGGATGACGAGATGCGCGAGCGGATCGCGGCGATGAACCCGACAGCCGCCAGCCGGATGGCGGGCCGCCTGCTGGAGGCGTCTGACCGCGACTATTGGCAGCCCGATGCAGAAACGCTGGAGGCGCTGCAAGACGCCGCCGACCAGCTTGAGGACCGGATGGAAGGGATTGCGGCGCAATGACCCGAGCGATCCGAACTGACGAACTGTGCGCAACGCCGGGGCAATGCCCCGTGGAAAGGAGGGCATCATGAGCCCACTCGATAGACAGCCCCCCGCCCTGCGCGCCATGCGCGGCCAGGATGGTGAGGGATCGGTGCAGGTGCACCAGGACAGCTCGATGAAGATCGAGGGGGCGAAGGTCTTTTCGGTTTATGGCAAGGGCGGGATCGGCAAGTCGACCACCTCGTCGAACCTGTCGGCGGCGTTTTCGATGCTGGGCAAGCGGGTGCTGCAGATTGGCTGCGACCCCAAGCATGACAGCACCTTCACCCTGACCGGGAGCCTCGTGCCGACGGTGATCGACATCCTGAAGGAGGTCGATTTCCACCCCGAAGAACTGCGGCCCGAGGACTTTGTCTTTGACGGGTTCAACGGCGTGAAGTGCGTGGAGGCGGGCGGCCCGCCTGCGGGGACGGGCTGTGGCGGTTATGTTGTGGGCCAGACGGTCAAGCTCCTGAAGCAGCACCACCTGCTGGACGATACCGATGTCGTGATCTTTGACGTTCTGGGCGATGTGGTCTGCGGCGGCTTTGCCGCGCCCCTGCAGCATGCGGATCGGGCGCTGATCGTGACGGCCAACGATTTTGACAGCATTTACGCGATGAACCGCATCATCGCCGCGGTGCAGGCCAAGTCGAATAACTACAAGGTCCGTCTGGCGGGCTGCGTTGCCAACCGAAGCCGCGAGACAGATGAGGTCGACCGCTACTGCAAGACCGTCGGCTTTAACCGGATCGCGCATATGCCCGATCTGGATGCCATCCGCCGGTCGCGGTTGAAGAAAAAGACGCTCTTCGAGATGCCTGACGATGAAGAGATCGTGCAGGTCCGCAAGGAGTATATCCGGCTGGCCGAAACGCTGTGGAACGGGACGGAGCCGCTGGCGCCTGCGCCTTTGGAAGACCGACATATCTTTGAACTTCTGGGCTTTGATTGATGCTGGATGACCGCACACTGGCCCGTGTCGAGACGTATTTCGACAAGACGGCGACCAAGACATGGGAGCGTCTGACCTCGGACGCGCCCGTGAGCCGTGTGCGGCAAACCGTGCGCGCGGGGCGGGACCGGATGCGCGATGTGATGCTGTCGCGCCTGCCGGGTGATCTGACGGGTGCACGTGTGCTGGATGCAGGGTGCGGCGCGGGCCAGATGACCTGCGAGCTGGCCGCGCGGGGGGCGCGGGTGGTGGCAGTCGATATCTCGCCCAGCCTCGTGAACATTGCCGAACTGCGGCTTCCCCATGATCTGCGCCATCAGGTGACATTCACCGCCGGCGATATGCTGGACCCGGCGCTGGGCGCGTTTGACTACGTGCTCGCGATGGACAGCCTGATTTACTACACGGCAGAGGATATCGCCAAGGCGCTCAAAACACTTACGGACCGGACCTCAGGCGCGACGGTCTTTACCGTGGCGCCGCGCACTGCGCCGCTGATGGCGATGTGGTATGCGGGCAAGCTCTTTCCCCGGTCGGATCGTTCGCCGGTGATGGTGCCACACGCGTTTGAGCCCCTCGCCAAGGCCGTGAAAAACGCCGGGGTGCGCGCGATGTTGCGCCCGGTCGATCGGGTGACGTCGGGCTTTTACATCTCTCAGGCGATGGAGGTGCGCGGATGAGCATCGCTCGGCTGCCCCTGCGCTACCTGCCCTTTGCCGATGCGGCGTCTGACAGCTTGCCGATGGGCCAATTGATGCGCCTGTCGCTGTTCCAGGTGTCGGTTGGCATGGCGTCGGTGATGCTGCTGGGCACGCTGAACCGGGTGATGATTGTCGAGCTGTCGTTGCCCGCGATGCTGGTCGCGCTGATGATCGCCTTGCCGGTGCTTATCGCGCCGTTCCGTGCGCTCCTCGGGTTCAAGTCAGACAACTATCGCTCTTCCATTGGCTGGAAGCGGGTGCCGTATATCTGGTTCGGCTCGCTCTGGCAGTTTGGCGGGCTGGCGGTGATGCCGTTTGCTTTGCTTGTTCTGGGCGGCGACGTGTACCACACGGTGCCTTTTGCGGGCGAAGTGCTTGCGGCGCTGGCCTTTTTGATGACCGGCCTTGGGCTGCACATGACACAGACAGCGGGGCTTGCGCTGGCCTCTGACCGCGCGACCGAGGAAACGCGGCCGCGGGTCGTAGCGCTGCTTTATGTGATGTTCCTTGTCGGCATGGGCGTCAGTGCGCTGATCATTGGCGGGCTGCTGTCGGATTATTCTGACCTGCGCCTCATCCGTGTCGTGCAGGGCGCGGCGGTCGCCGGGGTTTTGCTGAACCTAATCGCCCTGTGGAAACAGGAACAGGTCCGTCCGATGAGCCGGGACGAGCGTGCCGCGCCACGTCCACTCTTTCGGGACGCTTGGGCTGACTACATGTCCGGCGGCAAGGCGGGGCGGCTTCTCGCCTGCGTGTTTGTCGGCACGATGGCGTTCAACATGCAGGATGTTCTGCTAGAGCCCTACGGCGGTGAAGTCCTTGGCCTCAGTGTTTCTGCGACAACGTTGCTGACCGCGCTGTGGGCTGCCGGAGCGCTTACGGGTTTTGCGTGGGCCGGTGCGCGACTGGCCCGTGGCTCGAACGCCTATCGCCTCGCTGGCGGCGGTATCCTTGCAGGTATCTGGGCCTTTTCGCTGGTGATCTTCTCCGACCCAATGCAGGCGAGGGGCTTGTTCTACGCGGGTGCGGCGCTGATCGGCTTTGGCGGCGGGCTTTTCGCTGTGTCGACACTGATGGCAGCCATGACCATGTCCGAAGGCGCCGCGGGCCGCGGCCTCGCGCTTGGGGCTTGGGGCGCAGCGCAGGCGACGGCGGCAGGTGCATCCATCGCCATGGGTGGCGCTTTGCGCGACTGGGTCGGGGCGATCGCCGCAACGGGCCAGTGGGGCGACGTGCTGAACACGCCTGCGACTGGATACTCTTTTGTTTACCACCTCGAGATTGGCCTCTTGTTTGCCACTCTCGTCATCCTGGGACCGCTCGTGCGCCATAGCGGCCCCATCCCTGAACCGGAACGTCGGCCACAAGCCCTTGGGCTCGCCGATTTTCCGACATGACCCTGCCCATGAGAGGACTGAATACATGACCGGGACATTTTTTGGCGAATTCGATTTGGCGAGCCTGACGCTCTGGCTTTTCTACGGCTTTTTCGCCCTGCTGATCATCTATATCCAGCGCGAGAACATGCGCGAAGGTTATCCGCTTGAGGATGACGACGGCAACGAGGCCGGAAACCAAGGCCCGTTCCCTGTGCCGAGCGACAAGACGTTCAAACTGCCCCACGGTAGAGGCGAGGTGACGGTGCCGTCGGGCCAGAACCCCGAACGCCAGAACCTGCCGCTCAAGCGGACGTCTAGCAGCGAGGGCAACCCGTTTGAGCCGACGGGCGATCCGATGTTGGACGGTGTTGGCCCCGCGTCATGGGCGCCGCGCCGGGATGTGCCCGAGCTTGACGGCCACGGCCATCCCAAGATTGTGCCCATGAGCGCCAACGAAGCGTTTCGCCATGCGTCAGGGCGTGATCCGCGCGGCCTTCCGGTAATGTCCGGCGACGGCGAGGTTGTCGGCAAGATCACCGACATGTGGATCGATGAGCCGGAACAACTTGTTCGTTACCTCGAATTTGAACTCGACCCAAAATGGGGAAGCGGATCTCGCCTCGTGCCGATGACCATGGCCCGCATCAAGTCTAACCAGGTCAAGATCAACTCGATCTACGGCAAGCATTTCGCAACCGTGCCGGCCATTGCCAGCCCGCGGCAGGTGACCCTGCTCGAGGAAGACAAGATCGGCGCCTACTACGCCGGTGGTCACATGTACGCGGACAGCTCGCGTCAGGACCCAGTGCTCTGAACGTGCCCCGCAACCCAACCAAAGAGGACGTGCGCTATGCCTCATGATGATTTTGACGTCGAACCGATCCCCGGTCTGCCAGAGGTCCTTCCCAAAGGTGAAGAGATCCTGTGGCGTGGTCGGCCGCAGACATGGGCGCTGGCCCTCGATGCGATGAATCTCGGTTGGGTTGCGGGTTACTTTGCCTTGCTCACGGTGTGGCGGTTCGTTTCAGTTGTTGACTTGATGCCACTGCCCCAAGCGTTCGCAGCGGCCTTGCCAATGGTGATGGTGGGCGCGGTAGCGTGCCTTCTGCTGTTGGTCATGGCTTGGGCGCAGGCGCGCGCGACAATTTACACCGTCACGACTGCGCGGGTCGTCATGCGTGTCGGTGCGGCGCTGAACCTGACGCTAAATCTTCCCTACAGCCAGGTATCGAACGCCGTGCTGGATCTGCGCAAACGCGGGACTGGAACCATTGCGTTTGAGACGATGGGCAAGACCCGGCTGAGTATTTTTGCGATCTGGCCGCACGCACGCCCTTGGCGGTTCAACCCAACGCAGCCCGCCTTACGCTGCATTCCGGACGCGGCGAGGGTTGCGGCCATCGTATCGGACGCGGCCGAAGCACGGGTGTCGATGCCTCAGGTGGCACGTGTGCCCGAAGCGGTCGCAGCGGAGTAAGAGCATGCAAAGCCCAACCAAGACTGACAGCCCCCGCATGCGCCACCCGGACGACGAACTTGTCCCCCGTGTGATGGTGCGTCTGATGTTTGCTCTCGTGCTGGCGGTGCTGGCCCTTGTAACTATCGCGCGCCTGACGGACAGGCCCGTGACCTCAACACCCGCTGACACGCCGGTCATCGCCGAACGGGTCATCTTTCTGTCGGGCAAGATGGATGGCTCCGCCCGCGTGCTTGATGAGCACGGCGCTCTGCTTGCTGATTTTGCCGCCGACAAAGGTGGGTTCGTCGCTGGTGTCCAGCGCGTGCTGGAGCGCGAGCGGACCAAGATCGGAGCGGATCTGACCGCGCCCGTCCTTCTTCAACTGCGCCAAGGCAACCGTTTGTCGCTCAGCGATCCGGCCACCGGCTGGTCTGCCGAGCTGATGGGCTTTGGCGCCGACAATATCAGGACCTTCGCCAGGCTCCTGACCCCACCCCAGCAGTAGAAAGGAAGCCACCTATGGGACTGCTTACGCGAGAGATCGAACGGGCCCCGTGCACCGTCGAGATCAGCCACAAATTCGAAAGCCTGCACGCACATGTGCGGTTCAACAACGGCGCCGTGGTCTATCCCGGTGACGAGGTGCAGGTGCAGGGCCCCGAGATCATGGCTCCGTTTGGCGAGATTGTGAGCGAGGACCGCGAGGCGATCATCACCCGCGCATCTGGCCTTGAACGGCTGTGGACACGCCTGACCGGCGATCTGGAAGTGATGGAGCTGTGCGAGTTCTCATTCTCCGAGGAGGTGACGCTATGAATGCCCACACAAAACACACCGCAGATGCGACCAGCGTCGAAGAGGGCCTCGCCATTGCGCAGGCGCAGGATGAACAGTTCACCTCGGAATTCGCGACCGAAACGGCAATGCAGAACACTCTGCTCACCCCGCGGTTTTATACGACCGACTTTGATGAGCTTGACGCGATCAACGTCGATGGGATTCGCGCCGAATGGGACGAACTGATCGGCCAAATGGAAGCTGACCCGAACAAGGGTCACTTCAAGAAGAACGAAGACTGGGACGCCGTCGATTGGGACGGGATGGAGCCTCAGCTCAAGAAGGAGTTCATCGACTTCTTGATCAGCTCCTGCACCGCCGAGTTCTCAGGTTGCGTTCTGTACAAGGAAATGAAGCGGCGCGGCGCGAACAAGGACATCACGCAGCTGTTCCAGCTTATGGCAAGGGACGAGGCGCGGCACGCAGGTTTCATCAACGACGCGCTGCGCGAGGCGGGTTTGCGGGTTAACCTCGGCTTTCTGACGCAGAAGAAGAAGTACACGTACTTCCGGCCCAAGTTCATCTACTACGCCACCTACCTGTCGGAAAAGATCGGATACGCCCGCTACATCACGATCTTCCGCCATCTTGAGGCGAACCCGCAGCACCGGTTCCACCCGATCTTCAAGTGGTTCGAAGAGTGGTGCAATGACGAGTTCAGCCACGGCGAAGCCTTTGCCCTCTTGATGAAGACCGATCCGAAGCTGACCAGCGGGATCAACGTCTGGTGGATCAAGTTTTTCCTGACGGCGGTCTATGCAACGATGTACGTCCGCGACCACCAGCGTCCCGCGTTCCATCAGGCGCTTGGCGTTGACCCGGACTGGTACGCGCATGAGGTGTTCACCAAGACCTCCAAGCTGAGCGAGCAGATCTTTCCGATTACGCTCGACATTGATCACCCGCGCTGGCAGCGGAACCTGGAGCGGCTGCAGAAAGCGAATGCCGACATGGCCGAGGCGCGCGGGCTGCGCAAATTGGGCGCGCAGCTACGGGCGGGGCTCGCCTTTGTGTCGCTCTACACGATCCCGGCGAAAAAGCATCAGGTACCCGCGGTGACCCGGTTGGAGCCTGCTTACTGATGGCGGCACGCGCACCCCTCCACGGGAAAGCGACGCGCTTTCCATCCGCACGGGTTTCCGCGTCGGAAACCCTGTTGGGGTGTGTGCAGTGAGCCCGTGGATCGCAGCCTTCATTGCTTTGTTCGTCTGGTGGTTCTCCACCGGGACGATCCTGATGGCTGTGAAATACGCTGACATCTCGGGTGGTGCCGCCCCGCGCCGCGCCACCCTCTTTGGCCTGCCGCTTCTGGCGCTGGGCGCGTTTGGTGCCTGGTGGTCCTTTCCGCAGGAAACGATTTTGGGTGTCTACGTCGCCTTCCTGTCCGCGTTGGCGATCTGGGGCTGGATCGAGCTGGCCTTTCTGACGGGCGTGATCACCGGCCCCAATGACTATGACCTGCCGCCGGGGGTGGCGGGGCTCGAACGGTTTATCCGGGCTTGGGGCACGCTGGCCTATCACGAGATGCTGCTGGTTGCCGCGCTCGTCGGCCTCTTCCTTGCGGGCTGGGACGCGCCCAACACCTTTGCCCCTTGGACCTTTGCCGTGCTGTTCTTTGCCCGTATCAGCGCCAAGCTGAACCTCTTTTTCGGGGTGCCGCGGATCAACGTGGATTTCCTGCCGCGTGCGCTGGGGCATCTGCCCAGCCACTTTCGCATTCGCCCGATGAACTGGCTTTTCCCGTTTTCGGTCACGGCGCTGACCTTTGCCGCCGCCTGCTGGCTCGAACGGCTGTATGCCGCTGACACGCCGGGTGCGATCACGGGCTTTGCCTTGCTTACGGCCCTCACCACGCTCGCGCTGGTCGAGCATTGGGTGATGGTCCTGCCCATCCCGGACGAGAAACTCTGGCGCTGGATGCTTCCCGCGCCCAAACCACCAACGCAGAACACGATCAACGAAGGGGGACATCATGGACTTTGATGCACTGTTCCAGAAACAGCTCGACACACTCAAGGACGAGGGCAACTACCGCATCTTTGCCGAGCTTGAACGGAAATCCGGGGCGTTTCCCCGCGCCAAATGCCATGACGACGATGCGCCCGATCAAGTGACGGTGTGGTGTTCGAACGATTATCTGGGCATGGGCCAGAACGAGGCGGTGACCCGCGCCATGAAGGACGCCATCGACGCGTCGGGCGCAGGGGCCGGCGGCACGCGCAACATCTCGGGCACGAACCACGCCCACAAGCTGCTTGAGGCCGAACTCGCCGACCTGCACGGCAAGGAAAGCGCGCTGCTGTTCACGTCCGGCTACGTGTCGAACTGGGCCGCGCTCAGCACCTTGGGGAGCCGCCTGCCCGATGCCGTGATCCTGTCGGATGAGCTGAACCATGCCTCCATGATCGAAGGCATCCGCCACGCGCGCTGCAACAAGGTCATCTGGAAGCACAACGACCCCGAAGACCTAGACCGCAAGCTGGCCGCATTGCCCGCAAACGCGCCCAAGATCGTCGCGTTTGAGTCCGTCTATTCGATGGATGGCGATATTTGCCCGATGGAAGAGATCGTCGAGGTTGCCGAAAAGCACGGTGCGATGACGTATCTTGATGAGGTGCACGCGGTTGGCCTTTACGGCCCGCGCGGCGGCGGCGTGTCCGAAGAACGCGGCCTTGCGGATCGCATCACGCTGATCGAGGGCACGCTGGGCAAGGCCTATGGCGTTGTCGGTGGCTATGTCACCGGATCAGAGGCGCTGTGTGATTTCATCCGCAGCTTTGCGTCCGGCTTTATTTTCACGACCGCCTTGCCCCCCGCCGTCGCTGCGGCTGCGCGCGTGTCGATCCAGCATCTCAAGCAGTCCGACCAGGAACGCCTGCTGCAGCGCGAACGGGTCGCTTACCTGCGCAAGCGCCTCGAGCAGGAAGGTATTCCTCATCTCGACAACCCCAGCCACATCATCCCAGTGATGATCAAGGACCCGGTCAAATGCCGGATGCTGGCGGACTACCTGATGCAGCGCTACGGGATCTACGTTCAGCCCATCAACTATCCCACAGTTCCCAAAGGCACGGAGCGGCTGCGCTTTACCCCGTCACCGCTGCACTCGGTCGAGGATATCGAACATCTTGTGATGGCACTGAAGGACCTGTGGAAACAGTGTGCCATTGCACACGCAGTTGCGTGATCACCCGATATCTTTGCGGAACCACACCTTTTCCTGCGGCGTTAACACCCTAACTACGCCTCAAAGGAAGCTAGAAGGAGACGATCCATGAAACAGACACGACGCGCACACCTCGCGATGCTTGGCGGTACCGCCGCTGCAGCGATGATGCCCGCGACGCTCAAGGCCGATGGTCATGGCGAAGCGGTTACGCACGAAGTGCAGATGCTGAACGCAGACCCCGAGAACAAGCGCGAGCGCAATGTGTTCGGCCCGGCTGTTCTGAAGGTCAACGTTGGCGACACGGTGAAATTCGTGAACGCCGACCGTGGCCATAACGCCCAGGTCGACGACAAGATGATGCCGGCAGGCGGTGACGAGTTCAAAGGCCGCATCAACCAAGAGGTTGAGGTCACGTTCACGACCGAGGGTACCTATGGCTACTACTGCCAGCCGCACCGCGCGCTGGGCATGGTCGGCCTGATCCTCGTCGGTGACGCATCGGTGAACTTCGAAGAGGCCAAAGCGGTCAAGCAGCGGGGCAAAGCAGCCCAGCGCTACGAGACGTATTTCGCGATGGCCGAAGAGATGATGGCAGAGGCCGCGGCCGAGTCCTGATCCCTCAGGGCATCGCCAAATTATCTGGCCCCTTCCGCCGTGTGGCGGAAGGGGTTTTTCTTTGCGCGCCGCTGGCTAGGATTTCTTCGATCAGGGCGACCGTTCGACCCGGGTCCTCTTCGTGCGACAGATGGCCCAGCCCTTCGAAACGGTGCGTGCGGGCGTTTGGCATCTGTTTGGCGGCCCGAAAGGA
>JBCBCP010000071.1:0-14313 GCA_038530575.1 Pseudomonadota bacterium
CGGGATTGCCGCGTGGTGCGCCGCAAGGGCCGCGTCTACGTGATAAACAAGACCCAGCGCCGCTTCAAAGCGCGCCAGGGCTAACGCCAGATACAGTCGAACCGTTCGAGGGCCGTCCCAAGTGGGCGGCCTTCGGCGTTTTGGCGGGCCTGGAACCGGCCGCACCGAAACGTCTCAAATGCCTTGTCGCGGCAAAGGGCGGCTTTGAGCCCTCTTTGACACAAGCGCAACGGGCGCCGGTCAGTGACAGCCCCTGGTGTGGCGCATCCAGCAGATGTTCGGCACGCTTTATGGCAGCCACGTACATCTTCATTCTGATTGAAGCGCCTACATCAACCAAAGCGCCAGCCCATGGGAGGGGCTGTCGCTGCCCGGCGGCCACCTGCGGTGGCCTTGATTCCGGGCGGGTGCGTCGCTTGAACGTCGGCAAAGTCCCGCAAAGCGGACTTTGAGCTTTGCGACAGGAAAGAGCGGCTCACGAAACGCGTTGGGTTCAGCTTGCCAGACACACCACTTGCACGTTCCCGCCCGCCGCATAGGTTATGCCCAGCATAGCGAAAGGCCCCCCGATGAGCGATCCAACCTACACCCCGCCCGATGTCTGGACATGGGATCAGGAAAGTGGGGGCCGGTTTGCCTCCA
This sequence comes from Pseudomonadota bacterium, assembly GCA_038530575.1. Taxonomy (GTDB): domain Bacteria; phylum Pseudomonadota; class Alphaproteobacteria; order Rhodobacterales; family Rhodobacteraceae; genus JBCBCP01. The sequence goes on from JBCBCP010000071.1 coordinate 643, forward strand.
TCAACCGCCCCATTGCCGGACCGACCCATGACAAGGACCTGCCGCGCGGCAAACACGCCTTTCAACTCTACAGCCTTGCCACACCCAACGGTGTGAAGGTCACCATGCTGTTCGAGGAACTGCTGGAGGCCGGCGTCACAGAGGCGGACTATGACGCTTGGCTCGTCAACATCGGCGAGGGAGAGCAGTTTGGCTCGGGCTTCGTAGCGGCAAACCCCAACTCCAAGATCCCGGCCCTTCTGGACTTTACCGGCGACGCGCCGCTGCGCGTGTTTGAAAGCGGGTCCATACTGATCCATCTGGCCGAGAAGTTCGGAATGTTCCTGCCCGCCTCCGGCCCTGCGCGAACCGAGGTGATGAACTGGCTCATGTGGCAGATGGGCAGCGCGCCGTTCCTTGGGGGTGGCTTTGGCCATTTCTACGCCTACGCGCCAGAGAAATATGAGTACCCCATCAACCGCTACGCGATGGAGACGAAGCGCCAGCTCGACGTGCTGGAACGGGAGCTGGAGACAAAGACGTTCATCGCGGGCGAGGATTACACAATCGCCGACATGGCGATCTGGCCCTGGTACGGCCAGCTTGTGCTGGGCCGGCTCTATGACGCGGCGACCTTCCTTAATGTGGACAGCTACACCAAAGTGAAAAAATGGGCCGAGATGATCGATGCCCGGCCCGCAACGTCACGCGGCCGCATGGTCAACCGCGCGATGGGCGATCCGAAGATGCAGCTGCGAAACCGGCACGACGCGTCGGATTTCGAGACGCAGACCTGGGACAAGATCGGCGACGGGTCATAGATTACCGCGGGCGGCGCGCTAGCTGTGGTCAAAGGAGACCTCCATGATCATGCGCACCGCCCTCGCCCTTGCCATCCTTGCGAGCCCTGCCGCTGCGGAGCTGACCGTGAGCTTTGTCGACAGCGCCCCTAAGGACATTTTTGAGATCAGCTATGTGGGCACCTGCCCCCTACCCGCGGAGACGCTGCGGATCGACATTGGCACGGCGCCTGCGGGTCTGATCTTTGACACAACCGCCAGCGGGGCAGGCGTTCAGGTCTTCCAACCGTTCGAGCTGGTGGCGGGCGCGACTTTGCTGACCGAAATGCCCGTTATCCTCGACGGTGATACGATCATCACCTTGCCGCTGACCGGGCTGAACAGCGGCGACGTGATCCGCTTTACGATTGATGTCGATGACACGACCAGCAGCCGCCAGATCACCGTGTCCGGGTCCAAAATGGCGGGCGCATCGGCGGCGCTGGGACCATCCGCTGCCGCGTTTGGCGCGGATGGTATAGCGCGCATCGAGACGCCGGGATGCTTTGGATAAAAAGCGCTTAGTCGTAGGTCCGGGTATCCTCGATCACCACGCCGTCCTTGGGCAATGAGCCCGGCGCCACGACTTCGATTGCCGCTTTCATCTTCATCACATCCGCGACGCTGGCGGCGAGGGTTGCCTCATCCAGACCAGCAGCCTCAACCCGCACGGTCATCGTATCCATTTCCCCCTCGCGGCCCGCGATAACGCGCGCGCGGGTCACCTCCGGGTGCTTGGCGACAAAATCGGCCACCTGTTCGGGACGCACAAACATGCCCTTGATCTTGGTCGTCTGGTCGGCACGGCCCATCCATCCCTTGATGCGCATGTTGGTGCGCCCGCAGGGGGACGCGCCTTCCATCACCGCGCTCAGATCGCCCGTGGCAAAGCGGATCAGCGGGTAGTCGGGGTTTAGCGTGGTGACGACGACTTCGCCGACCTCGCCCGCTGGGACGGGATCACCCGTGCCGGGGGTCACGATCTCCACGATCACGCCCTCGTCCACGATCAGCCCCTCCATCGCGGAGGACTCGTAAGCGATGTTGCCCAAATCGGCAGTTGCGTAACACTGCAGGCAGGAAATACCCCGTTCGGCGTAGAAGTCCCGCAGCGACGGGAACAGCGCGCCGCCCCCGACAGCCGCCTTGGTAAAGCGCAGCGTCTCTCCCATCTCGTCGGCCTTGTCGAGGATCACCTTCAGATAATCCGGCGTGCCCGCATAGGCGGTGCAGCCAATGTCTGCCGCGGCTCGCACCTGCAATTCCGTCTGCCCCACGCCCGCCGGCACCACGCCCGCGCCCAGCGCCGTCGCGCCGTTTTCAAACATGATGCCCGCGGGGGTCAGGTGGTAGCCAAAGCAGTTCTGCACCACGTCGCCCGAATGAATGCCCGCCGCGTGCAGAAACCGGGCAAAGCGCCACCAGTCCTTGGCGTCATGCGCGCCCGGCTCGTAGATAGGCCCAGGGCTTTGGAAGATGTGGCTAAACTGGCTGACACCGTTGGTAAAGCCTCCCAGCGGGGGCCGCGCCTTTTGCGCCGCTACAAGGTCCGACTTGCGCAGGACCGGCAGCGCGGCGAGGTCCTCGGGGCTGCGAATCTTCATCGCGTCAACGCCGCCAAGGCTGTCCTTGTAGCCTTCCAGCACTTGCGCCCGCCCGATCTGGTCCGGCAGCGCCACCGCCATGTCCTTCGCGCGCTGCTCTGCGCTGCGGGTCTCAAGCTCGTCGTAGTGGGTCATGTGCATCGCCTTATCTTTTGCGGGCCTTTGCCGGGTACTCTCGCGATCTCGCCGCGCACTTCAAGCTCAAGCTTTACGGTGATGACGTGCCAGCCCAGCTTCCCCAGCCGTTCGGCCTCGTCTTCGGTCAGGCGCGCTCCAACAGCATCCCGGACATCGTTGTAAACCATCGGCCCACCCGAGAGCAGATCGAGGATATGCCCCCGGATCAGGTCGAATTTCCACGCCGGGATATTAGTGACCCCGTCTCGCCCTTCGGCGGGTGTCCGGCAGGCAACCTTGTCTGTCACACGGCCACCCCCAGCATCGACCCGACCAGTGCCGTAACCCCCATCGCGGCACAGCCCCAAACCACGACGCGCAGCGCTGCCGGGCCAAACCGCGCCCCGCCTGCATAGGCCCCAGCCGCGCCTAGGGCCGCGAGTGCCAGAACCGTAACCACCACCACGACAGGGATCAGGACACCAACCGGCGCCAGCCACGCAGCCAGCAGCGGGATCGCCGCGAAGACCATGAACGTCGCACCGGACGCAGCTGCGGCCAAGAGCGGCTGCGCGGCTTGCGCTTCCGGCAGGCCCAATTCATCGCGGACGTGAGCCCTGAGCGCGCCCGCCTCCGTCAGCTCGCGCGCAACTTGACGTGCGGTCTTTTCCGACAGCCCCCTGTCTTCATAGATCGCGGCAAGCTCTGCCTCTTCGCCTTCGGGATTGTCACGCAAGGCGCGCTTTTCGCGAGAGATGTCGGCCTTCTCAAGATCAGACTGGGACGACACGCTGACATACTCGCCCGCCGCCATCGACATGGCCCCAGCGACCAGCGCCGCAGCACCGGCGATCAACACGGCGTCCAAACCCGGCTCCGCCGCGGCGACGCCCACGATCACCGACGCGGTGGAGACAATCCCGTCATTCCCACCCAGCACTGCTGCCCGCAGCCACCCGGTCCGTTCAATCAGGTGCGGATCGTCGGGATGGGCGGAGGTCACCGGCTCAGCTCAGCCAGCGCTTGCGGCGGCGGTAGCTGCGCACGTCGCGGAAGGATTTGCGGCCCTCTTCGGACATGCCGAGGTAGAATTCCTTCACGTCCGGGTTCTCGCGTAGTTCGGCCGCGGGGCCGTCCATCACGACGCGGCCCGACTCAAGGATGTACCCGTAGTGGGCAAAGCGCAGGGCGACGTTCGTGTTCTGCTCGGCCAGAAGGAAGGTCACGCCTTCGTTCTCGTTCACCGATTTCACGATCTCGAAGATCTGCTCGACCAACTGCGGGGCAAGGCCCATCGAGGGCTCGTCCAGCAGGATCGTTTCGGGCCGGGACATCAGCGCGCGGCCAATCGCCGTCATCTGCTGCTCCCCGCCGGAGGTATAGCCCGCCTGCGATTTGCGGCGTTCTTTCAAGCGCGGGAAATAGTCGTACACCATCTCCAGATCGCGCAGGATCGCAGCGTTCCCGTCGGTGCGGGTATAGGCGCCGGTCATCAGGTTTTCCTCGACCGTCAGGTGCTCGAAGCAGTGGCGGCCTTCCATGACCTGCACAACGCCCCGCTTCACGAGGTCCGCCGGATCAAGGTGCTTGGTCGTCTCGCCATTGTACTGGATCGACCCTTTTGTTACCTCGCCCCGTTCGGAGGCGAGCAGGCCGGATATCGCCTTGAGTGTAGTCGTCTTGCCCGCACCATTGCCGCCCAGCAGGGCCGTGATACCCCCCTTGGGCACCTTCAGCGACACACCTTTCAGCACAAGGATCACGTGGTTGTAGATCACCTCGATATTGCTGACTTCCAGAACGGTGTTGTCTGTCTTCGCGCTGTCCAGCATGTGTGTCGCCCTTGAAACTCTCGAAAAATCGGCGGCGGACCAAAGCCCGCCGCCGGAGGATAAACCGCTTAGTTGCAGTTGGATGGGATGTTGTTTTCAGCCGCGTAAGACGCGCTGTCCGCCTCGATGAGCGGCCCGATGATCTCGCCATCGGTCGGTGCGAAGTCGGAGATCAGCGACCATGTGCCCGCTGATGCGTCCCACTGGGTCACGCCAACCAGCGCGTCACCGCCGTGGTTGGAACAGGACACGGTGAACTCCGGGCCAAAGCCGGGCAGGCCCAGCTCGGTCATCTTGGCTTCGGTGATCTCCAGCGCTTCCATACCGTCGCGCATCATGGCCGGGGTAATCTCGGCCACGCCGTGGATCTCCTGCGCCTTGCGCGCCGCTTCGGCTGCCAGCATCGCCGCGTACATGCCGCGGTTATACAGGACCGTGCCGATCTGATCGCCCGCGCCAGCCGCGAGGCCCTTGTCAGAGACATGCGTGCGGATGTCGTCAAAGACCGGGAAGTCGCTGCCCACACCGTGGAATGTCAGCGCCTTATAGCCATTCGCCGCAGCGCCGGCGGGCAGCACGTCGTTCTCCGAACCGGACCACCAGATGCCGATGAAGTTCTCCATCGGGAAGCGGATGTTCGCGGCTTCCTGGATGGCGACCTGGTTCATCACGCCCCAGCCCCACATCAGGACAAAGTCGGGACGGTCACGGCGGATCTGCAGCCACTGGGACTTCTGCTCCTGGCCCGGGTGATCGACCGGCAGCAGGCTCAGTTCAAAGCCATGCTTGGCGGCGAGGCCTTCGAGCGTGCGGATCGGCTCCTTGCCGTAGGCGGAGTTGTGATAGACCAGCGCGACCTTCTTGCCGCTCAGGTCACCACCGTTAGATTCCAGCAGGTAGTTCACCGCACCCGATGCGCCGTCCCAGTAGTTGGCCGGGTAGTTGAAGACATGGCTGAACACGTCGCCGTTCTTGGCCGAAGTCCGGCCATAGCCCATGGAGTGGATCGGGATACCGTCCGCGGTCGCCTTGGGGATCAGCTGGTAGGTGATGCCGGTCGACAGCGGCTGGTACACAAGCGAGCCTTCGCCCTTGGTCGCCTCGTAGCATTCAACGCCCTTTTCGGTGTTGTAGCCCGTCTCGCACTCCAGCACGCGCGCCATGACGCCGCCGATGCCGCCATCACGCTCGTTCAGCATGGTGAAGTAGTCGGCATAGCCATCCGCGAACGGAATGCCGCCCGCCGCATAGGGGCCGGTGCGGTAGCTCAGCGACGGGAACACGAGGTCCGCCAGCGCCGGGGACGCCGCCATCAGGGCAGCGACCGTGTAGGTTCCTAGTTTCTTCATCGGGGTGTTCCTCCCTTGGTTATCCGATGTCGTTCGGGCCATTCGGCCTCGTCTTCTTGGGGCGCTGTCGCGTCCCGATGGCCCACCCTAATGCGGGAAGGGCCACAATCTCAATTTTTCCTTGGCCACGCGCCACAGTTGCGCCAGCCCGTGCGGCTCAAGGATCAGGAACGCCACGATCAGGGCGCCAATGATCACGAGCTGGAAATGCGCAACGATGTCCGTGGGAAAGCCCAGCAGGTCCACGCCCACCAGCTTGAGCACGACGGGCAGGATCACAAGGAAGGCCGCGCCGGCAAAAGAGCCGAAGATCGACCCGAGCCCGCCGATGATGATCATGAAGAGGACGATGAAGGACTTGGTGATCCCGAACACCTCGCCCACCTCGACCGCGCCGAGATAGACCGCAAAGAACAGCGCGCCCGACAGGCCCACAAAGAACGAAGACACCGCAAAGGCTGTCAGCTTCGCGCGCAGTGGGTTCACGCCAATGATTTCCGCGGCGATATCCATATCGCGGATCGCCATCCACTCGCGCCCGATGGAGCCGCGTGTGAGGTTTCGCGCGATCACGCCGCTGAAGATAACGAAGGCGAGGCAGATCAGGTACATCGCCCACGGCTCCGTCTGCGGGCCAGTCACAGCGATGCCGAACACCTCGCGCTCGGGCGCGGTGATCTGGCCGGACGCCGAGTAGTTGTAGAACCACGACACACGGTTGAAGAGCCAGACAAGAAAGAACTGCGCGGCCAGCGTCGCCACGGCGAGGTAGAACCCCTTGATCCGCAGGGACGGCAGGCCAAACAGGGTGCCCACAATGGCGGTAATGCCCCCCGCGGCGAGGATGTGGAACACGATGTTCACATCCGGAAAGGCCGTCATCAGCTTGTAGCAGCCATAGGCCCCCACCGCCATGAAACCGCCCGTACCAAGGCTCACCTGCCCGCAATAGCCCGTCAGAATGTTCAGCCCGATGGCCGCGATGGCATAGATCAGGAACGGCACGAGGATCGCGTTGACCCAGTAGTCGTTCACAAGAAACGGCAGAACCAGAACTGCCACGAACAACACGAAGTAATAGCGATACCGGTCAAACCGGATCGGAAAGGTCTGGCTGTCCTGCTCGTATGTGGTGCTGAAGTCTCCGGCTTCACGATAGAACATCAGGCGGCTCCTTGAATGGATCGGGGGGCAGGCGCGGCGTTAACCAAGCCTTCCGAAAATGGGTTGGTGTCCCAATTTCCGCCCCATTTCGCCGTCACCTTGCGCGTGGGTAACGGAGTGAGTGGAATGACAGCAGTGTTGCAAAACCTGCGGCAGCTGGAGGCTGCACGGCGCAGAGGCGAGCTTAGCTTGTCGGAATACGCATCGCGGCGGGCCGAGATGATGGCCGCCGTCGAAGACGCCGCGCTGGACGCGGACATAGACGACGCAGCAGGAGCCAGCGCCGTCGCGCGGGCCAAACCGCCCAGCGCGTGGTTGATGGCGGGCCTCTTGATCACCGGCTGCACGCTCATGACCCTTCTGGGCGCATGGGCCACCGGCGACTTGTCGCTGGCGCTGACGGTCTCAGTCACGCTCTTGGCCGCACTCATGGTTGCCGCGTTCCAATCGCTTGGGGAATGATCACACACGTTCAATGATCTTTTCCCCAAAGAGGCCCTGCGGCCGGAAGACGAGAAAGATCAGCGCCAGCACGTAGGCAAACCAGTTCTCTGTCGCCGAAATGGTGAAGCCGAATAGCTCACCCGCGAGAGACTGCGAGGACATGAAGAACTCGAAGAGCTTCTCGCCGACACCGATGATCAAACCGCCCACGATGGCGCCCGGGATCGAGGTGAACCCGCCCAGCATCAGCACCGGCAGCGCTTTCAAAGCGATCAGGGACAGCGAGAACTGAACGCCCGATTTCGCGCCCCACATGATGCCCGCGACCAGCGCGACAAAGCCCGCGACCGACCAGACCAGCACCCAAATGAAGTTCAGCGACACGCCGACGGACAGCGCCGCCTGGTGATCGTCCGCAACGGCCCGCATTGCGCGGCCCTGCTTGGTGTACTGGCTAAAGACGATCAGCGCCGCGACCAGCAGGATCGCCACAAGCGTCGCCGTGATGTCGAGATTGTCGATGAAGTAGCCATAGCCGAACCATTCGAACGTGGTGGCATCAATCCCTTCGTTGATCCCCTGCGGCAGGCAAAGCGAGCCGGCGACGCAAACGTCCAGCGTCTTGATCTCGGAATTCCACATCAGGTCTGCAAACCCTTCGAGGAAATACGCCAGACCAATCGTTGCCATGAAAAGGATGATCGGCTCCTGCCCCACGAGGTAACGGAACACGACCTTCTGCACGAGGTAGGCCAGCAGGATCATCACCGCGACCGTGAAACAGATCGCCACGACGGAGTTCACCGACCAGCCGAAATAATGCACATCCGTGCCGAAAATCGCGTTGATCAGGTGGGCAAAGGGCACCTGCCCCTTCTGAATGCCCACCAGCGTCATTGCCGCAAAAAGGGCCATGACCCCCTGCGCATAGTTGAAGATGCCGGACGCCTTGTAGATCAGCACGAAGCCCAGCGCGACGAGCGCATAAAGCACCCCCGCCATCAGCCCGTTCAGAAAGACTTCGCCCGCAAAAATCAGGTTGTCCATATCCCGTCCTCCTAGTCGTGAGAAACGCCAAGATAGGCGTCGATCACATCCTGGTTGCTGCGCACCTCGTCCGGGGTGCCGTCGCCGATCTTCTTGCCGTAATCCATCACGACAACCCGGTCGCTCAGGTCCATGACCACGCCCATGTCGTGCTCGATCAGGCAGATCGTGGTGCCAAATTCGTCATTCACGTCGAGGATGAAGCGGCTCATGTCCTCTTTCTCTTCGACGTTCATGCCTGCCATCGGCTCGTCCAGCAGCAGGATCGACGGCTGCGAGGCCAGCGCGCGGGCCAGCTCAACCCGTTTCTTCAGGCCATAGGGCAGGCGCGCCACGGGCGTCTTGCGGATGTGCTGGATCTCCAGAAAGTCGATGATCCGCTCCGCGATCTCGCGGTTCTCGGTCTCTTCCCGCTCCGCCCGGCCTTTCCAGAGTGCCTGGCTGAACAGCCCGCTCTTCATCTGCGTCAGCCGCCCGGTCATCACGTTGTCCAGAACGCTCATCCCTTCAAAGAGGGCAATGTTCTGGAACGTGCGCGCAATCCCCTGCCGCGCGACCTGATAGGGCTTCATGGCGGGCCGGATCGCGCCCTTGTACCAGACCTCACCCTCCTGCGGGACGTAGAAGCCGGAAATCACGTTCAGCATCGACGACTTGCCGGCCCCGTTCGGCCCGATGATCGCCCGGATCTCCCCCTCGCGGATGTCGAACGAGATGTCCTTGATCGCCACCACCCCGCCAAAGCGCAGCGTGATGTTCTTCATCTCCATCACCACGCCGCCAATCTTGCGGCCATCCGCGGTGGTGTAGCCTTCGGTCTGGTCAAGCATGGCCCGAGTCCTTCTTCTGGCTAAAATAATTCCCGCCGGAGGCACGAATCCAAAACGGGATGGTGGGCGGGGCGATGCGCGCAGCGCGAGCGGCGTCCATCATTCCGCCGCCTCCAGTACCGGCGCGTCGACCTTTTTCACCGCGGCATCCACGATCTTGAGCGTCGCAGAGATCGAGCCCTTGCGCCCGTCCTCGTAGGTCACCTCGGTCACGGTCGAAACCGCGTCCGACCCGTCGTACAGCGCGGCGATGATGTCCGCGAACTTCTCTTCGATGATCCGGCGGCGCACTTTCCGCGTCCGCGTCAACTCGCCATCGTCCGCGTCCAGCTCCTTGTGCAGCACGACAAAGCGGTGGACCTGACAGCCCGACAGCATCTCGTCCTCGGCCACCGACGCGTTCACCGCCTCCACATGTTCCTTGATCGTCGCAAGCACCTGCGGGTGGCCTGCCAGCTCCTGGTAGGACGCGTAAGCGATGTTGTTCCGCTCCGCCCAGTTGCCCACCGCCGTCAGGTCGATGTTGATGAAGGCTGTGCACTCGTCTCGCCCGTTGCCGAAGACAACGGCCTCAAGGATGTTCGGATAGAACTTCAGCTTGTTCTCGACATACTTCGGCGCAAACATCGCGCCCGACGCCATCTTGCCCACGTCCTTGGCGCGGTCGATGATCCGTAGATGGCCCGTACCTTCCTCGATAAAGCCCGCGTCGCCCGTCGCTACCCAGCCTTCGGGGTCCTTCGTACCAGCGGTGCTTTCGGGGTTTTTATAGTACTCAACGAACACGCCCGGCGAGCGGTAGAACACCTCGCCACTGTCGTCGATTTTCAATTCAACCCCCGGTGACGCGACGCCTACCGTATCCGACCGCACCTCGCCATCGGGCTGCGCGGTAATGAACACCGTCGCTTCGGTCTGACCATAAAGCTGTTTTAGGTTGATGCCCAAAGACCGATAGAAATCAAAGATTTCCGGGCCAATCGCCTCGCCTGCGGTATAACCCACGCGCACCCGGGTAAAGCCCAGCGTGTTCTTCAAAGGCCCGTAAACCATCAGCTCGCCAAGGCTGTACTTCAGCCGATCCCAAAGGCCGACCGGCTCCCCGTCCAGCAGCTTTGGACCCACTGTTTTGGCGTGCGCCATGAAATGGTGGAACATCCGCTGCTTGAATGCCCCGGCATCCTCCATGCGGATCATGACCTGCGTCAGCTGCGTCTCGAACACGCGCGGCGGGGCGAAGTAGTAGGTCGGCCCGATTTCCCGCAAATCCGTGTGCAACGTGTCCGCACTTTCGGGGCAGTTGGTGCAGAACCCGGTCCAGTAGGCCTGACCGATCGAGAAGATAAAGTCGCCCACCCACGCCATCGGCAGATATGCCAGAACCTCGTCACTGGCGCGCAAGTCGTCGAACTCGGCCGAGGATTTGGACGTCTCGATCACATTCTTATTTGACAGCACCACGCCCTTGGGTTTGCCCGTCGTGCCCGAGGTGTAAAGCATTACGCACGTGCTGTCCCACGCCAACGCGGCCTCGCGCCTCTGCATCTCAGGCATCAATTCATCCCGCTTCGCGCGGCCTGCGTCCTGAACGTGCGTGTACTGGTGCAGCTTGGAATGGTCGTATTTGCGCAGGCCCCGCGGGTCGAGGTAGATCATCTGGTCGAACTCGGTGAGCCGGTCCTGCACCTCGATCACCTTGTCGACCTGCTCCTGATCGCCAGCGATGACAAACCGAGCACCGCAATGATCCAGCGCGTAAGCCGTCTCTTCCGCCGCCGCGTCCTGGTAGAGCGGCACCGGTATGCCCCCCGCCATTTGCACCGACACCATAGACCAGTAGAGGTAGGGGCGATTCCGCCCAATAATCGCCACATGCTGGCCCGGCTGCAGGCCAAGGTCGATCAGACCCAGCGCCAGTGCCTCAATCTCTTCGAGCACTTCGTCCCAGGACCAGCTCTGCCAGATCCCGAACTCTTTCTCGCGATAGGCCGCCTTGCCCTTGAACTGCGTTGCATTGCGGCGAAGAAGCGCCGGAATGGACGTCAGCCCACCGGCGCCTGCTGGCGTCGTTCCCACGATGTTCCTCCCGGCACCCCTGTTGCGAGGCGTCCTTTTTTCCTACGCAGATCATGCGCGGATTCTGCGTAGCTCGCAAATAGTTTTTTTGAACACCTGTTCATTAAACCGGCGTGCGCAATCAAATATTGCGCTGCCTAGCCGCCGGGTTGCGAGATAATGCGCGATGCGGCCTCTACCAGCACGTTTAATCCACGGATCAAGTCAGCCTCGTCGGTATCTTCTTCGAACGCATGGCTGATCCCGCCGATTGACGGCACGAAAAGCATAGCCACAGGCAGCTGCCGCGACACGTTCGTGGCATCGTGCAACGCGCCCGATGGCATCGTGCGCCACGCGCCTGCGGCATGGGTTTCGGCGGCTTTCTCAAGCGCGCCGCGCAGGCGCGGATCCATCGCGACCGGCTCCAGCCCCAGCATGCGCCCGAACGACACGTCCATGCCCCGTGCGGTGGCAATCTCCGTCGCAGTCTCCCGGATAATCCGCTCCATCCGCACTAGTCGATCCGCGTCCCCATCGCGCCACTGCATCGAAAAACGCGCCTGCCCCGGCACGATGCTGGAGGCGTTGGGGCTGAGGCTGACATGCCCGATCGTCCAGACGCTTTGCGGTGTGACCACGTTGCGCAATCTCTCGTTCAGCGCGGTGCTAAAAGCGCTGAGCGCCTGGAATGCGTCTTGCCGCATCGCCATCGGCGTGGTGCCTGCGTGGTTCTGCTGGCCGTCGAATGTGATGACCATATCGCGAATACCGACAATATCCGTAACGACGCCAATCGCTTCGCCTGCGGTGTCAAGGACCGGCCCCTGTTCGATATGCATCTCCAGGAACCCGGTAAAGCGCGCGGGTTTGACCGGCCCAGTCACCATATCCGCCATCGCTCCACGCGCCTGTGCGACGGTGACGCCGCCATGGTCCTGCAGCGCGTCCGCCTCGGCCTGCGGCACCCCGCCGGACCACACGGTGCTGCCAGTCAAAACACCAAAACGGCCCTCTTCATCCTGAAAGCTCACCACTGACACACCTGGCACTGTTCGCGCGACCTCAAGCCCCGCAATCACGCCCAGCGCCCCATCGAGCCACCCGCCCGTCGGCTGGCTGTCCGAATGGGAACCGATGAGCAGGGATGGCCCGGACGCAAGGCCAAAAAGGTTACCCATCGCGTCGCACGCCACCTCAAGACCAGCTTCGGCAAACTGCTCTGCAAGCCAGCGACGCGCCGCGATATCCGGCGCGCTATAGGCTGGGCGCACCACGCCCGTGCCTTCGGCGCCAAAGCTGCGCAGTTTGTGCAGATCCCTCAAAAACCGCGCTGCATCGACCATTTTTTCCCTTTCATTTGACCCTGCCCGAAGGGCGCGGAATAACAGGGTAATCTTTTGACCGGAGCGCCCGCCTTGTCCACTCACAAGCCGATTGGCATCGACCTTGGCACCACAAACTCGCTGATTGCAGTGTTCGAAGACGGCACGCCACGGCTCGTCCCCAACGCCTTGGGCGAGCTGCTGACGCCATCCGTCGTCTCGCTGGCGGACGGCCAGGTGTTGGTGGGCACCGCGGCCCGGGACCGCCTTGCTACGCACCCCGAAGATACCGCCGCTGCGTTCAAGCGCGCCATGGGAACCGACACAGCCTTCAGGCTGGGCCGCAAAACACTGCGGGCAGAGGAGCTGTCGGCGCTGGTCCTGCGCAAGTTGAAGGAAGATGCCGAAGCGGCGCTTGGCTTTGAAATCCGCGACGTGGTTGTGTCAGTGCCTGCATATTTCAACCAGTCACAGCGGCAGGCCACGATGGCCGCTTGCGCGATTGCCGAGTTGAACGCGGTCCGTTTGGTGAACGAGCCAACCGCCGCCGCGCTGGCTTATGGCCTGCAGGACCGGGACGGCGAAAGCCAGTTCCTTGTCTTCGACCTGGGCGGCGGGACGTTTGATGTCACGGTGCTTGAACATTTTGACGGGGTGATGGAGGTCAAGGCCTCGTCGGGCGACGCGTTTCTCGGCGGGGAGGATTTTACCGAGGCGCTGGCCAAGGCTATGGCCGAAACGCTTGACCGGCCCTGGGCCAAGCTGGGCGCGGATGTGCAGGACCAATTGCGGCTTCAGGCGGATGCGGCCAAGCGCAAACTGTCGGGCTCCGACGCCTACACCGCACAAATCAAGCTCGGCAGCGACCATCATGAAATCACCGTGTCCCGCACCCAGTTTGACGAGGCCGCTGCGCCGCTCATGAAACGGCTTCACCGCCCCATCGAACGGTGCTTCTACGACAGCGGCGAAGGGGTCGAGGGCCTCGACCGCGTCATACTGGTCGGCGGCGCAACACGGATGCCTGTGATCCGCCAGATGGTTGCGCGCCAGTTCAAGATGTTGCCGGAGATGATGATCGACCCC
>JBCBCP010000072.1:0-13783 GCA_038530575.1 Pseudomonadota bacterium
AACAGCATCGCCTTGAACCAGGCATGCGTGAACAGGTGGAACATCGCCACCGGGTAGGCCCCGACGCCTGCGGCCACGAACATGTAGCCTAGCTGCGAACAGGTCGAATAGGCGATCACGCGCTTGATGTCGGTCTGCACGAGGCCGATTGTCGCCGCATAGAAGGCCGTGCAGGCGCCCAGCACGGTCACGAAGGCCATCGCTTCGGGCGCAAATTCCATCACCGGAGACATGCGGCAGACAAGGAAGACGCCCGCCGTCACCATTGTCGCCGCGTGGATCAGCGCCGACACGGGCGTCGGCCCCTCCATCGCGTCGGGCAGCCAGGTGTGCAGGAACAGTTGCGCCGACTTGCCCATCGCGCCGATGAACAGCAGGACCGCAATCAGGTTTGCGGCATTCCAGGACGCCCACAGGAAGGTGATCTGTGTCTCCGCCAGCGTCGCGGCGGAGGCGAAAATGTCGTCGAACTTGATCGAGTCCGTCAGGAAGAACAGCGCAAAGATGCCCAGCGCAAAGCCGAAATCCCCCACCCGGTTCACCACGAAAGCTTTGATCGCCGCCGCGTTGGCCGAGGGCTTGCGGTAGTAGAACCCGATCAGCAGGTAAGACGCGACGCCCACACCTTCCCAGCCAAAGAACATCTGCACTAGGTTGTCAGACGTCACCAGCATCAGCATGGCGAAGGTGAAGAACGACAGGTAGGCAAAGAAGCGGGGCTTATAGACCTCGCCCTCGCGCCACTGCGGGTCGTGATCCATGTAGCCGAAGGAATAGAGGTGCACGAGAGACGAGACCGTCGTGATCACGATCAGCATGATCGCCGTCAGCCGGTCGAGCCGGATGGACCAGTCGGTGGAAAGGCTTCCGCTTTCGATAAAGCGCAGGATCTGGATCGTGTCGGTCGTGCCGTCAAAGGTCAGGAAGACGATCCACGATAGGATCGCCGACAGGAAGAGCAGGCCTGTAGCGACCCACATCGCCGCCGTCTCACCAATCGCACGCCAGCCAAAGCCGCAGAGGATCGCGCCAACCAGCGGGGCAAAGAGGAGGATGGTTTCCATGATCTTAGCCCTTCATCACGTTGACGTCTTCGACCGAGATGGTCCCGCGGTTGCGGAAGAAGCAGACAAGGATCGCAAGGCCAATCGCCGCCTCCGCCGCGGCGACCGTCAGGACAAAGAGCGTGAAGACCTGCCCGACCAGATCCCCAAGGAAGGAGGAGAAGGCCACAAGGTTGATATTCACCGCCAGCAACATCAGCTCGATGCTCATCAGCAGAATGATGACGTTCTTACGGTTCAGAAAGAGGCCAAAGATGCCGATGACAAAGAGGGTCGCTGCGACCGTGAGGTAGTGTTCTAGTCCGATGTCCATCTCGTTCCTCCGGGGCCAGCCCCGCTGTGCGCCCTAGTTCAGCGCGAATTCCGTCTTGTCGCCCCGCGCCTCGGGGTAGAGGGCCGCGCAGGCGCAGGCTTCCGTGTTCAGTGTCTCGGCGCGGATGTCTTTCGCGGTGCCTTCAAGGTCCGCCGCGATCCGCTCCAGCGTGGCAAAGGCGCGTGCGCCTTGCTGGTGGCGCGCGACGATAGCCAACGCCTTCTGGGTGCGGTCAAATGGCAGGCGGGTGCCCATGTTCTCCTCCACCGTGCGAAAGCGCAGCGCGGTGCCTGGGGCGCAGTCGGCGATGGTGATGTCGGTCGCGGTGCCCTCCTGGCTCCACCAATCCGTCCACATCACGCGGCCCTGCCCGAGGTCCACATGGCCCGCCTCCCCGCCATGCGAGACATGGGTGACGCGGTCGCAATCGGACAAGGTCAACGCCTGCGCCGGCAACGCCAGACACAGGGAAACCGACGCGGTTTCCAGCGCGCGCCGCAGAACAGGGCGCCACAGGGATTTCGCGCCTGCAACCAACATCAGAGGCCCTGCCCCGGCTTCACGTCCCGCAGCTCCATCGCTTTGGCGGGATCGCGGTACATCTGGGCCAGCACGTCCTGCCGCTTCACATCCTCGCGATGGCGCAGGGTCAGGACAATCGCGCCAACCATCGCGACCAGCAGGATCAGACCGCTCAGCTGGAACAGCAGAAAGTATTGATCGTACAGGATCATGCCCAGCGCTTCTGTATTGTGCCGGTCGGTCGGCACGGGCTGGGCGAGATTGTCAGCGACCGCGGCGGAGCTTTCCCACGCGCCAAAGGCCATCACGAACTGCATAAGGATCACGAGGCCGATCAGCAGCCCAAGCGGCAGATACTTGGCCATTTCCGCCTTCAGCTCGGCAAAATCGACGTCCAGCATCATAACAACGAACAGGAACAGCACCGCAACCGCGCCGACATAGACGATGATCATCAGCATCGCGACGAACTCAGCGCCCAAAAGCACGAAAAGCCCCGCCGAGGAGAGGAACGCGAGGATCAGCCAAAGCACCGAGTGCACCGGGTTGCGCGAGACAACGGTGAACAGCCCGCCTGTCACCACGCTGATCGCAAAGAGATAAAACGCTATTGCGCTCATGCCTCGTCATCCTTTTTCAAAACATCACCCGCAATTTCCAGCCCCCGGGTGGAGGCCGGAAGCCCGGCGAAGGCCGTCATCTGGCCTATGGCTTCGGAGATTTCCTGATCCGTGGCGCCCGCCTCGGACGCGTGGCGGATCGCGCTGCGCAGTCCAATCTCGTTCTGCGCCCCCTGCATCACCAACCCCGCAACGGTCAGCAGGAGCCGGGTCTTCGCGTCAAGACCGCCCTCATTGATGGCGTTGCCAAACATCGCCTCCATTATGTCTTTCGGCATGGTTGGCCACATCGCCTCGATCTGCTTGGGATCGAAGGCCGCAAGGCCCGGCATTGAGCGGGCCATGGCCTGCATCTGCTCCATCATTGCGGCAAAGGGGTTGGTCGGGTTGCTCATCTGTAGGGCGCATCCAGCTCGAGGTTGCGCGCGATCTCTGCTTCCCACCGGTCGCCGTTCGCCAGCAGCTTGTCCTTGTCGTAGTACAGCTCTTCGCGCGTCTCGGTGGAGAACTCGAAGTTCGGGCCTTCGACAATCGCATCCACCGGGCAGGCCTCCTGGCAGAAGCCGCAGTAGATACACTTGGTCATGTCGATGTCGTACCGCGTGGTGCGGCGGGAGCCATCCTCGCGCGGTTCGGCGTCGATGGTGATGGCCTGCGCGGGGCAGACGGCTTCACACAGCTTGCACGCGATGCAGCGTTCCTCGCCGTTGGGGTAACGGCGCAGCGCGTGTTCACCGCGGAAACGGGGCGACAGCGGCCCCTTTTCGTGCGGGTAGTTCACGGTCGCCTTGGGGCTGAACATGTATTTCAGGCCCAGTTTCATGCCTTGCCAGAAATCCTGCAGCAGGAAGTACTTGGCGGCGCGGGTATAGTCGATCTGCGTCATGTTCAGCCTCCCATGCCCCAGCGCGCATATGCGCCCCAGAACCATTCGAACTTGGCCGCGAAGGCCACGAAGACGACCCAGCCCAGCGACATCGGCAGGAACACCTTCCAACCGATCCGCATCAGCTGGTCATAGCGGTAGCGGGGCGTGATCGCCTTCACCATCGAGAAGATGAAGAAGACAAACAGCATCTTCGCCACCATCCACAGGATGCCATCGGGCAGGCCCGGGATCGGCGACAGCCAGCCGCCGAAGAACATGAGCGAGACCAGCGCGCACATCAGCACCACCGCCACCAGCTCACCAATCATGAACAGGAGGAACGGCGTGGAGGAGTACTCAACCTGGTAGCCCGCGACCAGCTCCGATTCCGCCTCCGGCAGGTCAAAGGGCGGGCGGTTTGTCTCGGCCAGGGCCGAGATCAGGAAGAGGAACAGCATCGGGAAGTGGATCACCCAGAACCAGCCAAAGATGCCGTAAGCATTGTCCTGCGCCGCCACGATGCCCGAGAAGTTCATCGAACCCGCAGAGATGATCACGCCGATGATGATCAGGCCAATGGAGACCTCATAGGAGATCATCTGCGCCGCGGAGCGCAGCGAGCCGAGGAATGGGTATTTCGAGTTCGATGCCCAGCCGCCCATGATCACGCCGTAGACCTCAAGCGAGGACACCGCAAAGACATAGAGGATCGCGACGTTGATGTCGGCCAGCACCCAGCCTTCGTTGAAGGGGATTACCGCCCAGGCAATAAAGGCCATCACGAGCGAGATCATCGGCGCCAGCAGGAAGACAACCTTGTCCGCGCCCGCGGGGAAGACGACCTCCTTCACGATATACTTCAGGAAGTCGGCGAAGCTTTGCAGCAAGCCGTAAACACCCACCACGTTCGGGCCGCGGCGCATCTGGACGGCGGCCCAGATCTTGCGGTCGGCATACATCAGGAAGGCCAGCGCCAGCAGCAGCGGGACCAGCAGCAGCAGGATCTGTCCGACGATCGTCAGCAGGATGCCTGTTGTGGTTGTCGTGAAGAACTCGATCATCTGGCCCTCAAACCAATGGTATGCCTTGTTCCGCGCAATTTGCGGCCACCACCTCGGCATCGATGGTGCGCAGCCCGCGCGGAAGATCAGGGGAGATCAGGTAGACAGCATCGCCCGTCCACAGTGCCCCTTCGTTGTCAGTGCTGGTGCGCACATGGCGCGCAAAGCCGTAGCCGCGGATCAGCGTGTAACCGGCGGCAGCGCAGCGCGCGTAATCCTCGACATCCGCGCCCGACAGCGCGTTGGTCATCTCCACCCGAAACTGCACCAGCTCATCATCCAGAAGCCGCGTCTCCACGCCCCGGTAGTCAGGGATCAGCCGCTCTGCGGTGATCTCCGGCTCGGCCACGCAGGCCGCGAGGGGGAGCGCGAGCGCCGCCATTCTCATTCCGCCGCCATCTTGGTGGTGCGCCCCTTGGCCTGCGCGCTCAGCTCGCCCATCAGGGCGGAGGCGCGGGCAATCGGGTTGGTCAGGTAGAAGTCGCTGATCGCATAGACAAAATCGCCGGTGCCAAGCGCGCCTTCGGGCAGCGCATCACCGGTGTTTTCCGCCACCACGTCGATGTCGTTCAGGTGTGGCACCTCTTTGATCATCGCCGCGCGCAGGGCGCCGATGCTGTCATAGGGCAGCGCCGCGCCCATCTCGCCCGACAGGGCACGCAGGATGGCCCAGTTTTCCTTGGCCTCGCCGGGCGCAAAGCTTGCCCGCTGCGCGAGTTGCGGGCGGCCTTCGGTGTTCACGAAAATGCCCGGCTCTTCGGTGTAGGCGGCGCCTGGCAGGATGATGTCCGCCCGGTGCGCGCCGCGGTCGCCGTGGCTGCCCTGATAGATGACCGTCGCCCCGGCGGCGATCTCGATCTCATCCGCGCCGAGGTTGTAGACGACGTCCGCGTCCTGTACGGCCGCCATGCCGTCCGGGTTCACCGCGCCCACATCCATCGCGCCCACGCGGGATGCCGCGGTATGAAGCACCAACAGCTTGGCATTGCCGTCCGCCGCCAGCTTTTGCGCCGCGGCCAGAACAGCCGCGCCGTCTTCGCCCTGCAAGGCGCCCTGCCCCACGATGACGATCCCGCCTTCGGGCTTGTCTGAATGATCCTGCGCCAGCACATCGCGCAGCGCATCCCGGCCCGCGCCCAACTCGACCACGTCATAGGTCAGATCAACCTGCGGCCCGATCCGGCCCACGACCGCGCCCGCGAGCCACGCTTTGCGGATGCGCGCATTCAGAACCGGCGCCTCATCGCGCGGATTGGTGCCGATCAGGAGGATCATGGGGGCAGTGTCGACCTCTTCGATCGTCGCGGTACCCGCGTACCCTGCGCGGTTGCCCGCGGGCAGCTTCGCGCCATCGGTCCGGCACTCGACCACGCCGCCCTGCCCTTCGATCAGCTGCTTGAGCGCAAAAGCCGCCTCGGTCGGCGCCAGATCGCCCACGAGACCAACCGGCTTCGACGCGCCTTTCAGCGCCTCGGCGGCTTTCCCAAGCGCTTCGGGCCAGGAGGCGGGCCGCAGCTTGCCGTTCTCGCGCACGTAAGGCTTGTCGAGCCGCTGGCGGCGCAGACCATCCCACACAAAGCGGGTCTTGTCGGAAATCCACTCCTCGTTCACGCCGTCATGGTTCACCGGCAGGAGACGCATGACCTCGCGCCCCTTCGTATCCACGCGGATGGACGAGCCGAGCGCGTCCATCACGTCGACGCTTTCGGTCTTGGTCAGCTCCCACGGGCGGGCGGTGAAGGCGTAGGGCTTCGACACCAGCGCACCCACCGGGCAGAGGTCAATGATGTTGCCCTGCATGTTGCTGTCCAGCGTCTCGCCCAGATACGCCGTGATCTCGCTGTCTTCACCGCGGCCCGTTTGGCCCATCTGCGTGATCCCCGCGACCTCGGTCGTGAAGCGCACGCAGCGGGTACAGGAAATGCAGCGGGTCATGTGCGTCTCGACCAGCGGGCCGAGGTCCAGATCGTCGACCGCGCGCTTGGGCTCGCGGAACCGGCTGAAATCAACGCCGTAGGCCATCGCCTGGTCTTGCAGGTCACACTCGCCGCCCTGATCGCAGATCGGGCAATCAAGCGGGTGATTGATCAGCAGGAACTCCATGACGCCCTCGCGGGCCTTCTTGACCATGGGCGAGTTCGTCTTGACCACCGGCGGCTGGCCTTCCGGACCCGAGCGCAAGTCTTTCACCTGCATAGCGCAAGACGCTGCGGGCTTGGGCGGGCCACCGACCACTTCGACAAGACACATCCGGCAATTGCCCGCGATCGACAGGCGCTCGTGGTAACAAAAGCGCGGTATCTCGATCCCGGCCTCTTCACAGGCCTGAATCAGGGTCATCGCCCCGTCAACCTCGACCTCATTGCCGTCGATGATGATCTTGCGCATGTCGCCCATGTTCAACTCGCTCTTAGCAGCACGCCAATCGGCGTTTGTTTTTCAATTTCACGGCGCCCGAATGCGCAGTAACTCGCAGCGTCCCCGGGTGTCACCCCTTCGCCTGCCAAACGCGCCTCACCTGCGGCGCGAAGCCGCGCCTTTTCAGCATCGGAATTGCGGTAGGCGTCGATCTCGGCGTCGGAATAGCCCATCTCGCGCGCCTGATCCTTGAGACCGTTGATCACGCCCAATGCGCGGAAAATGCGCGCCGAGATGCTAGGACAGGTTTTTCGGATCTGGTCGGCAAGCCCAATCGCCAAAAGTGTGTCGTCAATGACGGTATCGCGCAGGTGCGGTTTCGCCGCAGCCCCGCTGGCAACCATGACGGTGGCTAGGGTCAAGCTCATCAATTTCTTCGCGCACATAGTAGTACTCCCGTTTGAACGCTTTGCAGCGCATGTGGGAGGTTGACGTTTTGCTATGCAATAACACCGGCGAATACCAGCCGAAACCGCGCATTATGTCTCAGAGTGGGGCGCACGCTCCGCGCAGGCTCAGCGTATCATTTGTAACGGAAAGCCTGTCATCTTCGGCATCCGGGCCGCGGGTCCAGATGATCTCGGATGAGCCGAATTGATCGATACAATAGCTGATGGCTTCATATTCGCCTGCAGATCGCGCGCCCTCGGCGCTGGCAGAGAAAGGACGAACCGCTACTTCGAACTGCTCGCGCTGTCCGTCAACCTTGGACAAGCGCGAGGAAAAGAACTGGCCGTCAAACGCAATTTCGTCCTTGCGGTTTTGGCACCCTGCCAACACAGCGACAGCCGTCACTGCAAACATCGCCCACTTCATGGCTGCCCCCGTTCTTCCTCAAACCGCCGCAATGACAGCTAGCACCGCCAGCGCGATCACGCAAACCATGCCAACGGTCCAGAAAAGCGACCGCATGGGTTGGTTTGTCGTTCCAATGTGAATCGCTGCCATCAGGATGCGCGCTACAAGAAAAGCGGACGCCAGAACGTTCACCCAGAAAGGGGAGGCACCCGCCAAGATGGCCGCTGTCGTCGCAAGCGCAAAGGGCCCCGCACTTTCCACCGCGTTGGCCAAGGCCCTGCCACGCCGATACACAGGGTTGGCGTAGTCCCGCCTGACCGCGCCGCTTGCGGTGCGCTGATCATCGCCGCGCCCCACAACCGACAGGGCCGTCAGCACCGTCATCAACAGCGCAAAGCCCGCCATGGCTGCGACGGCGTGACTATATTGTGCAAAGCTTTCCATGGTCTGCCCCTTCTAAATTTCGGCCCAGCCGAAGGCGTGGTCACTTGGCCCCACCGCCTTGAGGTGGTCAAGCCGGTCGAGCGCTTCCTCGAGTGTCGGGCGATGCCCGGCCTCAACCCACCACATCACAAAATGCCGATCAGCCAGCGGCTCAAACCATTCGGCCCGGCGGTTCATGAACCGGGCATGCACCGTATTGTAGACGAAGGATTTCAGGCTTGCTGCGTCTTACCATACCGTCAGATTTGCGACGAATTGCGCGTCCCCACCTATGCTGTTTTCGGTATTGCCGGTGCCCGGCTCCCCCGAGCCTTCCATCATCCAGACAAAGCCGGGGGACCGTCTGCCAATCCCGTTGACCCGGTCGAGGTTGTCCATGAACTCCTTGACGCGGATGTCGTCCGTCGGGGCAACCAGCCGCCCGATGTTCAATTCAGCTAGATGCAAGCGCGTGCTCCCATCCAAAGGCGTGATCGGTCTCCCCATGCGCTTCGAGATGCGCGAGACGTGCGACCGCCTCTGCAACCGTCGGTCTTTGCCCCGGAGCGATCCACCACATCACAAGGCTCGGTCCGGTCTTGGGCAGATGCCACTCGTCCCCACGGTCCATGAACACACGGTGCACAGTGTCAAAGGTGAACGTCCGAAACGCCGCCACGCTTTCCCAAACAGACAGGGTCGACGCGGTGCGCGGGTTGCCCCCAAGTGGGCCTGAGGCGTCCAATTGCGCCGCCTCCATCTCGTCGCCCTCAAGGTGCCAGACATAGCCCGGGCTACGGCGCGCAATGTCATAGACGCGGTCAAGATTGTTCTGGAAATCCGCAACGCGCGGGTCGTCCCAGTCGTAGCGCAAGGTGCCGATATTGAATTCCGCCAAATCCATGGGCGCGGCCTATCACCTTATCGCCGCTCGAGAAACCGTCCAATCACGTGATCCGTGCCCGCGATGCGCTTTGCATAGAAACAGACGGCACGGCGATCGCGCGGGTCCACCCGGTCGCGCGCCAGAAGCCAGCGCTTGAGCCGATCCATATCAGCCGCACCATAAACCTCAGCGGCCGCGGCGAAATCCGTCATCGTTAGGTCGCGTTCATTAATAAACGTCACGAGCGCGTCCGACAAAAGCGAATTGCCTGCGTAGCCGCCTTTGGTGCGCGCAAAATGCGGGCATGCTCCGGCAAGATCGACGGCAAGCAGCACTTCGGCCACCGCCCAGGCCGCACGCGCCGCGGCATCGCCATCACGTGCGGGCGCCGCGCTGGCAGATGCCGAGAAGACCAAGACAAAGAAAATGCGGCACAAATCCATGTGCCGCACCCTAACGCTCAAGCCTTAAAAAAAGCTGGATTACTCCGCCGCGATGGGGCGGCCCTTGATCCGATCCTCAATCTCGTCGCGGAAGTTGCGGATCAGGCCCTGGATCGGCCAAGCGGCCGCGTCGCCAAGTGCGCAGATCGTGTGGCCTTCGACCTGCTTGGTCACGTCCAGCAGCATGTCGATTTCTTCAACCGATGCATCGCCGTGTACCAGCCGCTCCATCACGCGCATCATCCAGCCGGTGCCTTCGCGGCAAGGCGTGCACTGACCGCAGCTTTCGTGTTTATAGAATTTCGAAAGGCGCCAGATCGCCTTGATGATGTCCGTGCTCTGATCCATCACGATGACCGCCGCCGTACCGAGGCCCGACTGCAAGTCGTTCCGCAGATAATCGAAATCCATGATGGCGTCTTTCATGTTCTCCCCGCGCACGCAGGGAACGGAAGAACCGCCCGGGATCACTGCCTTCAGGTTTCCCCAGCCGCCGCGGATGCCGCCGCAATGCTTGTCGATCAGCTCCTCGAAGGAGATGCTCATCTCTTCTTCGACCACACAGGGGTTGTTCACGTGGCCCGAGATCGCGAACAGCTTGGTGCCCGCATTGTTCGGGCGGCCAAAGCCCGCGAACCAGTCCGGGCCGCGGCGCAGGATGGTCGGCACGACGGCGATAGATTCGACGTTGTTCACCGTGGTCGGGCAGCCATAAAGGCCCGCCCCTGCCGGGAAAGGCGGCTTCATGCGGGGCATGCCCTTCTTGCCCTCAAGGCTTTCCAGAAGCGCCGTTTCTTCACCGCAGATATAGGCGCCCGCCCCGTGGTGCAGATAAATCTCGAAATCCCAGCCGGAGCCTGCCGCGTTCTTGCCCACTAGGCCCGCGTCATAAGCCTCGTCAATGGCGGCCTGCAGCGCCTCTTTCTCGCGGATATACTCGCCGCGGATGTAGATGTAGCAGGCATGCGCGTTCATCGCGAAAGACGCGATCAGGCAGCCTTCGATCAGCGTGTGCGGATCATGGCGCATGATCTCGCGGTCTTTGCACGTGCCGGGCTCGGACTCGTCCGCGTTCACCACCAGATAGGCCGGGCGCCCGTCGCTTTCCTTGGGCATGAACGACCACTTGAGGCCAGTCGGGAAGCCCGCACCGCCGCGGCCGCGCAGCCCACTGTCTTTCATCTGCTGGATGATCCAGTCGCGACCGTTCTGGATCAACTTTGCCGTGCCGTCCCAATGGCCGCGCTTTTGTGCGCCCGCCAGGGTCCGCTCGTGCATTCCATACAGGTTGGTAAAGATCCGGTCCTTATCCGCCAGCATCAGCTCTTGCCTTTTGTTAAGCGCCGCGCGTGGCGCTTGTTGTTCGCTCGATGAGGCGGCGCACTACTTGTCGCGCTGCCGCCACATCCAAATCGCATACACAAATGCCAGCCCAAACCCGGCCAGCGCCATGAGGTCAAACAGCGCACGGGTCCGGTTGGACCAGCCCATGTCGGACCCCACGATGTTGGCAAGAACCCAAAGCACACCGATCCCCGCAATGAAGAGCGCCATTCGGCGGCCCACCAGGGTGGTATGATCCGGGTCCTTGCGCATCTGTTACAGCGTCAGTCGTAGACGCCGCCCTTTTTCACCTTGCTGGAGAACTCGGTCGTGCCACCGGCCGCCAGCGTCTTAGCCTGCGCGACCCACTTGTCCCGGCTCACGCGGCCCTTGAAGCCTTGCAGGTTCTGGTCGACCCACGCGACTTCCTCGGCTTTCCAGCTTGCGATCTGGTCAAAGTGGAAAAAGCCCAACGAATGCAGCAGCGCTTCCAGCTTGGGGCCAACGCCCTTGATCATCTTGAGATCATCCGGGCCGCCGTCACGCGCCGCGCTGAGAGTCTCAGGCTTTTGCTCAGCGCCTTCGGGGACCGCAGCCGCCGCTTCGGCAACAGGATCAACAGGCTCGGCCGCGGGTGCAGGCGCCGCAGCGGGGACCGGTTCAGGTGCAGGCTCCGCCGTCGGTGCCGGTTCAGCCGCCGGCGCAGGCGTAGCGGCCCCGTCCTTTTCGTATTTCCACGTCCCTTTACGCGCGGCGAGCTCTTCCTCACCGGCCAGCTGAGTGGACGGTTTGATCTCTGCCGCGGGCTCTGGGGTTGCGGCTGCCGCAGAAGGTGCGGCCTCGGTAGCTGCAGCAGGTGCGGCAGCCGACGCGGCAGCGGGTGCTGCCTCCGGCACGGGCTGTGCGGCGGGTTTGTGCGGCACAGGCTCTTCGCGCTCGGCGCGGGCGCGGGCAAGCGGCGTATCGGCCGGATCCATCGGCTTGGCCTCACCCAGTGCCGGCAGAGGCCGACAGATCAGCCAGGACAGCAAGACCCCCGCCACAGCGGCAATCACCGCGCCCATGAACGCAGCCTGAAGGAACGTCCAGTTTTCCCCAAGCACCAGCAGCAAGATCGCCGCGACGGCCCCGCCAAGGGCCGCCACCAGCCAGCACCCGATCGTGCAGCCAAACATACCGTTATTATTACTC
This sequence comes from Pseudomonadota bacterium, assembly GCA_038530575.1. Lineage (GTDB taxonomy): Bacteria > Pseudomonadota > Alphaproteobacteria > Rhodobacterales > Rhodobacteraceae > JBCBCP01. The sequence goes on from JBCBCP010000072.1 coordinate 11,931, forward strand.
ATCGCACCCTCTCCCGTCTTTTCGAGGTTATCTACGCGTCATAGATACCGTCTTTTTTTGCTCTATGGGAAAATTCTGTCGATCCGCCCGTAGACAGGGTCTTTGCCTGCTCCACCCAGTTGTCGCGCGACACGCGGCCCTTGAACCCTTCGAGGTTCTGATCGACCCAGGCAACCTCGTCCGCAGTCCACGCAGCGACTTGGTCGAAGTGGAAAAAGCCAAGCCGGTGCAGCAGCGCTTCAAGCTTGGGGCCAACGCCCTTGATCAGCTTGAGATCATCGGGGCCGCCATCGCGCGCCGCCTCGAGCGCCTGCGGCTTTGTGCCGGGCCCTGCGTCCGGGGCTGGCGCTGCCTTTGGCTTGGGCTCCGCTTTGGGTTTGGCGCTTTTCGGTGCGGGTGCCTTCGGCATGGCGCTTGGCTGCGCCGGAGCGGGCGGCGTTACATCACCCGAGGGCGCGCCATTCTCGTTGGCTTTGCCCCAAGGCGCCAGCAAAGGCACTTCGGTGCCGTCGATCCGCTTGATCGTATCACCGATATCCGTGGCCAGCGCGACAGAGGCATTGCCCGCCGCCTTGCCCGCCTCATGGTCCTGCAGCGAGGTCAGGCCCGACGCGGGCTCTGCCGCATACCGGCCGTTTTGCGGGCCCGGCGTTGGGACCTTGCCCGCCGCCATCTCGTCGATCAGGGCGCCCATGCGGGCGGCAGTCAGGTCCTCGAAATAGTCCTTGCCAATCTGCGCCATCGGCGCGTTCGCGCAGGAGCCGAGGCATTCGACCTCTTCCCAGCTGAACTTGCCGTCCGCGGACAGCTGATGCGGCTTGGCCGCGATCTTTTCCTTGCAGACGGCCACAAGGTCCTCGGCGCCGCAAATCATGCAGGACGTGGTGCCGCAGACCTGGATATGGGCCACGCTGCCCACAGGCTGCAGCTGGAACATGAAGTAGAACGAGGCGACCTCGAGCGCCCGGATATAGGCCATGTCCAGCATGTCTGCGACCGCCTCAATCGCCGGACGAGTCAGCCATCCTTCCTGCTCTTGCGCGCGCCACAAGAGCGGAATGATCGCCGACGCCTGCCGTCCTTCGGGGTATTTGGTGATTTGCGCTTCGGCCCACGCGAGGTTGTCGGGCGTGAAGGCAAAGCTATCAGGCTGTTCGGGGTGGAGGCGGCGGAGCATCGTTTTCGAACCTTTGGTCTTGTGGCCGGCTGCGGGAGCCTCCGGCGGGAGTTTATTTTGCCAAGTGAAGGATTAAGCAGTCACGAGGAAGTAGAGGGTGAGAACCAGACCCAGAACGGCGATCAAGCCCGAGATGGTGTGTTTGATGTGCGGATGGCCCGCGCGGTAGTAGATCAGCCCGTCGCCAAGCCCCATGATTGCGCCCGCGACGCAGAAGACGGCGACCATTTCGAGGCTGCCGAAGAAGATCAGGCCCAGCTGGATCACCGCGATGCCGAGGTAGCGGTCGACCATGACGTAAGGGAGCTGCTCGTGCCGGTGCGTCGACATCTCGAAGCCCTTTTGCGGATCGCGCGCAAAAGCAAGGGCGAGCGGCATCACGATCAGGATGCCGACGCCCAGCAGGATGACGAGGATCAGCGGGAGCTGTGTCACCGATCAATCTCTCCGAACACGATGTCCATGGTGCCGATGATCGCCGCCACATCCGCGAGCTGGTGGCCCTTTGAGATGTGATCCATCGCTTGCAGGTGGTTGAAGCCCGGCGCGCGCAGCTTGGCACGGTAGGGTTTGTTGGTGCCGTCGGCCACGAGGTAGACGCCGAATTCGCCCTTGGGCGCCTCTACGGCGGCGTAAACCTCGCCCTCTGGGACGTGGAAGCCTTCGGTGTAAAGCT
>JBCBCP010000073.1:0-13715 GCA_038530575.1 Pseudomonadota bacterium
AGCGAGGGGACACGGCCCAAACTGCCATGGGCAAAAGCGATCACGATCGACCCACATGTGGTTTGGCCGCTTTTGGACACACTACACGCAGACAAAACGCGATTTGTAACGCGATCCGTGGCCAATCACCTCAACGATATAGCGAAAGCGGATCCCGAAGCTGTTGTGGCGCGGCTGAGCGCTTGGGCAGAGGAGGGCAGGCAGGCGCCCAAAGAGCTTGCATGGATGACGCGCCATGCGCTTCGCACAGCTGTCAAAGACGGGCACGCAGGCGCCTTGGCACTCTTGGGGTACCGCCGCGACGTGCCGGTGACGGCCCGGCTGACCTTGCCGGGCAAAGCACAGATCGGAGAGGCGTTGACGGTGAAGGTTGATCTGCAGGCGGACACAGACCTTGCCGTGATGGTCGATTACCGCCTGCGCTTTGCTCGCCCGGGCGGACGCACTGGCGAGAAAGTTTTCAAACTGAAAACTGGGCAGCTCAAGGCGGGCGTACCGCAGACGTTTGAAAAGGCGCACAAGCTGAAGGGCAACGCGACAACCTTCACGCTGCACCCCGGCCCCCACGGGATCACGGTGCAGGTTAACGGTGTTGACGTCGCCGAAGGCACCGTCGAGCTTCAGTAAGCTTGCGGGGCGTTGCAGGGGCTGGTAGGCCAGCCTGACTGAAACAATCGGGTACATGCGGCCCATGCAAGCTCCCCCACGGCTGGAGATCAAAAACCTCGTACGCAGCTTTGCCGGGCGTCGTGTTGTGGACGGCGTATCCTTGCGCATCGCGCCGGGGCAGGTGACGTGCCTGCTGGGCCCTTCGGGCTGCGGTAAATCCACGACGCTGCGCATGATCGCGGGCATCGAAATGCAGGATTCGGGGGAGATCTACGTCGATGGCGCGCTGATCTGCGATACCGTCACGCGCGTACCGCCCGAACGGCGCGAGATCGGGTTGATGTTTCAGGACTTTGCGCTGTTCCCGCATCTGAGTGTCACTGACAACGTGGGCTTTGGCCTGAAGGGGCCGCGCCGCGCCGCCCGGATTGCCGAGATGCTTGAGCGGGTAGATATGGCACGGCACGCAGGTTCTTATCCTCACGAGCTTTCGGGGGGAGAGCAACAGCGCGTTGCGCTGGCGCGCGCGCTGGCCCCGCGGCCCAAGATCATGCTCATGGACGAGCCTTTTTCCGGTCTCGACAACCGCCTGCGCGACGGCATCCGGGATGAGACGCTCGCGATCCTGAAAGAAGAAGGTACCGGCGTCCTTCTGGTCACGCACGAGCCTGATGAGGCCATGCGGATGGCTGATGAAATCGCGTTGATGCGCGACGGGCAGATCGTACAGCAAGGCGCGCCTTACAACCTTTATACGAGCCCCGTTGATCAAGCGGCGGTATCCTTTTTCAGCGATATCAACGTGATCGAGGCAGAAGTGAAGGGCGCGCTGGCGCAAACGCCATTTGGCGCGTTTCTCGCGCCCGGCTATTCCGATGGCACTGTCGTTGATATCGTCTTTCGGCCGCAACATGTTGGCATCGACTTTGACCGTTCGGGTGTTGGGCCAGCACCGACCCCGGCCCGGGGAACGGCAGTGCGCGCCGAAGTTCTGCGCGCCCGCTTCATGGGGCAAGAAAGCCTTGTTGAGTTCAAGTTGAAGGAGTTCGGTATGACGGTGAATGCGACGGTGCCGGCGGTATTTTTGCCGCAAGCCGGCACAATGATGTGGCTGACCGTGCCGCGCGCGCGCTGTTTTATCTTCGAGGCGGGCGCATGACGCCGCTGGTCGCAGAGTTTGGTCTGGGGACTTCGCTTCGGCGTGGAGACTATACCGGCGCGGCCGAGCGCGCGGTGCGACAGGCGCTGTGGCGAAACTCGATCAACGTGGCGGAGCTGATGGGTTTTGCAAAGGCGGATATGATCATCGAGGTGACGATCGCGGTGCAGCAGCCCGAGGCCGTTGATCTCGACACGGTGCGCACTGCGTTCCCCTATGGTGAGCCACGCGTAAAGGCAGTGTTTGGCGGTCTTGACGTGCCGCGGGCGGACGGAACGGTGACCGTCATGGCCCAAGCCGCTTTGATTGTCGGCTTTGAAATGGAGCGGACATGCAGCGCGTAATCCTTGAGATGGGCCAGGGCGTGGACCTGCACGGGGGCGATGCGACCAAGGCTGCCATACGCGCCGTGCGCGATGCGCTGGGCGGCTCGTCCCTTCCGCTTTTTGCGGGGCTTGGCCTGGATCCCGATGTGATGGAGGTCATCGTGAGTGTGGCTGTGCCTGACCCGGATGCTGTGGATGTCGACGCGGTCGCACAGGCGCTCCCATATGGACAGGTTCAGGTTCGGGCGGTTCCAGGCGGTCTGCGTGCGCCGGTAGGTGGAGATCACGCCCTCTTGGCGGCGGCTTCGGTCGAAGTGTTTCTACCGGAACAACAGGGCTGGCGATTGTCAGCCACCACGGGGTAACGGGCCTGCGGGACGATCCGAGCAAACCTATTTCGCGGCTAGGTAATCGGTATATGTCTTGCCTGCCTCGTCCACGAACAAGTCGGGCAGGGGTTGTGCATTTTGGATCAGATCAATGCGGAAGGCGCGAAAATCCTCTCGCAGTTCGCACCAGGCGGTCAGGGTCCAGACGCGGCCCCAGTATTCCATGTGCAGTGGACGCACGGTGCGAGTTGTGATCCGGTCCCCCTTGGAGTGATAGGTTAGCCGCAATTTCTGCCGCGCACGGATTGCGGCGCGCACCCGGCCCATATGCCCTGCGCCGCGTGCGGCGTCTGCAAAGGGGTAGACGTCGAATTTCCACTTGTCCGCTTCAGCGATAGTCTGCTCGGGCAGCACGGCGTCGATCTTTGTGGCCAAGCTTGCGGCTGCGCTGCGCAAGTCCTCGTCAGCCGCCTCGGCCACGATGGCCATGCCGAGGTTCAATGCTTCAAGTTCTTCCGGGGTCAGGGTGAGAGGCGGCAGGGAAATCGCTGAGGTGATCATGTAGCCGACGCCTCGCTCCCCCTCGACCGGCACGCCAGATGCCTGAAGGGTGGCCATGTCGCGGTAAATCGTTCGCTCGGATACCTCCAGCCGCGCGGCAATGTCCTGCGCGCGGTGTAGCCGTCCGTCGCGCAGGATGTTGATCAGGTCAAAGAGACGATCCGAGCGGCGCATGTTACTCCTGTGCCAAATGCACCGCGGCGTGCCGCATGGCCACGCTTTCAGGTACGATTAGTGACATGAACGGGACCACTTCGGGGGCTTCCATCACGCTGGCCGCCGCCGTTTGTGCGGCTTCCATCGATGTCCAGATTATGTGGTCTGTCCAAAGCCCGTCTGCGTCAACGCTGAGCGACCGGCGGATCATACCGCCTTGCGCCTTTAGAAAAGGCTGCATGCTGGCGGCGGCTTGTGCGACTTGGGATGCGCTTGTGCCGTCCGTGACGCGGAAGGTGACGATTTCCGCCACATGAGATGCGGTTGCGCTTGTGCCATCGGCGGTCGCGGCGCGGGCAAGGGGTACGGTAAAGTGGAAAGAGGTGAGGGTACGCATCTGTAAGCTCCTGTGTTGCGATGCGACACGAATACTGGTTAGCAACTGACAATAACCTGTCAGTTGATGCGCCGCCAACGGAATTTTCGGCGAAAATTCGTGATTACAGCCCTTCAAGTGTGGCCTTGCATGTTTCGTTTCGCGCACCGGCTACGTAGCTGTTGTGCAACCGCGGCAGTGTTGTGTTGCCGCGCATCCATAGGAGAAAGATCATGGGTCTTGGAAATATCGGACTGCCTGGCATTCTGCTGATCGCCATTGTTGTCCTCGTGCTGTTTGGCCGCGGTAAGATTGCCAATCTGATGGGCGAGGTGGGCAAGGGCATCACCAGCTTCAAGAAGGGCATCAACGAAGGCACGGCCGAGCTTGAGGAAGAGAAGGCAACGGCGGCCAAGGACGTCACGCCCGAGACCGACAAGGACAAAGTCTAAGGCATGTTCGACCTTGGCTTTGCCGAGCTGCTGGTGATCGGCATCGTCGCGCTGATTGTCGTTGGCCCCAAGGACTTGCCCGTCATGTTCCGCAAGGCGGGGCAGTTTGTGGGCAAGATGAAGGGGATGGCGCGCGAGTTCTCCTCGGCGATGAACCAGGCCGCGGATGAAAGCGGTGTGCGCGACATACAAAAGACGCTGAAGACGGCGACAAACCCGATGGGGGCCGCCATGGACGAGGTGAAGACCGCGACCAAGGGGCTTGCCAACATCGACCCCAACAGCGAGACCGGTAAGCTGGCGAAGGAACGCGCGGACAACGCGGCCAAGATCCAGGCCGCCACCGCACGGGCCGCGGCTGAGCGCAAGGCGCGCGAGGCCGAAGAGGCGCTGCGCAAGGCCGAAGAGCTGGAAGCGAAAGTGCCCGCGCCCACGCCGACACCCACGAAAACGGGGGAGGGTGCATGAGCCAGACCGAAGACAACCTCGACGACAGCGCCGCGCCGCTGATCGAGCATCTGGCCGAGCTGCGCACGCGGCTGATCCGGTCGGTGGTCGCGTTTCTGATCGCGATCACGATCTTTTTCATCCCCATCCAGGGTGAGTTCATCGCGGCGCATGTTCTGAACTTCCTGCTGGAACCCATTGAAAACACGCTTCGAAATCTTGGTGATCCCTCGCCAACTTTCCAGTATACGAGCCCGCAGGAGTATTTGTTTACCCTGTTCCGCGTGTCGATGGTGTTTGGCTTCGGCATCGCTTTCCCGGTGATCGGCTTCCAGCTTTGGCGCTTTGTGGCTCCGGGTCTTTACCGACAGGAAAAGAACGCCTTTTTGCCGTTCATGATCGCCTCGCCCGTGATGTTTGTGCTGGGCGCGTCCTTTGCCCAGTTCGTGGTAACACCACTGGCCATGACGTTCCTTCTGGGCTTTGCCGACGCATCCTCGATGTTCACGGCGATCCTGTCGGGCGGAGAAGCGCCGGCAGAGACAAACCGGCCCACCATCGTCTTCAACGGCAAGGTGAACGAGTCCCTCGACATCACGCTGAAGTTCATCATCGCCTTCGGCTTGTGTTTCCAGCTTCCAGTTCTGCTCACTCTGATGGGCAAGGCTGGGCTGGTGAGCGCGGAGGGCCTTGGCAACGTCCGCAAATACGCGATGGTCGGTATTCTTGTGCTGGCCGCGCTGGTGACGCCGCCCGATGTGATCACGCAGATGATCCTCTTCACTGTGGTCTACGGGTTGTACGAGGTGTCGATTTTCCTTGTCGCCCGGGTCGAGAAGAAGCGCGAAGAGCAACTGCGCGCCGATGGCTACTATGACGACGAGGACGACTTTGGCGATCTGCCCGAGGACGAGCTGAAGTGACCGATATGGTCGATGATCCGATGGACCGGATCGCACAGGCGCTGGAGCGGATGGCTCCGGCGCCTGCCGCGTTGCCGCACTGGGATGCGGAGGCGTATGTCTGGCACACGGGACCGGACCGGCTGGAGCCCGTTGCGCAGGTGAACCGGATCGCGCTTGATCTGCTGGTCGGTATTGACCGGGCGCGCGACACGCTGCTGAGCAATACGGAGCGTTTTGCCCGCGGTCTGCCGGCGAACAACGCGCTGCTTTGGGGTGCGCGGGGGATGGGAAAATCCTCGCTCGTCAAGGCAGTGCACGGGGCACTTGTGGCGGATCATCCGCACTTGAAACTGGTTGAGTTGCAGCGGGAAGACCTGCCGTCTGTTGGCCGGCTTCTGAACGTGTTGCGCAGCGCGCCGGGGCGCTTTGTGCTTTATTGCGACGATCTGAGCTTTGGCCAGGACGACGCACATTACAAATCGCTCAAGGCCGTTCTGGATGGCGGCGTTGAGGGGCGGCCGGACAATGTGGTGCTTTACGCCACCTCCAACCGGCGGCACCTGATGCCGCGCGACATGATCGAAAACGAACGCGGATCGGCCATCAACCCGTCAGAGGCGGTCGAGGAAAAAGTGTCTCTGTCGGACCGTTTCGGCCTGTGGCTGGGCTTTCACGCCTGCGATCAGGACGCGTTCATGGACATGATCCGCGGCTATTGCGAGGCCTATGGGGTCGAAATATCCGATGACAGCCTGCGCGCCGAGGCGATCGAGTGGCAAGCGACGCGCGGATCCCGTTCGGGCCGGGTTGCGTGGCAATACTTTACTGACTTGGCGGGGCGCAGTGGCGTGACGCTTTAAGCCGTCAGGCAGCCAGCAGCGTCGCTTCGAACGCCTTCAGGCACTGGGCCGCAGTCGATCCATACGCTTCTGGGCTGACGACGCGCGACAGCTCTGCGGCGGCGGCAGGGCCAACGACCTCTATCGCGACCGAACCGGGGTAAAGCGTTTCCGACCAGATCCCGTTGCACCGCACAACGTCATGGCTGTCCAGAAGGATATGGCAGTAGGTCACGATACCGCCCGGGCGACGATAGACACCATCGAGGTGCAGCAAGTCTTTGGCTCGGACCAGCACTTCGGGCTCGCCGAAAAACAGCTCCGCCCGCCAGTCATCCAGCAGTATCGCGTGGTTGGGCGACACGACAAGGTCCGCTGTATTGCCAAGTGCACCGGCCGAAATAACGATGGGTGCGGTGGGGCCTGCGGCAACCGCAGGGGTTTGCCCGGACCAGCGTACCGCGCGCGGCCCGGACGGGGTCAACACGAGATCGCCTTGTTTGATATGCTGCGCTGCGCGAGGGCCACAGGGGGTGTCGATGGGCATAGAGGCTTCAAAGCACACCACCGTCGCGCCAAGCCCGAGATGCGGCGTGTTGTCATCATTCTCGACAATTGCACCGGTGCTGAGATCCGTATCCGCAGGCGGCATACCATCGGGAAAAACGAGGAAATAGCCGTCTTCGTCCGAGCTGGTCCCGGCCGCGCCATCGGCAAGATCATTGTCGTTGTTCAGATCAACGTCGATGACGCCAACGCGCCATGTGTTGGTGCCATCCGTGACCTCAAACGTGTAATCCCAGATGACCTGCCGGTCCGTGCCACCTATATCGACGGTCTGCTGCCACGCGCCGCCAAGGCGCTCGTTCGCGTCAACGAATTCGTTGGCATCGCCATCGCCATTGAAGACGGTTGCGCCGTCGTTTTCCTCGACCACGAAATAGGTGTCGGACCCGGTATAGCGCCATGTGCCGTTTGGCGCGAAGGCGTAGTCGACCGGCGCGCCGTTGATCGTCGTTTGCGTGCCCAACAGCACGTCTGTGTATGCGTAGAACACTGGCATCGCAGGCACCAATCCCAAACTCTTGTCGGGATTGTTTCTGAACTCGAAACGAGGCCTGGATTTGGCCCGGCAAAGGCGGGCCGGGCTATTTTTAGGTCATTTTGAGACAATTTCGCGCGATGCGCTCAAACCGCCGCAGACTTGCCGCAATCACCCGCCGAGGTAGCGTTCGGGGTCCACGCTATCGAAGCCGTCGCGCACTTCGAAGTGCACAAAATTGTCGGGGGCCGCACGCAGTTTTGCGATGGATTGGCCGCGGCGTACGGTGTCATCTTTGGAGACGGACACGTCGGTCACATTGGCATAGACCGTCAAAAGCCCGTTCGAGTGGCGCACCACGACGATCGGCACCCCTTCTGAACTACGAGTTATGGCGGCCACAGTCCCGCTGGCAGCTGCCTTTACGGGGCTGCCCGCAGCGGCCTGAATATCGATGCCTTCGTTGCGGCCCTTGGAATAGGCGCGGATGATGCTGCCTTGCACCGGAAAGCCCATCTCGGCCCTGGGTGCGGCTGTTGTGGTGCCCACGTCCGCGCTTGGGCCATCTGGTTCGGGGACGGTTGCGGGGGCCTCTGGCTCTGGGAGCGGTTGCGCCGCGCTGGGCGGCGTTGGCGTTGGCGAGCCGGCGCCGGGCAAGGGTGCTTCGATGACAGGATCGGCGGGCTGCGGCGGGGCGGACCGGGCCGTCGGGATCAGCAAGTATTGTCCCTCGCGAATGGCGAAATCGGCGCCAAGACCGTTCCACTCGGCCAGCGCGCGCACCGGCACCTGATAAAGCCGCGCGATGGTGAACGCCGTCTCGCCCCGCTCAACGCGGTGCCGCACGGGCTCTTCGCCGGTTTGTGCGCTTGGGCCCGGCCGCTCTGCAGGGGCTGGGCTGGGGGTTGTATCGGGCGCGTTCTCGATGGCGCGGCCGGCCAGTTCGGTGACATCCACCGCGGGCGGCTGGATGGGGCCTGTCCCGATCGCACCAGTTGCGGGGGACGGTTCGGACACGCGGCGGGGCAGGGCGACGATTTCACCCGCCCGTAATGTTACGCCAGGCTCAATGCCATTGAAGCTTGCCAGTTCGGCAGGGGACAAGCCGACCCGGTTTGCGACATCTTCGACCGTGTCGCCGCGCCGGGCGACAGCAACCTGGTAGCCGGGATAGGAAATCACGCCCCGGTTGTCGGGCCGGGGCCGGTCTGTGACTGCATTGGCCGCGGCATCCGCGGTGGTAAAGCCGCCGGTCGCGCCGCGCAGATCAAAATCTATGGGGCCATCGCAGGCCGCGAGGGTCAGGGCAAATCCGGCGACGACGCCGGCACGGGAAAAGCGGGACATCTGCTACATCCTCATGGCGCCGTTCCGCTTGTTGCCGCGGATCTTTGGCGCGTCTCGTGGTTAAGTCCTAGTTTTACTCACGCGTCCTGGCCCAGCCCTTCCAGCAGGGGCACAAAACGCACCGGTCGCAATTCGTCGTAGTCTAGCCCGGATTCGCGCTTGGTCACGCGGATCAGGCTTTGGACCGCATCGGACTGGCCCACCGGCACAACCATGATACCGCCCATTTTCAGCTGCGCCAAGAGCGGGCCCGGCGGGTCTTCTGCAGCGGCGGTCACGATGATGCGGTCAAAGGGCGCCTGATCTGGCAACCCGAAGGATCCATCGCCCGTAATGGCGGTGATGTTGACGAGGTCGAGCGCCTCGAAAACGGCCCGGGCTTCATGCACGAGGCGGCGGTGCCGGTCGATGGTGTAGACGCGCCGCGCAAGCTTGGACAGGATCGCTGCCTGATAACCGGAGCCCGTTCCGACCTCGAGGACCTTGTCGCGCGGGCTGACCTGCAGCGCTTGGCTCATCAGCCCAACGACCGAGGGTTGCGAAATGGTCTGGCCGCAGGCGATGGGCAGCGGCATGTCCTCGTATGCGCGTTCGGAAAAGAGGCCGCGGATAAAGGGGCCGCGGTCGATCTGTTCCATGGCCGACAGAACGGATTTGTCCGTAACGCCCTTGCTACGCAGGGCGTAGAGGAACTGCATCTTGCGCTCCGCCTCGCTGTGCGCGGGTTCGGTCAAGAATTGATCCCCGGCAGGTCCAGCGCGTCATGTGCTGTCAGGTCCGCACGCATCGGTGTGACCGAAATATAGCCATCGAGGTTGACCGCTGCGTCGGTCCCGGCATCGGTCGCCACCTGTTGATTGCCGCCTCGGATCCAGACAAAGCGGCGGCCCGAGGGGGCCTGCGTCGGTTCGGTCGAGAAGTTCACGCCGGGGCGGCGGCCCTGTGCAGCCAACCTGATACCTTTGACGTCCGCGCTCATGCGCGGTGGGAAGTTCACATTATAGAAAAGGCCATAGGCTGCATCATTGGTCGGATGGGCGGCAAGAATCCGCCGGATGACGTCCTCACCATGCTGCGCGGCGGCTTCAAAAGGGTTTTCCGCCTGCGCGTTCGCGGGGCCGTAATATTGCGACAACGCGATCGCGGGCAGCCCTTGAAGCGCGGCCTCCAGCGCGCCGCCCAGCGTGCCGGAATAGAGTGCGTTTTCAGCCGAGTTGTTGCCCCGGTTGACGCCCGACAGGACAAGGTCGGGCCAGTGGTCGTCACCCATGATGTCGTGCAGGCCAGCCAGCACGCAGTCCGCGGGTGAGCCTTCGGCGGCGAACCGGCGCGGTCCCAACTGCGATACCATCATGGGCCGGGTGTAGCTGATGCAATGGGCAACACCGGATTGCTCAAAAGCAGGCGCCACTGTCCAGACGTTTTCCGCGCCCGCGATGGCGCTAGCGATATCATGCAGGACTGTCAGGCCGGGGGCCGTGATGCCGTCGTCGTTTGTAATGAGGATGCGCATGCGGGCTCCGTTTTGGCCTTGATATGGACGCGGCACGCGGGCGTCCAGTTAAGGGAGCCTCCGGTGGAAGTTTTTTTGGCAAAGTGGAAGGGCTCTGCGGCTTTAGCCGAGCTCTGCGAGGATGCGCGCGGCCTCGTCATGGGGAGTGGCTAGCGCTGCTTTGTCCTGTCCCGGATGGAAACGGGCGCGGGTGCCTGTGGGCATTGGCTGCGGGACCGAGATATGCACACGTGGCCCGGTGTGGGTTGTCTCGGCCGTCCAGGAGCGGGCCAGGGCGATTTGCGCCGCCTTCGTGGCGCCGTAGCTGCCATAATAGGGCTGGCCGGCAACCGGGTCGTCGAAGAACAGTGCGGTGCCGCTGTCGCCGAGCAGGGGGGCGACATAGGTGATCAAGCGTTGGGTTGCGGTGAGGTTAATCGCGGTGGCCTTTGCCAAGTCCTTGTCCGCGATGTCCCCGGCTGGGGTCAGAGCGGTGGAGTGAATGGCAGTATGTGCCCACAGGTCGAGCGGGCCCCAGCGGTCGTGGATGCCGCGGCAGAGGGTTTGCATCGCTTCGGGCACGGTGATGTCCATTGGGGCGAGTGTCGCGCTGCCGCCCTTGGCCTTGATCCGGTCGTCCAGCGCCTCCAGCCCGCCGGTGGTGCGGGCGACGGCAACGATGTGGTGCGTAGGGGCGAGGGCCTCTGCCAACGCGGCGCCAAGGCCGCGGGAGGCGCCGGTGATAAGCGCGAGTTTGGTCATAGCGGGCCTTGTGGCCTAGGCCCGCGTGCGGTGCAAGTGGTAGGTGAAGGTCATCGCAGCAAGGTGGTGTAATGCGTCCTCGGGTAGGGGGCTGAGGGGCACGGTAAGCGCACGGCGACTGTCATTGGTGAGGTCCGGGTAGAGCGTTTTCATCCGCCCGGCGAGGTCCGTTTTGCAATCGACGTAGAGGGTGAGCGTGTCCGGGTGGTTTTGGTCCCACATCGCGCGTAGGGTCGAACCGGTGCGCGCTTTGTGTGGGCGCCATGCGGGCTGGCCCCATTTGAGGCTTTCGTCCAGCGGGCCGGCGCCTTCCGTGACCGCCGCATCGGCGCAGAGGGCGCGCAGGGTCGCAAAGGCGCGGCGGGCCTCTGGCGGCCATGTGGCGAGGAGGGGGGCAAATGGATCCATGCGCTAAACATCGCACGTGCCGCTGACAGCTTCTGTCAACTGAGTGGCAGGCGCAACACTTCGGTTCGGCCGCCGCGCGCGATGTGGATCGCGCCGGGTTCGATTGCAATGACAGTGCCCGCAGCGCTGATATCGCCCACAGTGAGCCGCTCAATCGTGCCTTCGGGCAGGCGCAGGAGCGCGCCCATCGCCTCCGTTGCACCAAATGTGCCGATCAGTTGCGGGCGCGAGCGGCGCAGGCGGGCGGTCTCGGTCGCGTGGGCGGCTGTCGTTTCGTCGGTACTTGCCATGTGGGCTCCGGAGTGCGTCGGAGCGTGTGGCTAGCCCAGCGATTGAGGAAGAGGAACGCGCGGGTTTTTGCCGTTGGGCAATGACGCGCCGGGCGGGCAGCACGCCTTTGCCGATGCCGCGTGGTCAAGCGCGTCAAAGGGTTGCGGAGCTACTCTGCCGCCTTCATCTGAAAGCCGCTTTCGATCTGGTCGGCGGGTTTGACCGGGTATTCGCCGGAAAAGCACGCATCACAGTATTTCGGGGCGGCGGGGTCACGGCCGGTTGCCTCGCCCACGGCGCGGTAGAGGCCATCGAGGGAGATGAAGCGCAAGCTGTCCACGGCAAGATGGTCGCGCATTTCGTCCTCGGACATCGTGGCGGCCAGCAGTTTTTCGCGCTGGGGCGTGTCGACCCCATAAAAGCACGGCCAGGCTGTAGGCGGAGAGGCGATGCGGAAGTGCACCTCTTTCGCGCCCGCATCGAGGATCATCTCCTTGATTTTGCGGCTGGTCGTGCCGCGTACCACGCTGTCATCCACGAGGATTACGCGTTTGCCGCGGATCAGGGCGCGGTTCACGTTCAGCTTCAGGCGCACGCCCATGTTACGGATCTGTTCGGTCGGCTCGATGAAGGTGCGGCCCATATATTGGTTGCGGATGATCCCCATCGCGTAGGGGATGCCCGACTGGAGGCTGTAGCCAATCGCGGCGGGCGTGCCGCTGTCGGGGACGGGGCAGACGAGATCAGCCTCTACAGGGGCTTCCTTGGCCAGCTCGCGGCCGATGTTTTCGCGCGTTGTGTAAACGGACCGGCCACCGAGGATCGAATCCGGGCGGCTGAAATAGACATGCTCAAAAATGCAGAAGCGGGACTTTTGCGGGCGGAAGGGATGCGTCGATTCAATGCCGTCTTCGGTGATGACCACCATCTCTCCCGGTTCGATCTCGCGAATGAACTCGGCCCCGATAATGTCGAGCGCGCAGGTTTCTGAACTCAGGGCATAGCCCGAATCTCCGACCCTGCCGAGCACGAGCGGGCGCACGCCGAGCGGGTCGCGCACGCCGATCAGCTTAGTACGGGTCATCGCAACGATCGAGAACGCGCCCTCGACTCGGCGCAGGGCGTCTTCCATCCGTTCAGGGATCGTCCGCTGAAGGCTACGGGCCATCAGGTGGATGATGCATTCGCTGTCGGAAGAGCTTTGGAAGATCGAGCCGCGCTCGATCAGCTCGCGGCGCAGGGCGTTGGCGTTGGTGATATTGCCGTTGTGGGCGATGGCCGCGCCGCCCATGGCAAATTCGCCAAAGAATGGCTGAACGTCCCGGATCGCGGTCTGGCCTTTGGACCCAGCCGTAGAATAGCGCACATGTCCAATTGCCAGCGGCCCCGGAAGCGTTTCCATTACGGCCTGAGACGTGAAGTTGTCCCGCACGTAGCCAAAGCGGCGCGCGGAGTTGAAGCCATGGTCATGATCGTGGCTGACAATGCCGCCCGCTTCTTGTCCACGGTGTTGTAGCGCATGCAGGCCAAGCGCTACGAAATTAGCTGAGTCCTTGGTGCCGATCACACCGAAAATGCCGCATTCCTCTTTGAGCTTGTCGTCGTCGAAGGGATGCGCGGGCGGAAAGCTGGGGTCGGTCACGGGGGGGCAGGCTCCGAATCCGGTCAGGGACCTTCGTGGTGTAGCAAGTGCGGCGGTTGGTGTCACGAAAGGATCACAAAAGCATCTTTGTGCCGCGCGTTATCGTCTGAGGGAAAGGCCCTAAGGATTGTACGCACCACAATCCTAACCGAAACGGGTGTCACTGCGGCGCGGAGCAGGCGCCCACCAAAGCCTCGTACTGATCGCGGATCCATCCAAGCGCCTGTTCGGGGTTTTGATCCTGCACATTGTCGGTAAACCGCCCGAAGACGGCGGCGCTACGAGACTCGTCCACGATCGTGAACTCTTGGCCCGTGATGACGACATCGTAGACAAAGAACGCAATGGCTACGAGCAGGATGCCCCGCGCCACGCCAAAGACAAACCCAAGCGCTTGATCCAGCCCACCTAGCGCAGAACGGCGCACGAGGCTGGAAAAAAGCGGCGTAAACAGCGACACGACGATAAGCGCCGCTGCCAAAACCACAGCAAACGCGCCGATCATGCTCAGTTCGCAGCTGTCGGCAAGAAAGTCGCCGATCACGGGGATCTCGCGGACAAGCGGTTCGACCTGGGGGGCAAAAAGAAAAGCG
>JBCBCP010000074.1:0-13016 GCA_038530575.1 Pseudomonadota bacterium
ATTTGGTCGAGGGCCAGCGTCTCGTCCGTGACCTCGATGCCGCGGACGCAGCGCTGTGCCTGGCCCAGCAGGTCATCGCCGAGGATGAGCGATTCGAGACAAAAGCCCAGCAGCGAGGCGTGCATGCCGGCGGCCTCGTAGACCATGTTCAGCCCGGCAAGGCCCGCGGTCGTGGCGGTGTTCGACATCTCCCACCCGGCCTGCATGTCAGGCAGTTTGCTGTCCGAGCCGCCTGCCGCCGCGCCGCCCGGCAGATCATAGAACCGGTGCATCTGCGCGCAGCCCGCGGTCAGCAGTGCCTGTTCGCCCGAACCGATGGTCATCGCACCTGTACGCAGGTCGAGGCCGAAGGGCCACGTGCCGAAGATCGCGGGCGCGCCGGGTTTGATGGCCTGCACATAGACAAGGCCCGCAAGGCATTCGGCGACGGCCTGCACGATGGCGCCCGCCACGGTCGACGGGGCGGTCGCCCCCGCCATACCGGCCGACAGCAGCAGCACGGGCATGCCGCCGCGGATGCAGACCTCCATCACCTCACAGCTTTCGGTCGCGAACTTCATCGGCGGCACGACAAAACAGTTGGAGTTCGACATGAAGGGCCGCTCGCGCCAGGCCGCTTCGCTGCCGGCTACGATGTGCAGCATCTCAAGCGCTTGGGCCGCGTGGTGCGGTTCGGTGAAGGACATGCCGATATGTTTGTGCGTGCCAGCCACGCAGGCATAGACCGAATTGAGGTCCATCTCGAGGTTGTCGGTGATGTCGCGGGCCACCATGGGGCGTTGGCAGAAGTGGATGTTGTCCAGCGCGTCGCAGATGCGGGCGGCGTCGTGCAGGTCCTGAATGGTGCTTTCGCGGTAGGTCTGGCCATCAGGTTCCACCAGATGGACGGCGGCCCCGGCGGTGCCGTAATGCACGCGCGTGCCGCTGAGATCGAGGTCAGTCAGGCCGCCTCGGCTGTGCAGGGTCAGGTCCCTGTTGGCGGTAGCTAGCGCGTCTTCGACAACGGCGGGAGAAAAGCGCAGGCGGCCGTCGTCGCCCAGTACGGCGCCGTATGCCGTCATGGCGTCGATGCCGGATTGCGGCGCATCGGCGAGGCCGATTGTCTCAAGCGCATGCAGGGCGGCGCGGTGGATGCGTTGCACCTCTGCCTCGGTCAGGGGGGTGTATTGCCCGCCCTCCATACCGGGGCGTATGGGTCGCATGTGGTCGGGAAGGGCGGATGCGCGGGCTTTGCGCCGTGCGGCGCGGCCACCGGAGCGGAGGGCGGATTGATCGTTCATGACAGGTCCTTGGAGCGGGATTGGGGGGCAGGGCGACTAGGCTCTGTCCGGGCGACCCCGCGCCGCGCGACCACGACCCGCACCAATGGTGCGACTGATAAGAGTGATCTTTATCCGTGCGGTGGGCATGTGCGCTCTCCGGCTAATGTCACCACGGTGCACCACTGCATACCCTTCCGTCTGTTCTGTTTGCGACGCCGTTTTTGGCGCTTGCTGCCGCGCTAAAAGCGCCCGGATGCGCCGCCGCCCGAAGAGGAGCCGCCGCCGAAACCCGAAGAGCCAGAGGAGCTGCGGGTGATCCGTGGGATCGTGCGGAACGCGACGTTGTTGTAGCCGCAATTCTCGCAGGTTGTGGTGACTTCACTGCGTCCGCTGCTGTGCCGGGTCGCCTGCTCGAGTGTGACGGTCGACGTGCGCAGGGACCCACGCGTGCCGCATTGCGGGCATTTGCGCAGCCGGTTGCGGATCCAGCCGCCCCCGAACCACAGCGCGAAAAAGCCGGCGATGACGCCCATGACCCAGCGCCCGGTCGTGTCGACGGGGGGCGTTTCATCGGCGGCAAACGGGCGGGCGATCTGCGCGCCAATCTCGCGCACGCCGGCATTGATGCCGGTGATCCAGTCGTTCTGGGCAAGGGGCGGGGTGATGGCTTCGGTGATGATGCCTTTGGCCACCCGGTCCCAGGCGCGGTCATAGCCCGCCCCCAGCTCGATCCGGATGCGGCGGTCTTCGGTCAGGACAAGGAACATGATGCCGTCATTGCGGGTGCGGTCCCCGACGCCCCAGTGGTTGAACAGGCCGGTAGCAAAGGCCTCGAACTCCATGTCCGGCGCGATCGGGGCCTGGCGCGAGAGGGTGACAACCGTGAGGTGCACGCCGGTCTCTTCACGCAGGGCCGCGAGTTGGCGGTGCAGGTCCGTGCGCTGCGCCGCCGTCAGGACCTGCGCAAAGTCGTTGATGGTCGAGCGGTCCGGGTCCGGGTAGAGCTGCGCGGCAGCCACTAGCGGCCACAAAAGAAGGGTCAGGGCAAGGAAAAGGCGTTTCATAACAAAGGCTCCGCAGTCTAAATGCGGCCAGCCTAGCGCGCTCTGGCTCTCAAGTCACGTGGGACTGGGCAAACCGCACGAGGGTTTGCAGCGCGCCTTCGAACGCATCATCGTCGATTGTCATGGCCACGCGGATATGTCCGGCTGCGGCCTGCCCAAAGCTTTCGCCCGGCATCACGGCGACATGGTGCTGGTCCAGCAAGGCGTTGGCGAAGGCATCGCCGGTCAGGCCGGTCGCCCGGATGTCGAGCATGATATACATGGCCCCCTGCGCGGGGATGAGCCGCACGGCGTTTTGCCCCGCCAGCACGCGTGTGGCGATAGCGCGGCGGCGCGCGAAGGGGGCGCCGACTTCTGCCTCGAACGCGGCGCCCTGGTTCAGGGCAAAGACGGATGCATCCTGGATATAGCCCGGCACCCCGTAGGTGGTGTGGGTGGCAAAGGTGATCAGGTGGTCGATGACCTCTTCGGGCCCTACGACCCAGCCGCAGCGCGATCCGGTCATGGCGTGGCTTTTGGACATGGAGCCGACGACCAGCGTGCGCGGCGTCATCCCAGGCAGGGTGCGGGGGCTGATATGGGTGCCTTCCCAGACCTGGGTGTCATAGACCTCGTCGGAGATGAGCCACAGATCGTGGTCCTGCGCCACGCGGGCGATGCCCTCCATCGTCGCGGCGGAATAGACCGCTCCGGTTGGGTTGTTGGGTGAGTTGATCAACAGGCTGCGCGCGCCTGAAGCGGCGGCGGCGAGATCGCTTTCGCGGGGTTGAAAGTTGTCTTCGGCGCGAGCGCGCACCGCGCGCGGCAGGGCAGAGACGCCGCGGATCGTGCCGGGGTAAGTAGCGTAGAACGGATCGATATAGAGCGCTACATCGCCCGGATCGCAGGCCGCGGCGTGGGCGGCAAAAAGGGCGGATTGGCCGCCCGGTGTGATCAGGACGTTGTCGCGCGTTGTTTGCACGCCTGTGCGCTCCGCGACCCGCGCGGCAACCGTGTCACGCAACGCGTCGGTGCCGGGGACCATCGCATAGCCCGTGTGCCCGCCCAGTGCGCTTTCGTGCATGGCCTGCAAGACGGGCGCGGCGGTGCGGATGTCATGCTCACCAATGGTCAGCTCGGTGACGGGAGTGCCGCTGGCGATCATCTGGCGGGCGCGGATAAACACCTCCCACCCGTCCGAGCCGCCGCCTGTCAGTCCTGTCATTCGGGTCGCGATCTGCATGGCGCATCGGTGGCGGGGCGCGGCCGGGATGTCAACCGGGCGGCGATCCTTAGAAGGATCGCGGAGCATCGATCCTTCTAAGGATCGATTGCGCGCGGGCGGCGCAGGCGGGGCTTGACCGGCGGGGGGCGATGCGGCTACCTGCACATCATGAACCTGATCTGCTGCACCCCCTGCGAGATTACCTGCTGATTACCTCAGCGGGCCGGTTCCTTGTTTTCCTGACATTCAAGAGTTGCTAGGCCCGCGCCGAAACCCTGTGCGAGGACGCAATGGACATCCAGCTTTACAACACCGCAACGCGCCGCAAAGAGGCGTTTGCACCCATCGATCCGGGTCATGTGCGGATGTATGTCTGTGGCCCGACGGTCTACGACCGGGCGCATATCGGCAATGCGCGGCCCGTCATCGTATTCGACATGCTGTTTCGGCTGCTGCGCCATGTCTATCCGCAGGTGACCTACGTGCGGAACTTCACGGACGTCGATGACAAGATCAACGCGCGGGCGGCTGAGAGCGGGCGCGCAATTGGTGAGATCACAGCGGAGACGACGCAGTGGTTTCTGGACGACATGGCAGCGCTCCGCGCACTTGAGCCAACGCATATGCCGCGCGCGACCCAGTACATCCCGCAGATGGTGGCGATGATCGGGGACCTGATCGACAAGGGGCACGCCTATGCCGCTGAGGGGCACGTCCTGTTTCGTGTGCGGTCTTACGAGGCCTATGGCGCTTTGTCGGGGCGGTCGGTCGATGACATGATCGCCGGCGCCCGGGTCGAGGTTGCGCCTTACAAGGAAGACCCGATGGATTTCGTGCTTTGGAAGCCGTCTTCGGACGATTTGCCGGGCTGGGACAGTCCGTGGGGCCGGGGGCGTCCGGGCTGGCATATCGAATGCTCCGCGATGGCGGCGGACCTGCTCGGGCCCGAGTTCGACATCCATGGGGGGGGCAATGATCTGACCTTTCCGCACCACGAGAACGAGATCGCGCAGAGCTGCTGCGCGGGTCACGGTTTTGCGCAGGTCTGGATGCATAACGAGATGCTGCAGGTCGAGGGCAAGAAGATGTCCAAGAGCCTCGGTAACTTCTTCACCGTACGCGACCTGCTGGATCAGGGCGTGCCGGGGGAGGTCATCCGTTTTGTGTTCCTGTCGACTCATTACCGCAAGCCGATGGACTGGACGGAAGCCAAGCGGCAGGAGGCGGAAAAGACGCTGCGCAAGTGGTACGCGCAAGCAATCCAAGCGGTCGGCCAAGGTGAGCCGTATATCGGTGTCATCAACGCGATTGCAGATGATCTCAATACGGCTGGCGCCATCGCAGAGTTGCACCGGCTTTCTGTGGCAGGTGATTTTCCAGCGCTGCGCCACAGCCTTCAATTTCTCGGACTTATGGGAGATGACGCACCGTCTTGGGCTGTGTCGTCTTATGACTTCTCGGCGCTGGAGGCGCGTTTTGGAGAGGTCCGAACCGCAGCGATGGCGTCGAAGGACTTTGCCGCTCTGGATGCTTTGAAGGCGGCGCTGACGGCTGCGGGGGTTGATGTGAAGATGCGCAAGGACGGTGTCGATCTGGCGGCGGGGCCGGGGTTCGATGCGGCGAAGCTTCCAGCAGCGGCGGATTTGGAATGGGAATGAAGCCGACCAGCACCCGCACCGCACGGGGCTTCCCTGAGCGGCGGCATGTAGAGGTCAGGAGTGCCGAAGTTCCGCCCTGCCAAGCTGCACCAAAGCGCCCGCCCCGTGGGGGGGCGGCCCTATCGCACATTTCGGAGAAATGTGCTGCCGGGACGGCGGTAGAACCGCAGGATAGTGCGCTGGTCGGCTTCGCCTCCCGGTTTTGCAGCTTTGGCGGTGCGTCATGACCCGCGAACGCCTCTCCCTCTTCGACACCACTTTGCGCGACGGTCAGCAGACGCAGGGGGTGCAATTCTCGACCGAAGAGAAGGTCACCATTGCCAGAGCGCTTGATGCGCTTGGCGTGGATTATATCGAAGGCGGCTGGCCCGGAGCCAACCCGACCGACAGCGCGTTCTTTGACACTGCCCCCAAAACACGCGCCACCATGACGGCCTTTGGCATGACGGCCCGTGCAGGCATAAGCGCGGAGAATGACGATGTGCTGGCCGCTGTCACCAATGCCGGCACGTCCGCCGTGTGCCTGGTCGGCAAAACCCATGACTTCCACGTCACCCGCGCGCTTGGGATCGAACTGGCCGAGAACACTGCGAACATCGCCAAGACCTTTCAGCACCTCAAGGCGCTGGGCCGCGAGGCGCTGTTTGACGCGGAGCATTTCTTTGACGGGTTCAAGGCCAACCCGCATTACGCGCTCGAAGCCATCCATGCTGCCTATGACGCCGGCGCGAACTGGGTCGTGCTATGCGACACCAATGGAGGCACGCTCCCGTCCGAAATCAATGCGATCACGCGAGATGTGATTGCAAGCGGCATTCCAGGGGATCGGTTGGGCATCCACACCCACAACGATCTGGAGGCCGCCGTGGCAGGATCGTTGGCGGCGATCGAAGCGGGCGCACGGCAGGTGCAGGGCACGCTGAATGGGCTGGGTGAGCGCTGCGGCAACGCGAACCTGACGTCGCTGATACCGATCCTCGCACTGAAGCCCGCCTATGCGGAGCGGTTTGAGACCGGCGTGACCGAAGAAGCGCTGGCCGGGCTGACCCGCACCTCGCGCCTGCTCGATGAGATCCTGAACCGGGTGCCCCACAGGCAGGCGGCCTTTGTCGGTGCCTCGGCCTTTGCCCATAAGGCGGGCCTGCACGCGAGCGCAATCCTCAAGGACCCCAACACGTATGAACATGTCGACCCCGGGTCCGTCGGCAATGCGCGGATCATTCCTATGTCGAACCAGGCGGGGCAGTCCAACCTGCGCAAGCGGCTCGCGGGTATGGGCCTTGACGTTCCGAAGGGCGATCCGGCACTGGCCCGCATCCTTGAGCGGATCAAGGCGCGCGAGGCGGAGGGTTATTCGTACGACGTGGCGCAAGCGAGTTTCGAGTTGATCGCACGGGATGAACTGGGAGTCATGCCGGAGCTGTTTGAGGTAAAGCGCTACCGAGTGACGGTCGAACGGCGCAAGAACAAGTACAATCGCATGGTCAGCCTGTCGGAGGCCGTGGTCGTAGTGAAGGTCGACGGGGAAAAGAAACTGTCGGTCAGTGAATCGATGGATGCGGCGGGCAGCGATCGGGGGCCGGTCAATGCGCTGTCCAAGGCGTTGTCAAAAGATCTGGGGCGTTATTCTGGACAGCTGGAAGACATGCGGCTGGTCGATTTCAAAGTGCGTATCACCCAAGGCGGCACCGAGGCTGTCACGCGCGTTATCATCGACAGCGAGGACGGGCAGGGGCAGCGGTGGTCTACCGTGGGCGTGAGCCCGAACATCGTCGATGCGTCTTTTGAGGCTTTGCTCGATGCCATCCGCTGGAAACTGGTGCGCGATGGCGCATGAGTAGCTAGGCTCCCAAAATGTAACCTTGACGTAACTTTTTTTGAGACTTATGTCACCTCCAGGTAACATGGAGGTGCGACGATGATAGGTGCAGCGACAATTGAAAGAACGCGGCAGGTCTTGCTCGCGGTGACAGGGTTGGCGTGTCTCGCTTATGCTGTGCTGGCTTTAGCGCAAAACCGGCCAGATCCCTTGTGGTGGTGGGTTCCAGGCGCGGCAGGGAGCGTTGCGGCGCTGGGCATTCTCGCCGTGGCGCAATTCGCCGGGCCAAAGGCGGCGCGCCAAGCCATGGATGAGCATTATCGCGCCCTGGAGTTGCGGGCGGCTGCCCGGACGTTTTGGGCGGGCCTTTTGTTGGCGATCCTAGCGGGCGTTTTCTCTGCGCTTGGGTGGTTTGATCCGGCCACTTTGTTGGCTGCGCTGGGTACGGCCATGGCGGGTTGCTACTTGTGCCTGCTGGTGTTCATGGACGTGCGAGCAGGCTGATGGGGACCGAACAGTTGACAAACCGGCTAAAGGTCCTGCGCGCAGAGCGGGGCCTGACTCAGGCCGATCTGGCCGATGCGGCGGGCGTGTCGCGCAAGACCATCAACACGATCGAGAATCGGGTCTTTGTGCCGTCTACGGTGCTCGCACTGACACTGGCGCGCGTGCTCGGCTGCACGGTCGAAGAGATTTTCGCATTGGAGGGTGACTGATGGCATGGGATTTTCCGTTTGTGACGGGGCTGGTCGGCTTGCAGGTGCGGGCATGAGGCGCGTGGGCATTACGATTGCCGTCTCGCTACTCATCCCCTTGAGCGTGGCACTTGGGCTGATTGCCTCGCAGCGCCCGGGCGACATGCCGGGGACGGGTGGGATCGATTTTGCGGGCGTGGCGGGGCTGGACCTTTCGGCGGTGCCGAAGGCCGAGGCGGTGCTGATGCGCGACGGCTATCTGTTGCAGGTGCGCCGGTATGGCGATGCAGGCCCGCTGGTCGTGCTGGTGCACGGATCGGGCTGGCATGGGATGCAGTTTCACGCGCTTGCCCCAGCGCTTGGGGCACGCGCGCGGGTGCTGGTGCCGGATCTGCGCGGCCATGGGGCAGCGCCCGGGGTTCGGGGGGACGTGGCCTATAAGGGGCAGTTTGAGGATGATCTGGCGGACCTGATCGCCGCGGAACGCGCGCCCGGGCAGAGGGTGGTGATGGTCGGGCACAGCTCTGGCGGGGGGCTGGTTGTGCGAATGGCCGGCGGCGCGCATGGGGCGCTGATGGACCGCGCCGTGCTGTTGGCGCCGTTCCTGCAGCATGATGCACCAATGACGCGGCCCAATTCGGGCGGCTGGGCCAAGCCCCTGACGCGGCGCATCATTGGCCTGTCGATGCTGAACACGGTGGGCGTGCATGCGCTGGACGGTCTAGTGGCCTTGCAACTGGACATGCCGCGTGCGGTCAAGGACGGCCCGCTGGGCCATACCGTCACGGATGCCTATTCCTGGCGCCTGAACCAATCCTTTGCGCCGCGGCGGGACTGGCAGGCTGATGTTGCCTCTCTGCCGCCGTTCACGCTGGTTGCCGGGTCTGCGGACCGGGCGTTTGATGCGGCGCTGTATGCGCCGGTTTTGCGGGACATCACCGACCTTGGGACCTATGTGACCCTGCCAGGCGTGGGGCATCTTGATCTTGTCGATGCGCCGGCAACCTTGGCGGCGATAGAGGCTGTGCTGGATGGACTTTGACGCGGATGTGACCGCCTGCGCGCGGCTGGTAGAGGCGGGCGACACGTTGCGCTTTGCTTGTGCGATGGCGTCACCTGTCGAGATGCGCGCGCGGCTTTTCGTATTGTATGCGTTCAATGTCGAGGTCAGCCGGGCGCCTTGGGTCACCCAAGAGCCGATGATTGCCGAAATGCGGCTGCAGTGGTGGCGCGATGCGCTGGAAGAAATCCGCACGGGTGGCAATGTCCGCCGGCACCAGGTTGTCACGCCGTTGGCACGGGCGGTGACCGCAGAAGAAGCTGGAGCGCTTGACACGCTGGTGGCTGCACGGCGTTGGGACATCTACAAAGATGCTTTTGACAATCAGGCGCATCTGGAGCGCTACCTTGCGCAGACAGCAGGTGGGCTCATGGTCGTGGCGGGGCGGGATCCTGGCCTGCAGGGTACCGGGTTTGGCGGCGGTGTGGCTGCGTGGCTGCATGCGGTTCCGGCGCTTGAGGCTGCGGGCCGAATACCCTTGGTTGATGGCACGGCAGAAGGGGTGCGCGCGCTTGCGTCCAAAGGCCTTGCGGCATTGGGCCAGGTCGGGCCTGCCGCATTGCCCGCGGCGGGGGCACGGGCGGTTCTGAAGGCCGCCATCCGGGACCCCGGGCGCGTTGCGGACGGGTCCTTGCCCCCCTTGGATGCGCCGCTGGCCCGGGTCAAGGCGCGGATATTGGGGCGGGTGTAGGGCGATCCATGCAGGCGTTTGGGGATGGATACTTTAAGGATCGATGCGGGGCCGTTTTTTCAAATTAAAGGCGTCACTCTGCGGGCGCTGCGGTGCGCGGCTTCATCACCAGCCAGATCAGCGCGCCACCTGCGAGGGTCAGGAATGGAACCATTGCAACATTCACCGCAGCCCATCCAGCCTCAGCGCTGCCGCCTGCGCAGTTCATCAGCCCGCCTGACGCCAGCGAAGCAACGGTAACCGAGCCGAACACAATCAGGTCGTTCAGACCCTGAATTGGGCCACGCTCGGAGGCGCTGTGGCTTTGCGTGAGCATCGTGGTTGCGCCAATGAAGCCAAAGTTCCAGCCCAGCCCCAGCAGGATCAGCGCGGCAAAGAAGTGGGTCAGCGTGACGCCGGACAGCGCCACGGCCCCCGCGGCGGCGAGGATCGCAAGCCCGAGACCCATGATCCGCTCGGTTCCAAAACGGGCGATCAGGTGGCCGGTGAAAAAGCTGGGCGCGAACATGGCCAGCACGTGGCCCGTCACCACGTTGGAGGCGTCAGGCACGGTGAACCCGCACCCGACCACCGCAAGCGGCGTCGACGTCATCACTAGATTCATCAGCGCATAGGAGACGGCGCCGCAGATCACCGCCACCGCGATGCGCGGATCGCGCAGCATCTCACGCCGGGTACGGGCCGGCGCGTCTGTCTGCGTCCCAGGGGTCGGGCGGGGGATGTCGAGGAACATGAACAGCAGCATGCCGCCCACGTTTAGCGCCATGGCCACCAGGTAAATGTCAAAGAAGCGCATCGCGCTGGCGTCGGGATTGTTGGCGGTCATCGCCCCGACGATTTGGGGGCCGATGAAAGCTGAGATCAGACCGCCAGCCATCACGTAGCTGATTGCTTTGGGTTTGAACGCGTCCGATGCCGTGTCCGCCGCGGCAAAGCGGAAAAACCCCTGCGATGACATGTAGATGCCGGTCAGATAGCTGCCGACGAGAAAGATCCAGAAACTGTCGATCGTCAGCGCATAGGCGGAGACGCCCGACCCGATCAGCCCGCCAAGGGCACCTATATAAAAGCCCGCGCGCCGGCCAAAGCGCTGCATCGCGCTCGACAGCCACGGCGCAGTGGTCATTGAGCCGAAGACGATCAGCGAGATGGGCAGCGTCGCGAGGCAGGCATAAGGCGACAGCTGCTGGCCCGCCAGCCCGCCAATCACGAAGATCATCGTGATCTGGCTGCCCAGAAAGGCTTGTGCCGCCACAAGGACGGCGACGTTTCGTTTCGCGCGGCTGTCGTCGATCATGCTCATGGCGTTTGCCTTACGCCCGCCCGCACGATGCGGCAAGTGGCTTGCATGGGCGCGCCCTGCGGGGCATCACCGCAGGGTGAGCGATACAAGCGACATACTCGTCCTGGCCGGGACACGCGAAGCGGTTGAAATGGCGCAGGCCATTGGCGCGGCGTGCCTGCCGCTGCGCGCCGATCTTCCCAGTCCGGCGCGCGTCGTGCATGGCCCTTTCGATGGGGCCATTGCAGGCCCGTGGCGCGCCATCATCTGCGGCGCGCATCCTTTTGACGCTGCGGCGGCGTCCCGTGTGCTGGCCCGGCGGCCCGGCATGCCGCTGCTGCGCTTTCGGCGGGCGGCGTGGCAGCAGGATGCGGCGCTCAGCTGGACGCCTGTTGCGTCCGTGCGCGATGCCGTGGCGCTGATCCCGGAGGGCGGGACGGTCTTTGCCGCTACGGGGCGGGAAAGCGAGCCGGCGCTGGCGCGCTACAAGGGCCGGGTGATCCTGCGCCAGAATACGGCGCATAACGAGCCGCCAGCGGCGGACAATATCGACTTCCTCTTTGGCACGCGCAGTTTCGATGCCGCCACCGAAGAGGCGCTGTTTCGCGATCTGGGCATCACGCACCTTCTGGCGCGCAACCTTGGCGGGTCAGGGGGCGTCGGCAAGCTGCACGCGGCGGCGCGTATGGGCGTTCCGATCTTGATGCTGGAGCGGCCCGCGGCCCACGGGCTGGTTGTTAGCAGCGCACCCGCCGTGCGCGCCTGGCTGGAGAGCACATGCGCCTGATCGAGACGGACAGTGACGTGGCTGAAGGGGCCGCATGGCTTGCCGCGTCTGATCGGCGCTGGGCTTCCGTGATG
Organism: Pseudomonadota bacterium; assembly: GCA_038530575.1. Lineage (GTDB taxonomy): Bacteria > Pseudomonadota > Alphaproteobacteria > Rhodobacterales > Rhodobacteraceae > JBCBCP01. Next base: position 11,597 of record JBCBCP010000074.1, read on the forward strand.
GAAGAGACCGGCCCGCTGCCCCTGCGCCGCACGCCGGACGGGTTCGCGGCGCTGCTCTCCAAGATTGTCAGCCAGCAAGTCTCGGTCGCCTCGGCGCGCGCCATCTGGTCCCGAATGGAGCAAGCAGGCCTGGTTGACCCGGCTTCAGTTCTGGCGGCAGGGGAGGATGGGCTGCGGGCCGTCGGCCTGAGCCGCCAGAAGATCACTTATGCCACGGCGCTGGCCGAGGCTGGCATTGACTATGATGCGCTGCGCCAAATGCCAGATGCGGACGTGGTCAATACGCTGACGGCAGTGAAGGGAATCGGCGTCTGGACGGCGGAGGTCTATGGCATGTTTGCCCTTGGCCGCGCGGACATGTTTGCCCCGGGTGATCTGGCCCTGCAGATCGCGGCGCAGCATTTGCTGGGACTTGAGGCACGGCCCACGGAAAAAGCGCTGCGCGCGGCGGCTGAGGCGTGGTCGCCGTGGCGGTCGGTTGCGGCGCGGGGGCTCTTTGCCTACTACCGGGTGGTGAAGGGTCGAGAGGGGATCACATGACACGGGTATTGAAGGCAGAACGGCGCGCGCCGGTATCTGGGGATGTGCGGTCTGTGGTCGTGTTTCTTCATGGCTATGGCGCAAATGGCGCCGATCTGCTGGGCCTTGCGGACCCGCTTGGAGAGCATCTGCCGGACACGCTTTTTGTGGCCCCTGACGCGCCGGAAACTATCCCGGGCATGCCAAATGGCTATCAGTGGTTCCCGATCCCCTGGATTGATGGGTCGTCCGAGGACGAGGCGGAGCGCGGCATGAATGCCGCTTCCGAGGACCTGAACGCCTTTCTCGATGCTTTGATGGTGGACGAAGATGTGTTGCCGGAGCAGGTGGTTCTCTTCGGCTTTTCGCAGGGGACCATGATGTCGCTGCATGTGGCGCCTCGGCGTGAAGATCCGGTTGCGGGGATCGTCGCGTTTTCGGGTCGCCTCTTGCGGCCGGAGTTGCTTGCGGACGAAGCGATCTCGCGCCCGCCGGTGCTGCTCGTACATGGCGATGCCGACGATGTCGTGCCGCCGCAATCGCTGCCGGAGGCCGCCGAGGCTTTGCAGGAGGCCGGCTGGCAGGACGTTTACGCCCATATCATGAAGGGTACCGCTCACGGCATCGCGCCCGATGGTCTGTCGGTTGCGCTGGCGTTCATGCGCGACAAACTTTCGCTTTGAAACAATTTTGCGACTAATTTGCCTTTGTAGGGTTGCGCGCTAAGGCGCCGCTGTTGCAGCCTACCCTTGGGAACATTTTCAAGGGGGACGGATCATGCGCTGGGCAGCTTGCCTGGCCGCCGGTATCGTGTGTGCGGTGGCCAACTTTGGAACGGAACTCAAGGCAGATTGGGGCGGTCTGGACCGTCCCGTGACACAAGCCGCGAAGGGCAGTTTCG
>JBCBCP010000075.1:0-12268 GCA_038530575.1 Pseudomonadota bacterium
GACATCGGCCTGATCGAGATTTGTCACCAGCTGGGCATTCGGTTCATGCAGCTGACCTATAACAACCAGTCGTTGCTTGCGACAGGCTGCTACGAGGCGGATGACACCGGCCTGACCCGCATGGGCCAGCAGGTTGTCGCCGAGATGAACCGCGTGGGCATGGTTATCGACATGAGCCATTCGGCTGAGCGGTCAACGCGCGAGGCCATCGACGCATCTGCCCGTCCCATCGCTATCACCCACGCCAACCCCGACTGGTGGCACCCGGCCTTGCGAAACAAGTCCGACGATATACTCCGGGCTTTGACTGCACGCGGCGGGATGCTCGGGTTTTCGCTATATCCCCACCATCTTGCAGGGGGTACCGCCTGCACCTTGGACAGTTTTTGCGCCATGATCGCAGAGGCCGCATCGCGCTATGGGGTGGCGGCGCTGGGCTTCGGCTCGGACCTGTGTCAGGGCCAGCCGGACAGCGTCGTCGAGTGGATGCGCGTGGGCCGCTGGTCGAAACAGATGGACTATGGCGAAGGCTCTGCCGCTGCGCCAGGCTTTCCGCTCATGCCAGATTGGTTCACCGACAACCGCGATTGGAACAACATACGTCAAGGTTTGGAAGACAAGGGGTTTTCCGCAGATGAAATAGGGGCGTTGATGGGCGGCAACTGGCACCGCTTTTATGCCGACGGGTTCGGCCCGCAATGATCCACACTGCCCCTGCCTTGCGCCCGCCCCACCGCGTGATGCGCCTTGCCCGCTTCGGTGCGATGTTTCCCACGCGGCTCAGCTTTCTCAGGCGGGTGGTGCACCGCCTCGCGGACGAGCGGGCGGAGGTAAGCCGCGGCCTGTGGGATATGGATGCAGATGGCATCGGCCGCGCGGTCTATACGGTGCCGTTTGGCGGTCACCTATACAGTCTCGTGGCCATCACCAAGCAGCTTGCGGATGAAGACCGCACCGACCGCGTGATCGCGACTGCGTGGGATGCGGCCTTTGTGCTTTATGATGGTATCCCGGACGGCCCGGCGCTGGAGCAGATCGCCGCGAATGCGCCGCTTCAAGAGGCCGGGCGTCAGTCGGAAAGGGTTCTCGTGCTGAGCCGTGCCAACAAGTCTACGCGGCTTTGGGACGGGGTCACGTCTGCCCTGCGTGCTGGTCGCGCCCCGGACCTTGCACAAGGTTACCTCATGCGCACGACCGCCGTTTACGGCAATGGCAAGTTCGGCCTTGCCGACCGTGCCGCCTATGCAGGCAGACCGGGCATGGGCGGGTCTTTTGCGGCCGAGATGCTCACGGTCTGGCTGATCCGTCACTTCACCCATGATCTTGCCGAACACGTCGGGCAGGGGCGGTTGAGCGCGCCGCAGCGCCGCACGCTTGGCATTGGCAACGCGACCGGGCTTGGGATGGCGCCCTTCCTCGTCTCGCATCCGGTGCTGCTTCACAACTGGATGGTGGGGCGGGAGGCCGCGCTGGCCCGCGCCCTTAGCCTGCCACTGGACACCGCCCGCCTTGGCGCTTTGGGTGACGAGGCCGCCCACCACTTGCAAAGCTGGCAGGTGCCGGACCCGGCCCATCAGGCCCGGATCAACCGGCTTCGCGCGGACTGGTCGCGCGCCCGCACGCTGCTTTTGCCGCATAACCTGAACCTCGGTACCCTGATGGCCCGGACGGCAAGCCTGAGCGTCGAGGCAGAAGAGCTGATGGCGGCCCTGCTGATTGAGGCCGCAGGCCCGGCTGTTGATGATCTTGCCGTAGGTATGACGGACGCGACAGGTCCGCTTGCCTCGCTGCCCCGAGACACCGATACGCTGCGCCGCATCTTGCAGGATCGCTACGCGTGGGCGCTTCGCACGCCCTATGCGCAGCCGCTGCACTGCCAGCGCTTTTGGTATGTTTCTGCCAACAAGTTGGAGCCGCGCCTTGGCAATCGCCATACCGAGGCAGGCGCAGAGTTGGAAAGCCCGCTTGATATCGCGCGCCGCGCCGCTGCGCTCCATGCGGACCTGCCCGCTTCGAACACATCCGTCGCAGACTTCCTTGATGAGCGGCCACAGCATCTGCTCGCCATTCAGCGCGCAGCGATTGCGGCGCGCTATCCGTATGCGGAAATTCAGGACAACCTGATCGCGCACACATGCCGCCCCATTGACCTTTTGCGCGCAAAACTCGCGCTCTTTGGTGCAACCGGCTTTGACCCCAAATCCGACCTCTGGACGCGCATCACGCTGGGTGCAGGGATGCCCTTGGCCGAAGACGTGGCGATGGGCGCCGAGGCGCGCTGGCTGCCCGCATGACCGGCTGGTCAGAGGCGGAAACGACCGCGCTCGCCACCCGTGCCGCACGCGGCGCGGGCTTGCCGCCGGGCCAAGCGATCCTTTATGGCGCGGCGTCGGCGCATCACCTTGCCGCGGGGCGCGATCCGCACGCCTTGGCCGCGGCGCTGAGCGATCCGCAGATCCCGTCGCTCATCACGCGGATTGCCAGCCTTGCTCCGGGTCCACACAGCGCGCCTGATCATCCGCTCACCGATGCGCTGCTCGCGGCGCTGCCGGGGCATGCCACGCGCTCGCATTATGATCCCGATACGCCCGCGCCGCACCGCGCTCCGGCCCGTGTGGACCCACCACCAGACCTGATCGCCTTGTGGCATGATTGTGCTGCGAAAACCTATGTTCCCGAAAGCGAAGCCTCCCGCGCCAATGCAGGCGGGGCGGAGGATTGAAGCAGTTATTTTCCCGAAAGACTAAGAGACGCCCGGGGTGTCATCCCGCGAAGGGGTCGACCGGATAGCGCACAGCGGCCAGATACAGCCCCTGCGGCGGGCAAACAGGGCCACATGCCGCACGGTCCCGCGCATGAAGCGCCGCGCGCACGTCTTCGGGGGTCCACGCACCGGCACCGACACGTTCCAGTGTGCCGACAAATGACCGGACCTGATTGTGCAGGAACGACCGGGCGCGCACAGCAAAGTGTACCTCCGCCCCCCAATTGGTCTCGACGAGGGTCACGTCCAGCGCGTCCAGCGTCTTGACCGGGCTGTCCGCCTGGCAGATCGAGGATCGGAATGTCGTGAAATCATGTTGCCCCAGCAGCATGTTTGCGCCCGCTTGCATGGCGTCCACGTCCAAGGGCTGGTTCACCCGCCAGACAAGCCCCGCCAGATGCGTAGCCGGGGCCCGGCGCATCAGAAGGCGAAAGAGATACCGCCGCTCAACCGCCGAAAAACGCGCGTGCCAATCGCCTTCGACGCGCGCGCAGTCCATGATGGCCACCGGCGCGGGCTTGAGGTGGTGGTTCAGCGCCTCGGAGAGCCGGAACGGGTCCCAGTCCTTGCTGAGGTCACACTGCGCGACCTGCCCCAGACCATGCACGCCCGCATCCGTGCGACCGGCAGCGGCAATGGTGTGCGGCCCGGGCTCCAGCCGCGCCAGCGCCGCCTCGACCGCGCCTTGCACGGATGGCTGGTCCTTCTGGCGCTGCCAACCAGCGAAAGGGCCACCGTGATATTCGATCTTGAGGGCAAAGCGCGGCATGATTTCCCCGCCTAAACGTGGCTTGGCGCACTGGCAAGCCCTGCACCGCGCCCATATGTTGGCGCAAAGAAAGACGACAAAGGACCAGCCCGTTGGTCATTTCCACCCTTGCCGATGGCGTGCTGCGCAGCGCGTGGGCTGTTCAGGATACGGTCAACGACTTGGTCGCCGCGCCCGTGATCCGCCTTGGCGTCACGGGGCTGGCGCGCGCGGGCAAGACGGTCTTTATCACCTCGCTGGTCGCCAACCTTCTGGACCGCGGGCGCATGCCGCACCTTCTGGCCCAGTCCGAGGGCCGGATTGAAGCCGCCTTCCTGCAGCCACAGCCCGACGACACTGTGCCGCGTTTTGACTACGAGCGCCATATCGGGGCGTTGACTGCGCAGCCGCCCAGCTGGCCCAGCTCTACCCGCCATATCTCGGAACTGCGCCTGTCGCTGCGGGTACGCCCGAGCGGGCTGCTGTCGGGCCTGCAGGGCGCGCGCACGGTGCATATTGATATTGTCGACTACCCCGGTGAATGGCTGCTGGACCTTGCCCTTTTGGAGACGGATTTCGAAAGCTGGTCTGCCGCGACCCTCGCGCGGCTTGAGAGCCGGGCGGAGGCTGCACCCTTCCGCGCGGCGCTGGCTGAGGTAGACCCGGCGCAGCCGCTTGATGAGGCACAGGCGCAAAAGCTGGCAGCGGCTTTCACCGCCTACCTGACGGCAGCCCGCGCGGCGGGGTATTACGACTGCACGCCGGGCCGCTTTCTGCTGCCGGGCGATCTGGAGGGCTCGCCCGTGCTGACCTTCGCGCCGCTGCCCCCGGGGGACGCGCCGCGCCGGAGCCTCGCGCGCGAGTTCGCGCGGCGGTTTGATGCCTACAAGGCGCGGGTCGTGCGCCCTTTCTTTCGCGACCATTTCAGCCGGATCGACCGGCAAATCGTGCTGGTTGATGCACTTGGCGCGCTGGGCGCGGGTCCGGCGGCGCTCGACGATCTGCGTGGCGCGATGGGAGAGATCCTGTCGGCCTTTCGGCCGGGCCGGAATGCCTTTCTGAGCCAGCTTTTCCTTGGCCGCCGGGTGGAAAAGATCCTTTTTGCTGCGACTAAAGCCGATCATTTGCATTCCGCCCAGCATGCCGAGTTGAGCGCACTGATGGAGGCGTTGACCCGCGCGGCGCGCGATACCGCGCAGTTTGCCGGTGCTGAAACGAAGGCGATGGCGCTTGCGGCGCTGCGCGCCACCACGGAGGCGGAAGTGGACCATGACGGCGCGCCCTTGGGCGTTGTGCAGGGCACCTTGCTGGAGACGGGCAAAGAAGCGGCCTTTTACCCTGGCGATCTTCCGGACGATCCGGGGCACCTGCTGGGTCCTGCGCGGGATGGGGCAGCGAAATGGCCAAACGGCGACTATCAGGTCATGCGCTTTGCACCTGCGCCGCAGACTTTGCGCCCGGGAATGGGGCCACCGCACCTGCGGCTGGACCACGCGGCGCAGTTCCTTTTGGGCGACAAGCTATGAGCGCTGTGCTGCGCGCGGCGCGGCCCGAGGATGCCATGGCCTGCGGTGTGATCTTGACCGCCTTTGCCGAGGAAACCCCATGGCTGCCACGCCTGCACAGCGGCGCCGAAGACATCGCGCATTGCGGCCAGATGATCGACCGCGGCTGGGTGACCGTCGCCGGTGCGCGGCCCAAAGGGTTTCTGGCCCGTGACGGGGCGATCATCCACGCGCTCTACGTGGCGCCATCTGCGCGGGGACAAGGCCTTGGCACCGCGCTGCTGGCGCAGGCGCAAGAGGCCAACCGGCTGGAGCTTTGGACCTTTCAGGCCAATACCGGGGCCCAGCGTTTTTACACGCGGCACGGCTTTCAAGAGGCTGAGCGCACGGACGGGCACGGCAATGACGAAGGCCTGCCAGACATCCGTTACATTTGGGAAAGGAGCGTCTGAATGGCCAAGGGCCCCGTCCTGATCGACCTCGATGCGCCGCCGCCATCACCTGCCGACGCGCCGCCCGTTCCTGAGGCTGCGCCAGTGCCGGAGGGTACGGCGATGCAGATGGCAGCGCAACTTGCCGCGCGCCGACCCTCGCGACTGGCCAGGGCGTTCTGGGCCGTTCTGATTGCGCTGCTGGGGGCGGTTGTGTCGGTCGCCGCCTACGACTTTGCCGCGGGCCTGATTGCCAGGTCGGCGATCCTTGGCTGGGCGGTGACGGGGCTTTTCGGGCTGCTGATCGTTCTTGGCCTCGCCCTGTCCGCCCGTGAGGTTTCGGCGTTGTTGCGCCTGCGCCGGGTTGATGCGCTGCGGCACGCGGCAAGCGCGGCGCGCGATGCCCAAGACCTTCAGGCGGCCCGTCGCGCGGCAGATGGCGTTGTGGCGCTTTATGCGGGGCGCGCCGAGACGCGCTGGAGCCGGGAGCGATTTGCCGAGCTGCGCGGCGATCAAGTCGATGCGGCCTCGCTTTTGGACCTTGCCGACGCTGAACTGCTTGGCCCGCTGGATACCCGCGCCGCCGAAGAAGTACAGGCCGCCGCCCGGCAGGTCGCCACGGTTACCGCGCTTGTCCCGCTGGCACTTGCCGATGTGGTCGCTGCGCTGACAGCGAACCTGCGCATGATCCGCCGCATCGCCGAAGTCTACGGAGGCCGATCAGGCTGGATTGGGGGTTGGCGGCTGACCCGCGCGGTCCTTGCACACCTCGTGGCCACGGGCGCCGTTGCAGTGGGTGACGACCTGCTGGAGCCGTTCCTGGGCTCGTCGATTCTGGGCAAGCTGTCCCGCCGCTTTGGCGAGGGGCTGGTGAATGGCGCATTGACCGCCCGCGTTGGTGTCGCGGCGATGGAGGTTTGCCGCCCTCTGCCTTTCGCCCCCGGCGCGCGCCCAAAGGCCCGCACACTGGTGCGCGGCGCGCTGGCCGGCCTGATCCCGCGGAGCGGTTAACACACTGCCTATGGCGAACCCCGCGCCGGCGACCTACTTCTGCATCAACCCGAAAAGGAGCGCATCATGGAGACCTTCGCCGCCGACCTTGCGACCATGGTACGCACCCCGCTGACCGACGAGCATGTTCGGCTGATGCGCCGGGTCGGCACCGAACGCACGCTCGCCGCAGGAGAGTACGCTCAGAAGGCGGGCATGGTTCAGGACGCCTTCATTTACCTGCTGGAGGGTGAGCTCGAGGCGATCGACCCGGCAACTGGTGCGCGCTATGGAAATGCGACGCTTGGACCGGGCCAGTTCTTTGGCGAACTGAACTTTATGACCGGGTCGGCGTCGTTCATGTCATCGCGCGCGTTATGCCCGTCGAAGATACTGACCGTTCCGCGCACGGACATGCTCGCGCTGATGTCAGCAACGCCCGAGATGTCCGACATTGTGCTGAGCGTCTTTGCCGCCCGCCGCCGCGGGATCATGGAAAGCAACAAGGGGGGACTGACACTGATTGGCATGGATCAAAGCCGCGACATTCGCCGCATTGCGTCTTTTGCCGCCCGCAACCGGATCCCGTTTCGCACGCTCGATGATGCGGAAGGCGCCGATATCGCGGCTGAATGCAAGCTCGACACCGCGCGCCCCGCGGTCATCCTCGGAAAGCATCAGGTCATCGATCCGCCCACGCCCCGTGCCGTGGCCGAAGCGCTTGGCCTTGCCGTGGCCATCCGCAAAGAAGAAGTGTTCGACGTGGCCATCGTCGGGGGCGGCCCCGCGGGCGTGGCCGCTGGCGTTTATGCCGGGGCCGAGGGGCTATGCGCTGTTGTGCTTGAGGACATGGCCATTGGCGGTCAGGCGGGCACCTCCAGCCGGATCGAGAATTACATGGGCTTTCCCACCGGAATCTCGGGCGGTGACCTTGTCGGCCGCGGCGAAGTGCAGGCAATCAAGTTCGGCACCCGTTTCGCGGTACCTGTCCGCGCCCGCGCGTTGGAGCAATGTTCAGAACGGCTATTTCACATTGCGCTTGATACGGGAGACACGGTGTCGGCCCGTGCACTGATCGTCGCGACCGGGGTGCAATACCGCCGGCTCCCGCTGGACCGGCTCGACGCGCTGGAGGGGGCGGGTGTCTACTATGCCGCCACAGATGTTGAGGCGCGTTGGTGCAAGAACACCGATGTTGTGGTGGTGGGCGGCGGCAATTCGGCGGGGCAGGCCGCCATGTTCCTAAGCCGGTATGCCCGGCACGTGCATGTTCTGATCCGGGGGGACGGGCTGGCGGCGTCGATGTCCGACTACCTGTCAAGCCGGCTCGACCGTGACCCGCGTATTACCCTGCACACGCGCACCGAGGTGACCGCCCTGCATGGAGACGATCATCTTGAGGCGGTGACCATCCGCGACAAGAACGCGGGTCAATCATGGGAGCTACGCACAAATGCGCTGTTCATCATGGTTGGCGCCGCGCCCAACACCGGATGGCTTGGCGATCTGGCCCAGCTAGATGCGCGCGGCTTTGTCCAGACCGGCCCTGAGTTTGGGGGGCGCTCTACCTTCGAGACATCCTGCCCTGGCCTCTTCGCGGTTGGCGATGTACGCGCAGGATCGGTCAAGCGGGTGGCCAGCGCTGTCGGCGAGGGCTCTGTCGTGATGTCGGAAGTCTGGGCGCATATCAACGACCAAAACTGACGCCGACATTTTGGTCGGTTTTTCCTGACTACCGTTCGCCTTTCCGGGCCGCTAGCCTGATCCCAGGTGGGAAAAGGGCCCTATGGAAGCGCTTCTTGTAATTGCTGGGCTGGTTGTGATCGCGGTGCCGGTGACAACCCTTGTGCTCGTCGTTTTGGTGGTGTCGTTGCGCCGTCAGGTGGCGGCCCATAGCCGTGAAATCTCAGCGCTGCACGCTGCCCTCAACTCTGGCGCATCGAGCGACGCGCAGGCGGCACCTGCGCAGAGCGCCCCCGCACAGCCGCCAACACCGAAACCCCAGCGCGCCGCGCCGCCCGCAGCCCGTGTGGTCCAGGCACGCAAGGCCGATACACCACCCCGCGGCCCTGCCTTGCTGGAGCGGACCGCAACATGGGTCGCTGGCAATTGGTTCTACGTTGTCTCGGCCATTTCGCTTGGCCTCGCCGGGCTGTTTCTTGTGCAGTATGGCGTTGAAAACGGCCTGTTCCCGCCAGCGTTCCGCGTGCTGGGCGCCATTGGTTTCGGCGCAGCGCTGGTCGTGGCGGGGGAGGTGATCCGCCGGCGTTCGGGCGATGATGCGGGGGCAAGTACAGCCTACCTGCCATCGGTCTTTTGCAGTGCCGGGATCGTGTCGATGTTTGGCGGCGTGCTCGCGGCGCGGCTACTTTACGATCTGATCGGGGCAGAGCTTGCGCTTGCCGGCCTTGTTGCCGTTGCACTGCTGGCACTCGTAATTGGCTGGCTGCTGGGTCCGCTTCTGGCGGCGGTTGGCTTGATGGGCGCCTTTGCCGCGCCGTTTGTTGTGGGCGGATCGTCCGAGGACACGTCCTTCTTCTTTGCTTACTTCACGCTGATCGCGTCGCTTGGCCTCGGTATCGACACGCTGCGCCGCTGGGCGTGGGTGTCGGTTTTGAGCGTTGTTATGGGCTTTGCCGCCATTGGTCTTCTTTGGGAGGCTGACCCCGGCGCAAGCCTCGCCTTTGGCCTGAGCAGCGCTGCGCTTGCCGTGCTCGCCGCGTTGATCCCCGCACGGGGCCTGGTCCCTGACCACGCGGGCCCAATGTTGGCCCATGTGGCGCGTGCTGCACGCCCGATCTTTCCGGTCTGGCTGGCGGGCGGCGCGCTGGCGGTGGGAAGCGGTTTCCTCGTGATCCTCAGCCCCGGCCCGGGCGGAGGCGCTGAATTCTGGTTGGCTGTTGGTCTTCTCTTTGCGCTTGCCGGGCTGTGGATCGTCTGGTCACGGCGGGCGCCTGCGCTTCAGGATCAGGCGGCGTTGCCTGTCTTGGGTCTTTTGGCCGCTGTCGCGCTTCAGGCTGATCGCAGTGTTGCGCGAGGCTTCAGGACCGCAGCCGAGATGCCAGAGGGGGATTTTCCCTTTGCGGTGTCAGCGCTTGTCGGGATCGGTTTGGCCCTGTCGCTGCTTGCCGCATGGCGGAGCCTGCGCGGCGGCCCTGACCGTATGCTCTGGGCCGTTGGCGCTGCGCTGGTCGCGCCGGCCTTGGCAGTCGTGACCGAAGTGACGTGGCAGCCCGCGCTGGCGATCGGCGCTTATCCCTGGGCCCTGCATGCCGCGGCACTGGCGGTTTTCATGACGGCTCTTGCAGTGCGTTTTGCGGGGTTGGACGGTTCGCATGACCGGCTTCGCGCGGCAGTTTTCGTGCTTTCGGCGCTGGCCTGCATGGCTTTCGCGCTTCTTTTGATCCTGTCGCTGGCCGCGCTCACCGCGGCGCTGGCGGTGACCGTTCTGGCGGCCGCTCTGCTTGATCGCCGGTTCGACCTGCGCCCCATGGGCCTTTATGTCGCCGCAGGGGTGGCCACGATTGGTTATCGCTTGCTGGCCGATCCCGGCCTTGACTGGGCGCTTGCGGCGCCTTGGGCAGAACTCACATTGTCGCATGGCGCTGTGTTTGGCGCTTTTGCCCTGTCGCTTGCCGTGCTTCCGGCGCGCCGGGACGAGGCACGCCTGATGCTGGACAGCGCGCTGTGGAGCGTGGGGGCCTTGAGCATTTCGGTCATTGCCTGGCGCCTTCTGGAGACGGCGACGGGGTTCAGCGGGGAATTCGCGCATTGGACGCTGGGACTGTTGGCGACCATCTGGATCGCCGCCGCGCTGGCGCAACTGCAGCGCCTTTCGGGGCGCCGTGCATTGCGCTGGGTTCGGGCCGCCCTCGCGGGTGTCTTTGGCCTTGTCGCAATCGGCCCGCTGGCAGCCGCTATCCTGCTCGCAAATCCACTTTTGACAAGCTGGGGGCCGGACGTGGTCGGTTTGCCGCTGCTCAATACGCTGGCCGTTGCCTACCTGTTGCCCGCATTGGTGCTGGGTACGGGCGCGCTGCGCCTGCGCGCCTTGCCGGTCACGCTCCGTGCAGCGCTGGGCGGCGCGGCGCTGGGTCTTGGCGCGCTGTGGGCCTTTGCCGCCATCCGGCATGTCTGGCAGGGCGCGGAGGCGATGCGGCTTCATCAGGGGATGGGGCAGGGCGAGCTTTATACCTATACCGTTGCGCTTTTGCTGATCGGGGCGGGCCTGTTTTACCAGTCGCTCGCGCGGGGGTCTTCCCTTCTGCGGCGGGCGGGGCTCGTGGTGTTGGGGCTTGCAGTGGCCAAGGTGTTTTTTGTCGACATCTCAGGCCTCGGCGGCTTGGTACGCGTCGTTGCGCTTCTGGTGCTCGGGCTGGCGCTTGCGGGGCTGGCCTGGCTGGACCGTTGGGCACAGTCGCGGGGCGGCGGAGCGCGTGAGGGGCCGAACCAGAGTGGGGGTTCTACCCCCACACCCCCGGAGGTTTAATTTGCCAAGTGAAGGGGGGCTTGTTTCGCTACTGCGCTCCTGACTATAAGGCGCTCATGATGATGTATCCCGCGATCATTATTCGAATTATATCCCCGGCGCTCTGATACCCATGAGACGCCGGGCCAAGGTGCTTGAGCCATCGCACCGCCCTTCACATGCCCCTGATGATTGATGCCAAAGGACGCCCGCAATGTGCGCCGAACAAGTCAAAGATAAATCCGAATACCGTGACACGCTGAACCTGCCTGAAACCGAATTTCCCATGCGCGCTGGCCTGCCAAAGCGCGAGCCTGCATGGCTGGACCGTTGGGCTGACCTGAAGGTCTATGATCAGCTGCGCGCCAAAGAGGGGCGCCAGCCCTTTACCCTGCACGACGGCCCGCCCTATGCGAACGGGCACCTGCATATAGGTCACGCGCTTAACAAGACAATCAAGGATATCATCGTGCGCAGCCATCAGATGATGGGCCACGATTCCGCCTATATCCCCGGTTGGGACTGTCATGGTCTGCCCATCGAGTGGAAAATCGAAGAGCAATACCGCAAGAAGGGCCGCAACAAGGACGACGTGCCGATCAACGAGTTTCGTGCCGAGTGCCGCGAGTTTGCCGCCCATTGGGTCGGCGTGCAGACCCAGGAATTCCAGCGCCTTGGCGTCACCGGCAACTGGGCGCAGCCCTACCTGACGATGGATTTCCACGCCGAGCGGGTGATCGCCGAGGAGTTCATGAAGTTCCTGATGAACGGCACGCTCTATCAGGGCTCCAAGCCCGTCATGTGGTCGCCCATCGAGCAGACCGCGCTGGCCGAGGCAGAGGTCGAGTACCACGACAAGGACAGCTTTACGATCTGGGTGAAGTTCAAGGTCGTTGGCACTGGTGATGCCACGCTCGACAGCGCCCATGTTGTGATCTGGACCACGACGCCCTGGACCATGCCGTCGAACAAGGCCGTCGTCTATGGTGAGGACATCGCCTATGGCCTCTATGAGATCACCGGGCGGCCGGAGGAGTGTTGGGCGCGCATCGGTGACCGCTACATCCTTGCCGACAATCTGGCGGCGGATGTGTTGGGCCGGGCGCGTCTGGATGAAACCATGTACCGGCGTCTGTGCGACGTCACGCAAGAAGACCTTGCCAAGATCAAGCTCACGCACCCTCTCGCGGACGCCGAAGGGGCAAACGGCGAATGGGACGACATCCGCGACTTCCGCGCCGCGGACTTCGTGACCGACACCGAAGGCACCGGCTTTGTCCATTGCGCCCCGTCCCACGGGATGGAGGAATACGAGCTTTACCGCGATCTCGGCATGCTCGAGCAGGTCATCACCTACAACGT
>JBCBCP010000076.1:0-12098 GCA_038530575.1 Pseudomonadota bacterium
CTTTTTGCCATCATCCGGATGGCGCTCTAACTCTCCGGTAGGGGCTGGCTCGCCACCGGCTGAACGGACCAAAAGGAGGCCAAGACATGGCTGCATATGATTACGAGACGCATGAATATGACGTCGTGGTCGTCGGTGCCGGTGGTGCCGGGCTGCGCGCGACCCTCGGCATGGCCGAGCAGGGGCTGCGCACGGCCTGCGTGACCAAGGTGTTCCCGACCCGCTCGCACACGGTTGCGGCGCAGGGCGGCATCGCGGCCAGCCTGGGCAATATGGGCCCCGACAGCTGGCAGTGGCACATGTATGACACCGTGAAGGGCTCCGACTGGCTCGGCGACACTGACGCGATGGAGTATCTGGCGCGCGAGGCGCCCAAGGCCGTCTACGAGCTGGAGCATTACGGCGTGCCATTCTCCCGCACCGAAGAGGGCAAGATCTACCAGCGGCCCTTTGGCGGGCACACCACCGAATATGGTGAAGGCCCCCCGGTGCAGCGCACCTGCGCCGCCGCGGACCGGACCGGCCACGCGATCCTGCACACGCTCTATGGTCAGTCGCTGAAGAACAACGCCGAGTTCTACATCGAGTATTTCGCCATCGACCTGATCATGTCCGATGATGGCGTGTGCCAGGGCGTTCTGTGCTGGAAGCTGGACGATGGCACGATGCACCTCTTCGCGGCCAAGATGGTCGTCCTGGCGACGGGCGGCTATGGCCGCGCCTACTTCTCCGCCACCTCCGCGCACACCTGCACCGGCGACGGCGGCGGCATGACGGCCCGTGCGGGCCTGCCCCTGCAGGACATGGAGTTTGTGCAGTTCCACCCGACCGGCATCTACGGCGCGGGCTGCCTGATCACCGAAGGCGCACGGGGCGAGGGCGGCTACCTCACCAACTCCGAAGGCGAGCGGTTCATGGAGCGCTACGCGCCGACCTATAAGGATCTGGCGTCGCGCGATGTGGTGTCCCGCTGCATGACGATGGAGATCCGCGAGGGCCGCGGTGTGGGCGCAGAGGGTGATCACATCCACCTGCACCTGAACCACCTGCCGCCCGACACGCTGGCCGAGCGTCTGCCGGGCATTTCCGAATCCGCGCGCATCTTTGCCGGTGTGGACGTCACCAAGGAGCCGATCCCGGTTCTGCCCACGGTCCACTACAACATGGGCGGCATTCCGACGAACTACTGGGGCGAGGTGCTGGCCCCGACGAAGGACGACTCGAACGCCGTCGCGCCGGGCCTGATGGCCGTGGGCGAGGCAGGCTGCGCGAGTGTCCACGGCGCGAACCGTCTGGGCTCCAACTCGCTGATCGACCTTGTGGTCTTTGGCCGCGCCGCCGCGATCCGCGCGCGCGAGGTGGTCGATGCCGCAGCGCCCGTGCCCACGCCGAACAAGCGCGCGGTCGAGGCCGCGTTCAGCCGCTTTGACGGGCTGCGCTACGCCAAGGGTCACGTGCCCACCGCCGAGCTGCGACTAGAGATGCAAAAGACCATGCAGCGCGACGCCGCCGTCTTCCGCACCGACAAGACGCTGGCCGAGGGCGAGGCGGCGATGAACGAGGTCGCGGGCAAGATCAGCGACATCCAGGTGACCGACACGTCGATGGTCTGGAATTCGGACCTGATGGAGACGCTGGAGCTGACCAACCTGATCCCCAACGCGGTGGCCACGGTCACGGCAGCGGCGGCCCGCAAGGAAAGCCGCGGCGCCCATGCGCACGAGGATTACCCGGACCGCGACGACGAGAACTGGCGCAAGCACAGCCTTGTCTGGTTCAAGGGCAATTCGGCCTCGCTGGGCTATCGCGGTGTGATCACGCAGCCGCTGACCGGCCACAACGACGGCGGCATCGACCTGAAAAAGATCGCGCCCAAGGCGCGCGTCTACTAAGGCCGCATGGCGCTGGCCGCCCCCATAACGCTGGCCCCGTCCCGCGTGCTGCGCATCCATGGGATGCGCCGGTCTGGCAATCATGCGGTGATCGACTGGATCATGCGCAATGGGCCGGGCGGGGGCGCCGGGCTGTTCCTGAACAACTGCAAACCGGGCCGCGACCCGGTTCGCTCGGCCCGGGGGCGGGCGGTGTATGCAGGCGGGCAAGAGACCAAGCTGACCGGCGATGCGGTGGCGCAGGCCGGGAAGGCGCCATTTACGGTCGTGTCCTATGAGGACCACGCGCTGCCTAAGGACCGCACGCCGCTGACCGCCGCGCCCGAGACGCTGGTCATCATCTACCGCAGCTTTCTAAACTGGTCCGCGTCCCTTTTGCGCAAGATCCAGGGCAATCCGGGCTACGGCCCGCTGGACCGGGCGCGGGTCATGGGCAACGCCCTGCCGACCTATGCAAGGATGCTGGACCATGTGCGCCGCGGGGACGCCGAACCGCTGTGCTATGACGACTGGATGGCGGATGAGGGCTACCGCGCCGCCGCGCTGCGCCGGCTTGGCCTGCCGGGCACGGACCTGTCGCGCGGCGCAGTGCAGCGCTATGGCGGCGGGTCGTCCTTTCAGGGCAAGGCCGCCACGCCGGACGCTCTGACAACCGACCAGCGCGCCGCGCAGATGGCGCAGGACACCGAATACCAACTGCTGCTCTGGACCGCCGCGCGCGATCTGGACTTCATGCAGACCCTGGCAGAGCTGTTTCCGGCCGATGCCACCCGACTTTCAATGATGCTTGATAAGGCGCGCGCCGACATCACGCTTCCCGACGCTCCAGCGTAAAGGACAAGACCATGGTTCAACTGACGCTTCCCAAGAACAGCCGTATGACGACGGGCAAGACCTGGCCCAAGCCCGAGGGCGCGACCAACCTGCGCAAGGTCCAGATCTATCGCTGGAACCCGGACGATGGGAAAAACCCGCAGGTCGACACCTATTTTGTCGACATGGACACCTGCGGGCCAATGGTTCTGGATGCGCTGATCAAGATCAAGAACGAGATTGACCCGACGCTGACCTTCCGCCGCTCTTGCCGCGAGGGGATCTGCGGATCCTGCGCGATGAATATCGACGGGATCAACACGCTGGCCTGCATCTATGGCCTCGACGAGATCAAGGGCGACGTGAAGATCTACCCGCTGCCGCACATGCCGGTGGTGAAGGACCTGATCCCCGACCTGACGCATTTCTATGCGCAGCACGCCTCCATCATGCCGTGGCTGGAGACCAAGACGAACCGCCCCGCGAAGGAGTGGAAGCAGAGCATCGAGGACCGCAAGAAGCTGGACGGTTTGTATGAGTGCGTGATGTGCGCGTCCTGCTCGACCTCCTGCCCCAGCTACTGGTGGAACGGCGATCGCTACCTCGGCCCCGCCGCGCTGCTGCACGCATATCGCTGGATCATCGACAGCCGGGATGAGGCGACGGGCGAGCGGCTGGACGAGCTGGAAGATCCGTTCAAGCTCTATCGGTGCCACACGATCATGAACTGCGCCAAGACCTGCCCCAAGGGCCTGAACCCCGCAGAGGCGATTGCCAACATCAAGAAGATGATGGTCGAACGCACGGTCTGACAAAGCCTGGGGCCGCGGTGGAACTGCGGCCCTTTATTCCCCCTGACGCACTCGCTTGCGTCGGCCACCCTTCGCACTGCGCTGCACGCCATGCAGCAGTGGGAAGGGAACACCATGAAAAAATCACTGGCCGAGTTTATCGGCACATTCACACTTGTCCTCTTTGGCTGCGGCGCTGCCGTGATTGCGGGGGGCGATGTCGGTTTGATGGGCATTAGCTTTGCGTTTGGTCTTGCGCTGATTGCGATGGCCTACGCGATTGGTCACGTGTCGGGCTGCCACATTAACCCTGCGGTGACGCTTGGTTTTGTTGCCTCTGGTCGCATGTCGGTTGGTGAGGCGATCCCCTACATGATCGCGCAGGTGCTGGGGGCGATTGCTGGCGCGCTGGTTCTGTTTGCCATTGCCAGCGGGCAGGCTGACTATTCGGTGTCCGCAAACGGTTTGGGCCAAAATGGCTGGGGTGCGGGTTATCTGGGCGAATACGGAATGCAGTCGGCCTTCCTGTTCGAACTGGTTGCGACCTTCCTGTTTGTCCTGGTGATTCTGGGCGTAACGGGGCCTTGGGGGGCTGGCGCTTTGGCGGGGGTCTGTATTGGCCTGACGCTGGTGGTGATCCATCTTGTCGGCATCAATATCTCTGGCGTTTCGGTGAATCCGGCGCGGTCCATTGGTCCAGCCCTGTTTGTTGGCGGCACTGCAATCACTCAGCTGTGGCTGTTTATTGTCGCGCCTGTTCTGGGCGGCGTTCTTGCCGGGCTTCTGGTACGATCCGGTTTGCTTGACGCGGACTAGAGCGATCTGGCCAAGGCGCAGCGGCGGACCTAGCATGGCCGGAAGAAGGAGACCGACCATGCCAAACGCCCCCGCTGACGCCGAAGCGCGCCGCGCTGTCCACCCTGTCATTTGCTATCCGGTGGACACGCTGCCTGTGCCTGACATGGCGCGCTATGCGGGGCTGCGGGACGGGCTGCGGCGCGTCAGCACCCATTTTGCCCCGCCGCGCGCGGCGTGCACGTTCACAGCCAAGGCGGGGCAGGTCATTCGCATCACCAGTGTGGAGGGGCCGCAGGTTGGCGATCTGAACCTGTGGAGCGCGGCGGACCTGTCCGAGCGGTTCTATTCAGGCAAGACGCGGGCCCTGCACGGCACCCATGTGACGACCGGCGACCGGCTGTGGAGCAGCTTTCCGCATTTGCGCCCGATGGCGACGATCATCCATGACACGCTGGACTGGTACGGGATCGACGAATTTGGCGGCTCCGTGCACGACGTGATTGGCACGCGCTGTGACCCCTACACGCACCATCTGCTGAAAGGGGAGCATTACCACCACTGCTGCCATTCCAACCTGACCCGCGCGCTGGCGGATCACTTGGGCGTTACGCCCGAGGAGGCAGAGCCGCACGTGCATGACGTGATGAACGTGTTCATGTGCACCGGCTTCACGCGCGATACCGGGCAGTACTTTATGAAAGCCTCGCCCGTGCGGCCGGGTGATCATATCGTCCTCTTTGCAGAGATTGACCTCTTGGGGGCACTTAGCGCCTGCCCGGGCGGTGATTGCAGCGCCGAGCATTCGTCGGACGCTGCCGCGTGCTATCCGCTTCAGGTTGAGGTATTTGATCCTGCGCCCGGTGCGCTGGATGGCTGGCAAAGCCCCGCGCCAAATGGCTACGACGGCAGCCACGGCCGTTAGGGAAAGGCGGCCTCGAGCGCAATCTCAACCATTTCACCGAAGGACCGTTCGCGGTCTTCGGAGGGCAGCGCCTCTCCGGTTTGCAAATGGTCTGACACTGTGAGCACCGCGAGCGCCCGCGCCCCGTGCCGGGCGGCAACGGTGTAAAGCTCGGCCGCTTCCATCTCGACCCCCAGAATGCCATGCCGCACCATCTGTTCATCAAGGTCGGGCCGTTCGGCATAGAAAACGTCTGACGAGTAAATCCCGCCCACATGCACCTTGGTGCCCTTGGCCCGCGCCGCCGCAACTGCGCCTTCCAGCAGGCCGTAATCGGCGCAGGGGGCGAAGTTCACCTCGCGAAAGACCGGGGTCGAGGGGGAGGTGATCGTGCTGGCCGTCATTGCGATGATCACGTCGCGGATGCCGACATGGGCCTGCATCCCGCCGCAGGAGCCGATCCGGATCAGCGTTTTCGCGCCATAGTCCCGGATCAGCTCGTTGGCATAGATCGACAGCGACGGCATACCCATGCCGGAGCCATGGATCGTGACGCGGTTGCCCTTCCAGGTGCCGGTAAAGCCCAGCATCCCGCGCACCTCGTTCACCAGTTCCGCGCCATCCAGAAACGTCTCGGCCGCCCATTTCGCCCGGTAAGGATCACCGGGCATCAAGACGGTTTCTGCAATCTGTCCGGGCGCGGCCCCGATATGTACGGTCATGGCATGTCTCCTGTGCGATCAAGCCATGACATAGACAAGGTCAGAGTTCCATTGCCTCTGGCGGTGTCCCGGCCGAAACCGCGTCCTTATACCAGGTGGGCTGGCGTCCCTTGCCGGTCCAGGTTTGCATCGGGTTTTCCGGGTTGGCGTATTTCGCCGCGCCGCTTGCCGCTTTTTTCTTGGCGGGTTTTCCGCCGGTCAATTCGCTGAGTGAGAAGCCGTGTTCTGCTGCCAGCTTTTCAACAGCTGCTTTTGCTTCGTCCCGTTCCCGCTGGCGCGCCTTGCCGATTGCCGCTTTCGCGTCGACCATTAGGCGTTCCAGCTCTTTGACTGACATCTTATCGAGGTCTATTGCCATTCTTTTTTTGCTCCCGTTGCGAAATCGCAATGGCAGCAAAAAAGCCGGAAAACGAGGAATAGCAAGGGGGAATTTTGTGACAGCTATCCCCTTCGCGCAATACGAGCGCTATTCCGCCGCCATTTCCGCAGGGTCAGCCAGAGTGACAATGTCCATCATGATTGTATTCAGCTCAAAGTCCTTTGGCGTATAGACCCGCGCGACACCCATGGCCCGCAGACGTTCGGCATCATCGTCGGGAATAATGCCGCCGACAATGACAGGGACCGATCCGAGGCCGGCATTACGCATCCGGTCCATCAATTCCTCCACCAGGGGAATATGGCTGCCGGACAAAATGGAAAGGCCGACGACATGTGCTTCGTTTTCGAGCGCACCCGATACAATTTCTTCGGGGGTGAGACGAATACCATCGTAGGTAATGTCCATCCCGCAATCGCGGGCGCGCACGGCAATCTGTTCGGCGCCGTTCGAGTGCCCGTCAAGGCCCGGCTTGCCGACCAGGAATTTCAGGCGGCGGCCCAGCTTCGACGACACGGCATCAACTGCGTCACGCAGCGGGTCGAGCCCTTCGGTCTGGTTCGACCGACTGGCGGAGACGCCCGTGGGGCCGCGATATTCGCCATAGACCTTGCGCATCTGCGCGGCCCATTCGCCGGTTGTCACACCGACTTTCGCCGCGGTGATCGAGGCGGGCATGATGTTCTTACCAGCCTGTGCCGCAGCGCGCAGGTCCGCGAGCGCCTGTTGCACAGCGTCCTCGTCCCGCGCCTCGCGCCAGGCATTCAGGCGGGTGATCTGGTCTTCCTCGACCGCGGGGTCGACCACCATAATACCACCATCCGCGTCCATGAGGGGCGATGGCTCGGTGCTGGTGTACTTGTTCACACCGACCACAACCGTCTCGCCGCCCTCGATCCGGCCCAGCCGTTCGGAATTGGACTGGACCAGCTGCGCTTTCATGTAATCGATCGCGCCCATGGCGCCGCCCATGCCATCGAGGTTTTTCAATTCATCCCGCGCGCCGCTGACCAATTCGGCAACCTTGGCGTCGACGGCCGGGTTTCCGTCAAACAGATCGTCAAATTCCAGCAGGTCCGTCTCGTAGGCGAGGATTTGCTGCATCCGCATTGACCATTGCTGATCCCATGGGCGCGGCAGGCCCAGCGCTTCGTTCCAGGCTGGCAGTTGAACGGCGCGGGCACGGGCCTTTTTGGACAAGGTCACTGCCAGCATTTCGATCAGAATGCGGTAGACGTTATTTTCGGGCTGCTGTTCGGTCAGACCAAGTGAATTGACCTGAACGCCATAACGGAAGCGGCGGAATTTGGCGTCCTCGACGCCGTAACGCTCTGCGCAAATCTCGTCCCACAATTCTACAAATGCGCGCATTTTGCACATCTCTGTGACAAATCGAATGCCCGCATTCACGAAAAATGAAATGCGGCCAACCAATGCGGGAAAATCGCTGGCCGGCACGCGGGGGCGCAATTCATCGAGAACCGCCTGCGCCGTGGCAAGCGCAAAGGCCAATTCCTGCTCCGGCGTCGCGCCAGCCTCTTGCAGGTGGTAGGAACACACGTTCATCGGGTTCCATTTCGGCACGTTGGAATAGCAATACTCAGCAACGTCGGCGATCATCTTCAGCGACGGCTTGGGCGGACAGATATAGGTGCCGCGGCTCAGATATTCCTTGATCAGGTCATTCTGAACCGTGCCTTGCAGCTTGGAAATGTCGGCGCCCTGTTCTTCGGCCACGGCGATATAGAGTGACAGCAGCCATGGCGCGGTCGCGTTGATCGTCATGGAGGTGTTCATCTGCTCCAGCGGGATCTGGTCAAACAGGGTGCGCATGTCGCCCAAATGCGCGACCGGCACGCCGACCTTGCCCACCTCGCCCCGCGCCAGCACGTGGTCACTGTCGTACCCGGTTTGCGTGGGCAGGTCGAAGGCCACCGACAGGCCCGTCTGACCTTTGGCCAGGTTTCCCCGATACAGCGCGTTCGACGCGGCAGCGGTCGAGTGGCCCGCATAGGTGCGGATAAGCCACGGACGGTCCTTGGTGCGGTCCTGGGTGCGATCGGTCATGGCAGTCCTCGTGAATCGGGTGAGCAATAATATTTCGTGTTGGCGCAGATATACGTAACATCTATGCGCTGTCAACGCGCTGCGCTGCGGCGTAATCAGAGCATTGCGGGGAATGCCATGCGGCGTCAAGTTGGCGGCATGACGCAAACGGTTGAACTTCCGCTGTGGCTCTTTGTGGTCGTGCTGCTGTTTGCCGCCGTGACCTTTGCCTCGCACTTCCTTTTTCCGTCGGTCCGCTGGTTTCTGCGCCGCCGCCTGGAACGGGCGGTGAGCAGGCTGAACGAACGGCTGACGGTCAAGATCGAGCCGTTCCGGCTGCTGCGGCGGCAGGACATGATCCAGCGCATCATCTACGACCCGCAGGTCACTCAGGCGATCGTCGAATATGCGGCGGAACATGGCGTGCGCGAGGACGTCGCCTTTGAGCGGGCGCGTCGATACGCGCGCGAGATCGTGCCGAGCTTTTCCGCTTTTACCTATTTCGGGTTCGGGATCCGTGCGGCGCGCTGGCTGGCGACCAGCCTATATGATGTGCGGACGGGTGAGATGAACGATGCGCTGCTGCGCGACTTGCCCGAAGGCAGCACGGTTATCTTTGTCATGAATCACCGCAGCAACATGGATTACGTGTTGGTCACCTATCTGGCCGCGCGCGCCTCTGCCCTGTCTTATGCGGTGGGCGAATGGGCGCGGGTCTGGCCGCTGTCGCGGCTGATCAAGTCGATGGGAGCCTATTTCATCCGTCGCCGGTCACGCGGGCAGCTCTATCGCAAGGTGCTGGCGCGGTACGTGCACATGGCCACGGCGGGCGGCGTGACGCAGGCGATCTTTCCCGAAGGTGGGCTCAGCCTTGATGGTCGCCTTGCTCCGCCCAAGATGGGGCTGTTGTCTTATGTGCTGGACGCCCATCTGGAAACCGGACGCGAGGTGCTGTTTGTGCCGGTTGCCATCAACTACGATCGCGTGCTCGAAGACCGAGTGCTGACGGCGGCGGGGGAGGCGGGCACGCGCCGGTTTCAGGCCCGCATATCTGTCATCCTGCGGTTCATCCTGTCAAAGCTCTGGCAGCGTGTGACGGGTCGGTTTCACCGCTTTGGCGCGGCGGCGGTTGTCTTTGGCGCGCCGATCCGATTGTCAGACTACGTTCACGTTCCGGATGCCAGACTGCTGGCGACTGATCTGCTGGACAAGGTGTCGGGTGTCATGCCGGTTCTTTTTGTGCCGCTGCTGGCCCGTGTGCTGCTGAATGCCACGGGCCCTCTGGACACGGATGCGCTGAAGGAAGCGGTGACCGAAGAGATCGCGCAGGCGCGTACTACTGTCATGGCCTCTGCCGAGGCGATTGAGCCTGCGCTGGAGCGCGCGCGCGCGGCCCTGCTGGAGCGAAAATTGATCCGAGAAGCGCCGGAGGGGATCGTCGCCGTGCCTGAAGAACGCGGACTGCTTCAATACTATGCAAATTCGATTGCGCACTTCTTTGCAGACGCAGCAGATGATGCTGCAATCGCAGGGTCATAAAATTACAAAATAGAAGCCTCAGGTGTTGCAATGTTGCGTATCGAGGCCTATTCACCCCTGAGCCACCGCGATTCTGCACTGCGGCAGGCATCTGAATTCATATCCTGAGGTTAGGAGACCCGGCATGGCCCTCGACACCGGCATCGCGCAGTATGACGCCCCCGAAAAGGACCTCTACGAGATGGGCGAAATGCCCCCGATGGGCTACGTCCCCAAGCAGATGTATGCCTGGGTCCTGCGTCAGGAGCGCCATGGCGATCCGGACAAGGCGCTGGAGGTCGAAGTGGTCGACACGCCCAAGCTGGACAGCCACGACGTGCTGGTGCTCGTGATGGCGGCAGGAGTGAACTATAACGGCGTGTGGGCCTGTCTTGGCACGCCGGCGTCGGTGTTCCTGCAGCACAAGGCGCCGTACGCGATCATCGGCTCGGACGCGGCCGGCATCGTCTGGGCGGTGGGCGACAAGGTCACCCGCTGGAAGGTGGGCGACGAGGTTGTGGTGCACTGCAACCAGGACGACGGCGATGACGAATTCTGTAACGGCGGCGATCCGATGCTGTCGCCGTCCCAGCGGATCTGGGGCTACGAGACGGCGGACGGCTCCTTTGGCCAGTTCACCCGCGTGCAGTCGCAGCAGCTGATGCCGCGCCCCAAGCACCTGACCTGGGAGGAAAGCGCGTGCTACACGCTGACGCTGGCCACGGCGTACAGGATGCTCTTTGGCCACGAGCCGCATGACCTTAAGCCCGGCCAGAACGTGCTGGTCTGGGGCGCGTCGGGCGGTCTGGGCTCTTTCGCGATCCAGCTGATTAACACGGCAGGGGCGAACGCGATCGGCGTGATCTCCGAAGAGGACAAGCGCGAGTTCGTCATGGACCTTGGCGCCAAGGGCGTCATCAACCGCAAGGACTTCAACTGCTGGGGCCGCCTGCCCGAGGTCGGAACCGAAGAGTACAAGGACTGGTTCACCGAGGTCCGCAAGTTCGGCAAGGCGATCTGGGACATCACCGGCAAGGGCGTGAATGTCGACATGGTGTTCGAACATCCCGGCGAAGCGACGTTCCCGGTGTCCACCTTTGTGGTCAAGCGCGGCGGCATGGTCGTGATCTGCGCTGGTACCTCCGGCTACAACTGCACATTTGACGTGCGCCACATGTGGAGCCACCAGAAGCGCCTGCAGGGCAGCCACTTTGCCCACCTCAAGCAGGCCAGCGCCGCCAACAAGCTAATGCTGGAACGCCGGCTTGATCCGTGCATGTCCGAGGTCTTTGAATGGACGGCTCTGCCCGAAGCGCACATGAAGATGCTGCGCAACGAGCACAAGCCCGGCAACATGGCGGTGCTGGTACAATCGCCTAAGGTCGGCCTGCGCACACTCGAAGACGCGCTGGACGCGCGAAGTTAACACCTGCGCAGCCTTTGGTTGAGTAAACTGACCCGCGAATCAGCCTCTGATCGCGGGTCTTTTTGTGTCCGCTCACCAGAGGCAAAGGGTTTCAATGGGTTGCAAATTCGCGCCTCGCTATTTCTGGGGAGGTATAATCCGCGAATTTATTAAGAAACTCGGCTCATGCTATAGTTGTGTTAATCTTTCGTTAACCATCTGGAAGCGAGTCTGCCATGAGAAGTGATTGGATATTGGATGTCCTGACGGACCTCAAGACGTTCGCCCGCGCTAACGGGATGCCCGCCTTGGCGGAGCAGCTTGATGATACCGCGATTGTGGCGACGGCAGAGCTGTCCGCTTTGGGCGACGCAGGGACGGATCCGCGCTATGACGCTAGAGCGACGCATGGAAACCATTTTGGAGGAACTGGCGCAGGCTGAGGGCCTTGAAGGGCTGAACACCGCCATTTTCGCGTTGCGGGACACGTTTGGCGTCGATCACATGGTCTACCATTGGGTAGACAGCGCAGGCGACCAGTATGGATGCGGCACCTACTCGGACGCCTGGCGTGATCGCTACCTCGAACAGGGTTATCTGCGGATCGATCCGGTCATTCTTGGCTGTTACCAACGGTTTCATCCGGTCGATTGGAAACGACTGGACTGGTCGAGCAAGGCGGCCAAAGCCTTTC
This sequence comes from Pseudomonadota bacterium, assembly GCA_038530575.1. GTDB lineage: Bacteria > Pseudomonadota > Alphaproteobacteria > Rhodobacterales > Rhodobacteraceae > JBCBCP01. The sequence continues at coordinate 11,960 of JBCBCP010000076.1, forward strand.
AGCGCGAGGCGATGGAGTACGGTGTCGGCAATCAGGGTTTCTCGGTTCCGATCCGCGGCCCGAACGGCCAGTTCGCGCTCTATACAGTTTCGCACAGCTGCGATGACGACACTTGGGCCAAGTTTACGGAGGACCACCG
>JBCBCP010000077.1:0-12081 GCA_038530575.1 Pseudomonadota bacterium
TGCGCTGGCCCGCGCCGGATATTGTCCAAGGTGATCGCACCCAAAAGCACATTATCCGCGCGCCGGATCAGAAAGAGCGGCATCGCGCTACCCGATGCAACCGAACGCTGTGCCCAGTATACGCGATTGGTGAAGGCCTTACGGCTAAGGTGATCTGCGGCCCAGCTCGGCTCCCACGGCACAAGATAGTCCTTGGACGCCACGCGCAGGGCGGTCCAGGGGCGAAAGTCTGCATGGGTGGGCGGGCGCAGGGTCATGCGCTCGGTCTCGATCCGCAGCTTGCGCCGGGCCAGCAGCATCAGGCGGCGCGCCGGGCCTGCAGCGCGCCAAGGTCCGGCGCAGCCTCCACCGGGCCATAAAGGGCCATGGCGACCGGGGCGTGCGTCGCAAGTCCTTCAGCCATGTCGCGCACGTCGCCCGTGGTCACCGCGTCTATCCGCTCTACCGTCTCTTCCAGTGGCGGCACGCGGTCCCAGATCTGGACGAGCCGCGCAAGCCGTTCGGCCCGCGATGAGGGCGATTCCAGCCCCATCAAAAGCCCCGCCTTCATTTGCGCCCGGGCACGGGCCACCTCGGCGGGGGTGATGTCTACCGCGCGCTTCATCTCGTCGATGGTCAGGCTGGCAAGATCAGCGATCTGCACCGCGGAGGTACCAGCATAGATCGTGGTCATGCCGGTGTCCGCGTAGGCCCCAGCTTGGGCAAAGATCGTGTAGCACAGCCCCCGGTTTTCGCGGATTTCCTGAAACAGGCGCGAGGACATGCCGCCCCCGAGCGCAGAGGCATAGATCTGCGCTGTATAAATCGCGTCGTCCCGGTAGCCGGGGGATTCAAAGGCCAGCGCAAAATGCGCTTGCTCCAGCGCCTTGACCTTTCGCACCTCGCCGCCAGCAAAATGTGCCGGGTCAGCCACCGGCACGGGCCGCGGGGCAAGGTGGCCGAACAACTCTGTCGCCATCTCGACCAACTTGTCGTGATCCACCGCACCAGCCGCGGCGAGGATCATCTGATCCGGCCCGTAATGCTGGCCGACAAAGCCAGCAAGATCATCGCGCGTAAAGGCACTGACGCGTTCGGATGGACCCAGAATGGTGCGCCCGATGGGCTGTTCGGGATAGGCGCGCTCTTGCAGCCAGTCGAAAATCACGTCGTCCGGCGTATCGAGCGTCTGGCCAATCTCTTGCAGGATCACGCCGCGTTCGACCTCGATCTCGGCCGGATCAAAGACCGGGTTGAGCACGATGTCCGCGATCACATCGAGCGCGAGCGGCACATCAGGCTGCAGAACGCGGGCATAGTAGGCTGTGACTTCGCGGGACGTATATGCGTTGATGTAGCCGCCCACATCCTCGATCGCCTCGGCGATCTGCAGCGCGCTGCGCCGCTTAGTCCCTTTGAACGCCATGTGCTCAAGAAAATGCGCGATGCCGTTCTGCTGCGCCGTCTCGTGCCGTCCGCCTGCCGCGACCCAGATTCCTATGCTGGCCGACGCAAGGCTCGGCATATGTTCGGTGACGATACGAAAGCCGTTTGGCAGCGTGTGAAGCTCTGTGGTCAAAGTGCGAGTTCGCCCCTGATGTGATCCTTGAGGGCGCCGAGGTCATTGGGGACCCGGGTGACCCGTTCTGACCGCTCATAAAGGTCTGACATTCGGGATGGAAGGGGGGGGCGTACGCCTGTTGCCGCCTCAACCGCGTCGGGGAACTTTGCAGGGTGCGCGGTGGCGAGCGTGACCATGGGATTGTCGCCCAGATGCTGCGCTGCGACGTGCACGCCGATGGCCGAATGCGGGCACAGAAGCTCGCCCGTGTCCGCCAGCGTACGTTTTATCGTCTCAGAGGTTTCTGCCTCGGACGCCCGGCCCGAGGCGTAAATCTCGCCTAGCGCCTGCATCGCGCCCTGGCTGATGGCGAACCCGCCGTCCTTGAGTTCATCCATCAGCTTCGCCACCGCGCCGCCGTCGCGGCCATATGCATCAAAAAGCGCGCGTTCGAAATTCGACGACACCTGGATGTCCATCGACGGACTGATCGACGGGATCGTTTCGCCCTTGTGGTATCCCTGACCCGACAGCGCGCGGTGCAGAATGTCGTTCTGGTTGGTGGCAACGATAAGCCTGCCAACGGGCAAGCCCATCTGGCGGGCGATGTAGCCGGCAAAGATGTCGCCGAAGTTGCCCGTGGGTACGGTGAAATCGACGGGCCGGTGCGGTGCGCCGAGGCTGGTGGCGGCGGTAAAGTAATAGACGACCTGCGCCAGTACGCGCGCCCAGTTGATCGAGTTCACGCCGGCCAGTTTCACCCCATCGCGAAATTCGAAATCGTTGAACATGTCCTTCAGGCGGGCCTGACAATCGTCAAAGTCCCCCTCAAGCGCGAGCGCGCGCACATTGGCTTCTTGCGGGGTGGTCATCTGCCGCCGTTGCACCTCTGAGATGCGGCCGTGCGGGTAGAGGATGAACACGTCAACATTATCGAGCCCGCGGAAGGCTTCGATGGCCGCGCTTCCTGTATCGCCAGAGGTCGCGCCAACAATTGTCACCCGTTCGCCCCTGCGGGCCAGCACATGCTGGAACAGCTGACCGATCAGCTGCATGGCAAAGTCCTTGAACGCGAGCGTCGGGCCGTGGAACAGCTCCAGCAGGAAGTGGTTAGCATCAAGCTGTTTCAGCGGCGCGCGGGCCGGGTGGCCGAAACTGCCATAGGCTTTGGCGATCAGGTCCCGGAAATCATCATCTGCGATGCAGTCGCCGACAAACGGGCGCATGACTTGATAGGCCGTTTCCTCGTAGGCCTGGCCCGCCATGGCCGCGATAGCCTTTGCGCTGATCTGCGGAATGGCTTCGGGCACGTAAAGGCCGCCGTCACGGGCGAGGCCGGTCAGCATCGTATCTTCGAACGGCAGGATGGGGGCCTGTGCGCGGGTGGAGATATAATTCATGTCTTTTGTCCAGTACGGCCGCGCGGAGTGCGCAAGACGAAATAGGCGGTCATCCCAAGCCAGATCAGCGCAAGGGAAAACCAGGTGATCGCATATTCGAGGTGATCGTTCGGAATGTTGCCCGTGTCTACGGGCAAGGGCGTCACGGGGCCGCCCGCGGGCGACATTTCCCGGGCGACGATCAGAACAGGTTCGGCGCCCATCGCGGCGGCGAGCGCGGGCACGTCGCGGGCGAACCAGATATTCGCAGCGATGTCCGGAGCGGGCGTGAAGCCGTCGATCTCGTTCGGCCAGTGCAGGTTACCCTCGACGCTGATCTGCGCAGGGGCCGCGGGGATTTCGGCGTCGGTGCGCACGAAACCTTGGTCCAGAAGGACGCGGCGTGTGCCGAGATCAAGCGCGCGGATGATGCGGTAACCCGCGCCGATCTGCTTTTGGCTGGCAAGCACGCGGATGTAGTCTTGGGACGGTATTCCGGTCGCCTCGACCGGCAGGTAGAGGTCTGCTTCCGGGTCGGGTGCGTCTGGCAGCGGCACAGGGTCGGCGGCGATGCGGATTTCGATCTCGGCAAGGATGGCTTCCTTCCAACCGAGGCGCTGGACCTGCCACGTGCCAAGGTAGACGAGGATCGCCGCGCCGCCGAGGCCAACAAGAAGGAAGAAAATGAGCCGGTTCATGCCGCGCGGTTTACCCGTGAATGGGCGGAGTTGGAACAGGGTGCGCGCGGCCCGCAGGGTGTGCCCTTTGGGCGCACCGCCGCTGTGCGCAGTGAATGCGCACCCTTCGTCGCAGATGGGACAGGCCCAAAAGCAAAACGCGCGGACAACGCCGCGCGCTTTTTCTCGAATTTAGGTGGCGCTTAGTGCGCGCCCGGCATCGTGCTCACGCCCCAGATGTAGACGGCGAAAAACAGGAACAGCCAGACGACGTCAACGAAGTGCCAGTACCATGCCGCCGCCTCGAAGCCGACATGACGCTCTGCGGTGAAGTGGCCCTTCATCGCCCGGAACAAGCACACGGCGAGGAAGATGGTGCCGATGATCACGTGGAAGCCGTGAAAGCCGGTCGCCATGAAGAAGTTGGAGAAGAACTTGTCGCCGCCAAATTCCCAGCCTTTGTACAGAAGGTAGTTGTATTCGTACCCCTGAAGGAAGGTAAACAGGACGCCCAGAACCACCGCCAGCGCCAGACCGTTCACAAGGTCCTTGCGCGGGCCGCCATGTACCAGCGCGTGGTGTGCCCAGGTCACGGCACAGCCTGACAGCAGCAGGACCAGCGTGTTGATCAGGGGCAGGTGGAATGCGTCAACGTGGTAGATGTCCGGCTGCACGTAGCTGGTGCCGACATACTCGCTCATGGGATACATGGCGTTCTTGAAGAAAGCCCAGAACCAGGCGGCAAAGAACATCACTTCGGACATGATGAACAGGATAAAGCCGTAGCGCAGACCGATGCGCACGACCGGCGTATGATCGCCCACATGGCTTTCGGTGACCACCTTTGCCCACCAAGCGAAGGAGACGTAGAGCACCAGCGCAAGGCCGATCAGGAACAGCCAGGGTCCGCTCAGTTCGACAGCGCCAAAGAACGCGGTGAAGCCGCCCGACATCCAGGCGACACCGCCCACCAGCATGATGAAAGCGCCAACAGACGCCATCAACGGCTCGATCGAGGGCGGCAGGATGTGATAGTCGTGGTTTTTTGCGTGTGCCATGTCTCGGTTCCCTCGAATTGGCGCGTTAGTTCAGGTTTGTTGTTGCTGCCCCGGACGCCGTGGCTGCGGCAAGTTCTTCGGGCAGGTCGATTTCGTAAAATGTGTAGCTCAGTGTGATCGTGTGGATGTACTTGGCATCCCGGTCGTCGACGATGCCCGGCTCGACAAAGAAGGTGACGGGCATTTGCACAGTCTCACCCGGCATCAGCACCTGCTCCTCAAAACAGAAGCAGTCGATCTTGTTAAAGAATCCACCCGCCTGATAGGGCGTGACGTTGAAGCTCGCAGACCCGGCAATGGGGCGGTCGGTTGGGTTGTGTGCCTCGTAGAAGGCAAGGCCCGTCTCGCCGATGCGGATCTCCATCAGGCGCTCGACCGGTGTGAACTCCCATCCCATGTCACGCTCTGTCGATGCATCGAAACGCACCTTGATTGTTTGGTCGAGGATACCTTCCTGGTTGGCGGCGACCTGGTTGGGCGTGCCGCCAAAGCCGGTCACCCGGCAGAACCAGTCGTAGAAGGGCACGGACGCCCATGCGAGGCCTCCCATCAGCACGACAACGCCCACGGTCTGGGCAACAGTCCTTGCAGGTCCTTCCAGTTTCGGCATCTTTCTCCCTTTACTGCCCGGCGCTGCCGGACTGCTGATACGAGGGCAGTTCGAAATCACCGCCCGTGACTTTGACAACCGTCAGCGCAAGGATGAGCGCCACGAAGGACACGAGGATCAGCGCAACACCGTGGTTCCGGCCACGGCGGCGTTCGTGAATTTCATGCTCTACTTTCAAAGCCATGTTGCCCAACCTCCGATAAAGGCTTCGACGCCGATCGCGCCAAAATGCAGGAACAGGTACCATAGCGACAGGCGGAAGAATTTCTTCTCGGTGGTGTAGTCGTCGCCGATGGCCGTCTCCTCGGCTCGCGCCCATATGCGCACGGCACCGGCCAGGAACAGACCGTTCAGCACCAGCGCCACGACAAGGTAAATCGGCCCACCAATGCCGGTAAACGCCGCCCCAACGGCAAGGATCGCAAGCAGAACCGTATAGACAAGGATGTGATTGCGAGTCGATTTGCGCCCGTGTGTCACGGTAAGCATGGGCACGCCTGCGTCGTCGTAGTCCGACTTCATGAACAGCGCCAGCGCCCAGAAATGCGGCGGGGTCCACATAAAGATCAACGTGAACATCGCCCACGCTTCGAGTGGCATGGCGCCCGTCACCGCGGCCCAGCCGATCACCGGAGGGAAAGCGCCCGCAGCACCGCCGATCACGATGTTCTGCGGCGTCGAACGCTTCAGCCACATCGAGTAGATCACGGCGTAAAAGAAGATGGTGAAGGCCAGCATACCGCCGGCAACCCAGTTGGTCGCAAGCGTGAGCATCGTCACCGACATCACAGACAGGAACAGCCCCAGATAAAGCGCTTCTTGCGGTTCGACCTTGCCGGCAGGGATTGGACGCTTGGCGGTGCGTTTCATCACCGCGTCGATGTCTGAATCCCACCACATGTTCAGCGCGCCGGATGCGCCGCCGCCGATTGCGATGAACAGGATCGCGGCAAAGGCTTCGACCGGGTGCAGGCTGCCCGGTGCGGCAACCAGGCCGATGAAGGCCGTGAACACCACAAGGGTCATGACCCGCGGCTTCAGCAGAGCGAAGTAATCGCTCAGCTGAGGCTCGTTGGCGTAGACGTTGCTATGCAGGCTTGCGTCGCTCATGGGCGCGGCGTGCTCCTTGCGAGGATCAGTTGGTCAGCGTCGCTTCGACCGGGACGTAGTCGCCGCCTGCGGCCTGGTTCGCAGCGAGCCAAGCGTCATAGGCGGGCTGGCTCACCACTTTGACGGTGATCGGCATGTACGCGTGGTTCAGCCCGCACAGTTCAGAGCATTGGCCGAAATATACGCCTTCTTTTTCTGCAGCGAACCACAGTTCGGCGAGGCGGCCAGGCACACCGTCCTGCTTTACGCCAAAGGCTGGGATGGTCCAGGAGTGGATGACGTCAGCGGCGGTCACCTGCATCACAACGGTCTTGCCCACCGGCACGACCACGGCAGTGTCGGTCGCCAGCAAGAATTCGTCGCGGCTATAGCCAGCGGCAATCAGCTGCTCTTCGACCGCGGGGGTCAGGCGGTTGTCGCCGCCCAGCGCGGGCGCGCCGATCATGAAGCTGTCGAAGGACACGTCGTTGTCGACATACTCATAGCCCCAGTACCACTGATAGCCCGTCACCTTGATCGTAACGTCCGCTTCAGGAATCTCCTGCTGCTTGAACAGAACTGGCAGTGAGAACGCGCCGATAAAGACAAGGATCACGATTGGCACAACCGTCCACGCCACTTCGATCGGCGTGTTGTGCGTGAAGCTGGCGGGGTTCGGGTTACGGCGCGCATTGTACCGCATGATGATGTATGCCAGCAGGCCGGTAACGAAGACGCAGATCGCGGTAATGATCACGAGGATCATCGTGTCGAGCCACACGATGTCGCGCATCAGTTCGGTTGCTGCGGGCTGAAAGCCGATGCCGTTGGCCTCCGGCCGGCCGATAATCGGCAGCTGCTCTTGGGCCATGGCCGGCATGGCGGATGCGGCGGCGGCAAGGCCGAACAGCGCGAAAAGCTTTCTCATGTCTTGGTCCAGATCTTGTTGATCACGTTTGCCTGAAACCCTGCGTCGGCGAGTTGCGCACCGTCGAGGCCGGGTCGTTGTATACCGCAGCTTACAATCATATTCTGCGCCCTAGATAAAGATCAGAGCCCCGCGTCATTCCGACGCCGCCCGCCCCGAATTTTCGCCAGAAGGGCCGCCCAAGTCGCCCTGCTTCCCCAAAGGAGACGCCGCCATGACCGCCCCGACATTTGATCCATTTGATGGCCCGCTGGACCGGGATGCGGCCCTTGCGGCGCTGCACAGTGCAACAGACGGGGCCGACGATGGCGAGCTTTTCTTCGAGCGCCGCGTGTCCGAGGCGCTCAGCTTTGACGACGGGCGCCTCAAGGGCGCAAATTACGATGCCGCACAGGGGTTTGGCCTGCGCGCGGTGCGCGGTGAGGTGGCCGGCTACGCGCATTCGACCGAGCTGAGCGAGGCCGCGCTGCGCCGTGCTGCCGAGACGGCGCGCCTTGCCGTTGGGGATGGCGGCGGTACGCTTGCCGATGCGCCTGCCGCAACGAACAAGAAGCTGTACGCAGATACCGACCCGATTCAGGGCGCAGCGTTTCCGGTGAAACTGGAGACCCTGCGCGAAATAGATGCGTTCGCGCGCGATCTGGATGGCCGCGTCGTGCAGGTGAGCGCCTCCCTCGCCGCGTCGCTACAAGAGGTGGTGATCCTGCGCCCCGACGGGCATGAGGTGCGTGACACGCGGCCCATGACGCGTATCTACGTGTCGGTTATTCTGGAAGACGGCGGGCGCCGAGAGGCCGGATCGTCCGGTGGCGGGGGCCGCGTGGGCCTGGACGGGCTGATGGACCCGTCGGCATGGAAAGACCACGTACGCGAGGCCCTTCGGATCGCGGCCGTGAACCTTGGCGCAGAGCCCGCCCCTGCCGGTGTGATGGATGTGGTGCTTGGCGCGGGCTGGCCCGGTATCTTGCTGCACGAAGCGATTGGTCACGGGCTGGAGGGCGATTTCAACCGCAAGGGGGCCAGCGCCTTTGCAGGATTGATGGGGACGCGTATCGCGGCGCCCGGCGTGACTGTTCTGGATGACGGCACGATCCCCGACCGGCGCGGGTCAATCACAATCGATGACGAAGGCACACCGTCCAACAAGACCACGCTGATCGAGGATGGCGTGCTGGTTGGCTATATGCAGGACCGCCAAAATGCCCGGCTAATGGGGGCCGAAAGCACCGGAAACGGACGGCGGCAGAGTTACGCGCATATCCCGATGCCGCGCATGACCAACACCTACATGCTTGGCGGGACCTCCGCGCCCGAGGATTTGGTGCGTGACCTCAAGGACGGGATCTATGCTGTCGGCTTTGGCGGCGGACAGGTCGACATCACGAACGGCAAATTTGTTTTCAGCTGCACCGAAGCCTACCGCGTGCAGGACGGTAAGGTCGGCGCGCCGATCAAGGGCGCGACGCTGATCGGTGACGGCGCCACGGCGCTGCAGCAGATCCGCGGTATTGGAAACGACATGGCGCTCGATCCTGGCATCGGAAATTGCGGCAAGGCAGGTCAGTGGGTGCCGGTGGGCGTGGGCCAGCCTTCGCTCCTGATCGGCGGGTTGACCGTTGGCGGGGGAAGTTGACGACGCCTGCTCTCCTTAAGGTCGAAAAAAATTGTCGAAAAGGCTGCGGAGTTAGTCATTCGTTAACCTTGCGCGCGCTAAGCCTTGGGGCGTAGCAGGTGGAGCCGCGGATGACAAAGACTGGATTACTCCTTTCTTCCACTCACCCCCCACTCCCACCCACCCCGGAAGACGCTTTTCATCGCCTCCGCCTGCTGCGTTCCCGCCGGGTCGGCATTGCAACCTTTCGCCGGTTGCTCGCCGAGCACGGCACAGCGCAGAACGCGCTTCAAGCGTTGCCCGATGTGGCGCGCACTGCTGGCGTCAAAGATTACGCCCCCTGCCCCGTTGCCGCGATTGAGGCCGAGCTAAAAGCCGGTTCTGCGGCCGGGGCTTTTCTGTTGAGCGACACCGATCCCGCCTACCCCGCTGCCCTGCGCGAGATCGAGGATGCGCCCCCGTTTTTGTGGGCGCGCGGTCGGGCAGAGCTCTTGGCGCAGCCCGCGCTGGCGCTGGTGGGGGCGCGCAATGCCTCTTCAGTCGGAACGCGGATGGCGCAGGGCCTTGCGCGCGGCCTTGGCGACCATGGGTTCGTGATTGCATCGGGCCTCGCCCGCGGCATCGATGCCGCTGCGCACGCCGCGGCCATCCAGACGGGAACAATCGCCGTGCTGGCGGGCGGTGTCGACGTGCTTTACCCCGCTGAAAACGCGGTGCTTGGCGACAAGATTGCCGAACACGGCCTGATCCTGTCCGAAGCGCCCATGGGCTTGCAGCCGATGGCCCGCCATTTTCCGGCGCGCAATCGCATCATCTCGGGCCTCTCGCAGGCCACAATCGTGGTCGAGGCGGCCGCCAAATCGGGCAGCCTGATCACCGCGCGCGGCGCGCTGGACCAGGGCCGCGAGGTGCTTGCGGTGCCCGGAAACCCCTTCGATGCGCGCGCGGCCGGGTGCAACATGTTGATCCGCGACGGGGCGACGCTGGTGCGCAACAGTGCCGATGTACTCGAAGCGCTGGACCCGATCGCACCGCCTGCGCCTCAATTGCCTTTGGGTCATCCCGATGCGCCGTCGACCTCGGCGCGGCCCCTGCGGGATGTTGCCGCCCTGCACGGCGAAATCCTGGGGCGGCTGGGCCCCACACCGGTGGCCGAAGATCAGTTGATCCGTGATCTGGGCCGCGCCGCTGGCGAGGTCGGCACGGCCCTCACGGAACTCGAACTCGAAGGCCGGATCGACCGGCAGCCTGGCGGCCTTCTTAGCCGCGCCGTGTGATCCGGCCGCGGCTACCTCCATCCGCCAATTGAGCCGCACAAGGCAGCTTCGCCGCTCCGTCCTTCGGGAATGCGCCGTTGACAATCCCCGCTTGCACCCCACATTTTGCGCCGCCATAGAGCCCGCGCATTCGTTTAACCCGAAAGGCCCCTTCACCACATGCCAGTTGTCGTTGTTGAATCCCCGGCCAAAGCCAAGACCATCAACAAGTATCTGGGCGACAACTACACCGTTCTGGCAAGCTATGGCCACGTCCGGGACTTGCCGCCCAAGGATGGCTCGGTGCTGCCGGACGAAGGGTTCGAAATGCTGTGGGAGGTCGCCAGCGACAGCAAGAAACACGTCAAGGCCATTGCCGATGCGTTGGCCGAAGATGGTGAGTTGATCCTCGCCACAGACCCCGACCGCGAGGGCGAAGCGATCAGCTGGCACCTGCAGGAGGCCCTGACCAAACGCCGCTCGATCAAGAAGGACACGCCGGTCAGCCGTGTCACCTTCAATGCGATCACCAAAGACGCCGTGACCAAGGCGATGCAAGAGGCGCGCCAGGTCGACATGCCGCTGGTGGAAGCCTACCTCGCCCGCCGGGCGCTGGACTATCTGGTAGGCTTTAACCTGTCTCCGGTGCTCTGGCGCAAACTGCCGGGGGCGAAATCAGCGGGACGGGTGCAATCGGTCTGCCTGCGCCTGATCACCGAGCGCGAGATGGAGATCGAGGCCTTCCGCGCGCGCGAATATTGGGGCGTGACCGCCGCGCTCAAGACCCCGCGCGGGCAGGCCTTTGAGGCGCGACTGACGCATCTCGCCGGCAAAAAGCTCGACCGCTACGATATCGAAAACGCCACCCAGGCGGAGATGGCGGTGCAGGCCGTTTCGTCCCGCGCGCTGAGCGTCTCGAGCGTCGAGGCCAAGCCCAGCACCCGCAACCCGTCCGCCCCTTTCATGACGTCCACGTTGCAGCAGGAAGCCAGCCGCAAGTTCGGCATGGGCGCCCGCGCCACGATGAGCGCAGCGCAGCGGCTCTACGAGGCGGGCTACATCACCTATATGCGGACCGACGGGATCGATATGGCGCCCGAGGCTGTGCAGGACGCCCGCGGCGCGATCAAGGACCGGTTTGGCGCCGACTACGTTCCGGACAAACCGCGCACCTACAAGAACAAGGCCAAGAACGCGCAGGAAGCGCACGAGTGCATTCGCCCCACCGAGATGTCCCGCGGGCCGGATGAGATCAAGGTGACCGAGGGCGATCAGCGCAAGCTCTACGACCTGATCTGGAAGCGCACGCTGGCCTGTCAGATGGCCTCCGCCCGGCTGGAGCGCACCACGGCCGAGATTGGCAGCGATGACGGGCAGGTCGTGCTGCGCGCCACGGGGCAGGTTGTGCTCTTCGACGGGTTCCTCAAGATCTACGAGGAAGGCCGCGATGATGTGCAGGACGAGGATGACAAGCGCCTGCCGCAGCTGAACGAGGGCGATGCGCTGGGCTTTGGCGCGGCGGCCCTGCGCGCCGATTTCGACAAGGCCGCCAAGGACGACGTGATCGAGCCGGAAGCGGGCCAGATGGCCAAAACCGCCGCCGCGATCCTGTCTGCGGATGGGGCGACGCTGGCCAGCCAAAGCTATACCCAGCCCCCGCCGCGCTACACCGAAGCCACGCTGGTCAAGCGGATGGAAGAGTTGGGCATCGGGCGTCCGTCGACCTACGCGTCCATTGTCACGACAATCCAGGACCGCGAATATGTCCGCAAGGACAAGAACCGGCTGATCCCCGAGGACAAGGGGCGTCTGGTGATCGCCTTCCTTGAAAACTACTTCCGCCGCTACGTGGGCTATGACTTCACCGCGTCCATGGAGGAAGAGCTGGACGATATTTCGGCTGGCACGCGCGATTACAAGGATGTGCTGGGC
>JBCBCP010000078.1:0-11995 GCA_038530575.1 Pseudomonadota bacterium
GAAGTGAAAGAGCGCAAGGACCGTGTGGACGATGCGCTGAACGCGACCCGCGCAGCCGTGCAGGAAGGCGTTGTCGTCGGTGGCGGCGTTGCACTGGTTCAGGCGGGCAAGGGCCTGGCGGACATGAACGGTGCAAACAACGACCAGACGGTTGGCATCTCGATCGTGCGCAAGGCCATCGAGGCCCCGCTGCGCCAGATCGCTGAGAACGCCGGCGTCGACGGAGCCGTTGTTGCGGGCAAAATCCGCGAGAGCGACGACGTGACCTTTGGCTTCAACGCACAGACCGAAGAGTACGGCAACATGTTCGACTTCGGCGTCATCGACCCGGCAAAGGTTGTTCGCACCGCGCTGCAGGACGCAGCTTCGGTTGCCGGTCTCTTGATCACGACTGAAGCCATGGTCGCTGACAAGCCCGCCAAGGAAGGCGCGCCTGCCGGTGGCGGCATGCCCGACATGGGCGGCATGGGCGGCATGATGTAAACGGCGGATCGGCGTAGCCGATCCGGCCGGGTGGCGGCAGGCTCTTTTCTGCAAGAAAAGATGCCGAGAGCCATACCCTCGACATATCGGGAGGGCCGCTCGAAAGGGCGGCCCTTTCGCTTGTTCAACGGGGCAGGCGATGCGGCAACAGGCGCTTTCCCGACAGCTCCGCTTGCCCCTCACACTTTCCCGTTGAATTTTGTCCGCGCGCGCGGTTCACGTGGAGCATGGCCGCGCTCGATTCAGTCCTTCGCAAACTTGCGGTGCTTTTTGCCGGTGCGCTGGCGCTGTCCTGGCTCCTGTTTCTGGGCCTTGGCCTGTGGAACCGCATCCGGGGCGGTTGGCGGTCGGTCTTTTTCTGCTATCCCGGTGAGACGGCGCATGTGGCGCGCTATGCCCCGCCGCTGATCTGGCGGATGTTTCGCTTCTTTCCCATGCCCATCGGCGTGCTGCATCAGGCGGGCGGCTGGGGCCTTGTGATGGCCGCGCCCGTCACCGAAGACGAGATGCTGAACCCGGCCAATGCGCGCCGGTTTGCAAGGCTGCAGCGCCGCTTGGCCCTGGTGGCGCGGGTCATCGGGGCCGAACAGGTCAATCTTGCAGGCGTGTTGCCGGGGGTTGTGCGGCATGGCGGCATCCTCGAGCTGCCGGACCGCCGCGCCATCGTGGTCGGTGCGGTGATGGCCGCGGCACGCCATTTGCGCGACCGGGACTTCGGCGGGGCCTGGCCGCCGGTCATCGTCCTGGGCGGCGCGGGTTATGTGGGTGCACTTTTGGCCGCGGCGCTGGCGGAGGAAGGCGCTGAGGTTCATGTCGTCGATCACAAGGCGGGGGATGCGCGCCTGCCCAAGGCTTTGCGCGGCGCGCCCGCGCTGCTGATCGATGCGGCCCGCCGCGGCGCGCTCAGCGGCTATGTCGAGGGGTTTTGGCCCGGGCTGGTCGTCTTGAACGAGACCTTCCCCATGCCATCCCGCGCGCGTGTTGCAGAGGTCTTGGAAACCGGCGCGGCCTATTGGCACCTTGCCGGTGTGCGCGGCACGGTGCGCCCGCCCTTGCCTGCGGGCTATGCGGGGGCGGTGCCCTGCTGCGCCGCGCATGCGCTGGATGATCCACCCGAAGTCGCGTTGATCGCGTTGAAAGGCGCGTGATGCGGCTTGCGCTCCTGACAGCACTGACCATGGTGGCTTTTGCCGCTAATTCCGTGCTCAACCGCGCGGCGGTGGGCGGCGGGCTGATCGATCCGGGCTCCTTTGCGCTGATCCGGGTGGTCTCTGGTGCGGCCATCTTGTGCATGATCGCCGTGGCGCGGGGCGTGCCGCTGCCGCTGTGGGTGCGCGCGCGCTGGGCAGGTGTTGCGGGGCTGAGCCTTTACATGATCGGTTTTTCGCTGGCCTACCTGACGCTGGATGCGGGGCTGGGCGCGCTCATCCTGTTTGGAACGGTTCAGATTGCGATGTTTGGCTGGGGCGCGTTGACGGGAGCCGCGCCGTCGCTGCGGGCGCTGGTTGGGGCCGGTATCGCCTTTGCCGGGCTGATCCTCGCGCTGTGGCCGGGGCCCGGCGCCGTGGCTGATCCGGCGGGCGCGGGGTTAATGGTGGCGGCGGGCCTTGGCTGGGCGGCCTACACGCTGGCGGGGCGCGGGGCACCTGATGCGCTGGCGGCGACAGCGGCCAATTTCCTGCTGACACTGCCGGTGATGGGCCTGCTTTTGCTTGGTCCGGCCATGATGGTAGCGCCAACTGGCGCGGCGCTGGCCGTGGTCTCTGGCGCGGTGACGTCGGGCCTTGGCTATGCGCTGTGGTACGCTGTCCTGCCGCGCATGGCCCCTGCTACGGCGGCGGTTGTGCAACTCAGCGTGCCGCTGATTGCCATTGCGGGCGGTGCGCTGCTGCTGGCCGAAGTGCCTGGGCTGATTGTCCTGTTGGCCGCCGCGCTGGTGCTGGGCGGCATCGCGCTGGCTGTCACGGATGCACGGCGCTAGCCAGCCGCGCCGCCGCGCGCTATGGGGCGGCATGAGGTTTGTGATCGCCCTTTTGCTGACCTGCGGCATGGCCCGCGCCGACTGCGTCGTGCTGCTGCACGGGCTGGCGCGGACTGAGGCGTCGATGGCCGTGCTGGAGGCCGCGCTGGAGCTTGAAGGCTACCGCGTGGTGCGTCCGGGCTATCCGTCGACCTCTGCGACGATCCAGACCCTCGCGGCGGAGGTGGTGCCCAAGGCCGTCGCTGCCTGCGGGTCGCAGCGGGTGCATTTCGTGACCCATTCGATGGGCGGTATTCTCTTGCGGTTCTGGGCCGAAGCGCGGGGCATTCCGCGGCTGGGGCGCGCGGTGATGCTTGGCCCGCCGAACCAGGGCAGCGAGGTTGTTGATGTCCTGGGTGATCTGGCAGCGTTTGGATGGCTAAACGGGCCGGCGGGCGGGCAAATGGGCACCGGGCCGAACTCCGTGCCGCGCGCGCTGGGCCCGGTTGCGTTCGAGCTGGGTGTTGTGGCCGGCACGCGCTCGCTCAACCCCTATTTCAGCGCCTATCTGCCCGGCGAGGATGACGGGAAAGTCTCCGTCGCGGCGACCCGCGTGGAGGGGATGGCGGATTTCATCGAAATCCCCGTCACGCACACGTTCATGATGGTCAGCCCTTCGGTCATTGCGCAGGTCACTGCGTTCTTGCGGGAGGGGCGCTTTGATCCGGACGCGCTGCAGGCGCAGGGGGAGCGGATCTTTGGACGTTGATCTGGTCGGGGCGCGCGTGTTGCGCGGGGGCGCTCTGGACACGGGGCCGCTGCATATCAGCGGCGGGGTGATTGCCGATGCGCCGGTGGGGCGGGCCGTGGACCTGAGCGGCTTTACCATCCTGCCTGGCATCATCGACCTGCATGGCGACGGGTTCGAGCGGCATGTCGCGCCGCGCCGCGGGGCGATGACGGACCTCGCCGAGGGATTGCGCGCGGCAGAGGCGGAGCTGGCCGCGAATGGCATCACCACCGGGTTCCTCGCGCAGTTCTTCAGCTGGGAAGGCGGGCTGCGCGGCCCTGACTTTGGCGCGCGCGTCATGGCGGCCCTGCGAGATGTGGCGGGGCAGGTCGTGACCGACCTGCGCGGGCAGGTGCGGATGGAAGTGCACCTGTTGGAGGAATACGCGACGCTGCCGGAACGGCTAGCCGAATGGGGCTGCGGCTATGTCGTGTTCAACGATCACCTGCCGCATGACCGTCTGGCTGAGGGGCGCCGTCCGCCGCGGCTGACGGGGCAGGCGCTGAAGGCGGGGCGGAACCCGGATGATCACTTTGCCATGCTGCTGGACCTGCACGCGCGGCGGGCCGAGGTGCCGAGGGCGCTGGATGCGCTTTGCGCGCGGCTGGCGGGGCAGGGCGTGCGCATGGGCAGCCATGACGACAGCGGAAGCCGCGCAGCCTGGCTGGCCCGCGGTGTGGATATCGCCGAGTTTCCAGAGACCCTTGAGACGGCAGAGACGGCGGGCGGCCCGGTGATCCTTGGTGCGCCGAACCTTGTTCGGGGCGGGTCGCACAAGGGTAACGTGTCGGCGCTGGATGTGGTGAGTGTGGGGGCCTGTGATGCGCTGGCATCTGATTATCACTATCCCAGCCCGCGGCGCGGCGCGCTGGGGCTGGTGCGCGCGGGTGTGCTGGATCTGCCTTCGGCCTGGGCGCTGTTGTCCTCGGGCCCCGCGCGGGTGATGGGGCTGGAAGATCGGGGTGATCTGGTGCCGGGGCTGCGGGCGGATCTGGTGGTGCTGGACGGCGCAGACAGGGTTGCGCTGACCATGGCCGGGGGGCGGGTCAGCTACATGAACGGGGATATCGGCGCGCGGTTTTTGTAGCGGGTGGTGGGTTTGCACCCACCCTACTGGGGCGGAAGAATGCGGTTGACGTGGCCCATCTTGCGGCCGGGACGGGCCTCGGCCTTGCCGTAGAGGTGGATCGCGGTCAGCGGATCGCGGGCGAGGGCCGGGACGCGCGCGATATCATCGCCGATCAGGTTTTCCATCTGCACGTCCGCAAAGCGCCGCGCGTCCGCGAGCGGCCAGCCCGCCACAGCGCGGATGTGCTGCTCAAACTGGTCGGTGGTGCAGCTGTTCTGCGTCCAGTGGCCCGAATTGTGCACGCGCGGGGCGATCTCGTTCACGATCAGGGCCTGCGGCGTCACAAACAGCTCGACCCCCATGGTGCCGACGTAATCCAGCGCGTTGGCAATCCGCGCGGCGATCAGCACGGCGTCGGTGGCAAGGCGCTTGGGCAGGTTTGCGGGCACGGTCGTGCTGTGCAGGATGCCGTCCCTATGCACGTTCTCGCCGGGATCAAAGCAGGCCGTCTGGCCATCGGTGGCGCGGGTGACGATGACGGACGCCTCCAGCGTGAAGGGCACGAAGCCTTCGAGGATGGCCGGCGCACCGTTCATCGCGGCGAGCGCATCTACGGCATCCTCGGGGCTGTGCAGCCGGGCCTGCCCCTTGCCGTCATAGCCAAAGCGGCGGGTCTTGAGGATGGAAGGCGTGCCGATGGTTTGCAGCGCGGCGTCCAGGGCCGCGGCATCGGGGATATCCGCATAGGGGGCGACTTGCAGGCCAAGGCGTGTCAGGAAGTCCTTCTCCGTCAGCCGGTCCTGGCTGATGCGCAGCGCCTCGCGGCCCGGGCGGATCGGACGCAGCGCCTCCAGCGTGTCGAGCGCGGAGGTCGGGATGTTTTCGAACTCATAGGTGATTACGTCGACGCTTTGGGCAAAGGCCTTCAGCGCCGCGGTGTCCTCGTAGGGGGCGGTGGTCAGCGCATGGGCGACGTCGGCGGCTGGCGCCGCGCCGGGCTCAAAGATGTGGGTTTTGAAGCCAAGGCGGGAGGCGGCGACCGACAGCATCCGGCCCAGCTGACCGCCGCCCAGAATGCCGATGGTGCTGCCGGGGGCGAGCGGGTCAGTCATCTTGCGGGACCTCGGGGATGGAGGCCGAGAGCGCCGCGCGCCACTTTGCCAGCCGCTCTGCGATGGCCGCGTCAGATGTGGCGAGGATCGCGGCCGCCATCAGCCCCGCATTGGCCGCGCCTGCCGCGCCGATGGCCATCGTCGCCACCGGGTAGCCGCGGGGCATCTGGAGGATGGAATAAAGCGAATCCACCCCCGACAGGGCCTGCGTCTGGACCGGCACGCCAATCACCGGAAGGATCGTCTTAGACGCCATCATGCCAGGCAGGTGGGCCGCACCGCCCGCGCCCGCGATAATCACCTTCAGGCCCCGCTCCGCTGCCGTCACGCCATAGTCCCAAAGCCGATCCGGCGTACGGTGGGCAGAGACGATGCGTGTCTCGTAGCCAATACCAAGATCATCGAGGCGCTGTGCCGCCTCGTGCATCGTTGGCCAGTCCGATTGGCTGCCCATGATGATGCCGACGGGTGGGGTGAGGTCTGTCATGTCTGCGGCCCTTTGCCTGCGAAGCGCGCACTATAGCCATGGCAGGTGGCGGTGCAATGGCCCCTGGCGGCGGGCGCGCACTCAGGCGATGATGTCGGGCGTCAGGCGGTCTTCGATCAGCGCGATGCGGTCCTTCAGCGCCAGTTTGCGACGCTTCAGCCGCTGCACCGTTAGCTGGTCGGACGTGCCGCGCTCCACCATGGCGGTGATCGCCTCGTCAAGGTCTCGGTGTTCGCGCCGAAAGACCTCAAGCTCGACGCGCAAAACCTCGTCGGTTTTCATCGAAAGATCAGTCGGAGCGTTCATGGTCGATTCTCGCGATAAGCTGGAGCCTTGAATATAGGCATCAATCCCTCCTGCGCCTAGCGTTGCGTGTCCGCGCACTTGGCAAGGGCGATTTCAGCGCCCATATTCATGGGGCGGTCGCCGCAATCGGGGCCGCATTCGGAGTTGCTTGGACAAGGACGCCGCCCATGACGAAGATGACACTCGGCTCGTACCCGCACATGCTTGGGTTTGAGCAGCTGGAACGCCTGCTGGAGCGCACGGCGAAATCCGGCAACGAAGGCTACCCGCCTTTCAATATCGAACAAACCTCTGACTATTCCTACCGCATCACGCTGGCCGTGGCCGGTTTCGGGGAACAAGACCTGTCGATCACCGTTGAGGACAGGCAGTTGGTGATCCGGGGCCGCCAGCAAGATGACGGATCTGATCGCGTGTTCCTGCATCGCGGGATTGCCGCGCGGCAGTTTCAGCGCAGCTTTGTGCTCGCCGACGGGGTCGAGGTTGGCGAGGCGGTGATGGAAAACGGTTTGCTTCACGTTGATCTGACGCGGGCCAAGCCTGAACAGGTGGTGCAGACGATCTCTATTCGGAAAGGGTGAAGACATGATGACGCCGCAAGATATGAAGAACCCGAGCAACATCGTCTATGTGAAGGCGATCGACGTGGCGGACCTGCCGCGCGAGGTGCAGGATCAGGCCGATGGGCTGGAGCAGCTTTATGCCGTGCATGATGCCGACGGCACGCAGCTGGCGCTGGTTGCGGACCGTAACCTTGCCTTCACGCTGGCGCGTCAGCATGATCTGGCGCCGCAGCCGGTGCATTAAGGCGCTTGCGCTCGCTCTTTGGGCGGGCGCGGGGTTCGCTGAGCCGCCGGTTTTTACCGAAACAGAAGCCGGCGCAGAGGCGCTGCGCGAGATGTACGCGCAGGGCGTTCAATTTTTCCAAGAGCAGTACGATGCCGAGGTCCCCGGCGGCTTTGCCCTGATCGCCGCCACGGGTCCGGAGGCATTGCGCGCGCAGATCGCGCGGGCGGGCTTTCGCGTGGGGCGCAATATGGACGATGCCCGGACGTGCCCCGCGCGCCGGGTTGGGGGCGTCGCGTCTCGCGAGTTTGTGGCTTTGTGCTGGAACACCGGCCCGGTGGTGAGCGATCAGGCCCGCGCCACGATGGTGCATGAGCTGATGCATCAGGTGCAATATTCCCTCGCCCGTGACCGGCCCGCCCGGCGCGACGGAGACGGTTGGCTGCTTGGCCCGGCCTGGATGCTGGAGGGCAGCGCGGAATGGGTCGAGGAAGTTTTTCGAAACGGGCGGGCGTCGGATGGCGCGCGGCTGTTTCGCCTGCAAGAGCCCGCGAGGCGCAACCAGACACCGTTGGCCGATCTGCACGCGCACGGGACCATGACCAGCGGGCGCACCTATGGCGTTGCCCGCTTTGCCGCCTACCTGCTGGCCGAGCGGGTCGGCGACGATGCGCTTTTTGCCTACTGGGCGGCGCTGGGCCGTGTTGAAGACCGAGAGGCGGCCTTTGCCGAGGCCTTTGGCTTGAGCCTTGCGGATTTCGAGCGGGACTTTGCCGCCATCCGCCGCCATTATGGCGATGCGAGACGGTGGGCCGGGGTAGCCGAGTGACTTTCGATTTTGATTGGGTGGATGCGTTTTCGGACTGCGCGTTTGGCGGCAATGGATGCGCCGTGGTTCACGATTTTGGCGATGTATCCGAAGCGGTTGCCTGCGCTTTTGTACGTGAGACATCTTTGGTCGAATGCACATTTACCGGGCCATCGGACCGGGCAGATGTCCGCGTGCGCTATTTTCTTGCACGTCAGGAGATTCCCTTTGCCGGTCATCCGACAATTGCCACCGTCGCAGCCATGCGGCGGCGTGGGCTGATCTCGGATGGTCGTACTTTGCTCGAGACGGGGGCGGGCCTTGTCCCGGTCGATGTTCAAGGGGCGCGCGTGACGATGACGCAAGTCGCCCCGAAGTTTGGCGCGCGGCTGGACCCGCAGATGGTGGCAGATGTTGGCGGTCTGAGCGCCGATGACCTCGCCGCGCCGCCCCAGGTCGTCAGCACAGGCCTGCCGTTTGTCATCGCGCTTTTGCGGGACGCGGAGGCGGTGCGCCGTGCGCGGCTGGACGTAGAGGCGCTGGCCCGGCTGCAAGACGTTGTCGGCTCTGACGTGATGGAGCCGTTCTGGGCCACCCTCTCCGGCGTGCCAGAGGGAGACACGTTTGCGCGGCTCTTGCTGCCGCCGCCGAACCCGCCCGAGGATCCGTTCACCGGCTCGGCCACCGGGGCGCTGGGCGGTTACCTATGGGCGAACGGTCTGCTGGACACGCCTGATTTCACGGCGGCGCAGGGCCATGACATGGGCCGTCCCGGCACCGCGCAGGTGCACGTTCTGGGGCCGCGCGATGCGATCACGGGGGTGGAGGTGACAGGAACAGGCTTTGTCCTGATGTCGGGCACTGTGGACCTACCCCATGGCTAAGCCGCGCATCGCGTTGGTTCCCTATGGCACGCCGATCGACCGGACGCTCGGTGTGCAGCAACTGGCGGACATGCAGTGGCCGCTTGGCCCGCCGCCAGATACGTCCGGCAGGCTTGGCGATCTTGGCCCGGAAGATCACGTGCTGATCTACCCCAAGACGTCAATGTATCTGTCGCCGCCACGCCTGCGGGCCAAACTGTCGGTGATGGTCGTTGAACCACGCGCCATCCACGGACGGCACCTGGCCCTGTTGCGCCTTTTCGGCGGACGCTTTCACCGGGTCTTTACCCACGATCCGCGCATGCTGCGCCGGGTCAATGCGCGGTTCCTGCCCGCCGCCAGCACCTGGGTGCCGGATTACGCTAATCTGGACCTGACAAAGACAAAGGGCGTGTCGATGATCGTCTCGGGCAAGGGCAAGCTGCCGGGTCACCGCTTGCGCCATCAGCTGGCCGAGGGGCTGGAGGGCGTTGACCTGATGGGCCGCGCCCATGCTCCGTTTGAAGACAAGGGCGCGGCGCTGGCCCCCTACCGCTATACCGTGGTGATCGAGAACGTGCGCAGCCCGGGATATTTCAGCGAAAAGCTGATCGACGCGCTGCTGTGCGAGGTGGTGCCGATCTACTGGGGCGCGCCGGATGTTACCGCGTATTTCGATGCCCGCGCGCTGATGCGGTGCGAAAGCCTGTCAGAACTGCGAGCCGCAATCGCCCGCGCTGATGAGGGCCTGTACGACGCGCTGCGGCCCGCGATGGGTATTGCCAAGGCACAAGCGGAACGGTTGCAGGACTACCGTGCGCTGGCTGCGCGCACGCTCGCAGACGAGGGCTAGCCGCCCGCCGGCAGTATGGCGAGGTCGGGTTCGGATAGTGACGACACCACCGTGCGCCCGTCCGGCAAGGTCACCGCGCCGGTGGTCAGCGCATAAGCGCCCGATGGGTCCTGAAGCGTTTCCAGCACGTTGCCGTCTGCGTCCATTCGAATCAGGAAGCCGTGGCGCGTGGGTGCGGGTTTCATCGCATCGGGCAGGCGCACGATCATGCTGCGCAAGAAGACGTTGCTCGACAGCCCATCCATCATGTCATTGCGTGGGCTGACCAAGCCCACCCAGAAGCTGCCGTCGGGGCCCGGGTTGATGTTGTCGGGGAAGCCAGGAAGTGCATCCAAGATGACCCTGCCCGGCCCGCCGGTCAGCGGATAGCGCCAGACCCTGTAGTCGCCGGTCTCGACCACAAGCAGGCTTTGGCTCGCTGCGTCGACGGCAACGCCATTGGCGAAGGTCAAACCGTCAGCAAAGACGGTCGTTTCGCCGCTGCCGGGGTCGTATTTGAGGATGCGGCCGTTCGCGCTGTGCTCGATCAAGTCCAGAACGGAGGCTGCGAGCGTGCCGTGATCCTTGGCTGCAAAGCGGGTGGACGCGTCCGAGAAATAAACCGCACCGTCAGGCCCGATGTCCACGTCGTCGGCATAGAGGATTGGGGATCCGTCCGTGGTCTGCGAAGCGAGCGTGCTCACTGTGCCGTCCGGCGCAGCGGCCAAGAGGCCAAGATACGCGTCAGCAACATATAGGGTGCCGTCCGGGCCGAATTCGATGCCCAGAGGTCGCCCGCCGGTGCTTGCGAATACCTCTGCCGGGCCTTCGGGGGGCAGGCGCAGGATGTTGCCCTCATGCGTTGCCACATAGATCAGACCGTCCGGACCGATTGCTGCGTCTTCGGGGCCTGTGTCCGGGCCAATATCGATCCGCTCTAGCGCCGCCAGCCGGGTGTTGAGTGCATACGGCCCCGTATAGCCCGGGTTCTCCGGCGCGGTCCACGCAACGGGCTGAACCGGGACGGGCCAGAGGGCCAGATAAGCCACAAGGGCAATGATAAGAAGCGCGGCGGCGCGAAAGATCGTTTTCATGGTCGCAGGGTGCGCCGGGCGCGGGCGCGGATCAAGCCGCTTTGTCCGCGGGCCGTTGTCAAAGCTTCCGAGGCAGCAGTGAAAATTTGAACCAACAGCACAAAAAAGCCCCCGCGCGGGGGGCTTTTCAGTGTCTTTTTTGCGGTGCGATCACTCGGCGGCGATCAGGCCCATTTCCTGCAGTTTCAGCAGCACCTGCTGGGCGCAGTAGTCGACGTCTGTGCCTTCGGTCTCAAGCCGCAGCTCGGGGTTTTCGGGCACGTCATAGGGGTCGGAGATGCCCGTGAACTCCTTGATCTTACCTTCGCGCGCCAGCTTGTAGAGGCCCTTGCGGTCGCGCTTTTCGCATTCCTCGATCGAGGTTGCGACGTGCACTTCGCAGAAGGCACCGAAGGCTTCGATCTCTTCGCGCACGGCGCGGCGGGTGGCCGCGTAGGGGGCGATCGGAGCACAGATGGCAATGCCGCCATTTTTGGTGATCTCGGACGCAACATAGCCGATGCGGCGGATGTTCAGGTCGCGGTGCTCTTTGCTAAAGCCCAGCTCGGAGCTGAGGTTTTTCCGCACAAGATCACCGTCCAGCAGCGTGGTCGGGCGGCCGCCCATTTCCATCAGCTTGACCATGAGCGCGTTGGCGATGGTCGACTTACCCGAGCCGGAGAAGCCGGTGAAGAACACGGTAAAGCCCTGCTTGGCCCGCGGCGGGCGCGAGCGGCGCAGTTCCTTGACCACATCGGGGAAGGAGAACCACTCGGGGATCTCGAGGCCCTCGGCCAGGCGGCGGCGCAGTTCGGTGCCCGAGATGTTCAGGATCGTGACGTTGTCCTTGTCTTCGATCTCGTCCGCGGGCTCGTACTGGGCGCGTTCCTGCACATAGACCATGTGTTTGAAGTCGACCATTTCGATACCCATTTCCGCCTGATGCTCGCGGAAGAGGTCCTGTGCGTCATAGGGGCCGTAGAAATCCTCACCCTGGCTGTTGGAGCCGGGGCCAGCGTGGTCGCGGCCCACGATGAAGTGGGTGCAGCCGTGGTTCTTGCGGATCAGGCCGTGCCAGACCGCCTCGCGCGGGCCGGCCATACGCATGGCAAGGTTCAGCAGCGACATGGTGGTGGTGGAGGACGGGTACTGGTCCAGCACCGCCTCGTAGCAGCGCACGCGGGTGAAGTGATCGATATCGCCGGGCTTCGTCATGCCCACGACGGGGTGGATGATCAGGTTGGCTTCGGCCTCTTTCGCGGCCCGGAAGGTCAGTTCCTGGTGCGCGCGGTGCAGCGGGTTGCGCGTCTGGAAGGCGACGATGCGGCGCCATCCCAGCTTGCGGAAATAAGCGCGCAGCTCGTTCGGGGTGTCGCGGCGGGCGCGGAAGTCATAGTGCACGGGCTGCTGAATGCCGGTGACGGGG
>JBCBCP010000079.1:0-11349 GCA_038530575.1 Pseudomonadota bacterium
CCAGTTTGGCCGTACCTTCGCCGGTCTTGATCGCCACGTTGCCGGTAAATCCGTCCGTGACGATCACGTCGACAAGGTCGCCTGGAATGTCGCTGCCCTCAACAAACCCCACAAAGTCGAAACCTGCGCTTTCGGCATGGGCTTCGATAAGTTCGTAAGCGTCGTGCAGTTCTGTGCGCCCTTTGTGCTCTTCGGTGCCGACGTTCAGCAGGCCAATGCGCGGGCGGGCAAGGTCCATGCCGTTGCGCGCGTAGGACGCGCCCATCAGCGCATAGCGCAGAAGGTCGGTGGCATCTGCCCGCACGTCCGCGCCGACGTCCAGCATGACGTTGAAACCCTGTGGGTTGCGAGAGGGCCAGAGCACGGCAATGGCGGGCCGGTTCACACCGGGCAGCTTGCGCAGGCGGATCATCGACAGAGCCATCAGCGCGCCGGTGTTGCCGCAGCTGACCGCGACATCGGCATCGCCCGATCGGACGCTTTCAATGGCCGACCACATCGACGTGCCCTTGCCGTGCCGTACCACGTGGCTTGGGCGATCATCCATCGTGACAACCTCGTTGGCGTCGACGATTGTGCACCGGCCCTCTAGCGGGCGCTTGCGCGCGATGAGCCCCTCAAGCGTGTTCTTGGGGCCATGCAGGATGAAAGAGATGTCTGGATTCTTTTGCGCGGATTTCGCGCAGCCAGCCAGCACAACGGAGGGACCTTGGTCGCCCCCCATCGTGTCGATCGATATGGTGATGCGGCCGGCCTCGGTCATACTCGCGTGGATCCGGCGCTGCCCCTGGTCCGGCCTTAGGCCGCGTCTTCGTCGATCTCGATCTCGTCGGTCATTGCGACGATTTCTTTGTCGTCGTAGTGACCGCAGGCCGGGCAGACGTGATGGGGGCGCTTCAGCTCACCGCAGTTGGGGCATTCATTCGGATTTGCAGCCACGAGCGAATCGTGCGCACGGCGGTTGTTGCGGCGCGATTTCGAGACTTTGTTCTGTTGCACAGCCATGAGGCGGGCCTTCTCGGTTGGCTCGGGCCCGTGCGCAATGCACGGGGCGAGGTGTGTTTTATCTCGGATGGCGGGACATCGCCCGCGCGTGAGGGGCCGTTTAGGCCACAGGGCGCGCGGTGTCCAACCGAAAATACGTGAGGCGCGCAAAATACAGCCGCTACGCTCCCGTGCAAGCTAAATCAGTCCTCTTTGCCGCTCAGTTTGTCCTTCAGGGCGGCGAGCCCAGCAAACGGCCGGGCGGCCTCGTCTGTCATCGGCGTCACGCCGGGGGCGGCAAACTGGGCATCCTCCAGCGCCGCGCCATCCGTGCGCGGGTAGAGTGGCAGCGCAAGGCTCAGCGCCTCAATCATCACCGCCGCAGGGTCGATCCACGCGCCAAGCGCCTCGGTCGTATCGTCCTCTGGCATTTCGACCTCATCGCCCTCGGGGATGGTGTAATCCGCGAGGTAAAGCCGCTGAACCGGGACGTCGATGCGCGTGGTCACAGGCTCCAGCGTGACGACGCATGGCTGTACGACCGTCGCGCCCAGCGTCCCGTTCAGTGCAAAATCGCGCCGGCCCTGCGCCGTCACCTCGCCCGTTAGGCGCAGCTTGCGCAGATCAGCGAGGCCAAGCGTCTCTGCAATCTCGGTTGCGGCGTCCGCGTCCGGGGTGATGTCGAACGCGGCCGGCCGGTTTTGCGGCAGGTCGGCGACGCGCAAAGCGTGGGGTGAAGGCGCGGTGGAGGTCATCAGCTTTCTTGAACAGTGGCGTGTAGCTTGATAACCGGAGATAAAAGCGACTGCCCGTCTGGGCAAGGGGGCGAGAGATGAGCATTCTTCAGCGGCTTGGACGCGGTGCGGCACTGATGTGCCTTATCACGCTTGTGGCGGCCTGTTCGGCCACGTTCCGCAATCACGGCTACATCCCGCCGCAAGATGACCTCGACCAGCTGGTCGTCGGCGTTGACACGCGCGCCAGCGTTGAAGAGATCGCAGGCGTTCCTGGGGCCAGCGGCGCAACCCGCGATGGCGATTATTTCTATGTCCGCAGCCGGGTCCGCGAATTCCTGTTCCTGGAGCCTCGCGTGGTAGAGCGGCAGGTTCTGGCGATCAGCTTTGACGCAAATGACGTGGTGCAAAACATCGAACGGTTCGGGCTGGAAGACGGCCGCGTCGTGCGCCTGCAAACCCGTGTGACCGATAGCGGCGTGCGTGATGGCACCTTCCTTCGCCAGCTGATCGGCAACATCGGGCGGCTTGGTCCGACCCTGAACTGATCCGTCACTGCCATGTCATGTGGTCCGGGCTAGTTCTGCGCAAGGCCGGACAGGGGATACCATGATAACGCTCAATAAGGGTCGCTACACTGCGCACGAGGCACTATCGGCCGCTGACGTGGTGCGCGCGCAGGAATTAAGGGGTCTGTGCTTTGGTCTGTCGCGCGATGCTGATCAGTTCGACGATGCGTGCACGCATGTGCTGATCACGGAGATTGGCTCGGGCCGATTGGTGTGCTGCTTTCGGATGATGCCTCTGCTGGGCTCGGACATCTCGCGCTGTTACTCGGCCCAGTATTACGAGCTATCGGCACTGGAGGCGTTTGAGGGAAAGATGGTCGAAATGGGCCGCTTTTGCGTGCATCCCGACATAGCCGACCCGGACATCTTGCGCGTCGCATGGGGCGCCATGACCGCGTATGTGGACCGCGAGGGGGTTGAGCTGCTTTTTGGATGTTCGAGTTTTGCAGGGACGGAGGCGAGCGAGTACCTCGACGCGTTCGCTATGCTGAAGGCCCGCCATCTTGCGCCAAAGCGTTGGCTGCCGCGGGTCAAGGCACCCGATGTCTTCCGCTTTGCTGCCCGCCTGCGCCGCAAGCCGGATGCGAAAAAGGCGATGCTGCGGATGCCTCCGTTGCTGCGCACGTATCTTATGATGGGCGGCTGGGTCAGCGATCATGCGGTGGTCGACCGGCAGATGAACACGCTGCACGTTTTCACCGGGGTCGAGATTGGCGCGATCCCGCCCGCGCGCAAGCGGCTCCTGCGCGCGGTGGCTGGTTAGACGCGCCCTAGATCACTGCGAATTCGAAGTGATCGGCCGTCAGGTCATTGATGTCGACGTTGCGCAGCAGCACGGTGTTCCCGTCCAGATCGTCGATCAGCGCATCGCTGCCCTGCTGGCTCAGGTGATTGGCCACGAGGTCGGCAAAGTCCGTGATTCCGGTGGTCGCGTTATCGAGGCCAATCTGTTCGCCCGCGCGGTTCACGTTGAAATCGTCGATCCGGTCGGTGCCGAAATTGCCGAAGAAGACGAAAAAGTCCGCCCCAGCATTGCCGCGCAGGATATCGTCGCCCGAGCCTCCGTCGATCGTGTCATTCCCGTTGCCGCCGATCAGCCGGTCAAAACCGCCGCCGCCGCGCATATCGTCGTCGCCATCCGCGCCGCGGATCACATCCCGGTCATTGCCGCCAATGATCAAGTCGTCACCTGCGCCGCCGTTCATGTCGCCAACGCCGTTCCCGCCATTGAGGAAGTCGTCGCCCGCGCCGCCCAGCAGCGTGTCGCGGTCATCGCCGCCGAGCAAAGTGTCATTGCCTGCCGCGCCGTTCAGCAGGTCATTACCCGCGCCGCCCTCGAGGGAATCGTTCCCGGCCCCGCCGCGCACGTCGTCGCCGCTGCCGCCCGCGCGGATGGTGTCATCCCCGCCAAGGCCGTTGACCGTATCGGCCCCCGCGCCGCTTATGATGCTGTCCCCAAGGCCAGTGCCATTGATGACCTCGGCCGTGTTGTCGCCGGTGAACTCGGTGTTCAGGGGATCGCTTGGACGCAGGACATTGATGTCGAACGTGCCGTTGTCGAATTCGAGCAGCTCGATGTTTTCGAGCCGGTCCACTTCGCCGCTCGCCCGATTGATGACCAGCGTCACGTCCCCGTCGATGTCGAAATCGAACTGCCCGCGGTTGCCTGCGAACAGCGCAACATCGGCGCTGCCATCGCCGCCATCGAGGCTGTCATTGCCCGCGCCGCCCTCCAGCGAGTCATTCCCCGCCCCGCCGCGCACGTCATCGCCGCCACCGCCCGCGCGGATGGTGTCATCGCCGCCAAGCCCGTTGACCGTGTCGGCTCCCGCGCCGCTGACGATCAGGTCGCCCAGGCCAGTGCCGTTGATCACCTCGGCGGTGTCGTCGCCGGTGAATTCGGTGTTCAGCGGTTCGCTCGGGCGCAGGACATTGATGTCGAAGGTGCCGTTGTCGAACTCCAGAAATTCGATGCGTTCGAGCCGGTCGATCTCACCGCTCGCCCGGTTGATGACCAGCGTCACGTCCCCGTCAATGTCGAAATCGAACTGCCCGCGGCTCCCGTCGAACACGGCAGTGTCAGTGCCCGTCTCGCCATCGAGGCTGTCATTGCCCGCGCCGCCAATCAGCGTATCGTTCTGGGCGCCGCCAAAGATGGTATCGTCACCATCCCCGCCATCCAGCCGGTCGAAATTGAAGGCGCCGATGATCAGGTCATCGCCGCCAAGCGTCTCAATGGTTGTCTTGTTCGTGTCGACGTTGATGACATCGTCGAATTCGGAGCCGATCACCCGTTCGATATTGCGGATGACGTCGCCTTCGGCCAGCCCGCCGGTGCTCGCGACCTCGTTGGCGGTTCCACGCCCGAAGACATTCACACCTTCGGTCGAGGCGCTGTAATCCAGCGTGTCCGTGCCGTTTGCGCCATCAATCGTGTCCGCGCCTTCGCTGCCCTGAAAGACGTCCTGACGACCTCCTCCGACCATGAAATCGTCAGCATCCGTGCCCTGAAACCGGTTGCTGGAGCCACCATCGCCAAACTGCTCGATTGCGCCAACGGTGGCGAGGTCAAAGACACCAACATTGTCGACGCGGGCGTCCGATTTGTCGGTCCGTGTTGTTCCGGTGTTCGTGATCTTAACGCTCGACGTGGCGCCAAGGGCCGTGAAACTGAACGATACGAAGTCGCTGCCGGTGCCGGCATCCGTGCGCACGGTGAGGCTGTCGATCAGGCTGCCATTCTCATCGAAAATCTCGACGGTAAAGTCGTGCCGCGCGCTGCGGTCGAAGGTGCTGAGCTGAACCACAAGCGCAAGCTCCTGACCGGCGGCCGTTGCGAAGGACTGCTCGATTGCGTCTCCAAACACGGTATCCCCGCCCGCGTTCATGTTGATCCCGCTGCCCTCTACACGGATCGAGTCGATTGTCGGATCCGCATCCGTGGCGGTCCAGCCCGTCAGGCCGTTGTCGAAAGTGCCGTTGGTCAGTATGTTGTCGGTGCTGGAAAAGCTCATGGTCTCAGTCCCTTTGTCGGTGTGTTCTGATGGGGAAACACCGCGCCTTCAGATTCTATTCGGCTGTTTTTGAATTTTCTTCATCGCGCTGCAGATTGACCCCGCCGCGCGCGCGGCTTAGCTGCGCGGCATGGCCCGTGTTCCTTCGCTTCAACTGACCGATATTTCCCTCACCTTCGGCGGGGAGCCTGTGTTCGATGACCTGTCCCTGATCGTGCAGCCGGGCGACCGGGTGGCGCTGGTGGGCCGCAACGGGTCGGGCAAGTCGACGCTGATGAAGGTGATGGCCGGACTGGTTGAGCCGGACCGGGGCGAGGTGATCACCGGGCCGGGCGTGAGTGTGGGGTATATGGAGCAGGACCCGGACCTGTCGGGCTTTGCCACGCTGGGCGATTTCGCCTCCGCCAATCTGGACCCCGGCGAGCTCTACAAGGTCGAACGCGCGGGCGAGGGGCTGAAATTCGACCCGGCCCGGAGCCCCGACACCGCCAGCGGCGGCGAGCGGCGCCGCGCCGCCCTTGCGCGCCTGATGGCCGAAGCGCCCGAGCTGATGCTGCTGGACGAGCCGACAAACCACCTTGATATCGAGGCGATCGGCTGGCTTGAAGAAGAGTTGCAAGCGACCCGCGCGGCCTTTGTCCTCATCAGCCACGACCGGGCCTTTCTGACCGCGCTGAGCCGCGCAACGCTCTGGATCGATCGGGGGCAGGTGCGGCGGCAGGAGCGCGGTTTTGATCGGTTCGAGGAATGGCGCGACAAGACTTGGGAAGACGAGGACCAGCAGCGCCACAAACTGAACCGCAAGATCAAGGCTGAAGCCCGCTGGGCCGTGGAGGGCATCAGCGCCCGCCGCAAGCGCAATCAGGGGCGCGTGCGGGCATTGGGAGAGCTGCGGGCCGAACGCGCGGCGCAGATTACCCGGCAAGGCGCGGCGGCTATGGCACTTGAGGCCGGTCCAAAATCTGGCCGCAAGGTGATCGAAGCCACCGGCATCACCAAGGCTTTCGAGGGCAAGGTCATCCTGAAGCCGTTTGACCTGACTGTGATGCGCGGCGACCGGATCGCGCTGGTTGGGCCAAACGGGGTGGGCAAGACAACCCTGCTGAACATGCTGATCGGTCAAGAGGCGCCTGATGCGGGCAGCGTCAAGCTTGGCACGGGGATCGAGTTGGCTCTCTTTGACCAGTCCCGCGCGCAGCTCGACCCGGACATGAGCCTATGGGACAGCCTGACGGGCGATCCGGAGATGCGCGTGAGCGGCAAGGCCGATCAGGTCATGGTGCGCGGTGCGCCCAAGCACGTGGTAGGCTACCTGAAGGAATTCCTGTTCGACGAGCGGCAGGCGCGTGCGCCCGTGCGGTCTCTTTCTGGCGGGGAAAAAGCGCGGCTGCTCTTGGCCAAGATCATGGCGCGCCCGTCAAACCTTCTCGTTCTCGACGAGCCGACGAACGATCTGGACGTCGAAACGCTGGACCTGCTGCAGGATCTGCTGGGCCAATATGACGGCACCGTTCTGCTGGTCAGCCACGACCGCGACTTTCTGGACAGGGTCGCCGTGACCACTGTCGCGATGGAAGGGCAGGGCCGCGCCACGGTTTACGCCGGGGGCTGGTCCGACTACCGCCGCCAACGGCAAACGCAGGACGCTCCGGCCGAAAAGCCCAAGGCGCAAACCCCGAAGGACTCGGCCAAGCCCAAAGCGGGCAAATCGGGCCTCAGCTTTACCGAAAAGCACCGGCTGGATGCGCTGCCCGCAGAGATCGAACGGCTGGAGGCCGAGATTGGCAAGCTGGAGACGCTGATGGCGGACCCAGAGCTTTATACGCGCGAGCCTGTGAAATTCGCGAAAGCCACCGAAGCGCTGACCGAGCGGCAGACCAAGCTTGCCGCGGCAGAAGAAGAATGGCTCACTCTGGCCGAGAAAGCTGAAGCGGTGTGACATGACCTGGCCAATCCTTGATCATTCTGTTTGGGCGCCGACAAGCAAAAGCCTGCACATGTGGTGCCAGATTGTTGGCAAGTGGCGGCTGGCGCAGACGCCTTGGGTCAACCATTCTTGGCATGCGACGCTGTATGTCACGGCGCGCGGGCTCACGACCGGGCTGCTGCCGGGTGGCTTTGAAGCGCGCTTCGATTTTCTCGTGCACCGGCTTGAAGTGCTGTCTGCCGACGGCTCTGCGAGCAGTTTTGACCTTGGGCCGATGTCGGTCGCCGCGTTCGATTCTGCCTTTAAAGCCGCATTGGCCGACATGGGCGCGCCTGTAGCGTACCACCATTTTCCAAACGAAGTCCCTGACCCGGTGCCTTTTGACCAGCAGACCGAGGCGGGCGCCTACAATGGGGACGCGGCGCACGCATGGTGGCAAGCACTTGTCCAAATGCTTCCCGTTTTCGAAGCGTTCCGAACCGAATTTTTGGGCAAGGTCAGCCCGGTGCACCTGTTCTGGGGCTCTTTCGATCTGGCCGTGACGCGATTTTCGGGGCGCGGTGCGCCGCTGCACCCCGGCGGCTTTCCGGCGCTGCCCGACCCGATCACGCAGGAAGCCTATAGCCACGAGGTGTCGAGCGCAGGCTTTTGGGGCGGGGATGCGGACATGCCGGCGTTCTTCTATTCCTACGCCTACCCGACGCCAGAGGGGTTCTCTGCCCGCGAAGCCGGGATCGAGGGCGCGTATTTTGACCCCGATCTAGGCGAATTTGTGTTGCCCTACAGCGTTGTGGCCGCCGCCGATGATCCGGCAGGCACGCTGCTTGCCTTTCTGCGCACAACCTATGCCGCAGCGGCAGAACTGGCGCAGTGGGACCGCGAGGCGCTCGACTGCGCGCCGGGCCAGATCCGCGTACCCCGCGCGCTTTAGACCGGGCGCGCAGGTACACCGGCAACAGTCGCTCCCGGGGCCACATCGCGGGTGACGACGGCGCCAGCGCCGATAATAGCGCCATCCCCAACTGTAACGCCTGGCATGATCAGCGCCGCCGCGCCGATCCAAACATCGCGGCCCAAGGTGACAGGCAGCGCCCGTTCAATGCCCTCGCGCCGTTTGACCGGATCGCGGTGATGGTCGGCGCAGATCAACTGCGCGCGCGGGCCGATCAGCGTGCTGTTGCCAATCGTTACAGGTGCGGAATCTAGGATGACGCAGCCCGCGTTGATGTAACAGCCCGCGCCAATCCTTGTGTGAATCCCGTAGGAGCAATGAAAAGGCGCCTCAATATGCGTGCCATCACCCCAACTGGCAAAGAGCGCTGCAAGCGGGCTCGCGGCACCTCTTCTCATCTCAGGACCCGCGTGGTTATGCGCGTGCACAGTTCTGCGGGCTTCGGCGCGCAAGGCATCAAGCGCGGGGTCAAGGCATGAATACCACGCCCCGCTCAGCATCTGGACTTGTGCGCTCATCGCATCCGCAGCGCACCGTCAATGCGGATCACCTCGCCGTTCAGATACCCCATCTCGACGATAAAACCCGCAAGGCGGCCATATTCGGCCGGATCGCCCAGGCGGGAGGGGTTCGGAACATCTGCGGCAAGGCTGTCCTGAACCTCTTGCGGAAGGCCTGCCAGCATGGGCGTGCCAAAAATGCCGGGCGCGATCGTCATAACGCGGATGCCGGTGCTTGCCAGATCGCGCGCCATCGGCAGGGTCATGCCGACCACGCCGCCCTTGGACGCAGCATAGGCCGCTTGCCCTTTCTGCCCGTCATAGGCCGCAATCGACGCGGTGTTGATCAAGACCCCGCGCGCCCCATCCGCTTCGGGCGCATTCTTTGCCATCTCGGCAGCCGCGATGCGGCAGACGTTGAACGTGCCAACAAGGTTGATGTCGATCGTGCGCTGAAAGGCATCCAGCGGGTGCGGGCCATCCTTGGCCACCGTTTTGATCCCGTAGGCAATACCGGCGCAGTTCACTGCGGCCGTGATGCGCCCCATCTTGTCCATCGCATGGGCGACGGCAGCCTGAACCGATCCCTCGTCAGTTACGTCGGTTTGGGCAAAATGGCCGTCGATTTCGGCTGCAACGGTTGTTCCACGCGTCGTGTCGCGATCCAGCAGTGTCACCTCGGCGCCCTGCGCGGCAAAATAGCGGGCGGTTGCCTCTCCCAGTCCCGAAGCGCCGCCCGTGACAATCGCGGCCGTGTCGGCGAGTTTCATGGCTGCTCCCTCCCTTTTTTGAACATGTGTTCAGTTAGCCCGGTGCCAGACCTTGTGTCTAGCCTTGCATCAGGCGCGCATCGAGGCGCGAAAGGGGGGCAAGCGGGCGCAGGAGCGGCGCGTCAAGCCAGGTCCCGCCAAGGCGCCGCACGCGCGCACCGGTCCCCAACTTGAAGCGCGCAAGGCCGAGCGCGCTTTCGGTGTCAACGGTGCCAAGATCGAGCGTGTCGACCCCGCGATCTGCAAACCAGCGCATTGCGGCCCACAAAAGCGCTGTATGGGCGTGACGCGCGCGGCCTTCGGCGCTTGTCTGGCCCATGTGGTAGGTCGCATTCGATCCATGGCGCAGAAACAGCATCGCCGCAACTGGCCGCCCGGCATGGATCGCCGTGAAAAGCGGGGCCCTTCCGGGGTTTGCGCGCGCGTAGGCGAGGGTCAGCGCGAAAGGCCACGTTCTGTAGCGCCGTGCTGCACGGGTCTTTGCTTCGGCCTCAAACAGCCATTGGTCCGGGCGATCTGTCAGGTCGCGCCGCCCGATACGCAAATCGGCCTCTTCGGCGCGGCGCAGGCGGTTGCGCCATTTGGCTTTCAAGCCTGCGTGCAGGGCGGCGGTGCCAACGCTCAGGTCTATCTCGGCGATGCTCGCGGGCGAGATCAACGGAACGCCGCGCCCCAGCCCGGGCGCATCGGGCGACAAGATGACCGGGCGGCGCGCCCAACCTCGCCGGGCACGCAAGGCGGTCAGGGCCTCGGGCCGCGCACGGGGCAACATGGCGACCGTGGTCAGACCGAACTTTCGGACCAGTGCGACGTCGCCGCAGGGCAAGACAAGCGGCGGCGCGCCAAGGCGCTCCAGCGCCGCCACATATTCCGGGCTTTGCTGCAGGGGCTGGGGAGCGGAGGGGCAAGGCGCGTCAAACATACCGGGATTAACCGCAGGGAAACCTAATTCGGCGTTAATCGGGGCATGAAACAGCGTCCTCAGGCCCGCGCGCAGATTGCGCCAAGCCCCCGCATCACCAAATCCGCCGCTCTGATCGGCGGGCTCATGCTCGCATTGCCCACCGGCCTGCTGATCCACGCGATCAGCCTGCTGTTCTAGGGGCGCGGTTCTTCAAAGAACCGCTGCACGTCGATCCTTGAAGGATCGACCCGCGCGGGGCAGGCGGTTCAGCCCAACTGCACCAGCGCGTGGCGTTTCTTGCCCGCGGACAGCTTGACCGGCGTGGCCAGCGCTGCCGCGTCCAGCATCAAGCCCGCATCCGTCAGTGGCGCATCGCCCATCCGCGCGCCGTTTTCCGCGATCAGCCGCTTGGCCTCCTTGCCCGATCTGGCAAGTCCAGCACGCACGATCACCTGAACGATCGAAATCCCGCTGCCGACCTCATCCGCGCTCAGCGTCAGGGTCGGCAAATCCTCTCCGACGCCGCCTTTTTCAAAGACCTCGCGCGCGGTGGCTTCCGCCGCGGTCGCCGCCGCCGCGCCGTGCAGCAGCGCGGTGACCTCGTTGGCCAGGATCACCTTGGCCTCGTTGATCTCCGAGCCTTCCAGCGCGCCCAGACGGTCGCACTCCTCCACCGGCAATTCGGTAAAGAGTTTCAGGAACTTGCCCGTGTCCGCATCGGTCGTGTTGCGCCAGAACTGCCAGAACTCATAGGCGCTCAGCATGTCTTCGTTCAGCCAGACGGCACCGCCCGCGCTTTTGCCCATCTTCCGCCCGTCGGAGGTGGTCAACAAAGGCGTGGTCAGGCCGAAAATCTCGGTATCCAGCACGCGGCGCGTCAGGTCGATGCCGTTCACGATGTTGCCCCACTGATCCGACCCGCCCATCTGCAACAGGCAGCCATAGCGGCGGTTCAGCTCCATGAAGTCATAGGCCTGCAGGATCATGTAGTTGAA
>JBCBCP010000080.1:0-11244 GCA_038530575.1 Pseudomonadota bacterium
GGCTTCGGCTTCCGCTGCGGCTTCCTCGGCCTTCTGCACCTCGAGGTGATCCGCGACCGGATCGAGCGGGAGTACGATATCGAGCTGATCACGACAGCGCCCTCGGTCATCTACCACGTCTACCAGAAGGACGGGACGATGAACGAGCTGCACAACCCCGCCGACATGCCCGACCCCTCGACCATCGACTATGTCGAGGAGCCGCGCATCAAGGCGACCATTCTCGTGCCCGACGAATATCTCGGCGACGTGCTCAAGCTGTGCCAGGACCGCCGCGGCATCCAGCTTGACCTGACCTATGCCGGCACCCGCGCGATGGCCGTCTACGACCTGCCGCTGAACGAGGTGGTGTTCGACTTCTACGACCGGCTCAAATCGGTGACGAAGGGCTACGCGTCCTTCGACTACCAGCTGACCGGCTACCGCCAGGACAATCTGGTCAAGATGTCCGTGCTGGTGAATGACGAGCCGGTCGACGCCCTGTCGATGCTGGTCCACCGCGACCGGGCCGAAATGCGCGGGCGGGCCATGTGCGAAAAGCTCAAGGACCTGATCCCCCGCCACATGTTCAAGATCCCGATCCAGGCGGCCATCGGCGGCAAGGTCATCGCCCGCGAGACCCTGTCAGCCATGCGCAAGGACGTCACAGCCAAATGCTACGGCGGAGACGCCACCCGGAAACGCAAGCTGCTCGACAAGCAAAAAGCGGGCAAGAAGAAGATGCGTCAGTTCGGGAAGGTGGATATCCCTCAGGAGGCATTCATCAGCGCTCTGAAAATGGACGGCTGAAGCCGTTCATTTTCCGCGCTGAGGGATGCCAGTGCGCGGCAGGCTCTTTTGCAAAGCAAAAGATGCCGAGAGCGGCACCCGGTTGCAGTTACGCGCTGATAGAACGGAAGCCAAATGCCCACAGTCTTTCGTGCCGATGGCTTCCGCTTCTTCTTCTACTCGAATGAAGGCGATCCGCGCGAACCAGTCCACATCCACGTGATGAAAGATAACGCCGAAGCCAAATTCTGGGTTGAACCAGAAGTCCGCCTAGACCGCTCCCATGGCTTCGACGCCCGCACTTTGCGCAAACTCGCCGCCATGGTAGAAGAGAACCGCACCAAGATCACCGAGGCCTGGCATGACCATTTCCGCAACTGAGGTCCGCTTTGACGACGACACGATGTGGGTGTCGCTTGAAGACGGCCGCACCCTCGGCGTCCCACTGGCGTGGTTTCCCCGGCTACTGAATGCGTCTGCGTCGGAGAGGGCAGAGGTTACGGTCTCACCTTTCGGTCTGCACTGGGAGGCGCTGGATGAAGACGTCTCTGTGCCAGCATTGCTGAGTGATGTGCCGCGAGTTGCAGCGGAGTGATAATTTTCAGAAAGTGACTTGGAAGCAGATTTGTTGTCGACTTTAACTTTGCGTAAGGAACATATAGTGAACATGCTGCGAAACTAACGCGATAGTTGCAAAACCATGCCATTTACTTACAAACAAGCCATGGAAGCTTCCCCTGTCGTTCTGACTCTGCGGATTAATAATAGTCAGCCTGTTAGGTTGTCCGCGTTCGTTAAATCGTTCACATCGCTTGCTCGTGAGTATTCTCTTACAGTAAACGCATCGCCAGATTTCGCCTCAGATGACGCTGAAATATACATCAAGGAAATACGATCGGGCTCAATAATCGCCGATCTCATTCCAGTCGCAGGAAGTGTATTGCCATTAGTGGCGAGTGAGGCGGACAAGGTGTATCTTGCTGTCGAAACAGTCGAAAAGTGGCGTCAAAGACTCTCTGCTCTCATCTCCGGCGATGTACCTAAGAATGCATCTAGAACAGACTTGAAGAACTGGGCGGATGCGGTTCAAGCAATCGCCCGTGATCCCGATGCGTCTTCCACATTGGAAGCTGCAACCTTCGAAGATGGACAACGCAATGTCCGCGCGAGTTTTAGTTTTAGCACAACAGAAGCACGTAAAATCGAAAAAGTTATTGATGCTGAGTTTGAAAGGCTCGAAGAACGGAAGCAGGCGGATTACGTGCGGGTGCTTATGGTTTTCACCAGATCCGACGTTGGTGACGCTCCGGTTGGTAAACCTTCCGGTGAACGAGTAGTAATTGAAGAAATATCGGAAAAGCCGCTAGCGATTACCTACGGCTCGGCGTTGGCGGAGGAACGAGTAAAGCACGAAATTCGTGAAAGTGACGAGAATATCTACAAGAAGGGCTTTAATGTTGACGTAAAGGTTCAATCCAGAGCTGGCAAGGCGGTCGCGTATTCAATAACGCATGTCCACGAAGTTATTGATCTTCCATAGAAGGCAGGTTCATCGAGTACCGGCATCCAATCCAACGGCAGAATGAAACCCCGCCCTACAGAACCAACCCCATCCGCACCCGCAACCGCGCATCCCGATACACGCTCGAATACGCCCAATCCTCGGGCCGCACGCAAAACCCGCGCTTCACATTCCCCGCTTAACCAAACGCGCTAACCACCCCCGCACCCGCCACCATACCGCCAGCGGCCAGAACCGAACCGGCGGGGCGATCCGCAGCGGCTCTTGATAGGGCACAAACTGGACCTCTCCGCGAATCTCGCCGCCGGGGATTTCCTCCAGCCCGTGCCGGGCCAGCATTTCGCGTTCCCGCATGCGGTCGATCTGAAGGCGTTGGATTCCCTCGGCCGTCTCCCGGTCGGTTTTGCCCCAGACAACCTCGCTGTAGCAGAACCCGCCGCGCCGATGGGTCCCCGCGACCACGCGCTCCACATCTTCGGCGTTAAAAATCCGCTTCAAGTTCACCATCGACACCAGCGCGGCGGCGGGGGCCCCGTGATGGGTCAGCACCACGAAACACTTCGGGTGCTGCGCATGCTTGATCAGGGTGCTGAGGTTTTGACGCGCGCGCGTTGTGGACACGCGCGCGGGGCGTGGGGTGGGGTCGTGCATGGGCCGGCTCCGCTTCTGTACAAAATGTTATTTCGGGATCCGAAAATCTGTACAAAACGTTACATTTGGCCCAACGGGCCGTGCGCTAGTGCCCGAAGGCGGCGTTCGGCATCCAGTCCGGCTCGCCCATCCCTGCGCGCATGTGCAAACAGGCCGAGCCCTTGCGCTGGAAATACAGCCCCTCCAGCGCGTACCAGCCCGCGACCGGCACCTCGGCCTCAACCGCCTTACTGGCCTCGCAGGGATGCACCCCGTCAAACTTCACGACCTCTTGCCCGCCGATCGACATGCGCAGGCCGTCATTGCTCAGAAAATCAATGGTATAGGTGCCTGGCGCGTCGAACCGGACGTAACCTTCGATCACCGCGACGATCTTTTCCGCCTGGCCCGAGGTCAGCGTTTCCATGCCTTCCTCGGTGTCCCAATAATCCAGCCCTTCCAGCGGCTTGCCGGGTCTCGCGCTGTCTGCGACGCGGGCGGCCTCCGACAGACTGCGCACGCTGGCCTGGGCGTAGCTGACCGCAAGGCCCGGGGACAGCGCGCTGGGTTGCGGGTCGGCTGGCTCCAGCTTGAGCGGGGCGGCAATGGCCGGCGCGGCGAGCAGCAGCGCGGCGACGAGGGCGGTTTTCTTGAACATGAGGAGGCGTCCTTGGATAGGTTGGCTTGACCGAAGCCTAGCCGGTTCTGCCCCGTCCGCAAAACCTATTCTTGCATGGGCATAAGCCGCGCGCCCGCCGCTTGCATCTCGGACAGAAAGGCACGGGAAAAGGCCCAGATTTCAGGGGTGTGAACGAGGTGATGGGTCAGAAGCCCAAGCGGTTCGTCCGGGTGTTCAGTCAGTTGCCGGGCCGCGCGTTCGATCAGCAGGTCAGGGTCCACCAGCCCGCGGGTTCCGCGCCAGTCGATCGGGTCGACATGGGTGTTTATCCGCGGCAGCCCTACATCGGCTTGCCGCGCCCGCGGCCCAAAGGTGGACAGGGCCTCATAGCCTTGCGCGCCGAGGCCTTTGGCAATGTGGTCATCGATCCGGTTCCATGGCGGCACGAACACCGGGGACAAACGGGAGCCGAAGATCGCCCGCATATGGGCCAGCGCCTTTGCGGTCTCATCCGCCGCGTCCGGGCGAAGCCGTTGGAATTCAGACTTTTTGGCACCTGGCGCAGAGGTGTCGGCATGTTGCCAGCCGTGCACCATCACACGGTCATTCGGCCCAAGCCGCTGTACGAGCCCGGGCGTAACAAGCGCGGGAATGACGGCGAGGACAACGGGCACCCGCACCTCGCCTGACAGGGCAAGAAGCCTGTCGAGCGCTGGTGTGGCGGCAACCGCATCGTCGTCGCGCCACCATAGCTGCGTTTCGGGCTTCACGGCACGGCGGAGCGGGGACCAATCAATGCGCACGGATCAGCTTCCTTGCGATGCGCACGGTTTGCGCGGCGCCGTCCATACCAGCGGTTCGGGCGGGTCGTGCGGGCGCAGCCGACACGCGCGTGAGGGCTGCGAGCAGGGTAGGGCCGGTTAGCTGAGCACTGCGCATAACGGCGATGCCGGGCTGGTCTGACAGGGCGCCGGCACGCAGGCTCTGTTCCACCTCGCCGCCATCATCGAACGGCACGAAAAGCGCGGGCACACCCGTTTGCAAGACGTCCATCGCGGTGTTGTAGCCGCACATGCCGACAAGCGCGGCAGCCTTCGGCAGCAAATTGCGAAAGTCGGGGCGGGGCGGCTCGACGAGCATGTTTGGCGGTCCGGTGATCTCTGCACGGGTGAGGCACCGCCACGTACGGTGTGGGTCGGCTGCGGCGGCCTCTGCCGCGACGGTAAACATCTTGTGGCCCACGGCTCCCCCACCGGCTGTTACAAGCACTTCGCCTGCGCTCGCGTCCACGGCTACAGGCATGGGCGGGGCGACAAAGCCGGTGTAGTGCAAGACGTCTGCGAGCGCAGGGGTCACTGGCCAGCTGGCCGCGAGGGGGATCAGAGATGGATCGGAATGCACCAGAACGCCGGTATAGTGCCGGGCAATCACTTCCTCCGTCCACGTTGCACGCGCCGGTTTCGAAGGCGGGGCGAGGATGTCGCGGATGGAGGCAAGCGCGGGGATGCCTGCCGCGGCGTCCAGCAGTGCGCCGAACTCTGCCCGCAGGCTGCGGCGGCCAAAGGGGAAGAGCTCGGTGACCAGAAGGTCGGGGCGCGGGTCGAGGCAGGCCAACAAAGCATGCTGTCGCGCCTGCATGTAGCGTGCGCTCGCGGGGCCATCCGGGCCGTGCAAGGTGCCAAAGTCGGTACCTTCGACGTGCACCGCGGGCAGCTGCACCAGATCGACACCAGTGGCATCCAGATGCGGCACGGCCCGTCCGCCGCTGGCGACGCGCACCTGCCAGCCCGCATCGGCAAAGGCGCGGCCCAGAACAAGCGCTCGCGCCAGATGGCCGGTGCCCAACAAGTGTGTCACCACGATCAGCACTCGCATCAGCGCGGCTCCAGACGCACAGGCTCTGGCCACGCGCGCCAGTGCGTACCGATTTCGATCACGTAGAGCCGGTTGCGTTTGACCGCGAAGGGCGCGGGGCCGTCGAAATCCCAGCCGGATGCATGGGCCAGTAGCACGCGCATGACGCCAATATGGCAGATGGCGACGGTATCACTGGCCAGCCGCTCGGCCCATGGGATCAGACGGGTGCGCAGCGTGGCGGGGCTTTCGCCACCCGGCGGCGCCCATTCCCATCCCCACGCCTCGATATCCGGAAAACCATT
Source organism: Pseudomonadota bacterium (assembly GCA_038530575.1). GTDB lineage: Bacteria > Pseudomonadota > Alphaproteobacteria > Rhodobacterales > Rhodobacteraceae > JBCBCP01. The sequence goes on from JBCBCP010000080.1 coordinate 5,699, forward strand.
GCCCAGTTCGGCGCGCAAGTCTGCGCCCCGCCTGCCTTCCCAATCGCCCCAGTCCATTTCCATCAGCGCCGGCTCTGCGGCAGGCGACCCGCCAAGCAGGACACCCGTCTGCATCGCGCGTGACAGGGGGCTGGCCACCATGTCCGTGCGATCCCAAGGGGGCGGCAGCCGCAGGGCGCGCAGCGTGTCTTCGGCCTCTGCGTCCAGCGGAATGTCGCTGCGGCCCTGAATGCGGTGGGCGCGGTTCCACGGGGTGTGGCCGTGGCGCAGAAGAGCAAGGCGGATCATGGGCACACCCTATCGATCGCGGCAGTAAGTTGTCGTCCCGCTGCCGGGCGCAAGTGCCGTGCAGCGACAGCCTCTCGGCCGACGGCGCCGGCGTTGTGGCGCATCTCCGGGTCTGACAAGAGGTCTTGCACCCTGCGGGCGAGTCCCGCGGCTCCAAGCGGCTCCGGCACCAGTTCCGCGGCCACAACGTCGCGCACCCCGGGTCGATCCTGCGCCACCACCGGCAGGCCATGCGCCTGTGCCTCAAGGTAGCTCAAGCCAAACGCCTCGTTCACACCGGGCCAGAGCAGCAAACCCGCGCGGGCGTAGTGTGCATCCATCTCGTCCGGTTCGACGCGGCCCAGCATGCGCACGCGGCTCCCAAAAGGGGCCATCAGGGCGGCAACCTCGGCCTGCGCGGCGCCGCTGCCGATGATGTCGAGGCGCCACTCGCCATCCAGCAGATGCAGCACCTCGGCGATCAGCGTATAGCTGGCCAGTTTGTCTCCGGGCCGCAACATTCCGACGGCCAGCATCGGGCCATCACAGGCTGCGGGTTGGGGCAGGGCGCTTCGGTTCAGAAAAGGGGGCAGATGTTCGATGCGCTGGCCGGGCGGTGCATAGGCATGCAGCGCCGCGCCATCGCGGGCCGTCAGGTGAAAGATCACGGCTGCCGCATCGCTGGCTGCCTCAGCCGCTTCGGCAAACGGCGCCCACGGGCCTGTCAGCCGCTTGCGAGCGCGCGTGCTTTCGACCTGTAGGTAGGGGATGTGCAGCGCCGAACAGACCGCGGGGCCGATCAGGTCGGGGGCCTTGTAGTAGTTGTGATAGGTCAGCCATGCACGCCACTGCCCGCTGTCCGGGTGCGTCAGAAGGCGTGCGATTTCGTCCTTGGCCGAATTCATCAGCGCATCTTGCATCTCCCGTTGCCCGTCCTTGTCGTAAAGGCGCAGCTCTGAGACGAGGCGTGGTTCAACGCCTGCAGTGTATAGCGCGGCCATCAACGCGCGGCCCATGGTGCGGTCGCCCGAAGGCACAGGATGATTGGGCGATTTCAGCGGCGCGTACACCGCGATCACCCTGTCATCTCCCGCAAGCGCACCGCCAACGCGTCGATCCCGGGTTGCATGGCAAAATCGCTGATCAGGCGCGCGCGGGCGGCCTCGGCCATGGCGCCGCGGCGTGCCGGGTGCCGGGCCAGCGCGGTGATGGCCTCTGCCAGCGCCTCGGGCGCATCGTCCGACAGGGTGCCATGCACGCCATCCTCGATGAACTCGGGGATGGCGGACACAGGGGTCGAAAGGATGGGCAAAAGCTGGCTTGCGGCCTCCATCAGCACGTTCGGCAGCCCGTCGCGGTCACCATCTTCGGCCACGCGAGATGGCAGCACAAAGAGCGACGCCGCTTGCATTGCAGCAATTACTTCCGGCTGGTCGCATGCACCGCGCCACGTGATACGGTCTGCGATGCCAAGCGCCTCAGCCCGCCCGCGCAAAGTGTCCCCCAGCGCGCCGCCGCCAATATGGGTCCAGTGCCAGTCAAGATCGGCGGGTAGCAGCGCGAGGGCTTCGATCAGCCTGTCAAACCCCTTTTTTTCGACTAGCCGGCCAACCGACAGCATCTCAAAGCGCGCCTGCCGCGGCCGCTCCGGCGGCTCTGGAAACCGCGTCAGATCAAGGCCGTGGTAGATCAAATCAACCTCGGTGCCTCGTGATAGTCCGTTCAGGTGCTGCGCATTGAACGCGGTACAGGTCGCGCCAAAAACCGCACCGTGGTCATTGGGGTCCAGCTTGGCTTCGAGGTCCCAAGTCTCGGACGTCCAAATATCCTTGGCATGGGCCGAAAAGGCCCAAGGCAAGCCGCGTAGGATGGCTGCGTAACGCGCGACCGAAGAGGGGGTATGCAGGAAATGGGCGTAGAGGCCCGGGCAGTCCTGCGGCAGCTCCCGCGCCAGCACGCAGGCCTGTCCGAAACGGCGCAACCGGTTACGGGTCCGGTCGCGTGCGTAATCGGCGCGCAGCGCGCCCAACGCGGCGCGCCAGCTACCCCGGCGCAGGGCAAAGAGCAGCCCACGCACAACGCGCAGCGGCTCTTGATGCAGGTACTCGGGCAAGTATCGCACGTAGGCCTTTAGCTGATCATGGAGCGGGTGGGTCTTGGCATCCGTTGGATGGCGCAACGACCAGAGTTCGAGTGTCAGGCCAGCACGCTCCAGCGCCACCAGCTCTTGCGCGATAAACGTCTCTGACAGGCGCGGCCAGCCCTTGACCAACACCGCCAATGTTCTTGCCGTCATTCTGCCGCCAGCCTCCGGCCGCGTTGGTCCATCAGAGTGCGTGCACGGCTAATCACGACGTCCAGACCGTCCAGAAGGCCGTCAGCGCCCGCCTCGGAGGGGCGGTTTTGAGCGGGCAGCGCGCGAATGGCGGCAATCATCGCATCCGGGGTCAACCCGTCACGGCCCTCGTCCAGCATGCGGACCAGGCCCAGCTCTTCAGCACGGCTGGCGCGGATCCACTGTTCGAGCCGCGGCTTGGTGCGCGGCACGATGACGGCACGTTTGTCAAATGACAGCACCTCGCAGAAAGTGTTGTAGCCACCCATGCTCACAACGCCTTCGGCCCCGGCGAAAAGCGCCTCCATCCGGCTGTCAAAGCCCACGGCCGTCACGCGGCCCGCCAGCGCCTCGACCCGCGCTTCGAAATCGTCTCGGGTGTCGCCAGACAGGAACGGGCCATAGACCAGCATCGCGCGGGGCGATAGGGCCGGGTCACGTTCATAGGCCGAAAGCACCAGATCAACCATCGCCGCACCGTCCCCGCCACCGCCGGGGGTGACAAGAATATAGGGCTCTTCTGCCTCGGGTGGCGGATCGGCCACGGCGCGGCGCAAGTACCCAGTCCAGTGCATCCGTGCGCGCGCATCTTGCGACATCGGCAGCCCTTCGGTTGGGTCGTAGACAGAGCGCGGGCCATAAACCCAAATCTCGTCATAATAGGCCTCAGCCGCTTCGAGCGCGCCTTTGCGATCCCATTCCGCCGCCAAAGTCTGTGGCGCGTCCAGTACGTCGCGCAGGCCGAGAACGACATCCGTTTTGCCGGTGGACAACAGGTGTTCCAAGGTTGGGATCAGTTCGCCGCGAAAACCTGTCGGTTCCTTATCTACGATCAACAGGTCGGGAGCGTAGTGCTCGACCGCGGCGCGGATCAGCCCGGCGCGCAGGTCGGTTGTCTCGTCGATGCTCATGCCCTTGGTGCGGCTGACATATCCCCCATCGGGCAGCTTGGTTACACCGGGCAGACGCACGTGGTCCACCCGTTCGGGGAAGGCAAATCGGCCCGCCACCGGAGAGCCGGTCAGGATAATGGCCGATGTTGCGACGCCGCTTTCGGTCAGGGCCGTCGCGAGCGCCTTGGAGCGGCGCAAATGCCCCAGCCCAAACGTGTCGTGACTGTAAAGCACAACGCGTCTCTTTTGATTGTCCCGCGCCATCGCCGCGTCCCCCGCTGCCCGTCCCTGTGCCATCTCTGGCCGCAGTTTCACGCAACTTGCCGAATATTTCGCTATCGTCGTACATCACCACGTCCGGTTTGCCAAAGGCGTGCGTGACCTTCGGCGCTTTTTCAACCAAATCGCGATGCTGCACAGCCACGATCATGGCTGTGCGCGATTGTAGAGCGCCCGGGAACGGGCTGGCGTCACGATGTCGTGCCATCGGTTTGTTGCTCCTGGCCAACACTGTATGGCGGCTTGGCGCCAATGGCTCCCACGCACGGCGTTGCGCGGCGCAAATTGCACAGGTAGCCTTTGGGTCACGACGTTTCGAAAGGTCCCTGCCGATGCTGCGCGCGCTGTTGGCTTTATCAATCGCTGTCATGCTTGCGGCGCCGGTTTCTGCACAGCTGATCCCGGGACTGGGCGGCACAGCCGCGGCGCCAGAAGCGGAAACCACATTGGACGAAACCTTGCGCCGCGCCCGCGAGGCTGGGGTTGGCGTGATCATCGTTGACACCGAGGGCCGCGTTTTGAACGAGCCCCCAGCGCCGACGACACAGGTCGGGCCGGACGGCGCCGGGTCGGCTCTGATGGAGGTGCAAAAGCAGGGCGAGGCGTTCCGGACCACGTTGCGCGAACGGCTCGATGCGCTGCCCGGATCGCTTGAACAGCTCGCCTTTGTTCTGCGCTCAACCAGCCCGGACGGGAGGATCATGACCTATGTCGAGGTCCTGATTTACAGCGCGGGCCTTCTGTTCATCGGCCTTCTGTTCACCCGCTTTGTCTACGGGCCGATCCTTGTCCGCCGCTTCGTGGTGGCAGGGATTCGCGCGGCGCCCGAAGGCTACCGCGAAAAGATGCCCTGGCTGGCCTTCCGCTTTGTCATGGGCGTGATTGGCACGATCGTCGCCATCCTCGTGGCCTATATCCTTGGCCTGCTGCTCTTTCCCGAGGTGAATGACCAGACGGTGCAGATCACGGCGCTGGCAGTGAATTTCGCGTTCTTTGCCAGCTTTGTAATTGGCGATCTGTGGCGCATGATCCTGTCGCCCTACCTCGCGCAATACCGGATCCCGTCCTTTTCGGATGCAGACGCGCGCAAGCTCTATGTCTGGCTGTTCTTTGTCGCGATGTTGGATATCAGCGTGCTGACCTTTGCCACATGGGTCAGTGATTTCGGCCTGATCTACAACGCCTATGCGGTGATCTACGGCACACTGGCGCTTGTCACGGCGGTGCTGAATGTCGCGCTGGTGCTGGCCAACCGCCGGGCCATTTCCGGGGCGATCCGCAATGGGCGCAGCCCGGCGGATACACCGCTGCTGACCCGTGTGATTTCCCGGGCCTGGGCGCCCGCGATGATCCTCTATATCATCTTTGGTTATCTCGAACTGGCTGTCGATCTGGTGCTGGAACAGCCGACATCGGTGCCGCTGGTGGCCGGGCTTTATGCGACGGCCTTGTCGATCATCGTGGTCTACGGGCTGATAAATTACGGCATCGAAAGCTATTTTGCCCGCGCGCGGCACATGGCCGAGGTGAATGCCGAAGCGGAAGCCGATGACACCCAGGACGAACCGGCGGCGCCTACATCCTCCATGCACACATATGAAGAGCTCGCGCGGCGCGTCTCCGGCATTCTGGCCTTTATCGCGGGGGCCTATGCGCTGATCTCGATCTGGGGCGGCTCTGCGGAAATGATTGAAGGCAGCGGCTGGGGCATGCGGCTGATTGACCTTTGCGCCATCGCCTTCATCGGCTGGATCGCCTACCACGCCTTCCGC
>JBCBCP010000081.1:0-11095 GCA_038530575.1 Pseudomonadota bacterium
CCTTCGGACAGGACCCAGGTGATCTGGGTCAGGTCAGCGCTCACGCCGCCATTGCCGACGGTTGGCACTTCGTCAACCAGCCACGGCACCAGCGCGCCGGTCTCGTTGTAGCGGGCCAGTGGCTCCAGCACGAGGGAGGCGGATTCAACATCCTTGGTGCCGCCCGACAGGAACGGGTTCAGGATCGAGGGCGCCTGCCAGTAAAGGATGCGCACCTCGCCATCGCTGCCACGCGTGGCGTGCCCGTCGGCAAAGGCCATCGTGCCCAGACCGGTCGCTACAGCACCCAGCAAAAGGGATTTAAGCTTCATGTCATACTCCATGTTGGACAAGTGTTTGATACGCTTGCCATTCTCTTTTTTGGCCCCGCGGTGTGGGACCCCCGTGGCAGGTGGTGCAAAGGCAGTTGTAAACAGCCAGAAAGGCAGAACTTTTTTTGCAGCACCCCACGAATGCTGCCTATGCAAACAGACTTTGCCGAAAAAGCAAGCCTCTGATTGCCCCGATTTGCCTTTGACCCCGCGCAAACCCAGAGGGATGTTTGACAGGGCAAGGGGGCGCGCCTAGCGTGTAGGCAAACAGGGAAAGACGCCGCCATGCTGGACAATACAGAGCAACGCAAGATTGCCGATATCCGGGGCCTTCGGGTCGAATTCCAGACCAAGGACGGCCCAGTCGTCGGTGTCGAGGATGTGAGTTTCGACATCAAGTCCGGCGAAACGGTCTGCGTCGTCGGCGAGTCAGGCAGTGGCAAGTCGGTGTCGTCGCTTTCTCTAATGCGCCTGATCGAGTTCGGCGGGGGCGACATTGCCCGGGGCGAGCTGATCTTTGATCGCCGAACGGGCGGCGAAATTGACCTGGCCAGCACCGATCAGGACTTGATGCGGACCATTCGCGGCAACGAGATCGGGATGATCTTCCAGGAGCCGATGACGGCACTAAACCCTGTCTTCACAGTTGGCCGTCAGCTGACCGAGGGGCTGCGCCTGCACAAAGGCATGTCGGGGAAAGAGGCCGATGACCGCGCACTTGAGCTGCTGCGCCAGGTCCGCATCCCGGAGCCGGAACGCCGGCTCAAGCAGTACCCGCACGAACTTTCGGGCGGTATGCGCCAGCGTGTCGTGATTGCGATGGCGCTCGCGTGTGAGCCGCGGCTGCTGATCGCGGACGAGCCGACGACGGCGCTTGATGTGACCATCCAGGCCGAGATCCTCGCGCTCATGGACCGGCTCAAACGCGAGACTGGCACGGCTGTGATGTTCATTACCCACGATATGGCCGTGGTGGCACAGATGGCGGACCGCGTTGTGGTCATGTTCCGCGGCAACAAGGTCGAGGAAGGGCCGGTTGAGCAGATCTTTGAAAGCCCGCAGCACCCCTATACCAAGGCGCTGCTGGCGGCGGTGCCAAAGCTGGGCGAGATGACGGGCAAGCCCTATCCCGAGCCGATGAAGCTTTTGGGCCGGGCGGAGACCAACGTGGCCCCGATCACTGGAACCGACGAGGTGCTGCTCAAAGTCCGCAACCTCACGACGCGCTTCCCGGTCAAGGGCGGTTTTTTCCGCCGGACCGTCGCCAATGTGCACGCGGTTGAGGACGTGTCGTTTTCCATCAACAAGGGCCAGACGCTCAGCCTAGTTGGCGAGTCTGGATGCGGCAAGTCTTCTGCGGGTCGCTCCATCCTGCGGCTGGTGGAGCCCAATTCGGGCTCAGTGCATCTCGGCACAACGGATGTTTTGGGTCTTGGTCCGCAAGCCCTGCGTGAGGCGCGGCGCGATATGCAGATGATCTTTCAGGATCCTTTTGCGTCCCTGAACCCGCAGATGCAGCTTGCCGATCAGGTGGCCGAGCCCATCCACAACTATGGCACGCTTACCGGCGATGCCGTGACAGACAGGGTCGCGATGCTCTTCGACCGGGTCGAGCTGCCGCGCAGCTTCATGCGCCGCTTCCCGCACGAGCTGTCCGGCGGACAGCGCCAGCGCGTTGCCATCGCCCGCGCGCTCGCGCTGAACCCCAAGCTGATCATCGCGGACGAAGCGGTCTCGGCCCTTGACGTCAGCGTGCAGGCGCAGGTGTTGAACCTGATGATGGAGCTGCAGTCCGAGATGGAGCTGTCCTTCCTCTTCATTTCGCATGACATGGCCGTGGTCGAACGGGTCAGCCACCATGTCGGCGTCATGTATCTGGGCCGCATCGTCGAGCTTGGACCCCGCGCTCGGGTGTTCGAAAACCCTCAACACCCGTACACCCAAGCGCTGATGAAGGCGGTGCCGATAGCCGATCCGCGCAAACGGAAAGCGGAAAAAGACCTGAACTTCAAACCGATCCCGTCGCCGATCCATCCCATCGGGTACGAACCCGCGCCGTCTGAATATAACGAGGTCGAACCGGGCCATTTCGTTCTGACAACGGACAGCGGGTACTAGAGTGAGCGTTTCATGACGTCCCCCGTCGCACTGGTTACGGGGGCAGGACGCGGTATCGGGCGGGCCATCGCGGCCGACCTTGCCAAAGACCACCGGGTCGCGCGGCATTATAATGCCACGGCGCCCGCGGAAGGCGGGTTTCAGGCAGACTTGTCGGATGCCAAGGCCAGCGCGCGGCTGGTGGAGAAGGTGCTGGATGCGCACGGCCGTCTGGACGTGATCGTGAACAATGCGGGCGTGCTCAACATGTCGCCCCTGGACGCCTTCGCTTCGGACTATGCGGATATCCTCGCCGTGAACGTGCTCGCACCGCACGCGATTCTCGCCGCGGCCCTGCCTCATCTGAATCCGGGCGCAGCGATTGTGAATATTACATCGATGAACGCTGAACTGCCGGGCCGGGGCGCAGCGCTTTACTCTGCAAGCAAGGCTGCGCTGAACACCTGGACCAAGGCCGCGGCAAAAGAACTGGGACCAAAAGGCATCCGGGTCAACGCCGTGGCGCCCGGGGCGATCAACACGCCAGAGGCTCCACGGCCAGCTGAACTGCAGCAGGCCTTCAAAGACCTTCAGGCGTTGGATCACGGCGGCGTGCCCGAGGATATCGCGGGCGCCGTACGCTATCTGGTTTCGCCTGCCGCCGCATTCATCACTGGCGCGATCCTCCCGGTGACTGGTGGCTATCGGCTCTGATCCGCTTGATCCCGGCGGCCCACGCGGTCACAGTTGCGGCAACGCTGCTCTTCTTCTGGCTGTCAAACATGCCAGGGTCTGGGGCAGAGCCCCAGTCCAGATGGATACCACATGGCCTTAACGCTGACCCCTCTTGAGCTGATGACAAAGCTGATCGCCTTTCCGACGGTCAGTCGTGACACGAACCTGCCTCTGGTGGAATGGGTGGCTGACTATCTTGATGGTCACGGTGTCAAGGCGCACCTCTGGCCGGATCCGGCCCAGCCGCACAAGGCTGCGCTTTTTGCCCATGTCGGTCCTTGGGAGGAGGGTGCCGTTGTGCTGTCGGGTCATACCGATGTGGTGCCCGTCGATGGGCAGGATTGGACAACCGACCCCTGGACCGTCACCGAACGGGACGGCACCTATGTGGGCCGCGGCACCTGCGACATGAAAGGGTTCGACGCACTCGCGATCTGGGCCCTCGTGCAGGCGCAACAGCAAGGCATCAGCCGCCCGCTGCAAATCGCCCTCTCGTTCGACGAGGAAATCGGCTGCACCGGCGCGCCGCCTCTGATCCGGGCCATGGACGCGGTCCTGCCGCGCGGCGCGGACGTGATCGTTGGGGAACCCTCAACCATGCAGGCGGTCACCGGCCACAAAGGCGGACAAGGTTTCCCGACGCGCGTGCGCGGGTTCGAGGTGCATTCTTCCATCGCTTACCAAGGGGTCAGTGCGATCCACGAGGCCGCCAAGCTCATCGAATGGGCCAACCAGCGCAACGCCGAAAATGCCGCGGCAACGCCCTCGGACATGGCCGCGCTTTTTGACCCGCCCTATACAAACTGGCATGTCGGCATGATCGAAGGTGGCACCGCTCACAACATCACCGCCAAGGATTGCAGCTTTGCCATGGGCTTCCGCGCGGTACCGGGGGACGATCCCGCGGCGCTTAAACAGTCCTATCTCGACGCGGTAGATGCGCTTCGCAAAAACATGCAAGCCGTCCGGCCCGAGGCCGACATCGAAGTTGACGTAATGTTCGATGTGCCGCCGCTGCGTCCCGAGGAAGATGGGGGCGCCGAACGGCTTGTCCGCCAGATCACAGGCGACAACGCTTCCCATGTCGTCAGCTATGGCACCGAGGCGGGCCATTTTCAGGCGGCAGGCTATTCCGCGGTGGTCTGTGGCCCGGGCAACATCGCGCAAGCGCACCAACCGGACGAGTTTATCGAGATCGCCCAGTTCAACGCGGGGCACGAGTTCATGCGCAAGCTGGTAGATCGCCTTGCCTGAGGGCGCGTTTTCTTCGCAAGAGAACGGAGCGGACACCGGGTCGGTTTCCGCCTTCCCCTTTGCGGCACCCGGTCCGATCACATGGCCTGGTCCGCCGCCCGCAGAGGCCGACATCGTGGTGATCGGCGGAGGGGTCATCGGCGTTTGCACCGCGCTCTACGCCGCCCGCGCGGGCCACCGGGTTGTGCTGCTCGAAAAGGGCCGGATCGCCGCGGAACAATCAGGGCGCAACTGGGGATGGATCCGCCAGCAGGGCCGCGACCCGGACGAGCTGCCGATCATGGTCGAAGCCAACCGGCTCTGGAAAGAGCTCGCCAGCGAGACAAATGTCGACATCGGTCTGCGCACCGGCGGCGTGACCTATCTTGCCAAAACGGACAAAGAGCTTGCCAGCTACGAGGCGTGGCTGCCCCATGGGCAGGCCCACGGCACCGGCGCGCGTATGCTCAGCGCTGGGGAAACAGAGGCGCTGATCCCGGGCATGTCGCGGCGTTATGCCGGTGCGCTTTATACGCCGACGGACATGCGGGCTGAACCGTGGGTGGCTGTCCCGGCGCTGGCCCATGTTGCTGCGCGCAGCGGGGCACAGATTGTTGAAAATTGCGCTGTCAGGCGCCTTGATATCGCGGCAGGCCGGGTGGCAGGGGTCGTCACCGAGGCTGGACGCATAAAGGCCGCGCGCGTTGTGTTGGCGGGGGGCGCCTGGTCGTCGCTTTTGCTGCGCGCGCATGGTGTACGCCTGCCGCAGCTGAGCGTGCGGGCCACCGTCGCCGCGACAGCGCCTTTGCCCGCGACCTACGAGGGCGGCGCCGCAGACGACACGATCGCCTTTCGCCACCGTGCAGATGGCGGCTACAGCCTCGCGGCGGGGGGCTTCCACGAGCTGTTTGTGGGCCCCGACGCGTTCCGCGCCCTGCCAAAATATCTTGCGCAGCTGCGTGCCGATCCGTTTGGCACGCGGTTTCTGCCCTTCGCGCCCAAGGGCTATCCAGATGCCTGGACGACCCCGCGCACATGGGGCGACGGCCCAAGCCCGTTCGAGGCCATGCGCATCCTGAATCCCGCGCCGAACCGGGCCAAACTGCGTGCGTTGACCCGCGATTTTGCCGCCCTGTTTCCCCAACTTGGTCCCGTCCGCCTGCGCAGTGCATGGGCTGGTCTGATCGACACGATGCCTGATGTTGTGCCCGTTGTGGACCATATTGCCGCTCTGCCGGGCCTTGTGCTTGGCACGGGCATGTCCGGGCACGGCTTTGGCATCGGGCCGGGCATGGGCCGCGTTCTGGCGTCGCTCGCCACCTCTGACGATCCGGGCTATGATCTGTCACGCTTTCGATTGTCGCGCTTTTCCGACGGCTCGCTCATGCGCCTCGGTCCATCCGTCTGACCAAGGGAGGTCCTAAAATGCCCATCCGAAACCGCCTTGCCGAGATGCACGAAGAAATCACCGGCTGGCGCCGTCACATCCACGCCAATCCCGAACTGCAATTCGACGTGCATGAGACGGCGGCCTTTGTCACGGACAAGCTGCGCAGTTTTGGGGTCGACGAGGTTACGGAAGGGATCGGCCGCACGGGTGTTGTCGCCGTGATCAAGGGCCGGGAGCCGGGCAGCCGGACAATCGGGCTGCGCGCGGATATGGACGCGCTGCCGATCACAGAGGCGACGGGTCTGGACTATGCCAGCCAGAACCCTGGCAAGATGCATGCTTGCGGCCATGACGGTCATACCGCGATGCTGCTCGGAGCCGCACAATATCTGGCCGAGACACGGAATTTTGCAGGCACCGCCGTTCTGATTTTCCAGCCCGCCGAAGAGGGAGGGGGCGGCGGCCGCGAGATGGTCGAAGACGGGCTGATGGACCGCTGGAAGATCGATGAGGTTTACGGCATGCACAACATGCCGGGCCTGCCGACCGGACAGTTCGCCATCCGCCCCGGCCCACTGCTCGCCGCGGCGGACATGTTCACGATCCGCGTGGTCGGCAAGGGCGGGCATGCGGCAGCGCCCCATCAGGCAGTGGACCCCAACGTTGCCGCGGCGCATGTGATCGTGGCGCTGCAGTCCATTGCCAGCCGCGTGACCGATCCGCTGGCCTCTGTCGTTGTGACCATCGGGGCGCTGCATTCAGACAGTGTGGTTGGCAACGTCATCCCGCATGTCGTCACGATGGAGGGCACGGTGCGCGCACTGGACGAGTCCGTGCGCGCCGAGGCGCAGGCCCGCGTGATCGCCATTGCCGAGGCAACGGCGCAGGCCCATGGCTGCACGGCCGAAATCGACTATGTCGTGGGCTATCCGGTGACTGTAAATGCGGATGAGAATACCGCGCACGCCGCCGAGGCGGCCCGGGCGGTTGCAGGCGATGTGGATGCAAATTGCGCGCCCATCATGGCCGCGGAAGATTTTGCCTACATGTTGAACGCGCGTCCCGGCGCCTACATCATGATCGGGAACGGGGACACCGCGATGGTCCACCACCCCGCATATAATTTTGACGATGACGCGATCCCGGCAGGCTGTTCGTGGTTTGCCGAGGTGATCGAACAGCGCTTACCTTTGGGTAAGTAGGTCCAAAATGCGCTGCAAGGCGCTGAAAACAGGAGATAATGATGCCAATCAAGAATCGTTTTGCCGAATTGCAGGCCGAAATTACCGCGTGGCGCCGGGATATCCATGAAAACCCGGAGATCCTTTTTGAAACGCACCGTACCTCTGCCCTTGTGGCGGAAAAGCTGCGAGAATTCGGCCTCGATGAGGTGACGGAAGGGATCGGCCGCACCGGGGTGGTAGGCGTCATCAAGGGCCGCACCGATACGGCCGGTAAGGTCATTGGGCTGCGCGCGGACATGGATGCGCTGCCGATCCACGAGGCGACAGGCCTTGATTACGCTTCCAAGACGGATGGCGCGATGCACGCATGCGGCCACGATGGGCACACGGCGATGCTGCTTGGCGCCGCGAAGTACCTGAGCGAGACGCGCAATTTCGACGGAACCTGCATTGTCATCTTCCAGCCCGCCGAAGAGGGCGGCGGCGGTGGTAAGGAGATGTGCGACGACGGCATGATGGAGCGCTGGGGCATTCAGGAAGTCTACGGCATGCACAACTGGCCGGGCCTACCCACGGGCCAGTTTGCCATTCGGTCCGGCGCCTTCTTTGCCGCTACTGACCAATTTGACATCCACCTCGAAGGCAAAGGCGGCCACGCTGCAAAGCCGCAGGAGACGGTCGACACGACCGTAATGGGCGCGCAAGTTGTCATGGCAATGCAGACGATTGCCAGTCGCAACGCGGACCCGGTGGATCAGGTCGTGGTATCCGTCACATCGTTCGAAACCTCGTCCAACGCGTTCAACGTGATCCCCCAGAAGGTGCACCTCAAAGGCACGGTGCGCACCATGTCCGCGGCGATGCGAGATATGGCCGAACAGCGGATCAAGGCGATCTGCGCAGGCGTTGCGGCCACGATGGGCGGTACGGCGCAGGTCGATTACCATCGCGGCTATCCGGTTATGGTGAATTCGGACGAACAGACCGAATTCGCCGCTGACGTTGCGCGCTCCGTTTCCGGCCAGTGCGAGGATGCGCCGCTGGTGATGGGGGGCGAGGATTTCGCCTTTATGCTAGAAGAGCGCCCCGGCGCGTATATCGTGGTTGGCAATGGCGACACGGCGAGCGTTCACCATCCCGAATACAATTTCAACGATGAAACGATCCCGGCTGGGTGCTCGTGGTGGGCTGAAATTGTCGAGCAGCGGATGCCGGTGCGCGGCGCAGCATCTTAGGGCCCGAAACAGGTAACAGATCGCCTTGGGTCAATTCTGTGCGGAATTGACCCTCACCGGCGCGTCTCGTCATAGACGGCAGCAATCCCGTCAACCTCCCGGTCGATGGAGAAGCTGTGCACGGCTACGTCGCGCGCGGAGCGTCGCATGTCTGTGTTGCGCAGCGCCTTGGTTGCCATTTCGGCTGCGCGGTCTGGCTGTGTTACGAGGCCCGCGCGGCCCTGCGCCGAAAAGGCGGCGTAGTAGCCGGTGTCCGTCGCCACGAACGGCGTCCCGCTGGCAATGCCTTCCAGCGGGACCATGCCGAACCCCTCATAAGTTGGCAGCTGCATCACGAGGCTGAGGCCTCTCATCAGCTCTGGCATGCGGTCGGGGCCAACCTCGCCGGGCCACAAGATGCGGCTGTCGAGGCCTGCAGCGGCGATGGTGCGCCGCAAGGTGTCGGCAAATCCGGTATGCTCACGTGCCACTTTTCCGATCACCAATGCGGTCAGTCCCGGGTGTTGCGGCAGCAGCTCAAGCATCGCATGCACGAACCGGTCAGTCCCTTTTTCGGGGCGGATACGTCCGATGGTGGCGATCCCTGCGCTGCCGCCATAGCCAAGTGCGGCCCAGGCCGAGGCACGATCCTCTGCGGGGAAAAAGCGTGTGGTATCAACGCCGTGCGGCACCACCGCGCGCACGTTCGGCACGAACTCGGCCGCCTTTTCCGTCGTCGCGATCACCGCGTCCATGCGCGAGATCAGCCAACGCGGCAATGCGCTGTGCCGCCGTATGGCCGCGGAGGTGAACACAATTTGGATCGGTTTGCGCAGCACGTCGCGCGTCCAGAGGGCTGCGCGCATTTCGGTGTTCCGGCGCACATGCCAGATTGTTCCGGAGCCTGACCGCGCCCGCGCCTCTGCCAGCGTGATCGGCGCAGGGCATCCGGGCAGGGGGTGACCAACGAGCGCCATATCGTAGCGTTGGGCCTGCTGCGCCACCACTGCGGCGGCCGTCGCCGAAACGCCTGTGAAATTGCGGTTGAAATTGGTGACAACGAGTTCGGTCATAGGCTGAGCGCTTGTATCAATCGGGCTGTGATATCTTCTGCGCGGTCTGTCTGGGCGGCGACGAAGGCAGTCGCGGCAAAAGCAAGGTCCTGCACCTCTTCCGGCGCTGCAAGAAGATCCGAAAGGGTCTGGTCCAGCGACGCATCGTCGAGGCGGCGAACGGCGCCGGCTGCCTCCAGCGCAGCATAGGTTTCGGAGAAGTTGGCGGTGTGCGGCCCCGCCAGGATGGCCGCGCCGGCATGGGCGACTTCGAAGGGATTATGCCCGCCAATGTCCCTGAGCGAGCCACCGAGCAAAACGAGCGGCGCAAGCTGGTAAAGGCTTCCAAGTTCCCCAAGCGTATCAAGGATCCAGACGGCGTGATCCGGCAGCCCGCCTGTGCTGCGGGTTGTGGCCTCTAGACCCTGAGCTGCGGCGAGGGCTGCAACCTCAGGGCCTCTCTCGGGATGGCGCGGCGCGAGGAGCAGGCAAAGGTCCGGGCGCTTTGACCGGAGCGTCGCATGTGCTCGCAGGATTACCGCTTCTTCGCCGGGGTGGGTGGACGCGGCGATCCAAGCCGGGCGGCCGCCGAGCGCGGCGCGGGCGTCCGAGACCAGCGCGTCGTCTACGGGCAGGGCGGGGGACAGCGCCTTAAGATTGCCACCCGTTTCCACGCGCGGCGCGCCAAGGCCGCGCAAGGCCCCCGCGATGTCCGCGTTCTGCGCGAGGATCAGCGCAAAACGACCCAGCAGGGCGGCCGCTGTCTGGGGCGCTTTGGCCCAGCGGCGCAGGGACCGTTCTGACAGGCGCGCCCCGACCAGTGCTTTGGGCATGTCGGTGCGGGTCAGGATGTTGGGCCAGATCTCGGATTCGACGAACAGGGCGGCATCGGGCCGCCAGCGTCGCAGGAAACGGTCCACCGGGCCGGGGGCGTCAAGCGGGGCAAACTGATGCCAAGCACCCCGAGGCAGGCGCTTTTCAAGCAACGCCGCGGAGGTTGGTGTGACGGAAGTGACAAGCACTTTCAGCCCATCCACCTGCGCTTGCAGTGCGTCGATCAGCGGGAGCACGGACAGGCTCTCTCCGACAGAGGCGGCATGGACCCACAAAAGCTGTCCGCCGGGGCGTTCGAGTGCCGTGTTGCCCAGAACCTCGTGCGCCCGGTGCAGCGGCACGCCCGCCGCGCGCAGCTTGTTCACGCGGCGGCGTGCAGCAAACGGAACAATCCCCATCGTGGCAATCTGGTACGCCCGCAGCAGGGGGGTCATGGCCGCGCCTGCCCGGGTTAGCCGCCAGTGTGGCTCATGTGGCGGGTCATCTGACCATCCGCGACATGCCGCGAATAGTCGAAATCATGGCCCTTGGGCTTGGCGGCGATGGCGGCGCGAATTGCATCCTCAAGCGGGCCATCATGTTCGGACGCGCGCAACGGGGTCCGCAGATCGGCCCGGTCTTCCTGGCCAAGGCACATGAAAATCTCGCCGGTGCAAGTCACGCGAACACGGTTGCAGCTTTCGCAGAAATTATGGCTGAGCGGGGTGATGAACCCGATGCGCTGCCCGGTCTCTTCCAGCCGCACGTAACGCGCGGGCCCGCCGGTGCGATCCGGCAGGTCGGTCAACGTGTAGTGCGCGCCGTACGCCTTGCGGACGTCTTCGAGCGACCAATACTGGCCCACCCGATCTTCGCCGCCCAGATCGCCCATCGGCATCACCTCGATCCACGTCAGATCGGCGCCGCGCGCGGCACACCATTCGGTCATGCTGCCCAGCTCGTCTTCGTTAAAGCCTTTGAGCGCGACCGCGTTGATCTTGACTTTGAGGCCAGCGGCTTGCGCCGCGTCGATGCCGCGCAGCACCTGGGGCAGGCGGCCCCAGCG
>JBCBCP010000082.1:0-11089 GCA_038530575.1 Pseudomonadota bacterium
GATCGAGGCATCCTCGCGGATCGCAGTATGCGGGCATCCGCCGGTTTCGACCCCAATGATCCTGTCCTGCGGCAGGATCTGACGCCGCATCAGCTCTTCGGCATCCTCACGGGTGTAGATATCGTTCGTGATCACCCCGATGGAGTGGTCATCTTGCAGCGCGCGGGCGAGCGCCGCAGTCAGCGTTGTTTTACCCGCCCCGACCGGGCCGCCAATCCCGACACGCAGGGGTCCATTCATCTGAGTCATGTCCTGAAAATCCTCGGCTCTAGGGTTTCGTGGCGCATCGCGGCAATGTCGCCGGCAAAGCAGGTGGACGAGATGTCGTCCAGAGCGCCGGTCGCGGTGTCCGCGACCTCTTCTATCAGCGGTGTCAGAGCAGCCAAAACCTGTTGCCCTTCGGTCTGGCCTAGCGGAACCGCGCGCACAGCTGCAGAAACAAGGTTGGCCAAGAAGGCCTGCAAGTAAACTCGCACAGTTTGATCTTCGGGAAGGCCCAGTTCACGGGCGATGCGTGCCGCGGCGATGGGGTAGGGGGCCTGTGCATCCGGTGTGTCCCAAAGCGCCGCCGCGGTATGCGCCAGAGCGCTGCCCTGCTGCATCGTCTCCATCACCCGCTCCCGACTGGAACACACGGCAAGGGCGAAGGGCTGAGCGTCATCCAAGTTGGCGGCGCGCATCAGCTGTGCATCGGAGGCGCCTGCGCCATATGCCAAAAAATCGGTGAGCCATGCCTTGAGCGCGGCCGCATCGCGCACGCGGCCATCCGCGATAGCCGTTTCAAGGCCGTGGGAATAGGCAAATGCACCCACGGGAAAGCCGGGGCTGAACATCTGGGCAAGGGTCAGGACAGGGTCAGCCATGCCCGTGATCATGTGCATGTTCGTGCACATGGCTGTGATCATGGCCGTGCGTGCGGCCATGCCCATAAGCGCCCCCTTCCGGCGTAAAGGGTTCGATGACCTCGCGAGTGCGCGCTCCAATGTGGGCCAGCATGTCGGCCATGACATGATCGCGCTGGATCAAAAGCCTCTGATCTTCGATCTGGCAAGGCGTATGGCGGTTACCGATATGCCAGGCGATGCGGTTCAGCCGCGCGCCCGTCACTTCCAAAAGAGGCTCGGGCGCGGCGTTGATCGTGATCTCACCCTCTGGCGTAACCAGCACGCCGCCATGGTCCAGGGAGGTCGTCTTTGGTAGATCAACGAGGATTGGTGTGCCGTCGTCCATCTTCAGCACCTTGCGGCGCAGGAACCGATCTTCGTAAGTAAGCGAAACCGACCCGATGCGCGCAGCGTGCGCGTGGTCGTGATAGCTTTGAGCGGTCAGCATGGACCGCCCCAAAGGCTTATTTCCACAAACCGTCGATCATCAACTCGCGCGCGATATCGGTGCGCGCGATATTGCGGTCGGCAAGCTCTGCGTCGCTCATGTCCTGCACCGCGAACGCCAAAGACAGCGGGCCGGCTGGGGCATAGCGGGGGGACGTCAGGGATTTGAGAAATTTGGTCATCGTCGGGCTCCATCTTGCTGGACCAGACATGTGCACTGCGAACCGGCCTAGTAAGCCACGCGCGCGCAAACCCGTGTTGCATGCTGTGCAAAGCACCCCTCGGAGAGTGCTTAGCCTTACACCGCGGATTGGCGCCGCCCGAAAGCAGAGCAGGCATCACGGGCTCATCGCCTCGATACCGGTGTAGACATAGACCTCTTCTGGTTCGTCTATTGCGTCATACTTGCTGTAAAGCGCAATTTCCAATGTCGGAAGATAATACAGCGTCTCCTCGATCCAGTCGTCTTCAGGTCCGATGCGGATCACGACCGGGATCATGTCATATCCGCACGCGCCGATCGTATATCGCGCGTTTTGTCCGAAGCTGATGGCGTGGATTTCGCTGTCAATCGATCCGCCTTCCAGCACGGCAACTTCGACGTCCCAGCGCCCGCCGGGTACGGGTAGGGGCATCTGATCGTCTGCTAGGGGGAAGTTGTAGGTGATCCGACTGGAGCTGTCGACGATACCGTCGCTCAGCTGCGACGTTGCCCGAAGGTAAATGCCCTGCGCGAGGATGTTGTAGTTCCCGTCGGGCTTACCCGCGTCAGTGTAGTTTTCGACGCGCCCCGGACCGATAGATTTGAACGTTTCAGCCGACCCGTCCGACAGCGTGACCTTAATGCCGGTGGCTAAAGCACCCGCCTGAGGGCAGGTGGCCTGACCAAGTGTGCCAGTGCATATCAGCACCGCTGCAAGTGTTGCCGTCGTCTTCATGTTCGGTCCCCCCGGGCTTCGACAGTCAAAATTCAGAAAAGGAAATACCGCTGCGCCATGGGCAGAACCTCTGCCGGCTGACAGGTCAGCAGTTCGCCATTTGCGCGCACCTCGTAGGTTTCCGGATGCACTTCGATCTCTGGTGTGGCGTCATTGAGCTTCATCTGCGCTTTTCCAATTCCGCGCGTGCCTTTGACGGCCAAGGTATCCTTGGCAAGGCCAAGACTTTCCCCAATGCCAGCCGCTTGCGCGGCCTCCGACACGAAGGTAACCGCAGAGCGTTCGACACTTCGGCCATACGCGCCCCACATGGGCCGCGTATAGACTGGCTGGGGTGTCGGGATGGAGGCGTTCGGATCGCCCATCTGCGCCGCCGCAATCGTACCGCCGATCAGGACCATCTCGGGCTTCACGCCGAAAAAGGCGGGCGACCAAAGGCACAGGTCCGCGCGTTTGCCGGGCTCAATGGAGCCAATCTCGTGCGCGATGCCATGCGCGACGGCCGGGTTGATGGTGTATTTCGCGACATAGCGGCGGACGCGCATGTTGTCGTTGTCGCCTTCCTCTTCGGGCAGCGGCCCGCGCTGGCGCTTCATCTTGTCGGCGGTCTGCCAGGTGCGGATGATCACCTCGCCCACCCGGCCCATCGCCTGACTGTCTGAGGCTATGATGCTGAACGCGCCCATGTCGTGCAGGATATCTTCGGCTGCGATCGTCTCGCGGCGGATACGGCTTTCGGCAAAGGCGACATCCTCGGGCACGCGTTTGTCGAGGTGGTGGCAGACCATGAGCATATCCAGATGCTCTTCGATCGTGTTCACGGTGAAGGGGCGCGTGGGGTTGGTGGAGGAGGGGATCACGTGATCCTCCCCGCAGATCTTGATGATGTCAGGCGCGTGCCCGCCGCCCGCTCCTTCGGTGTGGAAGGCGTGAATGGTGCGGCCTTTCAGGGCGGCAACGGTGTGCTCGACAAAGCCGGACTCGTTCAGCGTGTCGGTGTGGATCATCACCTGCACGTCCATCGCATCGGCCACCGACAGGCAGCAGTCGATGGCGGCGGGTGTGGTGCCCCAATCCTCGTGCAGTTTCAGCGCGCAGGCGCCTGCGTTCACCTGCTCTTCCAGTGCGGCGGGGAGCGAGGCGTTGCCCTTGCCCGCGAAGGCGAGGTTCATTGGGAAGGCGTCGGCAGACTGCAGCATCCGCCCGATATGCCAGGGCCCCGGCGTGCAGGTGGTGGCGAGCGTGCCATGCGCAGGGCCGGTGCCGCCGCCCAGCATGGTGGTCAGGCCCGAGTGCAGCGCGTCCTCGATCTGCTGCGGGCAGATGTAGTGGATGTGGCTGTCAAACCCGCCCGCGGTCAGGATGCGCCCCTCGCCCGCGATGGCCTCGGTGCCGGGGCCAACGATGATGTCGACGCCGGGCTGCGTGTCCGGGTTGCCCGCCTTGCCGATGCGCGCAATGCGCCCGTCCTTGAGGCCCACATCCGCCTTGTAGATACCTGTGTGGTCGACGATCAGCGCGTTTGTGATGACGGTATCAACCGCCCCCTCGGCCCGCGTGGTCTGCGCCTGCCCCATCCCGTCGCGAATGACCTTGCCGCCGCCGAACTTCACCTCTTCGCCATAAAGCGCCGCATTCGGCCCCGACCCGCCGCCCGAGGCAGCCCCTGCCTTTTCAGCGGTCAGGTCGCGTTCTACTTCGATGAACAGCTCGGTATCGGCCAGCCGCACCTTGTCCCCGGTGGTGGGGCCAAACATGGCAGCGTGATCGGCGCGGGAGATTTTGGCGGGCATGTCGGGTCTCGTTTTTACAGCAGGACGAAAAGGCCCCCGATGATCGGGGTCAGAGCGTTGATGACGACAAATGGGCGATATGCGTGTTGATCAAGCAGGCCAGGCGCACGCCGGGTCGCATCTTGGTATTCTTCATCTGCGTCCTTGTGCCCTTTTCCAATGCGGAAATGCTTGCGGTGCAGGTAGGTCAGTGTTGAGCCCAGCTTGTAATAGTATGCTTCGGAGGCACCGATTTGTGCTGTTGCGAGCCCCGAGCCGATGCCAAAGAGAACGTAAAAGGCAAACAACAGCGGGCTGAAACCGCTCAAGGCCGCTCCATCATCATTTGCGTAGAACGCAATCGTAGCGCCAGTGATGGTAATGGTGAAGGCCGTGACTTGAAGCCGCTGCGCAACCAAGCCTGTCGTTTTGACTTCGGCCAGTTCGGCGACCTGCATTGCTGCGTCCATTGCAGTATCATCGAAGGCGCGGAACTTGGAGCGACCCTTTTCGCCTACGTCCACGCGGTGACGTCCGGACGCCGGATGAGACAACTCTGTTGTGCTATCCTCCCACGCGTTATCCATTAAAGCGCGCCCATGACCTTTTGGTTAAATCCGAAAATACGCCGCCTTCCCGAGACCGGCACAAGGTTCACATCCCGCTCCTGCCCTGGTTCAAACCGCACCGCGGTGCCCGCCGCGATGTCGAGGCGCATGCCGCGCGCGGCGTCCCTGTCGAACTCCAGCGCGGGGTTGGTTTCAGCAAAGTGGTAGTGGCTGCCGACCTGAATGGGGCGGTCGCCGGTGTTGGCAACGCGCAGGGTGATGGCCTCGCGGTCCGCGTTGAGCGTCAGATCGCCCGCTGCAGTGATGATTTCGCCCGGGATCATGGCGTGCCCTTTCTGGTTGTCACAAGGTCAAGGAGGCCAAGGCCCGCCGCCTCAGCGATGGCAATGGCGGTCGTGCCAATCAGCACCGAGACCCAGACGGTTGTGCTAAGCCGTGTGATGCGTTTCGGGATATCTTCGCTTGCAAGCCAGTCTTCCCATCCGCCCCCCGCCAGCTCCTGTTCAAGTTTGCGGATGTAGCTGGCGATGGTCGTAATCGAAAACGCGATCGATTGTTGGCGCAGGGTTGCCACAAGTGCCACCGCCGGCGGCAGCACAAGGGCGCTGGCCGTTCCAGTCGACAGGATCCAGGCGTAGATCGCGATGATCGCCGCAAGGCCCAGTTGATCGACGTTATAGCGCGCAGCCTGATGGCCAATGATCTCTGCCCGCAGGCCCGCCAGTTCGGCAAGCAGGTACTGGGGGCGGTGCGGATGGCTCATTGGCTGCGCACCAGTACGATGATGCTGGCGGCGATCAGCACAAGGCCGAACACGACCGAAAACCAGCCCGTGTCATGGTCAATCGTGCCCGGATGCGCAAAGGCCGGAGCGGCGACGAAAAGGAGGGGCAGGACGCGCATATCAGACCTACCGGATCGGGTTGTGGACGGTCACAAGCTTGGTGCCATCGGGGAACGTCGCCTCAACCTGCACGTCGTGGATCATCTCCGGCACGCCTTCCATGCACTGCGCGCGGGTGATGACCTGCGCGCCCGCCTGCATCATCTCAGCCACACTGCGCCCGTCGCGCGCGCCCTCGACCACCGCGTCGGTGATCAGCGCAATGGCCTCGGGGTGGTTGAGCTTGACGCCGCGCTCCAGCCGTTTGCGTGCAACCTCGGCGGCCATGGCGATCAGCAGCTTGTCCTTTTCGCGGGGGGTCAGCATCATCGGGTTAAAGTCTCCACGGCGTTGGAATGACCCCATCATGGAGGAACTCCACGAGCGGGATCAAGGATTTGCGCAAATCATAACTGCTTGGTGCCAGCAGCCGCCCAACAATAAGGCCGGTTGAACGCAAGCTGGCCCCGCCCGACACGGGTAACAACCCGCGGAGGTGATCGAGTTTGGCTTCGGCCTCCGGTGCCGCGAAGACGAAGCTTGCCATCGCGCGCGCGCCGCCTCCTATGGCCGGTCGGTCAAGCTGGGCCGTCAGGTCACCGGTCATGCGCCATTGATCCGCATAGACCAGATCGCCGTTCTGTCTGATGTGGATACGCTCGCGTGCCCTTCCATGCACATCGCGTTCGCCCATGGCCGCGCGGCCCCAAACCATCGGTTCGACGAGCAAGAGGCGGGCGTCTGGCGCCAAATCCACCTCCAATCCCCGGTCGAGTGCACAGCCGTCAAAAAGGATGGTCTCTTGCGGCAGCCAATCGAGGCGTGCGCCACTTGCGACCTTCAGGTGCGTGCGCACTGTCCCCGGAGGACCGGGTTGTGCGCGGTAGGCGCGTTCGGCGGCCTGAGTCGTAAGTGTGAGGGCGCTTGCTGGCCCAGCGGATGCAGCCACGTCAAAGCGATCGCCGCCCGTAATGCCGCCGGAGGTGTTGACGAGCACCGCTTGCAAAGAGGTCCTGTCGCCGCCAGGGAAAACAGCCCTCAAGGCGCCTGTCATGAACAGATCGTTGATAACGCCGCGACCGTCGCGCTGCTTTGAGGACAGCGCAAGACGTCCCACTGCCCTCGGCTGATCTGCAGGCTGAGCGCTCACGCGCGGGAAAGCCGGCGGGCAAACACGTATTGCCGCCCGATCAGCACCGCAGCCAATGCCAGCCCCGCGGTATAAACGGCCGGGTCTTTGGACAGGAGCACGCCAAACACAGCGAGGCGGCAGAAAATCTCCCACAATGCCAGCCGTGCGCGGTCAAAACCCGCCAACGCGGAGGCCAGCAAGTACAGCCCAATGGACAATCTGACCAGCAGCCAAGCCAGCGCGGGCCAGTCCACGCTGCCCGTGTAGCCGGGCAGGTATTCGACCGCGCCGCCGGTCAGGCCCGGCTTGATGACCGCCGCTTCGATCAGCAGCAGCTCAGGGTGGAACGCGAAGACAAAGGGAATGACAAACATCACGATGCCGGACCGTACGGCCGACAGACCGGTGCGCATCGGGTCGGCGCGGGTGATCGACGCTGCGGCAAAAGCGGCCACGGCCACCGGCGGCGTGATGGCAGAGGCCACGGCGAAATAGAAGATGAACATATGCGCCGTGAAGTTGGCGATGCCGAGCCCTGCCAGCATGGGCCCCATGAGAAGCGCCACGTTGATATAGGCGGGAACCGCAGGCATCCCCATGCCCAAGAGCACCGCCAGCAACATTGTCAGCATCAGCGCCAGCAGCAGGAAGGCAGCCGGGGCACCGGCGCCCAGCTCTAGCCCGCGCAGCCATGTCAGCACGTCGATGGCAAAAAAGGCGCTCAGCCCCGTGAAATTCAGCGAGAAGTCGATGATCGAGACCGCGAGGAACATCAGGTAGAGGGTCGAAATCAAGACGCCAGCATCCGACAAGGCATTGACCAGCTTGCCCGGGCTGCGCCGCATCTCGCGGTCCAGGAACAACAGGATTGACACGAGGATCACGGCCCACCAGCCCGCGCTGCCCGCATCCCCGGCGGAGTTTTGCACCAGCTTGAAGGCCCAGGGCAGATCGACCGCGCGGCAGGCGCCGTTCACAACCTCCCGCTCGATGCCCAACAGCGCGCCAAAGACGCCGCAGCCGACAGCCTCTTTCGGCGTCAGCAGCAGAAACAGGATCAGCAGGATCGGCAGCACGATCATCAATAGGTGCAGCACGTCCGCCCGGGTCATGCGCATCTCGGGCGTGACCTCGCCAATCGCTTCGATCCCCTGCGCGCGGCTTTGGAACACCGCCGACAGAAACAGGCAGGCAAAATAGGCAAGCGCGGGCAGGGCGGCCGCGATGATCACCTCCGAATAGGGCACCGCCGTCAGCGAGGCGAGCACGAAGGCCGCAACGCCCATGACGGGGGGCATGATCGACCCGCCCGAGGAAGCTGCCGCTTCAACCCCGCCCGCAAAGACCTTTGAAAACCCGCGCTTCAGCATCATCGGGATGGTCAGAACACCGGTCGATAGCACGTTGACAACCGGCCCGCCCGAGATGGTGCCGAAGAGCGCCGACGACACGATGGCCGCATGCGCCGGCCCGCCCGCGATGTTGCGGGTCAGGTAGAAGGCCAGCTTGATCATCGCGCGGCCACCGGCGGAAATGCCGAAAAGCCCACCCAGCACGATGTAGGGAAAGACGGTGTTCAGGATGATGTCCATGAACCGGCCCAGGAAGCCTTGCGCGTTGTTGGTCAGGATGTCGTGCACGCGCGGGCGCCCGTCGATCAGTTGTCGCGGCTCCCCGCCCAGCTTGGTCATCAGGTATTTGCTGATGTCGTCGGGCCCGTGAAAGTACCAGACGAGCACGGTGATGATGGTGTAGGCCGCGACTCCGATGGACACGATCACCAGCGGCAGGCCCCAGACCTTGATATTGTAGCCAAGGAAAAAGCAGGTGGCGATGGCGACGATGGCGATCAGCCACAGGCCGGTGGTGTTGAGGCACTTGGGGTCCTCGACGCTATCGGGCACGGGCAGGCCGTAAAGCTCGGCAAATTCGCGTTCTTCGGCCAGCGCGCGGGCGATCAGCTCGGCCCGCTCGCCGGTCAGGGTGTCGATCAGGCAGACCGATTCAATTTCGATCAGGTAGGCCGTCGACAGCGCGTAGGCGGCGACGATCAGGCCGACATCCATGAACAGGCCAAAGGTGCGCTTCAGCGCGCTTTCCCCATCCCAGGCGCGCCACATGGAGTGTTTCAGCACCACGATCGTCATCATCACCG
The DNA here is from genome assembly GCA_038530575.1 of Pseudomonadota bacterium. Taxonomy (GTDB): domain Bacteria; phylum Pseudomonadota; class Alphaproteobacteria; order Rhodobacterales; family Rhodobacteraceae; genus JBCBCP01. Next base: position 8,781 of record JBCBCP010000082.1, read on the forward strand.
CAAAGGCGATGGGGTAGAAATATTCGTAAGAGAACTTGCGAACCTTGAAGTCCTTGTCGCCTGTCAGCTCGATTGCCAGGGCGTCAAGGCCAGGAATGCCGGGGATCGCATTCATCAGCCCCACCAGCACAAAGGCAAGGCCCAGCCAGTAGGCAAGGCGCAGTCCGGCGTCTTGTGGGCGGTCTTCGGTTTGCATGATGTCCCCCGGGTGTGCAGCGGGGCCGCGCGGGCGGCCCCGTTACCGTTTATTCCGCCGGCTTGGCGCAGTCGGGAATGGTGTAGCCTGCTTCCTCCCACGCGGCGATGGCGCCGGGATGGTAGGGGATCGGGTTCAGCCCGCACATGCCCGATTCCGGCACGCTGACCACGCCGATGCCGACCTGACCGGCCCACGGCGCCTTGGCCTTGAGCGCAGGGATGCTTTCGATGAACGCGGCGGTCAGCGCCTTCGCGGTCTCAAAGCTCATGGAGGCATTCACGACCTCCCCGCCCGCAGTGGCGCCGGTGCGGAAGATGTCGTCTTCGGAGATCACGGTGACCCCATCGCCGAAGTTCACTTCTGCCATCGGCACCCGCAGCGGGGCGTTGCCCGGCGTTGTGAGGTATTTCTGCATCGCCTCGCCTTCATACAGATCCTTGGGCATGGACCAGACGGTCATGTTGCCCGCGGCCAGCGACGCCGTGATGCGCCGGTCGGGGAAGGTGGAGGGGAGCAGCACCGCTTCTGCCGAACCGTCAGTGATGGTCTTGAGGTCTTGCGCCCAGTTGACCTGCACGCCGGTGTAATCCTCGCCATCCTTGCCGCCGCCCAGCAGCTGGGCAAAGGCGCGCGCCTGCACCAGCGCCGCACCGCGCGGCGGGCCATTATAGACCGTGCGGCCCTTCATGTCGGCCCAGCCGTTCACGCCCGCGGAATCGTAGGCGTAAAGCATGTGATAGCCGAATGCGTAGGTGTAGAGGTACCGCAGGTTGCCGGCCAGCTCAGCGCCCTTTTCAGCACCCAGCGACGAATAGGGCCCGCGCCCGACCGACAGCAGGAACGGCAGCACTTGCGGGGCTGCGGCGATGTCCGTCTTGCCCTCGGCCACGTTCTGGATGGAGTTGGTGAGCGTTTGGCCCGTCTGCACCTGGATGTTCGCCACCCCGGCAGAGGCCGCAACCTCGCCCAGATGCTGCACCACGGTGCCCGGAACGCCCGCGGCTCCGGCGGTCTCCGCCGTAAGGTTCATTTGCGCAAAGGCCGATCCGGCCATGAGCGCACCGGCGGTCAGCGCCGCCGCGAAAAGATGTTTGGACATGTCTCCTCCCTGAGATCGTCATCCATGGATGTCGCCCGCGCCCTTTTTGGGTCTGTTACGGGTCTGATTGAGGCTGGCCGTTGGCGCGCGGGAAATCAATGTTTTCTTTCGGCCCGCGGCGCGTCAGGAGGGGCCAAAATCTGCGCGCAAGCCCATCGCATCGCTCAGCGCATAGGCGCCCATGCCGCCATCAACGGGAATATCGGCGCCCTTGATCCAGCTGCTACGCGGCGACAGCAGGAAGGCCGCGACGGCGGCAATTTCTTCGGGGGCGCCCGCACGGCCCGCGCGGGCCAGGTTGCGTTCGACCTTGCCGCCGAAGGCTTGGGTGAAATCGCCAAGGATGGCCGTATCCACGGCTGCGGGGCTCACGGCGTTGATCCGTAAGCCTTGCGCGGCGAGGCGTTCCGAATTGGCGAAGGTCCACAGGATCAACGCCTCTTTGCTGAGGTTATAGGCGCGGGTTGCATCTATACCCTCGGCTTCTGCAAACGCGGCCAAATCGTCCGATTGGGTCAACGCGGCCAACCGCGCCGCTTGCGCAGCCCCTTCGCGCCAGAATTGTCCAGCACGGCTTGCCACGTTCACAACGGACGCGCCGGGTGCCATCTGGTGCAGCATCGCTTCGGTAAAGGCACGTGTCCCAAGGAAATTGACCACCAGAACCTGTGCTGCATTGCCTGCCCTCGGTGGCAGACCCGCATTATTGCACAGACCATCGAACGGACCATGCGCGCCAGCCACTGCGGCGATGCTGGCCGGGTCGGAAAGGTCGAGCGGATAAACCCCGTCTCCGGCTGCCAGGTCGAACCCTGTGACCTTGTGCCCGTCTGCGCGAAGCATCCGGCACAGTGCAGCACCGATGCCGCCGGCCGCCCCGGTCACTGCGTAATGTGCCATTCAGTGCGCCTCGTTCTTGACGCCGCGTGCGTGGTGTCATAGCTGACGGCCCGAGCGCGGGTATGGTGAAATGGTATCATAAGAGCCTTCCAAGCTTAAGGTGCGGGTTCG
>JBCBCP010000083.1:0-10870 GCA_038530575.1 Pseudomonadota bacterium
CAATCGTGCCGATGTTCACATGCGGCTTCGTGCGTTCAAACTTTTCCTTTGCCATCTGCGGCGCCCTTCATCCTCTGGGAATGGAACCGCCACGCGGCCCATCGTTTCACTCCGCGCGGGACTTATTGCGGCCCGAAGGGAAAATCAAGCGCCCTTACGACGCCGGCGGACTGCCGTAGATGGCTTTGTAGGTTCGGTTCGCAAAGCCGTTAATCGATTGCTGGTAATCATTGGCAGCCGAGGGTGATGTCGCCGCGCCAATGATGCCGCCGAACCGCGTACGTTCAGAAAGGAAGATAACGTCTTGGGGCGACGTGACCTGCGTGCGGCTGGCCTGATCGATCAGAACGATCTGCGCGGACATGGCACTTGTTCCGCCGATTAAAAGCGCCTGACCGGGAGAGACAAGATCAATGCGCCCGATCTTCACGCTGAGTGCCGTGTTGGCGGGGCCTGAACGTGCCGGGACATTTTCCAGCGCCGCGCGCAGATCTGCTTCGACCTGCGCAGGCGTCCGGGTGAACGAACGCCCTCGGATACCAGCAAAAGCGCTCATGTCGATATCAAGCTGCCCCACGACAATGTCAGCGCGCTGGCCTTCGGGCGCAATCGACACCGGCGCGCACGCCACGAGGGCGAAAAATGCAAGTCACAGCGCAAGCGGTTTGAGAATGCGAAGCGTAGCAGTTTGTCCTTTTGGGAGTCTGAGCGCGGGCTCAGGTGGCGCCGCCCGACTTGAACCAACCCTCTTCTTCCATCTGCTTCACGAGGTAACGCTCAATAGCCTTGGATGCGTTCTGGGCGAGCTGTTCAAGCTGCTCTTCAGCTGTCAGCGTGTAGCCTGAGCCGATGATCGCACCGGTCCCAAAGGTTTCCAGAACGGTAATCTGGTGCGGCTCTTCATTCATTTTTTTGCCCGCGGCGTCGTCCCAGACGGTAATCAGGATGATCAGGCCGGATTTGGGAGCCAGCACCAATGGAATACCGGGTTGGGCAAGGATGTACCCCTCGACCGACACCCCGAAATGATAGTTGCGCGGGCCGTCGTAGCGATCAAAACGCTCTGCGATGGCGGTACGCATGGCAGTCGTCAGCTGTTCCTCACTGGCTTCCCGGCTAATGGGGCCGCCTTTAAGCGCCTTGGGGGCCACCACCACATTGTGCACGAGGTTGAAATCGCCAAGAGGAGCCGGAGGAGCGTCGAGATCGGCCGCTCCGCCGCCACAAGCCGCAAGAACGGTTAACCCAAGAAGCAAGGCAAAGATGCGGTGCATGTAACGTTCCCCTGTGACTACGCGCCTGTGCCTAGCAAGGGCGCGGATGCGGTGCAATCGGGTGGTGGGTCGCAGCGGCCTTAATCGCAGATGCCCTTTAGCGCCGACCAGTCGGATGCGCTGAGCACCAGCGAGGTCAGGCCCTGCGCATCGGCAAAGACGCGTGCGGCCTCGGCGCGGGCTTCGGTGACCGGGTGGGTGCGTAGGTATTGCGGGATCTCGAACCCCATCTGGCTTTCCTGTTCGCCCAGAATGCCGAAGAATTTCGAGAACCCCATCGCGCTTACGCCCGCCTCGTCCAGCATTTGCAGGGCAAAGGCGTCTGCCTCGGTTTCGGCCTCCCGGCTGTAGGAGCTGTCGATCATTGCCTGCGCCACACCGACAGCCACCGCGCCCCCGGCGAAATCGCCCAGCGCCATCGACAAAAGGCCCGCAGTGCCTGCGACACGCAGCGCGTTGCGGGTCACGTCACGCGCGTCGACATGGCCGATCTCGTGCGCGAGAACGCCCGCCACGGCATCCGCATCCGGCGCCGCCTCGATCAAGCCGCGGGTCAGGACAATCTGACCGCCGGGCGCCGCAAAGGCATTGACCAGCGGGATGTCAAAGACGGTGATTTCAATCTCGTAGCCCAGCCCGTCGACGCCGGTCAGCCGGTCCTCCATCTCGCGCAGGGCGCCCAGGCCCGCCGGATCTTCGCAGACCAGATCGCTTTGACCGTCGCCCAGAAAACGTCCCATCTGGTTTACGACCGTCTTGCCCCATGCCACCTCGCGCTCAATCGGGATCAGCGGCGCAAGCTGGTTGGCGAGCCCCGGCAGGATCACGAAGACCATCAGCACGACTGCCGCGACCGCGCCCCCAAGGTAGGTGATAATCTTTCGGCCCGTGCCGCGTTTGACGTCGCGTTTGTTTAGATTTGGCGCAAGGCGCTGCACCAGCGCGATGGCCGCTGGGTCCGTCAGGCTCAGCCGCGCGGTGGTGATCAAGCCCGCGTCCACAGCCTCCATGTCCGCCAGCGTCAGGACCAGTTGGTCAGCCCGCGCCTGATCCTGCAAGGCGCGTATCGCCTCCAGCGGCCAGTACTGAACACCGGCCGGCAGGTCCGCATGATGCAGGATCAGCGTGCCCGCTGCGTTGTCGGAAGAGAGGCCCACGTCCAAACGCAGGCCCCCTTCCCCATCGAAAAAGCGCCCTGTCACGCCCTCCAGCGACACGTCAGATCGCGCCGCCGATGTCCAGCGCGTCAGCAAAGCCTTCGGCATCCGCGCCGGTGTCCGCCGCGCGTTGCTGGATCTGATCAAGGTGCGGGGCGTTGGCGACGGTCACGGAATTCACAACATGCGCGATGACTTTTTGCGTGATCATCACGAGGTTCACGCCGCCCAACGCGAGGATAAAGCCGATGTAGAAAACACCAAGCAAAATGCCTGCCACAATGAGACCGCCAGTATTGGTCAAGAGCAGCTCCGGGTTGGAGATAACTTGCGGCGACACGATCGCGGCACCAAAAATCGATCCGATAATCGCAAGCACGATTGCGCCAGCGATGCTTGCACCGATCAAGGCGAGCATTCCGATGATAAAGATCGTGATGACGCGCCCGGTTTCAGCTTGCGCATCAAAAGTAACAACTCCGTCAAGAACGCGGTTCCGCATCATGTAGTTGAAGGCGTAGACGCGGTAGTAAATCGCACCAACGAGAAACCAGATATAGCCGACGAAGAAGGCAATCGCGCCAAGGGTCTCTGCCTCCATCATGATAGCCGCGGCTCCGCCGCCAACCAGGATAACCAGTGCAATCGCCAGGTGCTTCATGCCGCCGTACAGCGCCGTCCACTTGCCATCCTGTGCCATGCGCGCATCGCCATACCAGGTCCGGTCGATCATGTACTTTTCAAGCCGGAAGGTCGCCAGCGGCGTGAGAATGCCGAGGCTGAGGACGACAAGCAGGTAATACCCCAGCGCACGCAGCACATAGCCCCACGCGCCGTTGTCCATGCCAAAGCGCAAGCCGCGCCAGCGCGTGCGTGCCAGCTTGTAGCGACGCGCGCGGTAGGCTGCGAACAACATCAGCGGAAGCAGCGCGAGAAGGTTGGCGTAGATCACCGCGATTTGCGCCAGTTCCGACCCGGTCCCGTCAAACGCGCCCATGACATTGAGGCCCGCAAAGACCAGAAGGATGTTCAACAGGCCAAGAAAGATGGCCAAAATTACGATGGCGACCAGAAAGCCCAGAAACTTCTCCAGCCCGGTGCCGGTATATTCAAAGCTGTCCTCGCCACCCGCGGTCGCGGACCATATATACTTGCGAATCCGCGTCTTGGCCCAAAAACGGTAAATGCCAAGCGTCACCAGCGTCAGCAAAGACGTGCGGATATAGAGCCAGAACAGCGGCCCCGATTGGCCAAAATACCGGCCACTAAGATGGCTTGATGAATACCCTTGCCTGCACACACAGCGGCCTGCTTTGCCGCGTGAGATCACGTTAGCGTCAGTTGAATCTGTTGTCGCGCGGAAATCCGCGCGGTGCCATGCGACCCGCGCTGGCGCGTTTGCCTTGCCACTCACCAAGCTCGGTTTCAGTGCGGGTGCGGCCCGCCGGGTCTTGCCAGCTCAGGCCATCCGCAAGCGTAAATGTGGTCGCATCTGACAGCCCGCCATCCTTGTAGCGCTGCAGCCGCACGCCCTTGCCGCGGCCCATTTCGGGCAGCTCATCCAGCGCGAAGACCAGCACCTTCCGGTTCTCGCCCACCACCGCAACGCTGTCGCCTTGCACCGGCTTGCAAACAAGCGCCGTGCTGGGCGCGCGCACGTTCAGCACCTGCTTGCCCGCGCGGGTCTGGGCCACCACGTCATCCTCGGGCACGACAAAGCCGTCGCCCGCGATTGAGGCCACAAGCAGCTTACGCCCGGGGCGGTGGATGAACAGATCGACGATCTGCACCTCGTTGGGCAGGTCAACCATCAAGCGCACCGGCTCGCCCATGCCCCGCCCGCCGGGCAGGTTCGCGGCAGAAAGCGTGTAGAACCGCCCGTTTGAGCCGAAGACCAGCAGCCGGTCGGTGGTCTCAGCATGGAAAATAAAGCGCGGGCCGTCGCCGTCCTTGAACTTCAGCTCGCGGGTCAGGTCGATATGGCCCGTCATCGCGCGGATCCAGCCCATCTGCGAGCAGACAACCGTGATCGGCTCGCGGTCGATCATCGCCTCCAGTGGCACGTCCTCGACCTCTCCGGCCTCAGCAAAAGCGGTGCGGCGGGTGCCCCCCTCGTAATCCTTACCGAAGGTTTTGCGGGCCTCTTTGAGCTCGTCGGCGATGCGCTGCCATTGCAGGCCTTCGCTGTCGAGCAAGTCCTCAAGACCAGCGCGTTCTTCCATCAGCGCATCGCGCTCGCGCATCAGCTCCATCTCTTCCAGCCGGCGCAAGGACCGCAAGCGCATGTTGAGGATCGCGTCGACCTGAACCTCGCTCAACTCGCCCTCGCCGGGTGCAGGCGGCACATAATCCGCCTCGTCCATGGCGCGGGCGTGATCAAGGCTCCAGTCCTCGCGCATCAGGGCGGCCTTGGGGTCTTCGTCGTAGCGGATAATGTCGATCACGCGGTCGAGGTTCAGGAAGGCAACGATAAACCCTTCGAGCACTTCGAGCCGGTGGTCGATCTTTTCCATCCGGTGCTTGGAGCGGCGGATCAGCACCTCGCGGCGGAAATCGAGGAAGGCGCGCAGCACTTCCTTCATCGAACAGACCTTTGGCGTGACGCCATCGATCAGCACGTTCATGTTCAGGCTGAACCGCACCTCGAGGTCGGAATTACGGTAGAGCATGCCCATCAGCACGTCCGGGTCGACATTCTTCGACCGCGGCTCGAGGATCACGCGGATGTCGTCGGCGCTCTCGTCCCGCACATCGGCGAGGATTGGGACCTTCTTGGTCTGGATAACCTCTGCGAGCTTCTCAATCAGCTTCGATTTCTGGACTTGGTAAGGGATCTCGGTGACGACGATCTGCCACTGGCCGCGGCCAAGATCTTCGACGTGGTGCTTGGAACGGAGGCGGAATCCGCCCTTGCCAGTGCGGTAGGCCTGCGCAATCGCCTCTGGCGGCTCGACAATCACCCCGCCGGTAGGGAAGTCGGGGCCAGGCACATAGTTGAGAAGGGTGTCGTCGCGGGCATCGGGCGTCTTGATCAGGTGCAGGCAGGCGTCGATCAGTTCGGTGATGTTGTGTGGCGGTATGTTCGTCGCCATACCCACAGCGATACCCGAGGCGCCGTTGGCGAGCAGATTGGGAAACTCGGCTGGCAGGACCGCCGGTTCGGTCAGGCGTCCATCGTAATTGTCGCGAAAGTCGACTGCGTTCTCATCAAGGCCATTCAGCAACGCCTCGGCCACGAAGGTCATACGCGCTTCTGTGTAGCGCGACGCGGCAGGGTTATCCCCGTCGATATTGCCGAAATTCCCCTGCCCGTCCACCAGCGGGTAGCGCACGTTGAAATCCTGCGCGAGGCGCGCCATCGCATCGTAGATCGCAGCATCCCCATGCGGATGAAAGTCGCCCATCGTGTCGCCGGAAATCTTGGCGGATTTCAGGAATTTTCCGTTCGATGCCAGCCGAAGGCGGTGCATTGCATAGAGAATCCGGCGGTGCACCGGCTTGAGCCCGTCGCGCGCATCAGGCAGCGCACGGTGCATGATCGTGGACAGCGCATAGGTCAGATACCGCTCGCCCAGCGCGCGGCGCAAAGGTTCGGCAAGGTCCATGTTGGGGCTGTCGTCTTGTTCGGACATAGATGCTGTGTAAGCGCAGGGTTTAGCCCTCGCAAGCGAAAGCACCGCTCAATCCAATCGCGGTGCACGTGCGCGCACAATGTCGTGGCTTTTGCACGACAGGGCACCGCGGGGAAAAAGATTACCGAATTCACGGTGCCGAGAATCGCTTTGATTTGTTAATAGTTGTGCGTGCATCGGGTATTGCCCGATCAGTGGCGTGTAGATTTGGGGGTGTGCCATGTTGCGTTTTGGCCTGATCATGATCAGCTTCGGCTTTCTCGGCGTTGTCTTTTACGAGATGTCAGGCGGAGACGAGTTTGACGCGGAGGCCTTGCGCCTGTCGCGCGTCGATGCGGAGGAGCTGCCCGCTCAGCCCCGGACCAAGCCTAGCCGTCTGGCAGCAATCGACACGACCGATACCGAGGTAACTCGGGTCAGCCTGAATCTGACCACCCTTCAAGACGTCGTAGCGCCTCAGCGTACGATACGCACTACACCTGCGCGCCAAACATCCGCGGCGGACCCGCAGCCCGAAGCGGAGGTCATCGCAGCGTCGGCCACGGCGACAAACCGCACTGGGGTAATTGAAAACCCCCGCATTCTGGTGCCAAGCCTGATCCAAGGGGCAACACCCGAAGCGGCGGGCGTCACAATCACGCCCGTTGACCTGAGCGGCGCGGCAAGCGCCACCGAAGAACGGGATGTGCGAGCGGTCACCGGAAACAGCGTGAATGTGCGCGGCGGTCCCGGCACGGGCTTTTCCGTGGTCAACCGACTGCGCCGCGGCGACGAGGTTGTCATCCTCGAAGATCCTGGTGACGGTTGGGTGATGATGCGCCCCGTCGAGGGCGGCCCTGTCGGCTGGATGGCAGATTTCCTGCTAACCGACGCCGGCTAAGCCTTGCGCGCGGGGGCGAAGACCCTCACCAAGGCGCCATGGAAAAATCTGTTCTGATCACGGGCGCGTCTTCGGGCATCGGCTACGCGGCTGCCCACGGCTTGAGAAGGCGTGGCTGGCGGGTATTTGCAAGTTGCCGCAAAGAAAAAGACTGCGCCCGGCTGCGGGCCGAAGGGTTTGATGCGCCGCGTATAGACTACAGCGATGAAACAACAATCAATGCTGGACTGGCGGAGGTACTTGAAGCGACCGGCGGCACATTGGACGCGCTATATAATAATGGCGCTTTTGCCTGCCCCGGTGCGGTCGAGGACCTCCCGACGGATGCTCTGAGATCGGTGTTCGAGGCCAATTTCTTTGGCTGGCACAGCCTGACGCGTGCGGTCATTCCAGTCATGCGCGCGCAGGGTCACGGACGGATCGTCCAATGCTCGTCGGTTTTGGGGTTCGTCACGATGCCATGGCGCGGGGCCTACAACGCATCGAAACACGCGCTCGAAGGTCTTACCGATACGTTGCGGATCGAAATGCGGGACACGCCTATCCACATCATTACAATTGAACCCGGACCCATCACAGCCAAAATCCGTGAAAACTCCATCCCGCACTTTGAACGGTGGATCGACTGGAAAACCTCGCCCCGCAAGGCGCAATACGAGAGCAAACTGCTCAGCCGTCTTTATGAAAGCAGCGGCCCGGACATGTTCGAGCTACCACCCGAGGCGGTTGTTGCCAAACTGGCCCACGCGCTGGAGGCAAATAACCCTAAACCACGTTATTTTGTGACCACGCCCACCTACATCATGAATGCGCTGCGTCGATTGCTACCGACTCGCGCGTTGGACTGGGTGTTGGCGAAAGGCTGAAAATCGGGTTCGCTTTCCACGGCGTTCCCGCTACATCGCCCGGGAACCAAGGGGTAAGACATGTTCAACGATCCGCTTTTCATCCTCGTCGTCATCGCGTGCCTGATTGTTCTGGGCGTGCTGGGCCTTGGCTTGAGCGGCTTTGGCAAGGGCAGCGGATGGGCACACAAAAATTCGAACCGCCTCATGCGTTACCGCATCGGGGCACAGTTCGTGGCCGTGATCCTGATCGTCATCTATGTCGCCCTTCGCAATACAGGGGGTTAAGAGCATGGTTGTCCTGAACAAAATCTACACGAAAACCGGCGACGCCGGTGAAACAGCTTTGGGTAACGGCGCCCGCGTGGCAAAGCACAGCCTGCGCGTTACGGCCTATGGCACGTCCGATGAACTCAATGCGTTTGTCGGCGTCGCGCGGCTGGTCGCAAATGGCGAGGTCGACACAGCGCTGAGCCGTATTCAGAACGACCTTTTTGATCTGGGGGCGGACATGTGCCGTCCCGATATGGAGCAGGACGCCGAAGCCGAATACCCGCCCTTGCGCATGACGGACGCGCAGGTCGCGCGGCTGGAGGCGGAGATTGACGCAATGAACGACGTGCTGGAGCCGCTGCGCAGCTTTATCCTGCCGGGTGGATCGCCCCTCGCCGCGCACCTGCATGTCTGCCGCACGGTGGCCCGCCGGGCAGAGCGCCTGTCGGTCGAGCTTGCCACGATGGAGGCGATCAACCCGGCAGCGGTCAAATACCTCAACCGCCTGAGCGATTGGTTCTTTGTGGCCGCGCGCATTGCCAATGACGATGGCCGCGCGGACGTGCTGTGGGTTCCTGGAGCGAACCGCGAATAGCGGCGGGGGCCGCGGGGCGGCCACCGGCGAAGGGAAGGGCAAACCGCTGAACCCGGCACGATGTACGGCTACACACCGCAGCCAAATGCATTAAATCGCGAAAAACGCGGCGTCCACAGACCATGACGCGACGATTTTGACCTGTTTACCTCAAACCCGTTTAGGTAAACCGACGCAAAGCTGACGCGGCCGGCATGACCCGAGTCGCACAACCCGAGGAGAGAACCGCCCATGAAGGTCCTGGTACCTGTAAAGCGCGTGATCGATTACAACGTGAAAGTCCGCGTCAAAGCGGACGGATCGGGCGTCGATCTTGCCAACGTCAAGATGTCCATGAACCCGTTTGACGAAATCGCCGTCGAGCAGGCGATCCGTCTGAAGGAAGCCGGCCAGGCCGAGGAAGTGATCGCGGTGTCTGTCGGTGTGAAACAGGCGCAGGAAACCCTGCGCACCGCGCTCGCTATGGGGGCAGATCGCGCCATTCTCGTGGTGGCCGCAGATGACGTGCACCAGGACATCGAGCCGCTGACCGTGGCGAAGGTGCTGAAAGGCATCGTCGACGAAGAGCAGCCCGGCCTCGTGCTCTGCGGCAAGCAGGCCATCGACAACGACATGAACGCCACCGGCCAGATGCTGGCGGCCCTCATGGGCTGGAGCCAGGCGACCTTTGCCTCCGAAGTGGCCATCGACGGCGACAAGGCCCGCGTGACCCGTGAAGTGGACGGCGGCCTGCAGACCATCGAGGTGAGCATGCCGACCATCGTGACGGTCGACCTGCGCCTGAACGAGCCGCGCTACGCCTCGCTGCCCAACATCATGAAGGCAAAGAAAAAGCCGCTGGATGAAAAGACCCCCGCCGACTACGGCGTGGACGTCGCGCCGCGGCTGGAAGTCATCAAGACGGAAGAGCCCGCGGCACGTGCGGCGGGCATCAAGGTCGGCTCGGTGGACGAGCTGGTCGCGAAACTCAAGGAAGCGGGAGCTGTTTAATGGCCGTACTACTTCTTGCAGAAATCAACGATGGTGAACTGAGCATGGACGCAACCGCCAAGGCGGTGACTGCGGCCAAGGCTCTGGGTGATGTGACAGTGCTGGCCACGGGTGCCACCTGTGCCGACGCGGCGGCCGAAGCCGCAAAGATCGACGGCGTGGCAAAGGTGCTCTGCGCCGAAGATGCGCTGTATGGCAAGCGCCTGGCGGAGCCGGTTGCGGACCTGATCGTCTCGCTCGCGGGCGATTACGAGCACATCGTCGCCCCGGCAACCACGGACGCCAAGAACATCTTTCCGCGCGTCGCGGCCCTGCTTGACGCGATGGTGATCTCGGACGCGACGGCCGTTGTGGATGGATCGACCTTCGAGCGTCCGATCTACGCCGGCAACGCGATCCAGACCGTGAAGTCGAACGACGCAAAGAAGGTCATCACCTTCCGCACGTCGACCTTTGACGCGGCAGGCACGGGCGGTTCGGCTGCCGTTGAGACGATTGGCGCAGCCGCTGATCCGTCCCTCTCCTCCTGGGTCGAAGACAAGGTCGCCGCAAGCGACCGTCCCGAGCTAACCTCAGCCGGTGTTGTCGTCTCCGGCGGGCGCGGCGTGGGCTCCGAGGATGACTTTGCAATGATCGAAAAGCTGGCCGACAAGCTTGGGGCCGCCGTGGGCGCATCCCGCGCTGCGGTCGATTCGGGCTATGCACCAAACGACTGGCAGGTCGGACAGACGGGCAAAGTCGTCGCCCCCGACCTTTATGTCGCCGTGGGCATTTCCGGCGCGATCCAGCACCTTGCGGGTATGAAAGACAGCAAGGTCATCGTCGCAATCAACAAGGATGAAGAGGCGCCGATTTTCCAGGTGGCCGACTACGGCCTTGTCGCTGACCTGTTCGACGCTGTGCCCGAGCTGACCGAAAAGCTCTGAACGCCGCTTACATGCATTTCGAACGGCCCGCGCTTCACCGCGCGGGCCGTTTTGCTTTACGCCAGCCGGTCAATCACCGGCGCCAGCGCCGCGCTGATTTCCTCGTGCGCGGCGGCGTTGATCACCTGACCCGCCGCGGGCCGCTCCAGCTCTGAAAACACCATTCCATCCGTGTTTGCCTTCTGCGCCTCGGAAGAAATGACGACTTCGACGGTTTCGGTGACGTCCCGAGACAACGCATCAAGCTGCGCGCGACCCACCAACCAGGGGTCCGTGCCAAAAGCCGGTGCAGGCTCTT
>JBCBCP010000084.1:0-10712 GCA_038530575.1 Pseudomonadota bacterium
CGCCCTCATCGGGTTTTTCGAGGCCCGCCATCATGTTGATCAGCGTCGTCTTGCCGGTGCCGTTGGGCGCCAGCACGCCCATCGACCGGCCAAGTTCCACCCGGAACGACACGCGATCAAGGATCACCTTACGCTGCGTGCCCGTCCAGAAAGACTTGCTGACGTTCTCGAATTCCAACATGGCCTGCTCCGGCCCTCGGTTCTGTTCACTCGCGCGGCGTGTTGACCCTTCTTTATTGGGGCACCGCAGGTCTTGTTACCAAGACTTGGTTAAGCACTAGGCGCAGATTTTGACCATATTATGTCCGATTTGTTGTCAATTGTATATGGCCGCTGCGTATTGTTCCCACCTCAGGAACGGGGCGTTTCGTTGATCCGCAGGGTAATCTCGTGCAGCCGCGTCCAGCTTTGCAGGGCAATGGGCAGCATCACGGCCGCTTGCAGAAATTCGAGGCTATAGGTCACGATCGAAAATATCTGCCCGGGGGAGGCGCCGACCTGCGTGGCCCCGAACCATAAATTGAACGCCAGCATGACCAGCAGAACGAGGAAAATAAGCCCATATACGAGGCTTTCGGCATCCGACAGGCGTACCTCGTGCCGGCGCAAGCCTAGAAAGTGCGCGGCCACAGCCTTTGGCGCGGCCTGTGTCAGTACGTCCACCTGCCCTTCGGTTTGCGCGTTCAGCGCGCCGTTCAGCCGGAAGAACAGCCGGGCAAAGGCCGCGTAGATGGCCAGCATCAGTACTGCCGCCCCAATCGATGACGCGGCAAGCGTGCCGCTGAAGGTCGCGAGCACCACGACCGAAGCGATGACCTGCACAAAGGCCGTCATCGTCTCGGGCACGGTGGTTTCCAGAAAATCAACCAGCTCGCGGCCCATCAAAACCCGCGCATTCACCGTGCTTACAGGTACCTCGCCCGCGCGCGCGGCCTGAGCCTGTCCAAAGGCTGCGCGCATGGTCCCGTAAGCCCGCGTGTCGAACACCCGCCGCCCGGTCGCCACGACCAAGAGCATGCCAAGCAGCGCACAAAGCTGCCAAAACGCGGTAAGCGCACCCGTCAGCAGACCGTCGATCGACCAGCCGATATAAAGCGGCAACAGCGCAAAAAGCGCGGTTTCGACCAGAACAAGGCTCCAGGTCACGGCGATGCGCCACGGATAGCGGCGCACGAGGGTTTTCAGGGAAATCCGGTCGGTGTCTTTCAGGGCCATCGCGCAGAGATAGGCGCGCGATGGCCAGCATTACAGGGGCTTAGCCAATCGTCTGCCAGATCACGCCCGCGATCATCGCACCGGTGATGGCAAAGCCCAGATAAGCCGCAAACACCCGCGGCTTGACCAGCGCCCAGACCGCGATGGCCGCGGGGATCGAGCTGACGCCGCCCGCGATCATGAAGGACATCGCGGCGCCCATGCTCATGCCCTGATCCAGCAGCGCGCCCACCAGCGCCGGCGCCGCGTAGCCGTTGAGGTAGGCCGGCGCGCCGACCAAAGCGCCCAGAGCAATCGGCCCCAGCCCGGTCCCGCCCAGGATCCCGGCGATCATCTCGGCGGGCACATAGGCCACCATCAGCGCCTCGACCGTGTAGGCCAGCACCAGCCACTTCAAAAGGAACAGCCCGTTCTCCAGCCCGGTGTCGCGGAAGGTCTGGACCCGGTCCGCCTCGCCCCAGAACCGCCAGACCGGCGTGCCCGAGAACGGCTTTTTCACGCCGCAGCAGCCGCCAACCGCGGGCTTGGCCCGCAGCGGGTCGGCAAAGACGGGCGAGCCCGCCAGCATCTGGGTGCCAAAACCGCCCAGCATGCCAAGGCCCACGGCCGCCACCGTCTTGGCCAGCGCAAATTCGAACCCGATCGCACCCGAGGTGATGAAGAACATCGCCGGGTCCATCAGCGGGGAGGCGAGCCAGAACGCCATCACCGCACCCAGCGGGGCGCCGACGGCCAGGAGCGCGGCGATGAACGGGATCACCTCGCACGAACAAAAGGGCGAGAGCCCGCCCAGCAGCGCGGCCAGCACGATCATCCGCGCCGGGTTGCCCTCAAACGCCTTTGCCAGCAGGTTTTCGGCCCCCGTCGCCTTCAGGTAAGCCACGGCAAAGACGGCAAAGAGGATAAACGGGGCCGTACCCAAAAGCGCGTTCCAGGTGAACTGCGCCGTGTCCAAAAGGTTGCCCGGGTCCAGCACGGCAACGGCGGCGAACATCACCGCCGAGGCGGTCCACGCCGTGAACAGCCAAGGGGGCAGGCGCAGCTGCGCCTTGGGGGTTTGGGTCGTCTCAGCCATCACTGGGCTCCTTTGTATCCGCGCAGCACTGCGCGAGGAGGAAATTCGAAAGGTCATATATGACGTCATCGGCCATCGCCGCGGCGATCATCTGCCGGCCCTGCCGCACCTGCGTGACCAGCTCGGCCTGCGCCAGGATCTTCAGGTGGTGCGTCAGCGTGCTGCCGGTGATGCCCGACCGCGCGCCCAGATCGCCCATGCTCAGCCCCTCGGGCCCCGCGCGCACCAACGTCCGCAGCACCGCAAGCCGCTGTTCCGAGCCAAGCGCCGCGAACCGCGTGGCGGCAAGGGTGAGGCCCAAATCATCTGTCGATTCCATTTTCATATTTCGTGAATATTCGAAATGAGGGTGGTGTGGCAAGAAATTATTTTCACATTTATCGAAATAAAGCATCCGAGGCCGCCATGCGCGCTCTGTACAAAACGTTACATCCGGGGTCTGCGTTCTGTACAAAACGTTATATTGGCCGCTGCCGTGGCCCTTTTCGGCGGGCGCCCTAAGCTGTTCATCCGTGACCCTGACCGACCAAATCTCCGCCTGCACCCTCTGCGCCGACCGCTTCTCGGCCACCGCCACGGCCCACCGGCCAAAGCCTGTGGTGTGGTTCGAACCGGGTGCCCGAATCCTCATCGCCTCGCAGGCCCCCGGCGCGCGCGCCCACGCCTCGCGCATTCCCTTCGATGATCCATCCGGCAAACGTCTGCGCACGTGGATGGGGGTGTCGGACGCCCAGTTCTACGACAAGTCACGCGTTGCAATTGTGCCGATGGCCTTTTGTTTTCCTGGCTATGACCGCAACGGCTCGGACCTGCCGCCGCCTCCTATCTGTTCTAAAACATGGAGGAAATCGGCGCTTGCCCACGCAGGCGACGTGCCGCTGACCCTGCTGATTGGCGGCTATGCGCAAAAATGGCACCTTGGCGTGCGCACCGGTGTCACACAAACGGTTGCGGGCTGGCGCGATCACGCGCCCCGGGTTATTCCCCTGCCGCATCCCAGTTGGCGCAACACCGCCTGGATCAAACGCAACCCCTGGTTCGAGGCCGAGCTGCTGCCCGTCCTGCGCGCCGCCGTAAAGGACGCTCTCGCGTGACACCGCTCGACACTGCACACGCTGCAATGATGGCAGACGAGGCCGCGGATGCCCCACGCGCCGCATTCTACGCCCAGCTTCTGACAACCGAGCTTTACTTGCTGCTTGAGGAAGAGCCCGAGGGCGATGACATCACGCCGCGAAGTTTTGAACTACCTCAAGGGGTTACCGTGCTCGCCTTCGACCGCGAAGACCGGCTTGCCGCCTTTGCAGATGGCGCGGCGCCCTATGCGGCGGTGTCAGGGCGCACGCTGGCAGAGCTTTTGGCGCCCGCGGGGATCGGCCTTGGCCTGAACCTCGAGGTCGCGCCGTCTTCCATCCTGCTGCCGCCCGCGGCGATGGCCTGGCTGGCCGACCAGTCCGCCACGCCCGAGGCCACAGCAGAGGCGCGCATCACCGAACTCAGCCCGCCCAAAGGCCTGCCCGAGGCGCTGCTGACGGCGCTGGACGCCCGCCTCGCCGGGGCCACCGGGCTTGCTCGCTTCGCGGCGATGGCCCTCGCGCAGTACGAAGATGGCGGGCAGGGCCACCTCTTGGCCTTTGTCGGCGCCCTGCCAGATGCCGAGCCTGCCCTGCGCCGCGCGGGCGCAGAGGCGCTTCGGTTCTCCGGTCTTGAGGCCGGCAGCCTCGACATCCTCTTTGTGCGCGCCGATCACCCGCTGGCAGAGGCGCTCGCCCGGACCGGCCTACGCTTTGACATCCCCCAGCCCGAAGAGCTTGGCCAGCGCCCCGCCCCCGGCAGTGACCCGGATAGCCCGCCAAAACTCCGCTGAGCCCCCTCTTTCAGCCGAAAATTTGCCGGGGGCAGAGCCTCCTGAAGCCCCGCATCACGTCCTGCGCACTGCCTCTCACGACCGCGCGAGGCCCCCTGACGCGGCGGCAGGCCCGGTCTTATCCTGACTGCATCGCCCGGAACCACCCGGTCGGCCCAAGGACAAGGAACACCCCATGACCCTCTTCACCCGCCTGATCGCCGGCACCGCCACCGCCATCGTGCTCGCCACATCCGCCTTCGCGGGCGAGCAATATATCGACGAGACCGGCTTTGCCGTCTCCGGCTACGACGTGGTCGCCTATTTCGACCTGCCGCAGAACCCCGTGGGCCAGGCGCAGCCCGCCCCAGTTGCGGGCAATGCGGGCATCACCGCCGAATATAACGGCGCAACCTTTGCCTTCTCTTCCGAAGAAAACCGCGCGCGCTTTCTGGAAAACCCGGCCGCTTTCGTGCCGCAATATGACGGCCACTGCGCCTATGGCGTGGCCAAGGGCGGCAAGGTGCCGGGCAATCCGACCTTGTGGCGGATCGTTGATGACAAGCTTTACCTTAATATCACCCCGGTCGTCGTCGGCTTCTGGGAAGAGGACATTCCTGGCAATCTGACGCTGTCGGAAGGCAACTGGACAGGGATCGAGGCGAAGCCAGCCTCCACCAACACCATCCCCAAATGGTCAAGCAGCGCCCCGCTGAACTGATCGCCGCGCCGCGGGGCGATCGGCTAGCCCCGCGGCGCTATTCACGTTACGGTCCACGGACCAACCGCAGGATCCATACGCAATGCCTCGTTTGACCCGCCGTTTTCTCCTCGTTGCTGCCGGCGGGGCCACGCTTGCCGGGGCAGGTGCCTTTGGCGCGACATGGTTCAACGTTGGTGCGCGCAATGATGGCAGCGGCCTGCTCAGCCCCCCGGACGCCCACGCCGCCGCCGCTGCGGGCGAGGTGCTACTGGTCGACATCCGGCGGCCCGATGAATGGCGTCGCACCGGCCTTGGCGCGGGCGCGCAGCCACTCGACATGCGGCGCCCCGATTTTCCGCAGGCCCTTGCGGCTTTGGTACAAGGGGATATCGCCGCGCCCATCGCGCTTATCTGTGCCCGCGGTGTGCGCTCGCGCAGGCTCAGCGCTGCACTGGCAGAGGCAGGGTTCACGAACATCATCGACATTCCCGAAGGCATGCTTGGCTCTGGTGCGGGGCCGGGATGGCTGGCGCGCGGCCTGCCGGTGACCATATGGCAGGGGTAAAGCGCCTGATCACTGCTCTGGCTCTGCTGGCGGGTCCGGCAATGGCGGGCTGTGGCCCCGCGCCTGATCCCTGCAAAATCGACAGCGGCACCTACCACATTGCCCTGCCGGACGGAGCGCCCCGCGGAGCAATTATGTTCCTGCACGGCTGGGGCAGTTCCGGCACGGGAAGCATCGGCAATCGGCGCTGGGTGCCGCAGGCGCTGGCCGCCGGGTATGCCGTGCTTGCCCCGGATGGTACCCCGCGCGAGGGGCGGCGCGGGCGCAGTTGGTCGTTCCATCCCGATTGGCCTCAGGCCCGGGACGAGGTCGCCTTCTTACAAGCAGTGCGCGACGATGCCGCCGCGCGCTTTGGGCTTGATCCCGCGCGTATGGCGCTGGGCGGCTTTTCCATTGGCGGATCGATGACCCATTACCTCGCCTGCGCGGCCCCGGACGCGTTTGCCGCCTACATCCCCGTCGGCGGCGCGTTCTGGCGCACCCACCCAGAGGCGTGCCGCGGCCCCGTACGCCTGCTGCACACCCATGGATGGCGTGACACCACCGTTCCGCTTGAGGGCCGGGTGGTGCGGGGCGTGGACGCAAACGACCCCGAAGCGCTCATTCAGGGCGATGTGTTCTATGCAATGCAGCTCTGGCGCGCGGAAAACGGCTGTGTCCAACTGCGCGCGGACCGCTTCGAGACCGAGGGCGCGTTCCTGCGCCGTGCCTGGGACCGCTGCACGCCCGGCACGGCGCTGGAACTGGCGCTGTTCGATGGTGGCCACACCGTCCCGGCAGAGTGGATCGGCATGGTGCTGCCGTGGCTGGGCGGCCTTTTCTTCGAAGAAAAGGCCTCTGCCGATCCTTGAAGGATCGGTCCCCGCGTTTCTTTGAAGAAACGCCTACTCGGCGGCAACAGGCGCGCGTGCTTGCAGGTCCGCGCGCGCCGCGCGGGCCGCGGCGGCGATGGGTGGCTCGCGCAGGGTCAGGGGGCTGTCCATGCGCAGGCCCATGGGTCCTTGAACAACGCGCACCGCTGAGAGAGCGGACAGCGGTACGGCCAGCAAAAGCGAGGCGGCAATCGGCATCAGCCAGAGCGATACAAGCCCCGCCCCGATGCCGAAGACCAGCACCGCGCCCAGCAGCGTTTCCACCCAGTGAAAGGCCAGCAGCGTGCGCAGCGGATAGGCTATAGCCTGCCGCCGCTGCGGCGCCCAGCCTTCAGGGCGCGCCAGTAGCGCACGCAGGACCGCGCGGCTTTGCTGGATCATCAGGATGGGGGCGTAGGCGATGGCCAGGACAATCTCTGTCAGCACCGCGAAGGCAAAGGCCAGCCGCCCGCCGAATAGCCGCACCGCGCGTGGGCGCGCCGCGATCACCGCTGCCGAGGCCAGCTTCGGCACCAAGAGCATCCCGTACATGATGACGAGGAACACCGCGCTGTCGATATGCGTCATCTCGGGCGGCCAGTTGGGAAAGAGCGGGTTCTCCTCCGAGAAATAGGCGACCACGTTTGTCTCGGCATCAATCCCCAGCAGCGCCCAGAACACCAAGAGCACCAGCCACGCGGGTGACATCAGATAGGCGGCCGCGCCCTGGAACAGGTGAAAGCGGCTGACCCGGTGCAGCCCCGCCGTGCCCAGCAGGCCAAGGTGCTGCAGGTTGCCCCGGCACCAGCGCCGGTCGCGGATGGCGTAGTCGATCAGCGTGCCCGGCGTTTCCTCGAAACTCCCGGGCACGCGCGGCAGAAACCGCACCGACCAGCCCGCGCGGCGCAGCAGCGACGCCTCCACGAAGTCATGGCTGAGGATCAGACGTCCCCGCACCCTCGGCAGGCCTGCCGCCGCCGCAAAGGCCCGCGTGCGGATAATCGCGTTGTGGCCCCAGTAATTGCCCTCGGTCCCGGACCACGCGGCCAGCCCTTCGGCCAGCAGCCACCCATAGGCGAGGTTGGAAAACTGCTGCACCCGGGCAAAGAGCGTCTCCGCGCCGATGAGGCGGGGAAAGGACTGGATCAGGCCGGCCTGCGCATCGCCTGCCATCTCGTCTGCCAGCGCGCGGATGGCGCGGCCGGTCATCAGGCTGTCGGCGTCCAGCACCAACATCGCCTCAAAGCCCGCGCCCCAGCCGCGCACCCAATCGGTGATATTGCCGACCTTCTTGTCGGTGTTGGCGCTGCGGCGGCGGTAGAACACGGTATGCCGGGCGCGCAGGGCCGACAGGGCGGCCTTTTCGGCGCCGGCAATCTCTGCATCCTGCGTATCGGACAGGACAAAGAGCGTGTAGCGGTGCGCGCCGCCGCTGCGCCCCAGATCGTCCAGCATCGCCGCGGCGCGGCCAAAGACGTCCCACGCGGCCTCGTTATAGATCGGCACCAGCAGGGCGACGTCCAGCGCATCGCCCGCCCGCCGCGGCACAGGGCCCTCGCGCCGGGCCAGGCCGACCGCGACCGTGCTGACGGCCAGCGTCACCCAGACAAAGGTCATCCCAATGAGGCCCAGCAGGACCCATTCCAGCGCGCTCATCCCGCCTGCCGCAAAGACGCCCTGCAGGCCCCACAGCAGCAGTCCGGTCACCACAAGCGCGGGCAGAAACACCGCCAGCCGCCATGGGCGTCCTCTGTCGCGGCCACGCCCCGGCGCGCTGCGCAAATCCTGCGCAGGCATAGCCAGCGGGGCGGGGGGCGGCATCAAGGCCGCTGCGTAATTGTTCAGGCCGTCCATCTGTAAAGCCAGACTTCGGACAGCGGCGCGCCGTCCGCGCGGCGCAGCTGGGCGCGGAATTCCGCCCATGCCGCGCCTTGCGCGTGGAAAGTGAAGGCGAGCCGCGGCCCGCCGGTGTCCGGATTGCGCTGCACGATGCCCGCGCTCACCTCGCCATGGGAGGTGCGCACGATGTGCTGGAGCGTCGACAGGTCTTCGGGGACCTGCGTCCCGGGTTCAAAGTCGATGGTAAAGATGCGCCCGCCTTCGGGCCGCCCGCCTGCCGCCGTGTCCAGCACGCGGATCACGCCCGCCTCGGGCACCGTGTCCGCGCCCCAATCGAGCGCATAGGACATCGCGTGCTCCGCCCCCGCCGGGATCGTGCCCGCGGGCCGCCAATAGGCGACGATGTTGTCGTAAATCTCAAGGTCTGCCGGGATTTCGACCAGCGCGACCGAGCCGCGCCCCCAGCCCTCGCGCGGGGTGACCCAGAGGCCCGGGCGGTTGTGATAAAGCGCCTCCAGATCGTTGAAATCGGAGAACGCGCGCGCCCGCTGCATCAGGCCAAAGCCGCGCGGATCGTTGTCGGAAAAGGCGCTGATCTGCAGCGTCTTGGGGTTGGCCAGCGGCCGCCAGATCGCCTCGCCCGCGCCGTTGTGGATCGCAAGGCCATCGGTGTCGTGCACCGCCGGGCGGAAATCGTCAAAGCGCTGGGTGTCCATCGCGTCAAAGAGGAACATGGAGGTCAGCGGCGCGATGCCCACATGGGTCAGGTCGGCGCGGGCAAAAAGCCGCGCGGACACTTCCATGCGCAGGACGGCCCCGTGCCGGATATCAAAGCGGTAGACCCCGGTCACCGACGGGCTGTCGAGCAGCGCGTGGATCACTTGGCTGCGCGCGCCCGGCTCGGGCGTCTCCAGCCAGAAACCTATGAAGTCGGGAAACTCCTCGCCCATCGGATCGCCAGTTTTTAGCGCAAGGCCCCGGGCGCTGAGGCCATAGGTCTCCCCCGTGCCGATCCCGCGGAAATAACTGGCGCCCTGAAAGACGGCGTATTCCTCGAAAATGCCTTGCTGGCGCAGTTCGGCGCGCAGGCGCAGGCCGGAATAGCCGAGTGTTTCGTCCACCGGCACGTCAGGGAACTGGTCCGTGGTGTCGAACACACCCATGTCAAAGCGCAGGGGGCGGGCGGTGCCGTCCGCGATGGCGTACATCTCGACGGGGCGTGGAAAGTAGAGGCCCGGCGGGAACACGTCGACGCGCTGGGGTCGGTCCGTGCCTTCCCAGAGCGCGTTGCGGCTGTCGAACCAAATCTTGCGGTACTGATCATAGGTCAGATCGCGCCACGGCTGCGGGATCATCTGGCGGGCCTGATAGGGCTTTGCCGCCATCTCGCGCGCACGTTGCGCCAGCGCCTCAGCGGAGAAGGGCGCAGCCTCGCCCAGTTGCAGGCCCGGTTCTGCCCCAAGCGCAGGGGCGGCGGCGGCGGCGCCCATCAGGGCCAGAAGGGTGCGGCGGTCGATCATTTGGCAGGCTTCCAGGGGACCGACTTGAACCAGCCGGCGAGGTAGGCGGTGATGATGAGGCACGCAAAACCGAACCCGTTCACCGCCAATACGGTGCCCGTGTCGCGGCCCAGCATGTCCATCGCGAACCCGTTGAAGCGCGCGACAAAGATCGACACGACAAAGACCGCCAGCGACTGTTGCCCGACCTTGAGGATGATGCGCAGCACCGGCGCCCAAAGCTGGCCCAGCGCGCCCGCGCCTGCGCGCAGCCGGTCGCCCTTGTCCCCGGCCAGCACCCACATCAGGTAGCCAAGCGCGAGGAATTGGACATAGCGCAGGATGCCAAAATCGGTCTTGGAGATGAGTTGCCGGTTCTCCGCCCGCCACTCGCGCGCCCACTCGAACCCGAACTCGCGCACGCCGATGTTGGAAAGCGGGATGTTGGCCAGCACGATGAACAGGCACAGGCCGATCAGCAGCGGCGTCACGGGCGGCTTCGGAAGCCAGCCGCGCATGAAGGCGAACCCGGTGAAGAACACGAGCTGCCAGCCGAAAGGGTTCAGGAACCAGCGGCGCTGCCAGTCGTCGCTGCCCACCCACGGCTCTGCGGTGAAGTTCAAATACGGTAGGCCCAGCGCCTCCACCCACGCGCGCTGGCCGAGGACCCAGAGCAGGATTGAAAAGGCCGCTACGGCGGCAAAGTGCACGCGGGACAGCGCGATCATGATGGGCATCATCGCAAGGATCACCATGTACATCGGCAGGATATCGAACAGGTTCGGCACCCATTGCAGGGTCATGAAGCTGAAGAGGATGTTGGGGTTTTCCCACAGCCCTTCGGAATGTTCCACGAACAGCATCCACAGGTTCATCTGGCCCCAGTAGTTGCGCGTGGTGATCTCAAGGTCCGTGGCCCAGACCAGCAGCGCCGCGGTCGCAAAGAAGAGGCCCACATGCGCCCAGTAGACCTGCCAGATGCGAAAGGCCACGCGGGCAGAGCCAAGGGCAAAGCCTGCCCTGTCAAAGGTGGCGCCGAAGGCGATGGCGCTGGCCATGCCGGAGCAGAAGACGAAAATCTCTGTCGCGTCCGAAAACCCCCAGCGGGCGGGGATCCAC
>JBCBCP010000085.1:0-10618 GCA_038530575.1 Pseudomonadota bacterium
GGAAGAGCTGGACGATATTTCGGCTGGCACGCGCGATTACAAGGATGTGCTGGGCCGGTTCTGGGCCGACTTCTCCGCCTCCATCGCAGAGACGTCCGACCTACGGATCACCGAGGTCCTTGAAAAGATCAACGAGGTGCTCGAGCCGCACCTGTTCCCGCCCACCGAAGATGGAAGCGACCCGCGTCTGTGTCCCAATTGCGGGATTGGACGGCTGAGCATGCGCACAGCACGGTCTGGCGGTGCGTTCATCGGGTGTTCGAACTATCCCGAGTGCCGCTACACCCGCCCCTTCGGCCCGCCCGATCCCGAAGCCGAGGCCAGCGCGATCCCGCCCGAAGGCAAGCTCTTGGGCGAGGACAATGGCGACGAGATCCGCGTCTTCAAGGGCCGGTTCGGCCCTTACGTGCAGCGCGGCCCGGTAACCGAAGAAAACAAGAAACCCCCGCGCCAGTCCATCCCGAAGGATTGGGAGCCGGAAAGCCTTGAGCTGGACAAGGCAGTCATGCTGCTGTCGCTCCCGCGCGAGATCGGACCGCACCCCGAGGACGGCGTGATGGTCTGGGCCAATATCGGGCGCTATGGGCCCTACCTGAAGCATGCTGAAAGCACTTCGCACCGGGGCGGGACAAACGCGAACCTCGAATCCATCGACGAGGTCTGGACCGTCGGCATGAACCGCGCGGTGCAGCTTTTGGCCGAAAAGATTGCCAGCCGCGGCGGGCGCGGGGCGGCAGCCAAACCACTGCGCAGCCTTGGCGAGCACCCGGAAGATGGCGCGCCGGTGGACGTGATGAAGGGCAAATACGGCCCCTACGTCAAATGGGGCAAGATCAACGCGACCCTGCCCGACACGGTAGAACCTGACGATGTGACGATGGCACAGGCGGTCGATCTGCTGGACGCCAAAGCCGCCGCCAAGGGCAAGCGCAAGAAGGCCGCGCCCAAAAAGACGACCGCCAAAAAGAAACCCGCCGCCAAGAAATGACGTCCGAGCCAGCCGCGCCCATGACGTATGGCGCATGCTGGTTTTTGGGGCACATTCGTTTGACTTGCCCCGTACGCGGCGGCATACACACGGTAACGCGCGCACGTGGCCAGCTCAGGCACGCCACACGATACAAGAGGTTCAACATGAAGAAAGTCTATGGCTCTGCCGCTGAGGCATTGGACGGTCTGCTGTTCGACGGCATGCTGGTGGCCTCAGGCGGTTTTGGCCTGTGCGGGATCCCTGAACTGCTTTTGGACGCGATCAAGGAGGCGGGCACCAAGGACCTGACCTTTGCTTCGAACAACGCAGGCGTTGACGATTTTGGCATCGGCATTCTGCTGCAGACCCGGCAGGTGAAAAAGATGATATCGTCCTATGTGGGCGAGAACGCGGAATTCATGCGCCAGTACCTGTCGGGCGAGCTTGAGCTGGAGTTTAATCCCCAAGGCACGCTGGCGGAGCGGATGCGCGCGGGTGGTGCGGGCATTCCGGGCTTTTACACGCGCACCGGCGTTGGCACCGTGATTGCCGATGGCAAGGACCACAAGGATTTCGTCAGCCCCAACGGGGAGACGGAGACTTATATCATGGAACACGGCATCTTTGCCGACCTCAGCATCGTCAAAGCTTGGAAAGCAGACGAGACGGGCAACGCGATCTTCCGCAAGACAGCCCGCAACTTTAATCCGCCGGCAGCGATGTGCGGCAAGGTCTGCGTGATGGAAGTCGAGGAAATCGTGCCCGTCGGCACCCTGGACCCCGACAACATCCACTTGCCCGGCATTTACGTACATCGCCTGATACAGGGCGAACACGAGAAACGCATTGAGCAGCGCACAACCCGCGCCGCCTAAACAAACAGGGATTTGACCATGCCCGACACGGTCGAAACACTGCTGAAAGACGACAAGTCCTTTGAGGGGTTCAGCCGCGCGCAAGTCGCGATCGTGGTGACCAACCCGCATCTGGAGGACAATCCGATCGTCTACGTCAACCAAGCCTTCACCCGGGTCAGCGGCTATGCACGTTCTGCCTCCATCGGGCGCAACTGCCGTTTCCTGCAGGGCGAGGACACAAACAAGACCGACGTCGATAAACTGCGCGCAGGGATCGAAGCCGAAGAGACAGTCACGGTAGATATCCAGAACTACCGCGCCAATGGCGAGGCGTTTCTGAACCGCCTGATCGTCGCGCCGATCCATGACGAGGACGGGAAAACCCAGTTCTTTATCGGCATTCAAAAAGAGCTGGGGAACGGCGACCTGAGCCGCAACGCCGAAGAGGTGAACGCGCAACTCATCGAAATTCAGAATCGCGTACAGGCGGACCTGTCGATGATCATTTCGATGATCCGGCAGCAAGCCGGTACGACAAGCGTCCCCGAAGACTTCAATGCGCTGAGCCGCCGGATTGAGACGCTGCAGCTTCTTTACGAAGAAATGAAGCTGTCCGAGACGCAGTCGAACCGCGACACGATCCAGATGGGCAGCTTCCTGAGCCGCCTCGCGGCCGCCATCGCGCATATCGAGGGCCGCTCGGGCGTCCGCGTGTCGCTGCAGATTGAACCGATGCAGGTGCCGATCGAAACGGCGACTCGGGTGGGTCTCGTGTTGTCGGAACTGCTCACCAACGCGTTCCAGCACGCCTTCCACCGCATCGATATGGGCCTTGTAGAGGTCCGCATGTCGCGCCTGAGCGCGGGCGGGCTGCGTCTGATCGTTTCAGACGACGGCGTCGGGATCCCCTCGGACGTCGAATGGCCGTCTTCGGATACCATCGGAGGGCGCATTGTTGGCGGGCTGATCGAAGGTCTTGAGGGCACGCTGCAACTCGGCCGCGGCGCTGCCGGTTCGTTCATCACCATCGACGTGCCCGCAAGCGCGACACAGAACATCAACGACGAATAAGGGGCTCCTCCTCTATGCCTTGGGATCGCAATCAGATGGCCGCACGCGCGGCGGAAGAGCTGGAAGACGGCTGGTACGTAAACCTGGGCATCGGCATTCCGACGCTGGTGGCGAACTATGTCGGCGACAAGGACATCACCTTGCAGTCGGAAAACGGCATGCTGGGCATGGGCCCCTTCCCGATCGAGGGAGAGGAAGACCCCGACCTGATCAATGCCGGCAAGCAAACCATAACCGAGATGGACCGCACCTCTTATTTTGATTCCGCCACCAGCTTTGGCATGATCCGCGGCGGCAAGATTGCGGCCGCGATCCTGGGCGCGATGGAAGTGGCCGAGAACGGCGACCTTGCAAACTGGATGATCCCGGGCAAGCTGGTCAAGGGCATGGGCGGCGCGATGGACCTTGTTGCCGGCGTAGGCCGCGTGGTGGTCGTAATGGACCACACCAACAAACACGGCGAAAGCAAGGTGCTGAAGGAATGCACCCTGCCGCTGACAGGCGCGGGCGTTGTTGACCGGATCATCACCAACCTTGGCGTTTTGGACGTGGTAGAGGGTGGCTTGAGGATCGTCGAGCTGGCGGATGGCGTCACCGAGGACGAGATGCGCGCAGCCACGCAAGCCACACTTGTCTGACTGGCAGATCATCCGCGAGGAAGACGACAAGAAGGGGCGCCTCGTTCTCGTGTCGGACGGTCACGAGGCCGAACTGACCTTTTCGATCCTTTCCCCTGGCCTGCGCATTGCGGATCATACCGGCGTGCCGGACGCGTTGCGCGGCACGGGCGCCGGGGCTGCACTTGTTGAATACCTCGTGACTGCCGCCCGCGCGGAAGGTTGGAAAATTGTACCGCTCTGCCCTTTCGTGAACGCGCAGCGGCGCAAACACCCCGATTGGGCGGACGCATTTAACGTATAAGCGTCGGCCCTGAGGGGCCTGCACCGCTTGATCGGGACGGCGTGACCGCGGCAGCTGCGCCGGAAAACCGTGTCGGTTTTCTCGCCCGTACTTAGTTCATCGCCGCAAAGACGCAGCCGTCAGAGATGAGCTGGGGCGGCGTCATACAGAGGCCGCGCGCGACCTTGTAGGCCGCCAGCACTTTGGGCACATAATCGCGAGTTTCGGGGAATGGTGGGACACCACCATTATCGCGCACCGCCCCGGGGCCAGCATTGTAGCCCGCCAGCACCAGAATCGGATCGCCGTCAAATCGCTTCATGAGCCAGTTAAGGTAGGCCACGCCGCCGCGGATATTGTCCTGCGGCTCCAGCGCATCTGCCACGCCAAACTCCTCCGCCGTCGCTGGCATGAGCTGCATCAGCCCTTGCGCCCCGACGCGGCTGACCGCCGCCGGATCGCCCCCGCTTTCCACCATCATCACCGCCAGGACGAGCGCCGGCGATACCTGCGTTCCAACGGATGACACGAGAATGTCGCGCCCGTGTGCGCGTGCCACGTCCTGCATCACCTGAAGGCGGGGCACAGGCACCGGACTGCGCGCCGACGAGAGCGCGCCTAAGGCCACATCAAGTCGTCCAGGTCCGCCTGCGGCAAGATCGGGCGACACAGCGTCCCAGAACCAGTCGTAGTTTCCTGCAGCGCCCGGCGTTGGGGCGGCACCTGTAGCAGCCGGAGCCGCCTGGGCCGGAGCCTGCGGCGCGATCTGTACCGTTATGCGTTTTGTTGTACCGGCTTTTGGCGGCTTTACACGTTTGGCGGAAAATTCGGGAAATGGAGGCGGCGTCTCTGCGCGACCCTCTGGCGCGCACAGCAAAAGCGCCGCCGCGCACAGCGTTACATGTCTGATCATCATCGTTGGCCTGCTCGTGCCGTTTATTGTTGAGATCAGTATCGCAGAAAATCGCGCCTCAACCCACGAAAAACCGCGCCGGAATGTGGCAAGGCTGCCTCAAATGGTGCGATTCCCACACAAAATCCGAATGTGTTGATAAATTCTGAACTTTTATTCCGTTTATAATCAGGTACTTAAATGGATATCCGCAAAAAACCGTGCGTGGCCGCGACTTTAGCCATTTGCGGCCCAATTGCTGCCCCAGTCCAAAGGCAAAACATGCTCATACCAAGTCGGACAGAGCCAAAGAGAGAGAGCGGCTCACAACGGACGGCGGGGTAGTAACGCAAACTTAAGGATCCTCTGGAGGGACACTACAATGATCAAGTTCATCAAAAACTTCCGCAAAGACGAAAACGGCGCCGTGACGGTTGACTGGGTCGTGCTGACCGCAGCAGTCGTGGGCCTGGCAGTTGCCGCCTACTCCTCGATCGAAACCGGTGCAACCACGCTGACCGCCGACACCGACACGTTCCTGCAGGCACAGGACCCGAACTAAGGGTCTTGTCCCGACCGGGACTGGCCTGAGGGCCGCAACGTGATCGCAAGGGGCCGTGTCCTGCACGCAGGGCGCGGCCCTTTCGCATCAAAATCCGGGTAATCAGTAAGCAAACGAGGCATCACATGAGCCGTTTTCTTCAAAAATTCCGCCGGGACGAAGCCGGAGCCATCACCGTCGACTGGGTCGTCTTGTGTGCAGGTTTGGTCGCAATGGCTGTTGCGATCGTTGTCGCGATGGAATCCGCCTCTTTGGGGCTGACGACCAAGACCGACACGTTCATGCAGGCGCAGGACCCGAACTGATCCTGACCTCGGCGGCGCATGCAGATCCGCCGAATTTGATCCGTTTCGTCACCACTTAGCCGCGTGGCGTCCACGGTCTCGCCATATTTGGCGCTTACGCTGCAACGAGATCACACAGCACCTGAAACGCAGGTGCACTTAAATGAGGTAGACCATGCGAGTTGTGTTTGGACTGGTATTAGTAGCCGGTGTCGCCCTGGCGGGCGGAGCGGTGTACATGGCCAAAAACCATATCGGCGCCTACCAGACGGCGTTGGCAAAAGAACGCGCGGCCGCGCAACGGATCGTCCCCACGGTTGACGTTTGGGTTGCGGAACGGCCGCTGAAGTACGGCGAACAGCTGAAGTTGGAAGACGTTCGCAAGGTCGCATGGCCCGAAAACGCCATCCCTGAAGGCACATTCCTGGCGGACGGCACCCTTTTCCCGGAAGGTGAGGAAGAGTTGCGCACCGTCATTCGCGCGATGGAAAAAGACGAGGCGATCATGACCGTGAAGGTCACCGCCCCCGGCGAAAGTGCCGGTATCACAAGCAGCCTTCAACGCGGCATGCGCGCCTTTACGATCAAGGTCGACGTCGCTAGCGGCGTGTCGGGGTTCTTGCGCCCCGGTGACCGGGTCGACGTCTACTGGACCGGCCGCGTCGACATGGGCCGCGAGCAAAGCCGTGGAGAACTCACAAAGCTTATCGAAGCCGGTATCCAGCTGATCGCCGTCGACCAGAGCGCTGCCGGCGATCTGAGCGAGGCCACGATCGCGCAGACCGTAACAGTCGCCGTCAAGCCTGGCCAGGTCGCGGCACTGGCCCAGGCGCAGTCAACCGGACGGCTGACGCTGTCGCTGGTT
This sequence comes from Pseudomonadota bacterium, assembly GCA_038530575.1. Taxonomy (GTDB): domain Bacteria; phylum Pseudomonadota; class Alphaproteobacteria; order Rhodobacterales; family Rhodobacteraceae; genus JBCBCP01. The sequence continues at coordinate 6,402 of JBCBCP010000085.1, forward strand.
GGTGCAGATGACGAAACAATCGCTGGCGCGATCGAAATCGACCAACAGCAGCTCCTCGGTATTCAGGTGAAAGAAGCGAAAGTGCCTGAGAAGGTCGAAGAGCAGGTTTGCACGATCCGCACGCGCCGCGGCGCCGAGGTGGTCGAGATCCCGATCCCCTGCACAAACTAACGCGTTAACAGAGACTTGACCGGGGCCCGCTTCAGCGCGGCCCCGTTTCTGTTGCCAGTTATCCACATAAATTCCATGCGCTAGAGCATTGATTCTTGATTAAAATCGCGATCAAGGGCATGTTCGTCACATAGCGGGCACAAGATCCGCACCTGAGGCGTGACATAAAGGCAGGTCACATGACATTGACGGATTTGATGAAGGCGGCCCTTTTGGGGCTGACCCTAAGCGCCGCGCCATTGGCATTTACGGCTCCTGCGCAGGCTGACACCCTTCGCGTGGTCAAGCAGGGCACCTCCCGCACCTTAAGCGTTCCAATGAACCGGGCCGTAGTCGTGGAAAGCGACACGCCATTTGCGGAACTCAGCATTGCGAACCCAGCGATTGCCGACATCTCGTCGCTGTCTGATCGCACCATCTACGTCCTCGGCAAATCGCCGGGTCTGACGACATTGACGCTGCTTGATGCGAACGGGCGCCTGATCACAAACGTGGATGTGCGCGTCGCAGCAGACGTGTCGGAATTCAAGGAACGCCTGCGGCAGATTCTGCCCGGCGAAAAGATCGAAGTGCGCACCGCAAATGACGGGATCGTCCTGTCGGGCACCGTGTCTTCGGCCGCGCGTCTGCAGCGTGCGCTGGATCTGGCCGAACGCTACGCCGAAGGGCGCGTCAGCAACCTGATGAGCGTCGGCGGCGTGCAGCAGGTTATGCTGAAAGTGCGTTTCGCAGAGATGAACCGTACAGTGTCCAAATCGCTCAGCTCTTCGCTGGGCATCTCGGGCAGCCTCTTTAGCGGCGATCTCGGGGTCGAGAGCGAAACTGGCACGTTCCTTGACGGCAACAACTCCATCACCCCCCCGGTGACGGTCACGCCTGAAAGCGAAGGCGCCATCCTCTTTGGCTTCAACGCCGGTAACTTGCAGGTCGGGCTTCTGCTTGAAGCGTTGGAGCAAAAGGGCGTTGTGAGGACCCTGGCCGAGCCGAACCTGGTCGCCCTGTCGGGCCAAGAGGCCAAGTTCCTCGCGGGCGGTGAATTTCCCATTCCGGTCGCGCAAGACAATGATACAATTACCATTGAATTCAAGCCCTTCGGTATCGGTCTGAACTTCATCCCGACCGTCGTCGACAAGGACCTGATCAACCTGCAGCTGGAGGCGTCCGTGTCATCGGTCGATCCGGCAAACTCCATCGACACCGGTGGTATCGCTATCCCTGCATTCTCAACCCGGCGGACATCTTCGACGGTGGAAATGCGCGACGGCGAAAGCTTTGCCATCGCAGGCCTGCTGCAAGACGACTTCACCGATCTGAGCGGCCAGGTGCCGTGGCTGGGCGACGTGCCGGTTTTGGGCACCCTCTTCCGCAGTGCAAATTATCAGCGCAGCCAGACTGAGCTGGTGATCATCATCACCACGCACCTCGTTACCCCGACCCGCGGCGAAGCACTGGCACTGCCAACTGACCGCGTGAAGCCCCCATCGGAGCGCGATCTGTTCCTGTTCGGCCGCACTGCCGCAGGCACGCGCACCCCGAAAAAGGGCGCCGCAGGCGAGGTTGCCAAGCAAGACTTCTCGGGCTCTTATGGCTACGTAATGGACTGACCGGATAAAGAGGCAGGCAAGACAATGGCTTATGCAAAATACCTCTTGGGTGCGAGCGTCATCGCCTTGACGGCCTGCACCTCGTCCGACCCGATTTATACCCAGTTCTATCGCGAGGCGGGCGCGGTCGTGGATGGCGGATTTTTTGGCGACGCCACCATGAACAACACTATGATCATGACGGGCGAGCGTCAATATACGCTGGACCTGGCAAACCGCTTTGCCGAAGAGGTGCTGACCACGGTTAACTTTGCGTTCAATTCGGCAACGCTTGACGCCGCCGCCCGCGCCACGCTGGCCGATCAGGCGCGGTGGATCAAACAGTTCCCCGAGGTGCGCTTTACCGTCTATGGACATACTGATGCGGTCGGCTCAACCGCCTATAACCGCCGATTGGGCCTGCGTCGCGCCAACGCCGTTGTCCACTTTCTGACGCGCCACGGGATTTCGCGCGACCGGTTGGAAGCCGTAGTGAGCTTTGGTGAAACACAGCCCCTGATCGTCACTCAGGGCCGCGAGCGCCGTAATCGCCGCACCGTGACCGAGGTGAGCGGGTTTGTGCAAAGTCATCCGTCGGTGCTCGACGGCAAATACGCCCAGATCATCTATCGCGACTATGTTCAAAGCGCCGAAGCGCAAAGCACGCTGACCGGCGTGACAGGCGCGGACCTGCGCACCGAACAGTAAACTGGCACGCACCGATACCTCAATATTGGTGCGTTTCAGCCCAAATTCCGCCCAGATTTCCCGCCACTTAAGATGCCACAGGACAGTTGCGTCCCGACCGTTTCGCGGTTCGGACGAGGTCCGCAAGGCATGAACGATCCCTTAAACCCAAACGGGTAGTGCCTTTCGGACCTTATAAAAAGGACGATTGGTAATGAGCGGTGTGATGCCCCAACCCGAAACAACCCCCATCGTGGCCTGCACGGTTAGCCGCGATGTCCAGAATTTCGATCTTCTGATCGAGGATATGGAAACCGTTCTGGGCGAGGCATGGGGCGATCTCGGTTTTGCCGAAGCGATTGCCTTTTTTGGCCAGCCGGAGGCCGAGGCGCTGACATTCATTGCGCTGGCCATTGACGATATGGACGAGGACAACCTTGTCCTGATGGGTGAGATCATCGCCCAGGCCAAAAAGCGTGGCATCAAGGTGATCCTGATCGCCGAAGATGTGACGCCCGCCGCGCTCCATCAACTGTTGCGCCAAGGCGCCGACGAATTTGTCCCCTACCCGCTACCCGAGGGCGAGCTGCAACAAGCCATCGACCGCGTCCGCGCAGCAGATGTGCCGCAGCCTGCGGCGTCCGCACCGCAACTCAAGGCCGGAAGCGCTAAGGAAGGTGCTGTCATCGCGGTGCACGGGCTGTCAGGCGGCACCGGCGCCACGACGCTGGCGGTGAACCTTGCCTGGGAGCTGGCAAGCATTGAAGGCGATGACGCGCCGACGGTCTGCCTTCTGGATCTGGACCTGCAGTTTGGCGCAGTTGCGACCTATCTCGACCTGCCCCGTCGCGAGGCGGTCTACGAGATGCTGTCGGACACCGAAACGATGGATGATGAGATCTTTGGCCAGTCACTTGTGACACATGCCGAAAAGCTGCAGGTTTTGACGTCGCCCACCGATATGCTGCCTCTGGATCTGGTCACACCGGAAGACATTTCGCGGGTGATCAGCATGGCACGAGCGCATTTTGACTACGTCGTCATCGACATGCCCTCAACGCTTGTGCAGTGGACCGAGACGGTGCTGACCTCGGCCCATGTCTATTTCGCAACGATCGAACAGGACATGCGCTCGGCCCAGAACACGCTGCGCTTCAAGCGTGCGCTGCAATCCGAAGATCTGCCCGTGGAAAAGCTGCGCTATGTTTTGAACCGCGCGCCGAAATTTACGGATCTGAGCGGGAAAAGCCGCGTGAAGCGGTTGGCCGAAAGCCTCGAGATTTCGATCGAGGTGCAGCTGCCCGATGGTGGCAAGCCGGTTGCCCAGGGCGCCGATCACGGTCTGCCGCTTGCGGAATCGGCGGCAAAGAACCCGCTGCGCCGCGATATCGCCAAACTTGCCATGTCGATCCACGATCTGAAATCCGAACCCGCCAAGGCGGCCTGAACGAGTAAAGGGGGGCTTCGCCGATGTTCTCGAAATACAAAAAATCGCAAGCCGCACCTGGCCCAGTCGCGGCCGCAGCAGCCGCTGCACCCGTGCCGGAAGCGGCACCGACTGTCACACGGCGTGCGGCCCCGCAAAAGGCCGCCGCCCAGGCGGCTCCTGCCGACAAGGAACGCAAGCGCAAAGAGCGGATGGGCGAGATCAAGCTCGAACTGCACCGCGTTCTGCTCGACAACCTCAACCTTGCCGCGCTGGAGACAGCGACCGAAGCTGACCTCCGCCGCGAGATTGGCGCGATCTCTGCCGAGTTTCTGCAGGAACGTTCCGTC
>JBCBCP010000086.1:0-10552 GCA_038530575.1 Pseudomonadota bacterium
GTGGTGGCCCGCGACGTGCTGCTGCACGAGGTCTGGGGCTACAATGCCGGGGTCACGACCCACACGCTTGAGACGCACATTTACCGTCTGCGCCAGAAAATCGAGCCGGACCCGTCGAATGCCCGCCTTCTGGTGACCGAAAGCGGGGGCTACAAGCTGAACGCCTGAAAATTTTTTGCAGTGCGCATGGATCCATTCCCTCGGGCCATGCGTAATGCACTTACCCGCCGCGTGTCGGACCCTACACGCACCTCCCTGTTGGACTTGCCGGGCCTTTGTGCCCGGCGTTTTTTTGCGGAGGGCGAATTTTCGAAAATGCGCAGGGGGCGATGCCCTCTCGCCTTTCAGGCTCACCCCCAAAGGTTTTGGCCGTATCCGCAAATCCTGTGGGTCCGTTCCGCGGACGAAGCCGTTGCCCTAGACAGATGCCGATCATGCCGCCAAAGTCGTCACGCGGCCGCAAGCGCTTGCTCTAACCTGTCATTGCCCCAAAATAGTTCTTCTCCGACCACGAAAGTCGGTGCGCCAAAGATACGCAGTGCTTTTGCGCGATCTGTATATGCTTGCAGATCTTTATCCGCAGCCTCAGTTGCGGCCAGAGTGGCGTTAACGTCTAGCCCAAGGCGGCCAAGGCTTGATGCTAGGTTTTCGGCGCTGCCGACATGCAGGCCGTCTTCGAACCAGGCCCGGTAGGACGCCTTGACCCAATCCAGGCCGTGCCCCGCCTGGATCGTCACAAGAGCAATGCGGTTTGCAAGATCAGTCTCTGGGCAAGGGTAAGGCGCCGGCAATTTTGGCGACAAACCCACGCTCTTCGCCGTGCGCCCAATATCGTACCACATGTAGTCCATCTTGGGCGTATCGGCGTGAAAGGGCCAAAAGCCGGCCTCGCGAAAGATCTGACCCAAGTAAAAGGGCCGCAATACAAGATCTACGCCCGACGCCGACGCTGCCTTCTCTATCCGATTTGCTGTGAGGTAGTTGTAGGTCGACCCGCATGTGAACCAGTATTCCATCGTCTTGGCCATAGTCTCTCCCCCGAGTTCGTGTGCGCATCAATAGGCGAAGCCGACTTTGCCAGATGAGCATTTCTGGTAGTCAGATTGTCGTTCCCCGTGCGCGCTGGCAACGCCTTTCCGCCTGTCTGTCCCGAGCAGGACCCACCGAAGGCTAATCCATCAATTCGAGACGACAGGGTCGCCGCTGAAGCCAGAAAACGCTCTTAGTCCGACGCATCAAATGGCGGTGTTCGACACTGGGGTCGCCAAACGCCAAGAGCGGCCCACGCGATTTGCAGGCATGGCCAAGTATTTTGGAACGTAGAAGGGGTGGAGAGCTGTGTTCTGCCCCATTAGGGTGCGCCGAGCTTTGGAGGGCAGCATGGCGTTTACACTGGCAACCTGGAACATCAATTCGGTGCGGCTGCGCGAGCCGATCGTGTGCAAGCTGCTGGAAGAGGAAGGCCCGGACGTGCTCTGCCTGCAGGAGTGCAAAAGCCCCGTCGACAAGATCCCGCGCGAGGGGTTTGCCGCGTTGGGGTACCCGCACATGGTCGCCCGCGGCGACAAGGGGTATAACGGTGTCGCGATCCTGTCGCGCACGCCTCTGGAAGAGGTTGGCGCGATGGACTTTGCAGGCCTCGGCCACGCGCGGCACGTTGCGGCGCGGCTCGAGAATGGCGTGACGGTGCATAACTTCTACGTCCCTGCGGGCGGTGACGTGCCGGACCGGGACAAGAACGAGAAATTTGGCCAAAAGCTCGACTACCTGACCGACATGCGCGACTGGTTTCATGCAGACCGGCCCGAGCGGGCGATCCTTGTGGGGGATCTGAATATTGCCCCGCGCGAGGACGATGTCTGGTCCCACAAGCAGCTTTTGAAGGTGGTCAGCCACACACCGATCGAGGTCGCCCATCTGGCCGAGACGCAGGACGCGGGCCGCTGGGTCGACATCACGCGGCAGGACATCCCCGAGGGGCAGCTGTACAGCTGGTGGTCCTATCGCGCGAAGGATTGGGATGCTGCCGACAAAGGGCGCAGGCTGGATCATATCTGGGCCACGCCGGACATCTCAAACGCTGCGCATTCCAGCCGCGTTCTGCGCGACGCCCGCGGTTGGGACAAGCCAAGCGACCACGCCCCGGTTTTCGCGACATTCGACCTTTGAATCCCGGCCGCAGGGGCGCATATAGCGGGCAAGACACGCAAGGAGCGAGATGATGGACCTGAACCTCGGCGCCGGGCCCGCAGATGCGGACCTGATCAAGGACAGCAGCGAAGCGACCTTTATGGAGGACGTGGTGCAAGCCAGCCAGGACGTGCCTGTCATCGTCGACTTCTGGGCGCCGTGGTGCGGCCCGTGTAAAACGCTGGGCCCGATGCTGGAAGATGCAGTGCGCGGGGCGCGGGGCGCTGTCAAGATGGTCAAAGTCAACGTGGACGAGGCCCAGATGATCGCCGGCCAGCTTCAGATCCAGTCAATCCCGACGGTCTATGCCTTCTGGAAAGGCCAGCCAATCGACGGCTTTCAAGGCGCCGTGCCGCAGTCCGAAATCGCCGCATTCGTCGACCGGTTGGTCAAGCAGTCAGGCGGCGACGCGTCCGGCGGCCTTGATGAGGCGGTCGCCGCTGCCGAAGAGATGCTCGAGGCTGGGGCCGCGGTTGACGCAGCCCAGACCTTTGCCGCCATTCTGGGCGAGGATCCGAACAACGCCGCCGCCTATGGCGGGCTGGTGCGGGCGCATATCGCGCTCGAGGACCTTGATCAGGCCGAAGCGATCCTGAACGGCGCCCCGGCCGAGATCAGCACCGAAGCCGCGCTTGAGGCCGCAGCCGCCGCGCTCGCCCTGGCCCGCCAAGCGGCAGATGCTGGCCCCGTGGCCGAGCTGCGCGCCGCGGTTGAGGCGGACCCCGCCAACCATCAGGCCCGCTATGACCTGGCGCAGGCGCTTTATGCCGCTGGCGATGCAGAGGCGGCGGTGGACGAACTTCTGGCGCTGTTCCGCGCGGATCGCGAATGGAATGAAGGCGCCGCAAAAGCGCAGCTTTTCACGATCTTCGACGCGCTCAAGCCCAACGATCCGGTGGTGCTGAACGGGCGTCGCAAGCTCAGTTCGATGATATTTGCCTGACCTGAGGCCCGGACTACCTTGCGTCATATGACACAGGCGCTTCCCAATACGATCGCGGTTTTTCCGCTGCCGCGCGCGCTGCTTCTGCCGCGCTCGACCCTGCCGCTGCACATTTTCGAACCGCGTTACCTTCAGATGCTGAATGACACGCTGAAGACAGACGCGCGGCTGATCGGGATGGTGCAGCCCAACGCGGTCGAGGGGCGGGGTGGGCACGGCCTGCACACCATCGGTTGCGCAGGTCGGGTGACCCAGTTTTCCGAGACCGAAGAGGGCCGTTATCTGATCACGCTGTCCGGCATTTCCCGCTTTCGCGTCGTGTCGGAGATTGACGGTTTCACACCCTATCGCCGGTGTGAGGTGAACTGGGATGGTTTTGAGCGGGACCGCGGCGCGACCGAAGAGGATGCGGGTTTTGATCGTGAGCCGTTCTTGAACTTGCTGAGCCGCTATTTCACGGCGCGCGGTCTGTCGACAGATTGGCAAACGCTCAAGGAGGCGGATGACGAGTTGCTGGTGAATTCGCTTTCGATGATGCTCGACTTCGATGCCGAGGATAAGCAGGCCCTATTGGAGGCGCCGTCGCTCAGCACGCGGCGCGAAACTCTGGTGACGCTGATCGAGTATTCCATGCGCGGGGGGCAGGACGAGGGGCTGATGCAATGAGCGCGGATATCGACCGCCGTATGCTTGAAGCTTTGATCTGTCCGCAAACCGGCGACACGCTGCGGTATAATGCCGAAACGCAAGAGCTGATCTCTGAGCGTGCAAACGTCGCCTACCCGATCCGCAATGGTATTCCCATCATGCTGGACAGTGAGGCGCGCAAGCTCGACTAGCGCATCAAGGCGGGCAATTCGCCGGTCAGCCCCGCCGCCTCGCGGATAAACCCTCTGCGCAGCTTGGGCGCTGCATTCACCGCGCCAAGGCCCAAGGTACGTATCGCGCGCAACACAGGGTTGTCGTTTGAGAACAACCTGTTGAAGCTGTCTGTCGCGAGGGCCAGCGCAGTATTGTCAAACCGGCGCCATTCCTCATACCGGTGCAACACGCCCGCACTGCCGATATCCTCGCCACGCGCGGTGGCGCCTGCGATTATGTCGGCCAGGGCCGCGATGTCACGCATGCCAGCGTTCAGACCCTGCCCCGCGATGGGGTGCACGCCATGGGCCGCGTCCCCAATCAGCGCGGTGCGCTCGGCCACCATCTTTTGTGCCAGCGTCAGGCCCAGCGGGTAGGACCAGCGTTTGCCGGCCAGGTTGATCTCGCCCAGAAAACTGCCAAAGCGCGGGCGCAGGACGGTCAAGAAATCCGCGTCGCTTAGCGCCATGAAGGCGGCTGCGGTCTCGGCCTTCTCGCTCCACACGATGGAAGAACGATTGCCGGTCAGCGGCAGGATTGCGAGCGGGCCCGGCGGCATGAAGTACTGGTGCGCAGTGCCCTCGTGCGGTTTCTCATGTTCGATGGCTGCGACAAGAGCAGTCTGGTCGTAGCTCCACGCGATGCGCTTGATCCCGGCGCGGTCTGCGGTCCCGCTGGCGCGGCCATCGGCGCCGATCACCAGCGTGGCCTCCAGCGTTTCGCCCCCTGACATTGAGAGCGAAACCCCGTTTTCCCGCGCCTCCTGCGCGACAACCGCATCGCCCGCGCGGTGCGTGATCGCGTCCGAGGCGGCCATCGCGTCCAGCAGGGCCCGGCGCAAATGGCGGTCTTCGATCATATGGCCCATCGGGCCTTCCTCGATCTCGGCATGATCGAAACCCAACCAAAGCGGCGAAGGGCCAGTGCCTACGCGTCCGTCGCTGACCTTGATGCGCAGGATCGGTTGGGCGGTGTCGGTCAGCGCCCCCCACAGGCCAAGGTTTTGCAGAAGGCGGCACGAGGTCAACGCAACGGCGTAGGTGCGTCCGTCAAACGCGGCATTGCGGCGAACCGTTTCGGGCTTTGCGTCGATGACCGTGACCTGATGGCCCGATTGTGACAGCGCGAGTGCCATCAACGGGCCGCTCAGCCCGCCGCCGACGATTGCGATATGTGCCTGCGTGCTCATGCCGGGCAATATGGCCGCCCCCCGGGGATTGTCCATGCGCTGCGGCGTCGCTACCGTTTTGCCAAGGCAAAGGAGACGGGCATGCAAGACTGGCTTTGGGCACGTGCAAGCGATCTGGGGCGCGGGATCGGCGCGGGTGATATCGACCCCGTCGCGCTGACCGAGGCCTATCTGGACGCCATTGAGGCGCACGCGCTGAAGGACCGGATCTATGCCCGCGTGACCCGCGCCCGCGCCATGGCCGAAGCGCAGGCAGCCGCGCAGCGCGCCCGGGAGGGCATGCGCCTTAGCCTGCTGGACGGGGTGCCCATCAGTTGGAAGGACCTCTTCGATACCGCCGGCATCGTGACTGAGGCTGGATCACGCCTGCTTGAAGGCCGCGTGCCGGATCGGGACGCGACCGTTCTGGCGGCGGCAACGGCCAAGGGTCTGATCTGCCTTGGCAAAACGCATATGAGCGAGCTGGCTTTCAGCGGGCTTGGCTACAACCCGATGACAGCCACGCCGCCTTGCGTGAACGATGCGGACGCGGTGCCGGGCGGCTCGTCCTCCGGGGCGGCGGCTTCGGTCGCCTTTGGCCTTGCGGTGGCAGGCATCGGATCTGACACGGGCGGTTCGGTGCGGATCCCCTCGGCCTGGAACGATTTGACGGGCCTCAAGACGACCTCGGGCCGCCTGACGCTGGAAGGAGTCGTGCCGCTGGCCCTGCGCTTCGACACCATTGGCCCACTGGCCCGCAGCGTCGAAGACTGCGCGCAGCTGCTAAGCGTGATGGAAGGCAAAAAGCCCGCCGATCTGCGGGGCGCCAGCCTGCGAGGGGCGCGGTTGGCGGTGCTGAAGACGGTGGCGATGGACGACATGCGCGATGCCCCCGGCGCGGCATTCGAGGCGGCGGTGGAAAAACTGTCCGCAGCAGGCGCGCATGTCGAAACGATCGAGGTTCAAGCGGTCCAGACCGCTATGTCGATGACCGGCGCATTGATCCCGTCCGAGGCCTACGGGCTGTGGAAGGACGTGATCGAGGCGGACCCGGACAAGATGTTCCCCGAAATCCTCGAACGATTCCGGCTGGGCCGGGATGTCTCCGCACCCGATTACGTGGCCGGGTGGGCACGGCTGGAGGCCGCGCGGCAGGCTTATGACGCGGCCACGGCGGGCTATGACGCGGTGATCCTGCCCAGCTCAGCCATCCTGCCGCCCAACCTGAACCGCCTGAATACCGAAGAGAACTACTACAAAACCGAAAACCTGCTGGCCCTGCGCAACACACGGATCGGCAATCTGCTGGGCCTGTGCGCCCTGACCCTGCCCACCGGCACGCCAAGCTGCGGCATCATGTTCATGGCGGGTCCGCACATGGAAGAGCGGCTGCTGCGAGTTGGCGCGGCAGCGGAGACCGCGCTGCGCACCTGAAAGGCCTTGCGAAAAAGACACGGGTGCCGCCCGCTTTGGTCATTTTTCTGGACGGCCCGGACTCGGCTGGGGTATCCTTGCGCAAACGGGACGTTAATGATCCCGAACCCGAGGCAGTTTCATGACGTTTCCCGAGCGGTTTTCGAACCTACCGGCTTATGCATTCCCGCGCCTGCGCGCCTTGCTCGATCATCACGAGCCGGGCGGCGATATCGTGCACATGACCATTGGCGAGCCCAAGCACGCCTTCCCGCCATGGGTCACCGATGTCATCACCGAGCACGCGGCAGGCTTTAACCGCTACCCCCCGAACGAGGGCGCGCCGGAACTGCGCGCGGCCATCGCGGAGTGGCTCAAGCGCCGCTACAATGTCAGCTATGATCCCGGCACGCAGATCCTGCCGCTGAACGGCACGCGCGAGGGGCTTTACAACATCTGCATGGCGCTGGTGCCCGAAGGGCGCGACGTGGTGCTGATGCCGAACCCGTTTTACCAAGTGTATATGCTGTCGGCGATGTCGGTGGGCGCGCAGCCGGTCTTTGTGCCCGCCACGGCTGAAACCGGCCACTTGCCGGATTTCGCCGCGGTGGATGAGGCAACCTTGGCCCGCTGCGGCGGTGTCTACATCTGCTCACCGGCCAATCCCCAAGGGGCCGTGGCCTCTCGCGACTATTGGGCCAAGCTGTTCGATCTGGCCGAGCGTTTCGATTTCCGCATCTTTGCCGACGAGTGCTATTCCGAGATCTACCGCGATACCCCGCCCCCGGGCGCCTTGCAGGTCGCGCACGAGATGGGCGCGGACCCCGAACGCGTGGTGGCCTTTCATTCCCTGTCAAAGCGGTCGAACCTGCCGGGCCTGCGCTCGGGCTTTATTGCTGGCGGGCCGGCCTGCATCCGCGAAGCGCTGCAGCTGCGCACCTATGCCGGGGCGCCCCTGCCGCTGCCCCTGCAGATGGCCGCGGCGCGTGTCTGGTCGGACGAGACCCACGTGGAAGAAAACCGCGCGCTGTATCGTGCGAAATACGAATTGGCGGACCGCGTCCTTGGCAATGTGCCGGGCTATGCCGCGCCGGAGGCCGGGTTTTTCCTGTGGCTGCCGGTGCCGGATGGCGAGGCCGCCGCGCTAAAGCTGTGGCAGGCAAGCGGCGTGCGCGTTCTGCCGGGCGCATATCTGGCGCAAGGACACGGGGCAGAGAACCCCGGGCATGACTATATCCGCGTGGCGCTTGTCGCCTCCTATGAAGAGACGGAGCGGGGCCTGAAGGCGATCCGCGACGTGCTTTACGCGGACTGAGACGAGAGGAAAGCAGACATGGCATTTCAGACACGGGACCGCGATCCGCTGCTGGACAGCCGGGTGGCCGAACAGGTCGAACGGCGCGGCAAGGAACTGCTGGGTGTGGGCCTCATCGTGCTTGGCCTTTTGGCCGCTGCGATGATCTGGAGCTATACGCCCGACGATCCGAACTGGCTGGTGAGCACGAACGCGCCCGTCCAGAACTGGCTGGGCACGTCTGGTGCATCCATTGCCGCCCCGCTCTTCATGATCGTGGGCTGGGGCAGCTGGGGCATTGCCGCCGTGTTTCTGGTCTGGGGTGTCCGTTTTGCACTGCATAAGGGCGAGGACCGGTGGCTCGGCCGCCTGATCTTTGCGCCCATCGTCATCGCCTTTGCCTCGATCTATGCCGCTACGCTGGAGCCGGGAGCAGAGTGGTTGCGCACCCATTCCTTCGGCCTGGGCGGGCTCTTTGGCGACACGGTCATGGGTGTGATCCTGACCGCGCTGCCCATCGGGTCGGCCTTTGCGGTCAAGACGATGTCACTGCTGATGGGCATTGGTGTGCTTGTTGCCGCTGCCTTCGTGCTGGGCTTCACCCGCGCCGAGTTGATCCGCGCCGCACGGTTCATGCTGGTTGGCGTGATCATGGTCTATGCCTGGACGATGACGCTTTTGGGCCGCAGCGCACGCGGTGCGATGCACGCAGCCGGGCGCGCACAGGCCGCGCGAGCCGAGGCAAAGGCCGCACGTGAAGCCGCGCGCGCGGAAGCGCCCGAACCGATCGCCCCCCTGCAGGCGCCGCAGCCCGAGGCCAAGCCGGGGATTCTGGCCCGTATGCCGTCACTGGTGCGCCGGGCTGACCCTGATCCGGTTGTGATGCCCGAGCCGGAACTGATCGAACAATACTCAGACGTTGATGTGGGCGAAGGCCCCGGGGACGAACGGATCAAGGCCAAGATCTCCGACGTGATCAAGGCCCGTGTGCGCAGCGCGCCCGCCATGGTGGCCGAGGCGCCGCTGACCAAAGGCCGGGGTCGCGGCCCGGATCCGCTGATCGTGCAGACGCCCGAGCCTGCCGCCCCCACCTTGCCGCCAGAGCCGCCCCTGATGCGCCGCACTGAGGCATCGCCAGAGCCTGCGCCAATCGAACAGCCCTTGCCGCTCACAGACCCTGTCCCCGCGCCGGAGGCCCCGCTGCCCGTGGCAGAGCCGCGCAAGATCCAGGTTCAGCAGCCCAGCCGCAAGCCGGTGCAGCCCAGCACCCGCGCCAAGGCCGAAGCGCAACCCAGCCTTGGCTTTGAAGAAGAACGCATGGCCTACGAGCTGCCGCCACTTGGCCTTCTGGAGGCACCGCAAGCCGTGCCGCGCCACCAGCTAAGCGACGAGGCGCTGGAGGAAAACGCGCGGATGCTCGAATCCGTGCTGGATGATTACGGCGTGAAGGGCGAGATCGTGAGCGTGCGCCCAGGCCCCGTCGTCACCATGTACGAACTGGAGCCAGCGCCGGGCCTCAAGGCCTCCCGCGTGATCGGCCTTGCCGACGATATCGCGCGGTCCATGGCGGCCCTGTCGGCCCGTGTCAGCACAGTGCCGGGCCGCAGCGTGATCGGCATCGAACTGCCCAACGAGAACCGCGAAAAGGTTGTGCTGCGCGAAATCCTCGGCGCGCGCGACTTTGGCGACAGCAATCAGCGGCTGCCGCTGGCGCTGGGCAAGGATATCGGCGGTGACCCGGTTGTCGCGAACCTCGCAAAGATGCCGCACCTCCTGATCGCGGGCACCACGGGTTCGGGCAAATCGGTGGCGATCAACACGATGATCCTGAGCCTCCTCTACAAACTGACCCCCGAGGAATGCCGCCTGATCATGATCGACCCCAAGATGCTGGAACTCAGCGTCTATGACGGCATCCCGCACCTGCTGTCCCCCGTCGTGACCGACCCGAAAAAGGCCGTCGTCGCCCTGAAATGGGTCGTGGGAGAGATGGAGGAACGCTACCGCAAGATGTCCAAGATGGGCGTGCGCAACATCGAAGGCTACAACGGACGGGTGCGCGAGGCGCTGGCCAAGGGCGAGATGTTCAGCCGGACGGTTCAGACAGGCTTTGACGATGAAACCGGCGATCCGGTGTTCGAGACCGAGGAAATCCAGCCCGTCGCGCTGCCCTTCATCGTGGTGATCGTGGATGAAATGGCCGACCTGATGATGGTCGCGGGCAAGGAGATCGAGGCCTGCATCCAGCGTCTTGCGCAGATGGCACGCGCCTCCGGCATCCACCTGATCATGGCCACGCAGCGCCCCTCGGTCGACGTCATCACCGGCACGATCAAGGCGAACTTCCCCACCCGGATCAGCTTCCAGGTGACCTCGAAAATCGACAGCCGCACCATTCTGGGCGAGATGGGCGCGGAACAGCTCCTTGGCATGGGCGATATGCTCTACATGGCCGGCGGCGCAAAGATCACCCGCTGCCACGGGCCGTTTGTCTCTGATGAGGAAGTCGAAGAGATCGTGCGCCACCTCAAAGCCTTTGGTCCGCCCGACTACGTGGGCGGCGTTGTAGACGGGCCGGAAGAGGAAAACGCGAGCAGCATAGACGCGGTTCTGGGTCTTGGCGGGAACACCGATGGCGAGGACGCGCTGTACGATCAGGCCGTGGCCATCGTGATCAATGACC
>JBCBCP010000087.1:0-9995 GCA_038530575.1 Pseudomonadota bacterium
CGCCCCAACATTCAGTTCACGCGTGAAAATGCGGATGTGCTGATCGATACATTGGACGCGGTGCTCGCGCGGGTGCCGCTGCAGTGATCGAAGACATCGCGAAACAGGCGCTGGAACACTGGTCGCCTGACACGACCGAACTGGTTTTGATCGCGCAGCGTGAAAACGTGGTCTTCCGTGTAACCGACACCCGCGGGAGCTGCTTTGCGCTCCGCTTGCACAGGCCCGGCTACCAAACGGACAACATGATCCGTTCAGAACTGTCATGGATGCAATACCTCGAAACATGCGGACTTGCTGTGCCCGCCCCGGTGCCGACGGTCGCCAACACACATCTGACTGAGGTTGAAGGATACCGCGCCAATCTTCTGACGTGGCTCAGCGGCCGCCCGCTTGGGGCAACGGGGGCGCCGCTCACCCTCGCCGGTCGCGCAGGCACGTTTGAGCAGATCGGGGCTCTTATGGCCCGGGTTTATCTCGTTTCCGATCAGTGGGACATGCCGAGCGGTTTCGAAAGGCAACACTAGAACCTCGACGGGCTGCTGGGGAAAACCCGATCTGGTACCGCTTTTGGGAAAACCCCGGCCTGACGGCGCTTGAGCGAGATCGCATCATCATTGTGCGCGAACGGCTGCAAGAAGACCTGGAAAAGGCGAATCTAGACTATGGCTTGATCCACGCGGATATGCGGCGTGAGAACATCACGATTGACGACGGCGAACTCGGCCTCATTGATTTTGACGACTGCGGCCTTGGGTATCGCCTGTTTGATGTCGCAACGACACTTCTCAAAAATAGGGCAGAGCCTGACTACCCCGCGCTGGAGAACGCTATGCTGACCGGCTACAGCCGAATTCGTCCCCTCGATACAGGGCTGCTGCCGCAATTCAACATCATCCGCGCGCTCAGCTACCTTGGATGGATCATTAAACGTCAAAATGAACCTGGCGCCGGTTCGAGGCAGACGCGGTTCAAGCAAACCGCCATGCCCCTGATCGAAGCGTACCTTGCGACGACACCCTGAATGAAAAATGGCGACCCCGGCAGGATTCGAACCTGCAACCTGCCCCTTAGGAGGGGGCTGCTCTATCCAGTTGAGCCACGGGGCCGCACGCTAGCTTTATGAGAATTCCGGGACCAACGCGCCAGAGGAAATTTGTGGTGTCGTCTGTGCGGTATGGCTACGGTCCATGGTAAATCGCTCGCAGCACGGTGACAGGAAATGACGAACACAGCGCGCTCAACGCAACGCCTGCTTGCCAGGTTGGCGACCTGCCTTGTGCTTGCTGTGGCTGGTTTTGTTGGCTCAACCCCGGCCGCCCTGGCCGAACGGTGTCAGGTCGTCACCCCGGAATTCCAAACAGCCATCCAACTGAAGGGCCATCTCTTCAAAGTCTTCGGTGACTGGGACTTGGCCAAACGGATGGTCCTGCCCTATCGCTCAAAGGGTGCCCGATTTGCCGCCATGTTGGGCTATTCCGATGATGGCGCAGGGCTGAAAAGCCAGCCCAAGTTTCGGGAAATCCGCCTATCATGCCTGCCCGCATCCACGGTCGAAAAACAGGTGATTTTCGCGAAGCCGCCCGTCGGCGATTACTTTTATCCTGACCTCTACCCTTGGCATGCGGGGCACTACGACCTGCCCGCTGAGACACGCCAGATGATTACGGCATGCTACAAGGCACCGGTTATGGCCGACGCCCCCAAGGACGCCTGTGCGCAGGCCCGCAAATTGGTAGCCACGGATGTTGGAAACAGAGTGGAATTTGCGGAATACGAGCGAAAGTCACTTGATACCCTCGCTGCCAACCTGGATCTGCGGGCGTGTTTCGTCGACCGCTTTGACGCCGCGTGCGATGCAGTGCTCGACCGCCTTGAACCCACGGCGAAGCAGCCAACCGCGTCTTACCGATCGACGGCGTCTGATATCCTTGCAGGCCGCGCAGCCTCCCCACGTTTGACCCACGCGGCCCTGGTGGCCGCGCCATTCTCGATGACCGCAAACGACGCGCCATCTTCGGCCGCGTCTGGTCAGGTGGCGTCCCGGGACGGCGAACCCACCATCCGCGAAATCGTGGACTCCGCCGCGCAGGACCAAGTCCTGACAACTATGACAGCGCTGCGCGTCGCCTATGGGTCAGACTTCACGATCCGGGAAAAGCTGTCGAATGGCGGTGCCCTTTTCAATCGCTACATCGCCAAGTTCCCAAAAGAGGGCGCGACGACCAAACAGCTCTGCAATTTCACTTTTGGGCGGGATTTCAAGGTCAAGCGCGATGACGGCACTGTCGTTATGCATCAAACCGTCCTGTGGCGAATCCCGCTGGGCGCGTACCTCCGCGACCGCAAACAGAATGCGGATGGCTATGCCTATGTCTCGCGGGTGGACCCGGATCTGAGTTCAGCGGTGTTTCTTGAGTCCGATGAAATCGTCCTCCAGTCCTGTCGCGGCAGGTCCGATGCCAAGCGGCTCAAGATCGGCTCGATCTGCGATGACATTCCCACCTTCTCAACCCGCGGCGCGCGCGGGGACAAGACGTTGGACGCGCTCAAGGCACACATCATCTCGTGCAGTCTCTACGCCAAGGACTAAGCCATCGACCTGAGACAACCAGCTTTGGACATTGCCGCGCAGGCGGTCTAACCTTCTGAAAAGACGACAACAGGACCACCGACAGTGACCATCCCACCCCGCCGCCCGCTCACCCTCCGCGATGTGTCCGAGGCGTCCGGCGTGTCTGAAATGACCGTCAGCCGCGTGCTCCGCGGGCGCGGGGATGTCAGCAAGGCAACGCGTGAAAAGGTTCTGGAAGCGGCAAAATCGCTTGGCTACGTGCCGAACCAGATCGCCGGATCTCTGGCCTCGCAGCGCGTCAATCTGGTTGCGGTCATCATTCCGTCACTGTCGAACCTGGTCTTTCCCGAAGTACTGAGCGGCATCAACTCGGTTCTGGACGAAACGCCGCTTCAGGCGGTCGTCGGCGTGACCGATTATTTGCCCGAAAAGGAAGAACGGGTTCTCTACGAAATGCTCTCGTGGCGCCCGTCTGGCGTGATCGTCGCCGGGCTTGAACATTCCGATGCGGCGCGGGCGATGATGCAGAACGCTGGAATTCCGGTTGTCGAGATCATGGACACCGACGGGCGCTGCGTGGACAGCATGGTCGGAATTTCCCACCGCCGCGCGGGTCTTGAAATGGCGCGTGCAATCCTCAAGCAAGGCTACCGGAACATCGGGTTCATGGGCACCAAGATGCCGCTCGACCACCGGGCACGGAAGCGTTTCGAAGGGCTGACCGAGGGGCTTGCCAAGGCGGGGATCGAGATCATGGACCGGGCTTTCTACTCCGGCGGATCAGCTCTGGCCAAGGGGCGCGAGATGACGGCGGATATGCTGGAACGCACGCCGGAACTCGATTTCCTCTATTATTCAAACGACATGATCGGTGCGGGCGGGCTGCTTCACTTGCTGGACCAAGGCATTGATGTACCAGGTCAGATCGGGCTGGCCGGTTTTAACGGGGTCGAACTGTTGCAAGGACTCCCGCGGCGGCTCGCCACCATGGATGCCTGCCGCCGCGAGATTGGGGTCGCCGCGGCAGAGATCATCAGGGACCACACCGACGGAGAAGAGCCAAAAAAGATCACGCTGACACCCAAAATCAGTTATGGCGACACGCTCCGCCGCCGCCCTGTGTGAACCGGTACACGTTGGACAACCGCGCCGCGCGGCGCGTTTTCCTTGATCGTCACGCCCTGCTCGAGCCACCAACCGGTCCGGCCAAAGGCGCTGACCTTCTGCACCTGATCAAGCGGCTTGGCTTTGTGCAGCTCGATAGCATCAACACGGTTGCACGGGCGCACGATCTGATCCTGTTTTCACGTCGCGCTCGGTTTCGCCCTGCGGATCTCAAGCGCCTGTATGAACAAGGCGGCGCGCTGTTTGAACACTGGACGCACGATGCGTCCATGATCCCCCAGGCGTTCTATCCATGGTGGCATCTGCGACGGCAAAGGGACGCGGATCTGCTGCGCGCGCGATGGAAAAAGTGGCGCCAGCACGAATTTGAACACCTGATGGGCGACGTGCTGCGCCATATCCGGGATACAGGCCCGTGTTGCAGCGCTGATCTGGGCACGGACGAGCCGCGCAAACCCGGCGGCTGGTGGGACTGGCACCCATCGAAAACAGCGCTGGAATACCTGTGGCGGTCCGGGGCGCTGACGGTGATCGGTCGCGACGGGTTTCAAAAACGATATGATCTGACGGATCGGGTGATTGATGACAGTTTGCGTACCGCCGTCCCGGACGAGGCGGAAACCATCGACTGGTGCTGCAACGCCGCGCTGGACCGATTGGGATTTGCCACACATGGGGAACTGGCCGCGTTCTGGGATCATATCCGTCCGGCGGAGGCAAAGTCGTGGGTCACGACCGAGGTGGCGCAAGGCCGTTTGATGCCAGTGACTGTGGTGGGGGCCGACGGCACTCCGCGCGAGGCGCTGGCCCGCCCTGACTTGCCAGAGGACCCTGCGCTCGGCGCGCCGCCCTGTCCCCGCCTGCGCGTGCTGAGCCCGTTTGATCCCGTACTTAGGAACCGGACACGAGCGGAGCGGCTCTTTGGCTTTACCTATCGGATCGAGATTTTCGTGCCGGAACCAAAACGCCGCTATGGATACTACATCTTTCCCATCCTCGAAGGGGACCGCGTCGTGGGTCGCGTCGATATGAAGGCACACCGAAACGAGGACGTTCTGCGGGTGAAAGCCCTGTGGCCCGAGCAGGGCGTGAAATGGGGCAAAGGACGCCACGCGGCGTTTGAGGCAGAGCTGGACCGGCTCACCCGATTGGCAGGCGTGAGCGCTTTTGCCTTCGACGATGGCTGGCTCCGATTGCACGCCCCGTGAAAGGCGATAGGGTGACAACGATGCACGACTATCCTCGCATTCAGACAGTCGGCCTGTCCGGCCTTCTTGTCACCTTTGCGCCCGCTCTGGATGACGCGGCGAACCGCGCGGCACTGGCGTTTCGGGCAGCGTTTGATGCGCCTTGGGTCGAGGAAAGCGCAACCTCGCTCGTCTCGGCCTTTTTCCGCGCCAACCTTGCCGAAATAGATGTCGAGGCCGCAACGGCAGACCTGTCTGCGCTACTGGCCAGTCGCACGTGGTTTGACGCACCGTTGCCAGCGGGGCGCAAGCTCTGGCGGATACCGGCGGTCTTTGGTGGTGCCCTCGCCCCCGGGTTGCCGGACGCGGCAGATGCGGCAGGACTGTCCGAAATGGCGGCGATCGAAGACATCAGCAAGACCGCCTTGCGTGTCATCACCATCGGGTTCGCGCCGGGTCAACCGTATCTTGGGACGCTAGGGCCCCATTGGGACATTCCGCGCCTGACCGGCCTTACGCCCAACGTGCCAGCCGGTGCGCTTGTCGCGGCGGTAAGGCAGATCTGCTTGTTTTCAAACGACACGCCAACCGGCTGGCGCCATGTCGGGCAGACGAATTTCCGAACCTTTCGCCCCAGCGCAGAGTCCCCATTTCCCCTGTCGCCGGGCGACGAGCTTCGCTTTGATCCGATAAGCGAAGCTGAGCTGGCCCGGCTAGACGGTGCCGATGGCGCAACATTCGAGGTCTCGGAATGAGCCTTGTGGTGCGCACGATCGGCCCTGCAGCGGCCTTTCAAGACACCGGGCGCGCGGGGCATTTTGCCTTTGGACTGACCCGCGGCGGGGCTATAGACGGCGACGCGTTGACCGAAGGTGCGGCGCTGCTGGAACAGGATATGAACCTTGCCGCGATCGAGATGGCCGGAATGGGCGGCACGTTTGAGGCCACCGCGCCCTTACGCATCGCGCTCACAGGCGCGGACATGACCGCACGGATTGGTGAGCGCGCCGCCGCCTGGAACGCCTGCCACCAGTTGCAGGCCGGCGAGCTTCTGACGATCGGCGCCGCACGCAGTGGCACCTACGCGTACCTGCATGTCGGGGGCGGCTTTGACGCGCCGCGTTTCATGGGCACGCGCGGGGCGCACATGTCTGCAGGTCTTGGCACTTTGATCTCTCCCGGCGATGTGCTGAAGGTTTTGCCGGATCCTGGCGGGCGCACCGGGTTTGCTCTTCCCGTGCCGGACCGCTTTTCGGGTGGCACCGTGCGGATTGTCCCTTCGATGCAGACGGGTCAGTTCCCGGAAGAAACGCGTGCGCGGTTCGAGGCAACAACCTTTACTCGTGACGCGCGGGCCAATCGACAAGGCATGCGCATGCAGCATGACGGGCCGGGCTTTTCGGCCGAGGCACAGCGGTCCATCGTGTCGGAAATCATTGTGCCGGGCGACATCCAGATTACCGGCGATGGCACCCCGTTTGTGTTGATGTGCGAAAGCCAGACGACGGGGGGGTATCCCCGCATTGGCACCGTGATCCCCAGCGATCTTCCGCGTGTTGCACAATGCCCCGTTGGCGGTACCCTACGGTTCCGTTTTGTCACACTTGCCGAGGCGCAGGACATCGAACGCAAGGCGGCGACGTCGCGCAAGGGGCTGCCAGCCCGCGCCACTCCGATCACACGCGATCCGTCGCAAATCGCGGACCTGCT
This sequence comes from Pseudomonadota bacterium, assembly GCA_038530575.1. Classification (GTDB taxonomy): domain Bacteria; phylum Pseudomonadota; class Alphaproteobacteria; order Rhodobacterales; family Rhodobacteraceae; genus JBCBCP01. The sequence goes on from JBCBCP010000087.1 coordinate 6,598, forward strand.
AAGCTACAACTTGATAAGCGGAGCCGTCCGCGCTGGAGACGAGACATGAAAGTCGATCTGAATGCCGACATGGGCGAAAGCTTTGGCCCCTGGAAAATGGGCGACGATGCAGCCCTTCTCGAAACCGTGACCTCTGCCAACATCGCCTGCGGCGCGCATGCGGGCGATCCCGACGTGATGGCCGAAACCATGTCGATTGCGATGAAGAACGGCGTTGGTATCGGCGCACACCCGGGCTTTGCCGATATTCAGGGATTTGGCCGCCGCCGGATCCAGATGCCTGTCGGTTCGCTCCAGAATTCGATCCGCGCGCAAGTTGGCGCATCGCTTGGGATGGCAGCATCGATGGGGGCAACCGTGCGGCACGTGAAACTACACGGCGCGTTGGGCAACATGACGTCAGAAGACGAAGATCTGGCAAGGGCCTGTTACGAGGCGGCCCTGTCGGTGGACGACAGCCTGATCGTGATGGTACTCGCCGCGACAGCCCAACAACGGGCGATGGAGGCCCTGGGCGCCCGCTACGCCTGCGAGATTTTTGCCGACCGCGCCTATAATGATGATGCGACACTTGTAGATCGATCCATCCCCGGCGCGGTGATCCACGACCCAGAGGTTGCGGGGCGGCGCATGGTCGAAATGGTAAAGGCGCAAGCGATCATCACGGACAGTGGCAAACATATAGAGACGCCCATCGACACCATCTGTCTGCACGGTGACACGCCCACTGCGGTTCGCATTGCCGAGTCGGTGCGCAAGACGCTGGAAGCGGGCGGTATCACTGTCGAGCAATTCGGTGGGCGCGTTCGGTGATCCGTCCCGAAACGCTTCTGAGGGAGATGTTTGACCGCGCGGTCGAGGCAGCCGATCCAATGCGCTGCGTGGCCGAACACCTGCCGGACCGGCCGGAGCGATTGCTTGTCATCGGGGCCGGCAAAGCCAGCGCGCGCATGGCGGAGGCGGTCGAGGCCGCGTGGGGGCCTTGCGAAGGGCTTGTCATCACGCGCTACGGCTATGCCCGGCCGTGCAAAGGCATCGACATCGTTGAGGCGTCGCATCCGGTGCCCGATGAGGCAGGCGCAAATGCGACTGGCCGTATGCTGAATTTGGTCCGGCGAATGGGCGAAGGTGACACGGTGTTGGCGCTGATCTCTGGCGGAGCATCCTCGCTTTTGTGCGCCCCGCGTGCGGGGCTGAGCCTCGGACATAAGCAGGCGATCGGCGCGGACCTCTTGGCCTCTGGGGCGCCAATTGGGCAGATGAACACAGTCCGCAAACATCTGAGCGAGGTAAAGGGTGGACAGCTTGCCGCGGCGGCTTATCCGGCGCGCTTGCTCTGCCTGATGATCTCTGACGTGCCGGGCGATGACCCGGCCGATATCGGCTCTGGCCCTACCGTTGCCGAAGCCACCTGCCCCGCCGATGCGGCGGCCATCATGGCGCGCCTTGGCCTGTCCGTTCCAGACTGCTTGAGCGAGCCACAAAAGGTCATCGCACCGGATGACCCCAGGCTTTCCACAACTGAGAATCGCGTCATTTCTGCGCCGGCCCAAAGCCTTGCCGCTGCCGCCAAACTAGCCGAGGGCATCGACATTCACCTGCTAGGTGACGCGCTGGAAGGCGAGGCGCGCACAGTCGCCGCAGAGCACGCCGAACATGCGCGCCAGATGCAAGCCGGCCTGAATCGCCCCGCCATCCTTTTGTCTGGCGGTGAATTGACTGTGACGCGGACGGGCACTGGTGTGGGCGGCCCGAATGCCGAATACGCTCTAGCCCTCGCGCTGGCCCTCGACGGCGCGGCGGGCATCCATGCCATTGCATGCGATACGGACGGCGTCGATGGTGCTGCCGAGGTTGCTGGCGCGCTAATTGGGCCCAATACCCTCACTGGCACAGATCAGGCCGCACGCGACGCGCTGGCGGATAACGATGCTCACAGCTACTTTGCCACGGTCGGCGCGCAGGTCGTGACCGGCCCTACCCTAACAAACGTGAACGACTTCCGCGCGATCCTCATCCAGCCACCGGACCATTTAAATGCTTGAAGCCAACCCAACCCTCTTTGCAGAAATCCGCAATCGCTTTGCGCATGTCGACACGTGCCCGCTGTCCGGGACGCGTATCTTTTTTGAGAACGCCGGTGGCGCCCTCACCCTGAAATCAGCCGTAGAAACCAGCGCGTTTTATGCGGGCATTCCAGACAATCAGGGGCGCGACAACGCGACCGCCCATGCGCTCGTAGCCACGATCACCAAGGCCAAAGCTGATGCGGCGCTTCTGTTCGGCGCATCAACCGGGCAGGTTTTTGTCGGCGAAAGCGGAACAGAGCTTTTGTTTCGCCTCATCCGGAATGCGATCGCTGCGGGCGGGGGCGATGTTGCAGGCAGCACCGTCGAACACCCTGCCTCGCGCAGCGCGGCACAACACTGGGCGGAAAAACTGGGCCGCCGCTACATCAGCATCGGACATGACGATGCGCTGGGCCTTGTCACGCCAGAGGCTTATGCCGCCGCTGTGACAGAAGAGACCTGCGTGGCCACAATCCTGCACACGTCCCCTGTGACAGGCATGGCAATGGACGTGGGCGGCATCGCGGCAGCCATCCGCGCCAAGGCGCCGGGGGCGTTCATCATCGTGGATGGAATCCAGCATGCGTGCCATGGCGCTATCGACATCGACGGATATGACATCGATGGATATGTCGTCTCTCCGTACAAGGTCTTTTCGCGGCATGGCTATGGCGTCGCGTGGGTGTCCGACCGCCTTACAGCCGCGCCGCATGAAGCCCTCATCGGCGGCCCGCCGCAGAACTGGGAGCTCGGCACGCGCGATACGGGTGCGTATGCGACCTTTTCCGACGTCACCGATTACTTCGAATGGCTCGGCACACAGGTGTCGGACACGGACGAACCGCGCGCCCGGATGGAAGCCGCCAGTCATGCAATCAAGGCGCAAGAGAAAGCTCTGACGGATGCGGCCATTCAGGGTCTGGGCAACCTTGCCGGGTTGGCTGATCTACCCGGCGTGCACATCCTTGGCGGGCCGGACAACCCCGCCCGAGAGGGTTTGGTGTCTTTCTGGGTCGACGGGATGGATGCGGCTGACATCGTTGCGGCACTGAACGCGCAAGGTATCCGTACCCATGTGCGTAAGGCCGATCACTATTCGGGCAACATCCTGAACCCGCTGGGGCAGGCATCATGTGTCCGCGTGTCGTTCTGCCACTACAACAGCACCGAAGAGGTCCGCGCGCTCCTGACGGCAATGCAGGGGATTGTGCCCGGATAGGCTATCCTAGGCCATGCCCACCTGCACCTGATCGGGGCGCATGTCGTCTGGGCGCGTCGCCAAGTAGGCCTCCAGCTCGGCCCGCACTTCCGCCGATGGCGGATCATCAA
>JBCBCP010000088.1:0-9827 GCA_038530575.1 Pseudomonadota bacterium
CCTTTCCCGACATGGACGGCACGCCCGGTGTCGACCTGATCCTGCCCGATATCGCGTGGCTCGAGGCGCGCAAGGACCGCATCGAAGCCGTGTTCATCACCCACGCGCACGAGGACCATGTGGGCGCTGTCGCGCACACGTATGACCGGTTGGGCGCTCCAGTCTATGCGCGGCCCTTCACCGCAAATATCGCGCGGCGCAAGATGGAAGAGCATGGTCACGACGAGGACGTGGTGCGCGTTGTGTCAGGTTGGCCCCAGCAAGTGGAGGCTGGCCCCTTCAAGGTGGCGTTCCTGCCGATCTCGCACTCTATCCCGGAAAGCGCGGGACTTGTAATCGACAGTCCCGAAGGCCGCGTAATCCATTCGGGCGATTTCAAGCTGGATCCAACGCCGCTGGTTGGCGAGCCATGGGACCCCGAGCTATGGGCTGAGGTGTCGAAGGGCGGTGTGAAGGCGCTGATCTGCGATTCGACAAACGTCTTCAGCGATTTGCCGGGGCGGTCGGAGGCGACGCTTGGCCCCGAGATCGAGGCGCTTGTGGCCGAGGCCAGCGGCATGGTCGTGGCCACCACCTTTGCCTCCAACGTGGCGCGCGTCAAAACACTGGCCGAGGCCGCGAGCCGCGCTGGCCGCTCTGTCTGCCTGTTGGGCCGCGCGATGCGGCGGATGATCGAGGCGTCGATTGAGACGGGCGTGTTGACTGATTTTCCCAGCACCGTCGGGCCCGAAGACGCAAACCAGATCCCGCGCGAGAACCTGATGCTGATCGTGACCGGCAGTCAGGGCGAACGCCGGGCGGCCTCGGCGCAACTGGCGCGCGGCAAGTATCTGGGGCTTGAGGTCCGGGAGGGCGACACGTTCCTCTTTTCCTCCAAGACCATTCCCGGCAATGAGCGCGGCGTGATCGACATCATCAATGCGTTCTCGGAAAAGGGCGTTGATGTGGTCGATGACAGCTCGGGCCGGTATCACGTGTCGGGCCACGCCAATCGGCCCGACCTGGAAACCCTGCAGAACGTCGTCAATCCGCAGGTCGTGATCCCCATGCATGGGGAGCATCGGCATCTGCGCGCGCATGTAAAGTTGGCGCAGGCCAATGGGCGGACGGGGGTGCTTGCGGTGAACGGCATGATGATCGAGCTTAGCGGCAATGCGCCGAAGGTCGCCGAATATGTGGAAACCGGGCGCACCTACCTTGATGGCAAGGTGCAGATCGGGGCGCTTGATGGGATTGTGCGCGACCGCATTCGCATGGCGCTGAACGGGCATGTCACGGTGACACTGATCGTTGATGAAGAGGACGAGCCGCTGGGGGATCCCTGGGTCGAGCTGATGGGCCTGCCGGAGACGGGCGGCTCGAACGCGCCGCTGGTTGATGTGTTGGAGCAGGACCTGAGCCAGTTCGTGGGCCGCGCCGATGCCAAGACGATGCGCGATGACGACGCGCTGAACGAGGCGCTGCGCCGGATTGTGCGCAAGAGCACTCAGGACGAGATCGGCAAGAAACCCGAGGTGACGGTGGTGGTCAGCCGGTTGTCGTGACGCTGGTGGGGTAAAACCCCACCCTACGAAGGGTGGGATTATAACCCACTGTTACCCCGCCATCCGCTCCTCAAAGCTTTTCTCGATGAACCCGGGCAGATGATCGCCAAGGCCGACCACGTCCGGCCCGCGGTCATCACGGCGGTCGCGGCCGCGTCCACCCCGGCTGCGTCGTGGCTTGTCCTCGGTGTTTTGCGGCTCGGGCGCTGCCTCAGTCGCCGCCGGCGCGTCGGCTGTCTCCGCCTTCACCTCATCGGACTTGCGTGACCGGCTGCGTGTGCGCTTCGGCTTTTCTTCGGTTGGGGTCTCGGCCTCTGGCTCCGGCGTGCTTGCGCCCAGCGGGTTCTCGAGGCGCGGGATCTCTTTCTGGATCAGACCCTCGACCGCCGCTAATTGCTTCTCGTCGCGCGGGATGCACAGCGTGATCGCCTTGCCGTCGCGGCCCGCGCGGCCCGTGCGGCCGATGCGGTGCACGTAGTCTTCGGGGTGGCCCGGGACGTCGAAGTTGAAGACATGGCTGACTGAGGGCACGTCGAGGCCGCGCGCGGCCACGTCGGAAGCCACAAGGATGCGCAGCTCTCCGCCGCGGAAGGCGTCGAGTGTGCGCGTGCGTTGCGACTGATCCAGATCGCCGTGGATCGGGGCCGCGTCATATTTGTATTTTTTCAGGGACTTGGCGACGATATCCACATCCGTCTTGCGGTTGCAGAAGATGATGCCGTTGGTCAGCCCTTCGCCCTCCGCATCGATCAGCGCGCGCAAGAGCTTGCGCTTTTCTGACGCTTCACGATCACGACGCGAGCCTTTGAAGAGAACCACGCCCTGTTCGATCGTCTCCGAGGCGGTGGCCTGCCGCGCGACCTCGACCCGTTCGGGGTTGGACAGGAAGGTGTTGGTGATCCGCTCAATCTCTGGCGCCATCGTGGCGCTGAAGAACAGGGTCTGGCGGGTGAAGGGGGTGAGGCCAAAGATGCGCTCGATATCGGGGATGAACCCCATGTCGAGCATCCGGTCGGCCTCGTCCACGACCATAACCTTCACATCCGACAGGATCAGCTTGCCCCGCTCGAAATGATCGAGGAGGCGGCCCGGGGTGGCGATCAGCACATCGACGCCCTTGTCGATGATCAGCTCTTGTTCCTTGAAGCTGACGCCGCCGATCAGAAGGGCGCGGCTCAGCTTGAGGTATTTCGAATAGGTGTCGAAGTTCTCGGCCACCTGCGCCGCGAGCTCGCGGGTGGGGCAAAGCACGAGGCTGCGCGGCATCCGGGCGCGGGCGCGGCCACGGGCCAGAAGGGACAGCATCGGCAGGGTGAAAGACGCGGTCTTGCCTGTTCCGGTCTGCGCGATGCCAAGAACGTCGCGGCCTTCGAGCGCGGGCGGGATCGCACCGGCCTGGATTGGCGTGGGGCTTTCGTAGCCGGCTTCAGCCACGGCTTTCATCACCTTGGTGTTCAGGTTCAGATCAGAGAATTTTGTCATGTGTGTCCGCAATTTGGGGAATGCGGACGACCTTTGCCCGCGAGCACTATGCGGCCCGTATGGCGCGCACGCCCCGCGCATAGCAGGGTGGGGGTGCGCCGTCAAATCAGCCTTTGAAATCGGGGAAATGCTGCGTCAATTTGGTTCCCAGATCCAGATCGTGGATCCGCAGCAGGCCCTCGGCATCAAGTCGGGCACGCAGATCCGCGCTGTCTTCTGCCACCTCGGCGTAGAAGGCGCGCAGGCCGGCCTCGCCCTCTTCGGCTTCGATAAAGGAAAACAGCTCGTGCATCGACAACGCCCCGTCATCGCGCGTCAGCTCAGGCCGGTACGATCCCTGTTCCAGCCGGTAGCGAAAATGGGCGTACCAGTCGTCCCATGATTTTGCGTGGGCGTGGGCGAGGTCAATCTGCACCAGTTCGGCGGCGCGGGGCAGCATTGCGTCGCCCTCAAAGGCGTTGTGGATGCGCAAGGTAATGTCCGGCATCCCGGAGCGCACAAAGAGCTTGCCAGCCACGTGGCTCAGGAACCCGCCTTTTAGATGGGCGCCATAGTTCGGGTATAGGCGTCGCACCAGCGGGTCACGGTTTTCATCGGGTGGGATGAAGGCCTTGAACACATCCGGTGCGCCCGCAAGCTGTTCCATGGGGCGCACGCGGGCGCTGGTTGTATCTGCTGGAAGTGTCGCGAGGGCGTCCGCGATTGGCTGGGCAGGCACCAGAAACTCGTCGGCGTCGATGTGGATCAGCCAGTCAACCTCGGCCCGGCGATTATAGGCATGGGTCGCGTTCAGCGACTGCCGCACCTGGTGTTTCGGGGGGCGCTTTCCGATCAGCTTCTTCCAATGCGCGGCATCGCAGATCGTCGGGCGGATCTTGGGATGGGCCTTGAGCAGGTCATAGGCGTCCGATGGCGCGTCGAGGTAGATGTAGAGCCGGTGCGCGCCCGCATCGAGGTGGTAAGCGGCAAAGCGCAGGATGTCGGCAGGCTCTGCAAGAATGGTGGCGACAAGGCCCCAACGGGTCATATCGGGGCGTCTCCGAACAGGTCTTTCACCTTGGCATCCAGCTGCATCTCCACTGTAACGAGCATGCCACGCGCGGCATATAGGTCAAGCCGCGCGGGGCTGGCGACGGCGATTTCCTCAAGAAAATCAGGCAAGCGGCCGTCTGCTTCCAGCGTGCTTAGCGCCGTGCCAAGGGCGTTGGGCTTGCCATGGGCGCGGTAGGAGCCTCGGGCCGCTCGGAAAGCGCGATGCTGATCGAAGGTGGTGCGCGTGGGCGCATGTGCGTGGCCGATCAACATGCCTGGGGCGACAGGAGCGTGCAGCTTTTCGCCATGCTTGGTGGCGTCATGAAGGCCAAAGCGGATACCGTTCAGCCCAGTGCGCAGGGCAGTCTTGCCGCCGCCGTAGCTGAGCATGCCATCGGGGACCAGATCGCCGAACTGAGGATGCAGGGCAGCGTGGGCAGCGCGGGACAGGCCCGCGGCGCGGCGCGACTTCTTGAACAGGCCGCGGTCCGGCCATGGCCCGTCCATCAAAAGCTCTGCGGGGCGGATACGGGCGGCGTCGCTTGCAGGCGCGCTGAAGCCGCCAAGCAGGAACTCGTCCACATCTATGTGCAACAGCCAGTCCGCAGTGGAGCGGCGGTAGGCCCGTGTGGCGTTGTGGGCTTGCCGGCGCTGATGCGTGGTGCGCGCCTTGTCTGGCGCACCTGTCCAATGGGCATCGTCGCACTGATGAAAGGTCACGCGGGGATGGGCCAACCGCGCGGCAAGCGCCGGGTCCGGCGCGTCGAGGAAAATGGTCATGTGATGCGCGCCCTGGCTCAGATGCCAGGCGACAAACCGCGCCACATCGCGCGCAGGGGCCAAAATGGTCGAGACGGTGGCCCAGCGGGTCAGACCATCATCTCCTTCGTCGCCGACAGCGTCACATCGGGATAATCGCGGCCCACGCGGTCTATGTCCCACTGCAGGCGGGTCAGATAGACGATGTCACCATCATGGTCGTGGCTGATATGCTGCTTGTTCGCCTCGGTGAATTTGTCGACGGCAGCCTTCTCCCCGTGCACCCAGCGGGCAGAGGTGAATTGCGACGCCTCGAAGCGGACGGGCAGGCCGTATTCCAGCTCGATGCGGCTGGCCAGCACCTCAAATTGCAGCGCGCCCACGACGCCCACGATAAAGCCCGAGCCGATGGCTGGCTTGAACACCTTGGCCGCGCCTTCCTCGGCAAACTGCATCAGCGCCTTTTCCAGATGCTTGGCCTTCATCGGATCACCCGCGCGCACGCCTTGCAAAAGTTCAGGCGCAAAGGAGGGGATGCCGGTGACGCGCAGCGCCTCGCCCTCGGTCAGCGTGTCGCCGATGCGCAGCTGGCCATGGTTCGGGATGCCGATGATATCTCCAGCCCAGGCCTCTTCGGCCAGTTCCCGGTCAGCGGCGAGGAAAAGGACAGGGTTAGACACGGCCATCGGCTTTTTCGTACGCACATGGGTCAGCTTCATGCCCCGCTCAAAATGGCCGGAGGCGAGGCGGACAAAGGCGACGCGGTCGCGGTGCTTGGGGTCCATGTTCGCCTGCACCTTAAAGACAAAGCCCGCCACCTTCGTCTCATCCGGCCCGATCTGGCGGGGCTGGGCATTTTGCGGCTGCGGCTGGGGGCCGTAGGTGGCGATGCCTTCCATCAGTTCCTTGACGCCAAAGGAGTTGATCGCGGAGCCGAACCAGATGGGGGTCAGCGTGCCGTCCAGCAGCGCCTGCGGGTCAAGCGGCGGGAGAAGTTCGCGCGCCATCTCAAGCTCTTCGCGCAACTGCTCCAGAAGGTTGGCCGGCACGTGTTCGGCCAGTTTCGGATCGTCCAGCCCGTTGATCTCGATGCTTTCGGCAACCTTGTTCCGGTCGGCGCGGTCCATGAGCTCCAGCCGGTCGCGCAGGATGTCATAGCAGCCGACAAAATCGCGCCCCACGCCGATCGGCCAGCTGGCGGGCGTGACGTCAATCGCCAAGTTTTCCTGAATCTCGTCAATGATTTCAAAGACGTCGCGGCTTTCGCGGTCCATCTTGTTGCAGAAGGTCAGGATGGGCAGGTCGCGTAGGCGACACACCTCGAACAGTTTTTGCGTCTGGGATTCTACGCCTTTGGCGCCGTCGATCACCATCACGGCGGCATCCACGGCCGTTAGGGTCCGGTAGGTGTCTTCGGAAAAATCGGAGTGGCCGGGCGTGTCCACAAGGTTAAAGCGAAAATCGCCCGACGTGCCCGCGAAATCGAACGACATCGCGGAGGCGGAGACCGAGATGCCGCGATCTTTTTCCATCGCCATGAAGTCAGAGCGTGTGCGCCGCGCCTCGCCTTTGGCGCGGACCTGTCCGGCCATCTGGATGGCCCCACCAAACAGCAGGAACTTTTCGGTCAGAGTCGTCTTGCCTGCGTCGGGGTGCGAGATGATCGCAAAGGTCCGGCGGCGGGCAATTTCGGGAGGTAATTCGGGCGTGTTATCCAGCATGGCAGGGCTATAGCCGGGCGCGGTCAAGGCGGCAAGCGGGCGGGCGCGTCTGGCGCGCAGGGCGGCGGCATGGTCCGCTGAAATCTCGCGCGTGCTGTCAAGAACTGACACAGTAATACGGTACAACCTGAGGCGAACAGCAAGGGAAAGGGTTCCAGATGGATTTATCAGCAGTTGCCGCGGCGCTTGTCGCAAATTGCCGGGCGGGCACCGAACGCGCGGCGCTTGAGGAGCTTTATGCCGAGGATGCGGTGTCGGTCGAAGCGCTTGACCAGGGCGCGGGCCGGGAGACGTTCGGCAAGGCCGGGATCAGCGCCAAACACGATTGGTGGGACGAGAACTTTGAGGTGCATTCGGGCGAGGTGCTTGGCCCGTTTCCCCATGCCGCCACGGAGGATGCGCCGGACCGTTTCGCCGTGATCTTTCGCCTCAGCGCGACCTTCAAGCCCACGGGCGAACGCAGCGACATGGAAGAGATCGGCCTCTATACGGTGGCGGATGGCAAGATCGTCCGGGAAGAGTTCTTCTACGGGCCCGAGTAAAGCGTTTCTTCGAAGAAACGCGGCCCCCGATCCTTGAAGGATCGGTTTAGCGCGTTGAGGCGCGTCGCAAGAGTTCGGCAGCGTCGGGGCGATCCAGCAGGGTCTCGGGCGCTTCGATATCTGCCAGCTTGGTGCCCTCAGTCAGTTTTGCGGCGACTTCCTTAGGCACGGAGGGGCGGGTGCGCGTGTCAATCAGCGTCGATTCCGCGGCGATGCCTTCCGCATAAATGATCTGATGCGTGTCAAAAAGAAGCTGAAAATAGTCAACAAAACCGCCTTCTTCGACCGTGACGCTGTCGCCGTTCACCAGATGGCGAGCCTTAACCAACAGCTCCGATCGGCCAGCGCCAAGCTGGTCTGAGCGTTGGTAGATAAAGAGGCGGTGTTCGGGAGAGACGATCAGATCGCGGGTGTTGTTCAGCGCGCCTGCGCGAATCCGGATAGGCGCAAACGCCCCGGTCGCCCGCGTGGTCGACGCACCGATCCAGCGAATGTCTTGCGCGCCTGCGTCGCGGGTCAAAACCCTGTCCCCAGTCTGCAGCTCTTCGATGGGTTTTTGCGCGCCGGAAGCCAGCGTGATGTGCGTGCCTCGGACAAAGCGGGCGCAGGCCACCTGCGCAAAGGTATCAAGGCTTGCGTCCCGGTCTATACCGACGAGCGCATAGTCCGCGCGCGGCATCAGTGGGACCAGCGGCAAAAGGTAAATCGTTGCAACGTGGCCGGAGCCGTCGACCTCCACCAGTACGATGGCGGCGGTGGTTTGCCCGTCAGGCGACATGAGCGTCAGCGCACAGTCCAGGTGAAGCGTGGCACCTTCACGGCCAGCTTCACTGCCCGGCGCTACGGTAAAGCCGGACTCGCTCGGCTGCAGGCCCAGACGCAAAGGCACCGCGCCCGGGACGAGCGTATAAACATCGTCAAGCTCCAGCTCGTCGGCAAATGACAATGCGTCGCCCAAGTTCGCGCCATGGCTCACCACAAACGTGTCTGCGGAATAAACCGGAAGCATATGGGCAGGTGCGTGGGTCATGTAAGCTGGATACCTCCGAAGCCTTGGTAGATTATGAATGTGGCAGCCTGGGGTCAACGGGCGGGCCTTTTGCTGGCAACGGGTACCCGGGCAGTGTTAGCTGTCGGTGACGTCAGAGGGAGATTGCGATGGACCTTGGTATTTCGGGAAAGCGAGCGCTGGTTTGCGCGTCAAGCAAGGGCCTTGGCCGCGGCTGTGCCGAAGCGTTGGTCGCAGCGGGTGTTGAGGTCGTGCTGAACGCGCGAGGCGCCGAAGCCCTGGAGTCCACCGCCGCGGACCTACGCGCGATGGGCGGCACGGTTCATGCCGTGGCCGCTGACATTACGACCGAGGCCGGGCGCGCCAAAGTTTTGGAGGTCGCGGGCGCATTGGACATTTTGGTGACCAATGCGGGCGGCCCGCCTCCAGGGATGTGGACCGACTGGGACCGGGATGATTTCATTGCCGCGCTCGACGCTAACATGTTGACGCCAATTGCCCTTATGACGGCCTGCCTTCCTGGCATGATGGACCGTGGATGGGGCCGGGTGGTCAACATCACGTCGCAATCAGTCAAGGCGCCGATCCCGCAGCTTGGGCTGTCGAATGCCGCGCGGACGGGCTTGACCGGTTATGTGGCTGGCACCGCGCGGCAAGTTGCGCCCCATGGCGTGACGATAAACAACTTGTTGCCGGGGGCCCATGACACTGATCGGATCACGATGCTCGACCAGTCGATTGCGACCAAGGAAGGCACCTCACAGGACGAGGTGCGCGCAGCGAAGTTTCTGACAATCCCGGCACGGCGCTATGGCACCCCAGAGGAATTTGGGGCGACCTGCGCGTTCTTGTGCTCGCAATATGCAGGCTACATCGTGGGGCAGAATATTCTGCTGGACGGTGGCGGCATCAACGCAACGCTCTGAGCGGTGGCACGGGGCGTGGCGGCAACGCCGAATTTTTCGCTAAAGGACCAGCTCTTCAATGCTGAGACCCTTGGGCAACTGGGGCGTGAGTTTGCTGAGGGCGTAACAGGCTTTGATGGTGACGCGTTTGCCGCAGAGGCGCTTGGGGGCGTTTCGGACCGGGGTCTGCTGGAGTGTCTTGACTGGTTTGTCGACGCTATGGCACCCCAGAGGAATTTGGGGCGACCTGCGCGTTCTTGTGCTCGCAATATGCAGGCTACATCGTGGGGCAGAATATTCTGCTGGACGGTGGCGGCATCAACGCAACGCTCTGAGCGGTGGCACGGGGCGTGGCGGCAACGCCGAATTTTTCGCTAAAGGACCAGCTCTTCAATGCTGAGACCCTTGGGCAACTGGGGCGTGAGTTTGCTGAGGGCGTAACAGGCTTTGATGGTGACGCGTTTGCCGCAGAGGCGCTTGGGGGCGTTTCGGACCGGGGTCTGCTGGAGTGTCTTGACTGGTTTGTCGATTGCCTTGAGCCGCGATTGGCGGCGGATTTTCCCAAGATGGCTGATCAGCTGGAGGCCGCGATGCCGCCTAGGCTGGACCCGTCGCAGCGCGATGATGATTTTGGCAAGTTCATCCACGCCATTCCGGGCGTTTTGGCTGTACGGCACGGGCTAGAGGCGCATCGCGCGCGCGCGCTCGATCTGCTCTATGAAGCGACGCAGCGGTTTTCGATGGAGTTCTACATCCGCCCGTTTCTGAACCGCTGGCCGGCGCAAACGCTAGAGCGGCTGAAGGTCTGGTCCAAGGACGACAACTATCACGTG
>JBCBCP010000089.1:0-9620 GCA_038530575.1 Pseudomonadota bacterium
CCGTGTTGGAGATCGAGTAGTTCATGTTCGCGATGCCGCCTTCATAGATCAGGTCGACGATCAGCTTCACCTCGTGCAAGCACTCGAAATAGGCCATCTCGGGGGCGTAACCCGCCTCGACCAGCGTCTCGAAGCCCATGCGGATCAGTTCGACGAGGCCGCCGCAAAGCACGGCCTGTTCGCCGAAGAGGTCAGTTTCACACTCCTCGCGGAAGTTCGTTTCGATGATGCCGGAGCGGCCGCCGCCGATGGCCGAGCAGTATGACAAACCAATCTCCAGCGCCTTGCCCGACGCATCGTTGTCGACCGCAACAAGGCAGGGCACGCCGCCGCCTTTGGTGTATTCGCCGCGCACGGTGTGGCCGGGTCCCTTGGGGGCCATCATGATCACGTCAACGCCTTGCTTGGGCTCGATCAGACCGAAATGCACGTTCAGGCCGTGGGCGAAGGCAATGGCCGCGCCCTCGCGGATGTTGTCATGCACGTATTTGCGGTACGTCTCGGCCTGCAGTTCGTCGGGCATGGTGAACATGATCAGATCGGCCCATGCCGCTGCCTCGGCGATGTCCATGACCTGCAGGCCTTCACCTTCGGCTTTGGCTTTGGACGGCGAGCCGTCGCGCAAGGCAACGACGACGTTCTTGGCGCCGCTGTCGCGCAGGTTCAGGGCGTGGGCATGGCCTTGCGAGCCATAGCCGAGGATTGCAACCTTCATGTCCTTGATGAGGTTCACGTCGCAATCGCGGTCATAGTAAACGCGCATAGTCTCTCTCCGGTTTGGTATGCTGGGCGCTGTTTATCGGGGCGTTCCGCGGGTGTCGTCGTTGGTTTTTGTGTTTTTTTGCCAAGTGACGTGGTAGTCATGCGTGAATTTCACGTTTAGCGAGGAAATCATGCTTGACGATGTCGACAGGCGCATTTTGCGCCAATGGCAGGCAGATCCGTCTCTTGCGCCCGCCGAGCTCGCGGATCGGGCGCGTGTATCGCAGGCGCAGCTGGCGCGGCGGCAAGCGCGGATGCGCGAAGCTGGGGTTGTGCAGGGAGTTACGGCGCAGGTGAACTGGGCCGTGCTGGGTTATGCGGTGGAGGTGTCGCTGCGCATTACCGTCGACAAGACGGCACCACGCGCGTTCGACGAGTTTCAGGACGCGGCACGCGAGGTGCCGGAGGTGGTGGAGATCCAGACCTTTCTGGGCCGGGTCGATGTGCGCCTGTCGGTCATCGCGCGCGACATGACCCATTACCAGCATCTTTACCGCACGCGTATTCTCGCCCTGCCGCATATCGCTGATGTCGAGGCTTTGATGCATGTGGCGCGGGTCAAATCCGAGGAGGCGTTGCCGCTATGATACCGCTTGATAACACGGATTGGGCGATCCTCCGCCGCCTGACCGAGGATGCGGGGCAGGGCGCCGGGGCGATTGGCCGCGCGGTTGGTCTTTCCCAGCCTGCGGCATGGCGGCGGATCAAGCGGCTGCGAGAAGCGGGCGTACTGGCCCCCCCGCGCCTGCGGCTTGATGTGGAAAAGCTGGGGTTTGGCGTGACGGTTTTTCTGGGCGTGAAACTAGCGCGTAAGGGGGGCGCCAGCCTTGAGGATTTCGAACGCGCTGTGCGCGCGATACCGGAGGTACAGACGGTGGAACATGTGCTCGGGCTCTACGATTACCGGCTGCGGGTGGTGGCGCGCGACCTGCCGGATTTTGAACGAGTTCTGCGCCGGCGCATTATGACCTTGCCGGGCGCGGGCGAGGTCGAGGCGAATGTGCTGCTGAGTGAAGAGCGAAGACCTGGTCCTATGGGCGGTATGCCAAGGTAGACTTTGCGCCTCCGCCCGCGGGCGGGTAAACGAGCGGTAAAGGGAGGACCACCATGGCATTGCTCGACACTGTAGACCCCAAGGGTTTGGATGAATTTTCGGTTGTGTTTACAGACCGGTCGCTCAACCACATGAGCGCGGCCTTTCGCGGGGTGATGACCGACATCTCGGGAATGCTGAAAGAGGTCTATGCCGCGGATGCCGTAGCGCTGATCCCGGGCGGCGGTACCTTTGGAATGGAAGCCGTGGCCCGGCAGTTTGCCCGTGACCGCAAGGCGCTCGTGGTGCGCAACGGCTGGTTTTCCTATCGCTGGAGCCAGATCTTCGAGGCAGGCGGGCTGACGTCTGAGACGCGTGTGATCAAGGCACGGATGCAGGGTAATGAGGCGCCTGCGCCCTTTGCCCCGGCCCCGATCGAGGATGTCGCGGCCGCAATCGCCGAGACGAAGCCGGACATTGTCTTTGCCCCGCATGTGGAAACCAGCGCGGGGGTCATTCTGCCCGATGACTATATCAAATCGCTGGCAGAAGCGGCGCATGGCGTAGGTGCCCTCATGGTGCTGGACTGTATCGCGTCGGGCTGTGCGTGGATCGACATGAAGGCCTTGGGCGTCGATGTGCTGATCTCTGCCCCGCAAAAGGGGTGGAGCGCGTCACCTTGCGCGGGGCTCGTGATGATGTCCGAGCGCGCCGTGTCGCGGCTTGAAGACACAGCATCGGATAGCTTTGCCATCGATCTGAAGAAGTGGCACGGCATTATGCAAACCTACGAGGCTGGTGGCCACGCCTACCACGCGACGATGCCGACGGATGCGCTGCGTGATTTTCGCGACGCAATGCTTGAGGCCAAGCGATTTGGTTTCGAGCGGATGCGTACGGCGCAGTGGGAACTGGGCGATGGGGTCCGCAAGATGCTTGCTGCGCGTGGTATCGTGTCCGTTGCGGCGCCCGGATATGGTGCGCCCGGTGTTGTGGTCAGCTATACCGCCGATCCGGAGGTCAAGTCGGGCGCCAAGTTTGCGGCCCTGGGCACCCAGATCGCTGCAGGCGTTCCGCTGGAATGCGATGAGCCGGCGGATTTCAGCACTTTCCGCATTGGCCTTTTCGGGATCGATAAGCTTTACGATGTGCCGGCCACGGTGGCGCGTCTTGAACGCGTCGTAGACGAGGCACTGTAGGCAGGGTATTTCTTTGAAGAAATGCCCTGCCTACACGCCGAGGCCGAGGCGCATGACACCCGTGCGCACCGGAGTCATCTCGTAGAGGGCCTGCAAGCCGGCGCCGCGTGCGTCGCGCAGCACGGCGGCTTCGGCTTGGCTCGCGCGGTTCAAAAGGTCGATCCCCGCGACACGCACCGCGATGTCCCCGCGCCTTGCCTTGGCATAGCTGTCCAACATCTGCGCATCGCCCAAGGCTTCGGGCCGGGCGCGGGCGAGGTCCAGCAGCGACTGAAGGTCGGCCAGTGACATGTTCAGTCCCTGCGCCCCGATGGGCGGCACGACATGGGCGGTCTCTGCCATTAGTGCGATGCGCTGGGCGGTTAGCTGCTGGGCACGCTGGGATACGATTGGCCAAAGCGACCGGTTCGAGGCCAGCGTCAACGGGCCGAGCACCTCGCAGCTGCGCTGGGTCAATTCCGCTTCAAACGCCTCGGGCGAAAGCGCGGCGCGGCGGACCTGTTCGGGCCCATCATCCATCCAGACGACCGCTGATGACGGCTGCCCTTTGTAGTCCGGCAGCGGCACCAGAGTGAACGGCCCTCCAGTCCTGTGAATTTCGGTCGAGACATTTTCGTGCGGGAGGGGATGCGTCACTGCAAAAGCCAACGCCTTCTGACCATAGCGCGCCGTTGTTACGCCGATCCCGGCGGCGCGCCGAACCGGCGAATTGCGCCCGTCTGCGGCAATCACCATCGCCGCCCGGACCGCACGCCCATCTGTCAATCGCACCCGCGCTTCGCCCACCCGGGTCAGGACGTCTGCGGTGCCAGTGCCGGGGCGAAACTCAACCCCCTCCAGCGCGTCAAGGCGGGCAACCATCTCGCGCCGCAGGGCCCAGTTGGGCACGTTCCAACCAAAGGGCAGGTCCGAAATGTCACTGGCGCGGAAGTCCTTTGTCCGGCGCGGCACGTTCTCTGCGCCGCCCGCGTCGATGATGCGCATGACCTCAAGCGGCATGGCGTGCGCGGCAATCGGCTCCCACAGGCCCGCCGCGTCCAACAAGCGCCGGGCGGGCTGCAAAAGCGCGGTAGAGCGCATGTCGGCCCCATCTGCATCCCGGTCCGTGATCGGCGGGGCCGGATCGACGCAGAGAACAGAAAAACCCGCCGCGCCAAACGCCGCCGCAGCTGACAAGCCAGCAACGCCACCGCCCGAAACCAGAATGTCGAAATCATGTGTCATGGCGCAAACGTAGTCATACGGCGGGCGCCGAAAAGGCGGCAATCCGTCCTATCCCGCGACCCGCGCCAGAAAGTCCGGCAGGTCATCGGTGTGAAACTCGATATGCGCCCCATCCGCGCGGGCAGGGGCCACATGCACGGTGCGCATCCCCATCGCATGAGGCGCGGCGAGGTTGCGCGGCTCGTCCTCGAACATTGCCGCGCGGCGGGGATCAAGCCCATCGGCGGCAAAGACCGCCTCAAACGCCGCTGCATCAGGCTTTGGCAGAAACCCTGCATGTTCAACGCCATAGACGGCGTCAAAAAGGCCTTCGAGGCCCCGCGCGGCGGTCACGTTGCGGGCGTACGGCGCGGTGCCATTGGTGTAAATGATCTTGCGCCCCGGCAGGGCAGCGATCCGGTCGGCGAGGGCCGCGTCGGGCGAAAGCACGGAAAAATCGATATCGTGTACCGCGTGCAAGTAGGGGGCCGGGTCCACGTCATGCTCGCGCATCAGTCCGGCCAATGTGGTGCCATATTGGCGCCAGTAATCGACCCGCAACTTGTCCGCCTGCGCGCGGCCCACGCCCAGCGTATCCATGACCCAAGCCGTCATCCGCACTTCGATCTGGTCAAACAAACGCATTTCGGGCGGGTACAGCGTATTGTCGAGATCGAAAACCCACGTATCGACATGCAAAAATTCAGTGCGCGGCATGCCCGAGGGATAACGCAGCGCCAGGACTTGCACCAGAGGCGGCGCCACCTATGCTTACGGTATACCGTTGTACAGGAAGGTACGCAAATGGCAGCCCAGCAAACCGATGCCTATGGCATGATTCTAGAGGCGATTGATGTTGGGGTTTTTCGCCCCGGTGACCGTCTCGTGGAAAGCGATTTGGCCGAAAGATTTGGCGTTTCGCGGACCCCGGTACGTGAGGCGCTGCAGCGGCTGGAGACGCAAAGCCTGCTCACCCGCGACGGGCGGAGCCTGATCGTTGCATCACTCGATCACAACCAGATGGCTGAGCTGTACGTCGTTCGGCGGGAGCTCGAGGGGCTGGCCGCCTCGCTTGCCGCGCAGCACGCCACGACAGAGGAAAAACGGATCCTGCGCGAGATGGTGGAGGCCGACAATGCGCTGATCGACGATCCGCCCGCTTTGGCCCGCGCAAACCGGCGGTTTCACAAGCAGGTGCATCTGGCCTCGCATAACCGCTACCTTGTGCAGCAGCTTGACCTAGTCTACCGGACAATGGCGCTGATGGCGACGACATCGCTCGCGGCGCAGGGGCGGACAAGTATTGCGCAATCCGAACACGACGCAATCGTGCGCGGTATTGAAGCCGGCGATGCAGACGCGGCGGGCGAGGCGCTTCGCAATCACATCTCGGTCGCGTTTATGACCCGGCTTCAACAGGACGCAGCCCGTCGGCAGGAGGAGGCGTAGCGGCTTCTCCTGCAAAGCCGTGCTGGGTCTTGTCCCAATAAAACGGCTGACCGATCATCTCATAGAGCGCCTTGTAAGCGGCCATGGCGCCGAGGATGAAGTAGACCGGCATTGTCGGGGTCCAAGCGAGCAGATGTCGTCGCTCCGGCGCGCAAACCGCCACCGCATGCAGGATGAGATTTAGCAGCTCTGCCGCGATGAAGAACCAGGTCAGGCCCCAGACGAATCCATTGCCCAACGTGGTAGCAACTGGGTGTCCGATGCCCAGAGCGACGAGCCAGAACGACCACAGGAGCGGGCCGGCGGCAAACTGCGTGAAGGTGGCGAGAAAGATGATCTGCAGCCCGAAGGCACGCCGCCATCCAAGCTCGTGCACCAACTGCCTTGGCTGGCGCATATGTACCAGCCACGTGATCAGAAATCCCTTCAGCCACCGCGAGCGCTGGCGAACCCAGCGCCAGGGGCGGCAATTCGCTTCCTCAAAGGTAACGGTCGGAAGCAGTTCAGTCTTGTAGCCATGGCGGGCAAGACGCACGCCCAGATCAGCGTCCTCGGTCACGTTATGCGCGTCCCACGCGCCCAGCTTTTCAAGTATTCCGCGCCGGAAAAACAGCGTCGTGCCGCCCAGCGGGATCACAAGGCCCAGCCGCGCCATGCCCGGCATGACCAGGCGCCACCATGTCGCGTATTCGATGGTAAAGCAGCGCGCCATCCAGTTGGTACGGGGATTGTAGTAATCGAGGATGCCTTGCAGGCACGCGACTTCTGGCGGCGCGGCCGCAAAACGCATGACCACCTTTTCGATCTGGTCAGGCTCCGGCGCATCCTCTGCGTCCCACACGCCAATAATGGACCCACGGCAGAAATCGAGCGCATAGTTCAGCGCGCGCGGTTTGGTGGTGACGTTGCCGTCATCAGGCACTTCGATCACGCTGATCCACGGCGGCAGATCGGTGCGTGTGATCGTCTCGCGCGTCATCTCATCCTGCTGCTCGAGAACCAGAACGACTTCAAGCAGTGATTTGGGGTAGGTCAGCCGCGACAGGCGCGCGATCAGCGCGGTTGCGATTTCTGTTTCATGAAACAGGGGCACCATCACCGACACCCGCGGCAAGCGAAACGGCGGTGGTCGGGCCATCGGCTCTGTCACGCTGACCGGCTGACGTGTCGTGATCTGCGCACCGAGCGCGGCGACCTTCAGGGCAGATGTCAGCAAGAGCGTGAGCAGGCACCACATCAGCACGGCTGTGATCGTCCACGTAGGTGCAAGGATAAGTGCCGCAAGCACGCCCACGCCCGCAACGCCAGCCCAAACGCCCCGCCGCGTGCCTGTGGCCGCCCAGTTGCGGCAGCTTTCGGCGGCGGCGACGCGGCCGACGGCTTTGGCCTTCAGCTCGGTCGCGTAAAGCCTGTTGATCTGCGCGCGGATGACATCCGCATCGGCAACCACCGGTAGGACCGGCACACCGACCGGGTCGAGACAGCGGCGAAATTGATCAAACAGATCAGGCCGCGCGGTCGCAACCAACAGTGTGCGGTCAATCCAGAGCCAAGGCACGACGCCGTGATGAAGGCACAGTGCTGCTGGAAGGGCGCTGGCCATGTCGGGATGTGGCGGGTCCTGATCCAGGTCGACCGACTGCGCATTGTGCTGAAGCGCCAGTGCGTTTTGCAGATCGTCCCTGGTCAGCGCACTTTCGGCGACAAGGATATCGCCAAGCTGGGCGTCGACCCGGCGCTGCAGACTGAGCGCGTTCAGCAGAGCCTCTTGCGTGATTATGCCATCGCGCACGAGCTGACGCCCAAGCGGCAGTCGGGGCTGCTTGGGCGCGACGCCCTGCGGCGCTGTCAGGCGCAGGCGCGGATCGCTCATGTCTCAGGCGATGCTCGGTCCATGCCCCCACATGTGAGGCAGAGCCGTTAACAGTTGGTTAACCACCCTACCGCGACACAACCGAGGCGAGAATATCGCGCGAATTATTCGCCTTTTCGCGCCGCCATTGCCTCGGCAAAGCGTTCAAACAGATAAAAGCTGTCTTGCGGACCCGGGCTGGCTTCGGGGTGGTGTTGCACCGAATAGACCGGACGGTCTTTCAGGCGGATGCCACAGTTGGAGCCATCAAAGAGCGAGGTATGCGTTTCGACAACGCTATCCGGCAGGCTTTGGGCATCAATGGCGAAGCCATGGTTCATCGAGGTGATCTCAACCTTGCCGGTTTCATGGTCCTTCACCGGATGATTGGCGCCGTGATGGCCGTGGTTCATCTTGATCGTGCGGGCGCCGAGGGCGAGGCCCAGCATCTGGTGCCCAAGGCAAATGCCAAAAACCGGCAGGTCGGTTTCATCAACGATGGTTTTGATCATCGGCACGGCGTAGGCGCCGGTTGCGGCCGGATCGCCCGGCCCATTCGACAGGAACACGCCGTCCGGGTCATGCGCCATGACCTCCTCGGCGGTTGCCGTGGCCGGAAGCACGGTCACATCGCAGCCCGCCGAGGCAAGGCACCGCAGGATGTTGCGCTTTGCGCCGTAGTCGATGGCCACAACCTTGTGCTTGGGCGCGGTCTGGCGCGGGTAGCCATCGGGCCAGGCCCAGCGCATTTCGTCCCAGCGGTAGCTTTGGGTGCAGCTAACATCTTTCGCCAGGTCCAACCCTTCGAGGCCGGGAAAGGCGCGGGCGGCGGCGACCAGCGCGTCGGTGTCGAAATTGCCGTCCGGGTCGTGGGCCAATGCAACATGGGGCGCGCCGGCCTGTCGAATTGCCCGTGTCAGGCGGCGTGTATCGACGCCCCCGATCGCGATGCGTCCCCGTGCCGCGAGCCAGTCTGACAGGGGCTGCGCGCTGCGCCAGTTTGACGGGTCTGTCGGCATCCACTTGACCACCATGCCGGCCGCAACCGGTGCACCGGTCTCGTCATCTTCTGGATTTGTGCCGACATTGCCGATATGCGGGAAGGTGAAGGTCACGACCTGTCCCGCATAGGACGGGTCGGTCATGATTTCCTGATAGCCCGTCATGGCCGTGTTGAAGCACAATTCGGCCTCCGCCTGCCCGGTGGCCCCAAATCCTGTGCCATAGAACAAGGTGCCATCGGCAAGGGCAAGGCAAGCGGTTGGGTGCGTCATGGCGGATCCCCGGGCAAAAGGTGGCGGCAAACGGCCTGTCTCTAGACCTCCCCCCGGGGGCGGTCAAGCGCCGGTCTGCGCTTGATACGGACGCTTGCCGATACTATTGTCGCAGGTCTGACAACAACCCATGGGGATGGGACCGTGAGCGAGACGTTGCGAGGCCGGATACAGGCCGGGCTGAAACAGGCCATGAAGGACAAGGACAGCGTGAGGCTGTCAACGCTGCGCCTGATCGGGGCCGCGATCAAGGACAAGGACATCGAGGCCCGCGCCAAGGACGGCGAAGAGGCACAGGTGGGAGAGGCCGAGGTGCTGGGCATCCTCGCCCGGATGGTCAAGCAGCGGCAGGAAAGCGCGAAGGCCTACGAGGAAGGCGGACGCATTGACCTGGCCGAGGCCGAGCGGGGCGAGATCGTGATCATCGAGGACTTCCTGCCCCAGCCGCTGAGCGAGGAAGAAAGCGCCGCCGCCGTGGACGCCGCGATTGCTGATGTCGGCGCGACAGGGATCCGCGACATGGGCAAAGTGATGGGCGCGCTCAAATCGCGCTATACCGGCCAGCTTGATTTCGGAGCGGTTGGTCCGATGGTCAAAGAGCGGCTCTGCGGGTAGGCAGATTATTCAAATAATCTGACGAAGGGGGAGGCGCGGGCTGCGCCCGCGGGGGCACGCTTGCCGCGGCGTTCGGTCTTGTCGGCCATCGACGTACTAGGGTTAGCCCCCAGATGTATGTCGGAACAGGGACATCAGGCGCGATTTGCCTTGGTATCAGGCTGTTACACCGGCTTTCTCAGGGCGCGGGTGAGGTCGTCGTAGAGGGCGATGCGCTCGTCCTCGCTCAGAAA
>JBCBCP010000090.1:0-8888 GCA_038530575.1 Pseudomonadota bacterium
CGGTTATCTTCTGTGACCAGATCATGTCGATGGGCTTCAAGGAAGCGTTCAAGGCGGGCATTTCGTTCGGCAAGAACGACATGGTCATTCCCGACGACAAGTGGGGGATCGTTGACGAGACGCGCGAGCAGGTCAAAGACTTTGAACAGCAGTACATGGACGGCCTGATCACGCAGGGCGAAAAGTACAACAAGGTTGTCGATGCCTGGTCGAAGTGTAACGACAAGGTCACTGACGCGATGATGGACACGATTTCGTCCGCGCAGGTCGTAGACGGCGCAGAGCAGGAACCGAACTCGGTCTACATGATGGCCCATTCCGGCGCCCGTGGTTCTGTTACGCAGATGAAGCAGCTGGGCGGGATGCGCGGCCTGATGGCGAAGCCGAATGGCGACATCATCGAAACGCCGATCATCTCGAACTTCAAGGAAGGCCTGACCGTTCTTGAATACTTCAACTCCACGCACGGCGCGCGGAAGGGTCTGTCGGACACCGCTTTGAAGACGGCGAACTCCGGTTACCTGACTCGCCGTCTGGTCGACGTGGCGCAGGACTGCATCGTGCGCGAAGTGGACTGCGGCACCGAAAACGCGATCACGATCGAGGCGGCAGTCAACGATGGTGAGGTCGTGTCTTCTCTGGCCGAGCGCATCCTCGGCCGTGTGGTTGCCTATGACGTGCTCAAGCCGGGCACGGATGAGGTGCTTGTTGCCGCCGGAACGCTCGTGGACGAGCGGATGGCCGACATGATGGACGAGCTTGGCGTGGCTTCGGCCCGCGTGCGCAGCCCGCTGACCTGCGAAAGCGAGGAAGGCGTCTGTGCCATGTGCTACGGTCGTGACCTTGCGCGCGGCACCATGGTCAACACCGGTGAGGCGGTCGGCATCATCGCCGCGCAGTCCATTGGTGAGCCCGGCACGCAGTTGACGATGCGGACCTTCCACATCGGCGGCGTTGCACAGGGTGGCCAGCAGTCCTTCCTTGAGGCGTCGCAGGCCGGCACCGTGGTGTTCGAAAACGCATCGCTGCTGCAAAACGCGGCGGGCGAGACGATGGTCATGGGTCGCAACATGAAGCTGCTGATCCAGGACGAAAATGGTGAAGAGCGCGCCAGCCACAAGGTTGGCTATGGCTCCAAGCTGTTCGTCAAGGACGGGCAGGCGATTGAACGCGGTGACAAGATGTTCGAGTGGGATCCCTACACCCTGCCGATCATCGCGGAGAAGGCCGGTACGGCCAAGTTCGTGGACCTGACCGCCGGTGTGGCCGTGCGCGAGGAAACCGACGATGCCACCGGCATGACCCAGAAGATCGTGATCGACTGGCGTTCGGCGGCCAAGGGTGGTGACCTCAAGCCCGAGATCATCCTCGTCGGCGCAGATGGCGAGCCGGTGCGCAACGATGCAGGCAACCCGGTCACCTATCCGATGTCCGTGGATGCGGTTCTGTCCATCGAGGACGGTCAGGAGATGCAGGCCGGTGACATCGTTGCGCGTATCCCGCGTGAGGGTGCCAAGACCAAGGACATCACCGGTGGTCTGCCGCGTGTTGCCGAACTCTTTGAGGCACGCCGTCCGAAGGATCACGCGATCATCGCCGAGATCGACGGCTACGTTCGCTTCGGCAAAGACTACAAGAACAAGCGCCGCATCGCGATCGAGTTCTCCGAAGATCCGGATCACAAGGTCGAGTACATGGTGCCCAAGGGCAAGCACATCCCGGTGGTCGAAGGCGACTTCGTCCAGAAGGGTGACTACATCATGGACGGCAACCCGGCGCCGCACGACATCCTTGGTATCATGGGTGTCGAGGCGCTTGCCGATTACATGATCAACGAGGTGCAGGAGGTCTATCGTCTGCAGGGCGTGAAGATCAACGACAAGCACATCGAGGTCATCGTGCGCCAGATGCTGCAAAAGTGGGAAATCGAAGACTCCGGCGACACCACGCTTCTCAAGGGCGAACATGTCGACAAGCAGGAGTTTGACCTGGCCAACGAAAAGGCGCTCGCCAAGGGCGGACGCCCGGCGCAGGGCGGTCCGATCTTGCTGGGCATCACCAAGGCGTCGCTGCAGACTCGCAGCTTCATCTCGGCGGCTTCGTTCCAGGAGACCACGCGCGTGCTCACCGAAGCGTCCGTGCAGGGCAAGAAGGACAAGCTTGTTGGCCTCAAGGAAAACGTCATCGTTGGCCGCCTGATCCCGGCGGGCACCGGCGGCGCGACCCAGGCGGTGCGCAAGATCGCGTCCGACCGTGACAATGTGGTGATCGAGGCCCGGCGGGAAGAGGCCGAAGCGGCCGCTGCGCTGGTTGCACCTACCGACGACATCGTCGGCGGCGATGTCTTTGACACGGTGATCGATGAGGCCGAAGACAGCCGGGACTGATCACGTCCTGACTCAAAACGACAAAGCCCCGCCCATCCGGCGGGGCTTTTTCTTTCCGAAATCTTACCTCACCGTGCGCCCCGACCTTTCCCAATTCCCGCCCACCTGATGCCAGATCGCGTCACTACCTTGAGGTGAACTGATCGGCAAAAGGGCACGCACATGGACCCCAAGGACTTCGAAGACCGCGTCGCGTCTCTCGTTCACCGCATGGCAGGTGGCGTTGATAATGATCCAGATGGTCTGCGGGCGGACATTCTGTCGCTGCGCGCACGGCTGGAGCGCGAAGGCCAGCTTTTGTCCGAAGCGGAACGCGCGATGCTCCGAGAAGCGCTCGATGGTTTCATCGAAATGATCGATACACCCGGTGTACTGGATATGGTGGCGGAGGCCTCGGCCAATCCGCTTCCCCCGCAGCCGGCGATCTTTGATGCCATCGACCTTGCGGATCTTGAGGACATCAAAACCGCCCTCGAGACATGGGACATAAATACGCGCTACGGCGAGGCCGAGAAGACCGCGCTTTATCATGCGATGGCCTCAACGGATGCCGACATCGCGGTGATGCACGCGCTGCTTGACGCTGGTGCCGATCCGCGTTTTGGGCTTGCCGGGAGCAATGTGCTCCATGGCCTTGGTTTTGCTCTTTTGCAGGATATTGCCGCTGAAGACCTCGCTGGCGTTATTCGACGCTGCATCGCCGCCGGCGCAGATATCGAAGCGCGCAGCGCTCAGCTGCAATGGACCCCGCTGATCATGGCAGCGTCTGAATGGAACGCTGTTGCGACCGAAGCGCTGTTGATGTGCGGCGCTGATGTGCACGCGGTCGCTGGCCCCGTTCACGGCGTTTACGGAGCCGGCAAGACAGCGGCCACATTTGCGGATGGCCATGCGCCCACGCTGAATGTGCTAAAGCAGTATATGTGACCCTCTTGAGCCTGATCAGGTTGGGCTCACAATCGGCAATGACAAGACAGCTCTGACGCCTTGCGCACGTTCTTCAAGGGACAGCGTGCCGCCCATAAGCGTTGCCAACCCACGAGAGATCGATAGACCCAGCCCGGCGCCGCCATAGGGTCGGTTTATGCCGCCTTGCCCCTGTTTGAATGTTGAAAAGATGTCAGCTTCTTTTGATGCGGCGAGGCCGATACCAGAGTCTTCCAGAATGAACTTCCAATGGTCTTCGGCGTCACCAACCGTAAACCTGACGTCTATCCGGCCCGATGGCGTGAACTTAATTGCGTTATCTATCAGGTTGTTCATGATCTGGTGAAGCTTGAGCACGTCGACTTGCAGCGTTTCAGGCAGCCCAGGCGCTTCAGAAACACTCACCGCAACTTGGCGCTGCGCCGCAAAGACACCGCCCTCAAGCACGGCTTTGGTGTAAGTGGCGAGATCTTCGAAATAGGTTTCTTCGGGGTTCAGCTTGGGCGCAGAGTCCCGCAAGTGCGCCGCGTCCATAATCATCTGCAAGGTACGGTTCAGATTCTGGGTAGCCTCAAGACCCTTGGCCGCCCAATCGCGCTGCCGCTCTCCGATATCGGCGTTCGACAGTAGCTGAAAAAAGCCCGAAATCGCGTTCAGCGGCGTCCGGATTTCATGGCCAACAGTCGACAAAAAAGCATCCTGAATTTCCGTAAGGGCGTGTGCTGTAGCCAAGTCTTCCTGCGCCCGGCGCAAAGAGCTCATGTCGGAATGTGCGCCTAACATGCGTAGGGGTTTGCCTGTGGCATCGCGAATGGCCATCCCCCGGCACCTTACGGTCACCAGGTGACCTTCAGCGTGGCGATAGCGCACGATCTGATCGTAGGGATACGCCGGATCGGCAATGTGCCGTTCGAAATTTTCCAGCGCTACCTTCAGATCTTCGGGGTGAATGATGTCCTGCCACTCTGCCGCCTTGTGTGCCTTGGTGCTAGGATCGACGCCAAAAAGCCGCCAGAAATCCTCGTTCATCCACTCGTTTTCGGGGCTTTCCAGATCCCAGTACCACAGCCCGTCCAGCGCGGCGTTCTGAAAGAACTCAAAGACTTCGGGGTCAGTTTTGACGCGTTCGTAGAGTTCGGCCTGAAGGTAATGCGGCTGCGGGGTGTCCATCGCACGTGATCCGGGTTTTTTCGTCGATTTTTGGGCATAAACATGATGAAAGCGTTGGCCGCTGGCAATGCATTTCGTGTTCCGCGCGAAGATGTTACCCAAGGGCCAAGGGCAGGGGGAGGCGGCATGTCGCCGAATATGCTGGGCGCGCTGTTGATGATGGCGTCCATGTTCAGTTTCACGATGAATGACACGTTCATCAAACTGACCGGCGGCGCGCTGCCGCTGGCGCAGCTTTTGGTGCTGCGCGGTGTGCTGTCTCTCGCGATGATCTACGTGCTGGCGCGTGCGCTCGGGGCGCTTCGGTGGGATATCAGCCGGTCCGACTGGTTTTATATCGGGCTGCGCTCCGCCGGAGAGGTCGGTGCCGCGTTCTTCTTCATCACCGCATTGCTCAACCTGCCGCTGGCCAATGTCACCGCGATTTTGCAGGTGTTGCCGTTGACGGTCACGCTTGGCTCGGCGCTGTTTTTCCGCGAGGCGGTCGGGTGGCGGCGGGCTGTGGCGATCGGTGTGGGGTTTTGCGGTATGCTGCTTATCGTGCGGCCGGGGCCTGACGGGTTCTCGATTTACTCCCTCTATGCCCTTGGGGCGGTGGCGTCGGTCACGCTCAGGGATCTGGCCACGCGGCGGATCTCGCGCGATGTGCCAGGCCTGACGGTGACGGTGATTGCAGCGATTGCCGTACTTGGCTTTTTCGGTGTGCTCAGCGTGGGTGCGGACTGGCAGCCGGTCACGCCGCGCCTGTGGCTGCTGATCGCTGGCTCGTCCGTGTTTATCCTCGGCGGGTACTATTTTTCGGTGCAGGTCATGCGCACGGGCGATGTCAGCTTTATCGCGCCGTTCCGCTACACCAGCCTTGTCTGGGCGCTGGTGCTTGGCTTCTTGGTGTTCGGTGACTGGCCGGACGCGCTGACGCTCTTGGGGGCTGGCATCGTTGTGGCGACTGGCCTTTTCACGCTCTGGCGGGAACGCCGCGCGCTACGGGGTTGAGAAGACCTCGCGCACCACGTCCACATCAACGGCAAACCGAGTGCGAAACAGGTCCTCTTGTTCCGCCGTCAGCGGCTCGACCGGAACAGGTTTGACCTTCTTCTGCCGGCTGTCGTTGTAGCCATTGTGGCTGCGCATGAACATGTCCTCGTCCGCAAAACTGACGCAGGGCATGAATTGCGGGATACGTTCGTGCATGAAATTGTGGATGGTGATCTGGCAATTGCCCTGGATGTGCACGCCAAGGGCCGACACGTAATAGGGCCGGTAGATCGGCGTGGCCGACACGCCGTCTGCGCCCACTTCAGCGACATAGCCCTTGTTCCAGTCCAGCCCGACCGTCCGGTGCTTTTTCAGCAGGGGGCGCACGTCTCGCGCGGCTTCGCGCATCTTTTCGATGAAGTCGACCGCGCAGGCGTCGTCATCGTCGTGGCGAAACTGGATGCACTCCTTGCTGGCATCACGCCGCGCTTCGTTCAATAGCGCCTTTGAGCATTCGCGGCTGGGCAGGGGCGGGCGGGTCACGATCTTGACCTGCGGAATGTCGGCGGTCAGGTCGTGCAAGCGGTCCCTGTGGCGCTTGGGGAAATCCTCGCCAATCAGCAGGATCAGGTCAAAATTCTGGTCGGTCTGCTGGCGCAGGCAGGGCAGGGCGACCGCTTCGAACAGGCGAAAACGTTCTTCCAGACGGTCTTCGGCCCACAGATACGCGATGCGTTCCTCGTAACTGTCATGACCAACCTGAAAGCCCCCGATGGCTGGGTAGGAAAAGCGGCACAATCCGATGATCTGCATGGGCGAACCCTTCTGGTTTCAGCTCTCACCATGCCCATATGCATGTGACTGACGCAACGGGGCCGCGCTGTTGACAGCCCATTCGCAACCCCGTATACGCCGCGCATCTTGGCACGAGGGTGCCGGGAAATAGACATTTCAGTGGTCAAGATCCGGTCTAATGCTGACCCGATCCTCTGGAAACCCACCGCGTCGTTCACCTCGGTACGGGAACGGTTGCGGCTTTTTCGCTTTGTGGACGCACGAGGCGGAGCGCGGGGCTTCCCGCATCGACAAACGCATCGGGCGCCGGCCCAAAGGACACCTTAGGCGCACGCCTGATATCGACAACGACAAGGGAAACCCCGTTTATGCCAACGATCCAGCAGCTGATCCGCAAGCCGCGTCAGCCCAAAGTCAAACGTTCCAAATCGCTCCACCTTGAGGGCAACCCCCAAAAGCGTGGCGTGTGCACGCGCGTCTACACCACGACCCCGAAGAAGCCGAACTCGGCGATGCGGAAAGTGGCCAAGGTACGCCTGACCAACGGCTTCGAGGTGATCAGCTACATCCCCGGCGAATCGCACAACCTTCAGGAACACTCGGTTGTCCTGATCCGCGGCGGCCGGGTCAAAGACCTTCCCGGTGTGCGCTACCACATCCTGCGCGGCGTTCTGGACACGCAAGGCGTCAAGGACCGTAAGCAGCGCCGCTCCAAGTACGGCGCCAAGCGTCCCAAGTAATCCCGGGCCTCACGCCCATCCCTAAGGCGGGGTCCCCCCGCCACTGAGACAAGGAATAACAACATGTCGCGTCGTCACGCCGCTGAAAAACGTGAGGTCCTGCCCGACGCCAAGTATGGCGACAAGGTGCTGACCAAGTTCATGAACAACATGATGCTCGATGGTAAGAAATCGACCGCAGAGCGCATCGTCTACAACGCCCTCGACCGGGTCGAGAGCAAGATCAAGCGCGCGCCGGTGGAAGTCTTCCACGAAGCGCTCGACAACATCAAGCCGTCCGTCGAAGTGCGCTCGCGCCGCGTCGGTGGTGCCACCTATCAGGTGCCCGTCGAAGTGCGCCCCGAGCGCCGCGAAGCGCTTGCGATCCGCTGGCTGATCACCGCCTCGCGTGGCCGCAACGAGAACACCATGGAAGAGCGCCTCGCAGGTGAGCTTCTGGACGCGGTCCAATCCCGCGGCACAGCCGTCAAGAAGCGTGAAGACACGCACAAGATGGCCGAAGCCAACAAGGCCTTCTCGCACTACCGCTGGTAATTTTGGATTGGCCCGTTTTCCGGGCCATTCCGCTTGTATTTTTCGCACGCGGGGGCTATCCGCCCGCGCAAGCTAAGCTCCTCAAAGGAACCCATCATGGCACGCGATTATCCGCTCGAATACTACCGCAACTTCGGGATCATGGCGCATATCGATGCAGGCAAGACCACCTGCTCGGAGCGTATCCTTTTCTACACCGGCAAGTCGCACAACATCGGCGAAGTGCACGATGGTGCCGCGACGATGGACTGGATGGAGCAAGAGCAGGAGCGTGGCATCACCATCACCTCCGCTGCGACCACCACGTTCTGGGAGCGGACAGAGGATGGCGCAACCGCCGACACCCCCAAGCACCGCCTGAACATTATCGACACCCCCGGCCACGTGGACTTCACCATCGAGGTCGAGCGTTCGCTCGCGGTTCTGGACGGCGCGGTTGCCGTTCTGGACGCAAACGCGGGTGTTGAGCCGCAGACCGAGACCGTCTGGCGTCAGGCCGACCGCTACAAGGTGCCGCGGATCGTCTTCGTCAACAAGATGGACAAGATCGGCGCGGACTTCTTCAACTGCGTCCACATGATCGAGGACCGCACAGGCGCCCGCGCCGTGCCCGTCGGTATTCCGATCGGCGCCGAGAACGAGCTTGAGGGCCTGATCGACCTCGTCACCATGGAAGAGTGGCTGTGGCAGGGCGAAGACCTGGGCGCGTCCTGGATCAAGGCGCCGATCCGCGCTGACCTGCAGGACATGGCGAACGAATGGCGCGAGAAGATGATCGAGGCCGCCGTCGAGCAGGACGACGACGCGATGGAGGCCTATCTGGAGGGCAACGAGCCCGACGTGCCGACCCTGCGCAAACTGCTGCGCAAGGGCACGCTGGCGATGGACTTCGTTCCGATCCTCGGCGGCTCCGCGTTCAAGAACAAGGGCGTCCAGCCCCTGCTGAACGCCGTGATCGACTACCTGCCCAGCCCGCTGGACGTGGTCGACTACATGGGCTTCAAGCCGGGTGACGAGACCGAAGAGCGCAACATCGCCCGCCGTGCGGACGACAACATGGCGTTCTCCGGCCTTGCGTTCAAAATCATGAACGACCCCTTCGTCGGGTCGCTGACCTTCGTGCGGATCTACTCCGGCAAGCTCGCCAAGGGCGACCAGATGCTGAACTCCACGAAGGGCAACAACGAGCGTGTTGGCCGCATGATGATGATGCACTCAAACAACCGCGAGGAAATCGAAGAGGCCTTCGCGGGCGACATCATCGCGCTGGGCGGTCTCAAGAACACCACAACCGGTGACACGCTCTGCGACAAGAACGACCCGGTCGTGCTGGAAACGATGACCTTCCCCGACCCGGTGA
>JBCBCP010000091.1:0-8475 GCA_038530575.1 Pseudomonadota bacterium
TCGTCACGCCTTCGGGCGTTTGGATGTCGACGTCGTGGCTCAGGCCGAGGTTCAGCTTCAGCACGTTGCCCTGCATCTGAGCGCGGTAACCAACGCCCTGAATCTCGAGCTCTTTCTTGAAGCCCTCGGTCACGCCCGTCACCAGGTTCTGAACCTGCGTGCGGGACATGCCCCACTGCTGGCGCGCCCGCTTGGACTTGCCGCGCGGCGTGATGACAACGGTGTTGTCCTCGACCGCAAGGCTCACGTCGTCGGTTGCCTTGAAGGTACGGGTGCCCTTGGGGCCTTTCACTTCGATGCTTTGGCCGCTGACCGTGGCAGAGACGCCAGAGGGCAGATCGACCGGTTTCTTACCAATTCGAGACATAACGCCCTCCTTAGAACACGGTGCAGAGCACTTCGCCGCCAACATTGTGGCTGCGTGCGCTTGCGTCCGACATCACGCCCTTGGACGTGGAGACGATGGACACGCCGAGACCCTGACGGACCTGCGGGATGTCGCCGACGCCCATGTACACACGGCGGCCGGGCTTGGAGACCCGCTTGAGCTCGCGGATGACGGGCTCGCCTTCGTAGTACTTCAGGCTGATCTCGATCGCGGGGTGGCCGCGCTCGTCCTTGGTTTCCTCAAAGCCGCGGATATAGCCTTCGTCCGCCAGCACTTCGAGCACGCGCACGCGCAGCTTGGAGGCCGGGGTCGACACGACGGACTTGCCGCGCATCTGGCTGTTGCGAATCCGGGTGAGCATATCGCCGATGGGATCATTCATAATCTCAGACCTCCCTTACCAGCTCGACTTGACCAGGCCGGGGATCTGACCCTGGCTGCCCAGGTCGCGCAGGGCGATCCGGCTGATCTTGAGCTTGCGATAATAGGCGTGCGGCCGGCCGGTCAGCTGGCAGCGGTTGTGCAGACGGGTCGCGGAAGAGTTCCGCGGCAGCTTGGCCAGCTTCAGGGAGGCGCGGAAACGCTCTTCCATCGGCTTGCTCTCGTCGCTGATGATTTCCTTGAGCGCGGCGCGCTTGGCCGCGTATTTCTTCACCAGCTTCTCGCGCTTCACTTCGCGCGCGATCATGGATTTCTTTGCCATATCTTGTGTCTCCGCGCTTACGAGTTGAAGGGCATGTTGAAGGCTTTGAGCAGGGCCTTGGCCTCTGCGTCGGTCTGGGCGGTCGTGGCGATCACGATGTCCATCCCCCAGGCCTCGTCGACCTTGTCGAAGTCGATCTCGGGGAAGACGATGTGCTCTTTCATGCCCATCGCGTAGTTGCCGCGGCCATCGAACGAGGTCCCGGACACGCCGCGGAAGTCACGCACGCGCGGCAGCGCGATGGTGATCAGGCGGTCGAGGAATTCGTACATGCGGTCGCCGCGCAGCGTGACCTTGGCGCCCAGCGGCATGTCCTCGCGCACCCGGAAGCCCGCGATGGACTTCTTGGCGACGGTGGTCATGGCCTTCTGGCCCGCGATCAGTGTCAGGTCTTCCTGGGCTGACTTGGCCTTCTTGGAGTCCTTCACCGCTTCGGCCCCGCAGCCGATGTTCAGGACAATCTTGTCCAGGCGCGGGATCTGCATGTCGTTCTTGTAGCCGAACTCTTCCTTCATGGAGGCCCGGATCGTGTCCTTGTAGGCCGCCTTGAGACGGGGTGTGTAGCTTGCAGCGTCGAGCATCAGATCACGTCTCCAGTTGTCTTGGCGAAGCGGACCTTGTTGCCATCTTCCATGCGGAAGCCAACGCGGGTTGCTTTGCCGTTTGCGTCAAGCATGGCGAGGTTCGACAGATCGACCGGCATCGCCTTGGGGATGCGACCGCCCTGGCTGGTCTGGCTCTGGCGGGTGGCGCGGATGGCGATGTTGATGCCTTCCACAACCGCTTTGCCGGCCTTGGGATCAACGGAGGAAATCGTGCCTTCCTTGCCCTTGTCCTTGCCCGCAAGCACGACGACCTTGTCGCCCTTTTTCAGTTTGGCAGCCATGGTTACAGCACCTCCGGAGCGAGCGAGATGATCTTCATGAAGTTCTTCGCCCGCAGCTCGCGAACAACCGGCCCGAAGATACGGGTGCCGACCGGCTCGTTGTTGTTGTTCAGGATCACGGCCGCGTTGCGGTCAAAGCGGATGGCGGTGCCATCTTCGCGGCGCACTTCCTTGGCGGTCCGCACGACGACGGCCTTGCGCACGTCGCCTTTCTTCACACGGCCCCGCGGGATTGCTTCCTTGACGGACACCACGATGATGTCGCCAACGGAGGCATATTTCCGCTTGGAGCCGCCGAGGACCTTGATGCACTGCACCCGGCGTGCGCCGGAGTTGTCAGCGACATCCAGATTGGTCTGCATCTGGATCATGTTTTAGTCTCCCGACCTTGGGGGCGTATAACCCCCGGGTTTCGTAGACTGGGCTGTCCGCCGGCTTAGGCCGTCAGAACCTCCCAGCGTTTCGTCTTGGATTTCGGCGCGCATTCCTGAATGCGGACCGCGTCGCCCACTTTGAACGTGTTGTTCTCGTCATGGGCGCGGTACTTCTTGGATTTCCGGATCGTCTTTTTCAGAACCGGGTGGGTAAAGCGGCGCTCGACCGATACGGTGACGGTCTGGGCATTTGCGTCGGAGGTGACGACGCCAGAAAGGATACGCTTGGGCATGTCTGGTTACTCCGCCGCGGCCGCTTGGGCTTTTTCGTTCAGGATCGTCTTCACCCGTGCCGCATTACGGCGGGCCGCACGGATCTGTGCAGGGTTTTCAAGCTGGCCAGTGGCCTGCTGAAAACGCAGGTTGAAGCTTTCTTTTTTCAGCTCGGCCAGCTTGTCACGCAGCTGGTCCGGCGTCATGTCACGCAGTTCATTGGCGTTCATCGCCTATTTTCCTTTCAACATCACGGGAAGGCCACCGTTTCGGTGTCACCCTGATTCCCGTGGAGGTCATGATGAGGGGGCCGTATAGGGGGCATTCGGCGCTTTGGCAAGCGGTTCGCGCGCCATGCGCGTTTTCCTTGCCATGCTGGGAAAACACCCGTCTGGCGTTGCGTCTCCTCATCGCTCGTTGAACGGGCGAAGGGTGGTATTCAACGCCACCTTTCAACCCGGCCGCAGTCCTTTCCGCTTTACCAACGCAGACGACGGACACGGATGGCGCCTAAATTAAAAGCAACAACCATAACTGCTTTTTCAATTCCGACCGGAATTTCCCGCTGTGATAGAAGTTGCAGGCAAAACCTCGCCTGAGCGACCTGGCGAAGCACAATTTGCTTTGCGGCCAGATGTTTGTCGGTAAAACCCTGCCACGTGCCAAGTGGAATACCGATGACGACCGAGACTGCTGAAGACATTTTACTGAGGCTGCTTTACGCAACTCGACTTGAGCATTTCGGTGGCAATCGCACGCGCTTCATACCCTGCTTTCACCTGCCCCAAACCGTTGAAACCTTTGCAGGCGCACAACGCCTCGAGACACCCGAAGATGTCGGCCGGCTTCATGATGAACTGTGCCATCACTTTATGCTGCGCGGGGCCACCGATTTGGTGCGCCGCCCGGTCGCCGCAGAATTCCGGTCCGAAGACGTTATCCACGCCACCCATGAGGCGCGACTGTTGCAGGGCACGACCCAGCTCCAAGATCCCTATGTCGCCTTTTCCGTGCTACGGCGCGGGCCACAAGGCTGGCAAGTAGCAGACAGCAGCTACGCCATAGTAGACAGTGAGGAACACGCGGCCTTGTTGGCTGGCCGCGGCTGAGCCCATGCGGTACAGGGCCACTATGGCTGATCTGACGACACTTTTCGCAACGTCTCTTTACCGCGCGTCTTTGGGCGTAGATGTCCCCGAGCTCGAGGCGTCTTGCTACGCAATTGCCGAGGATGACGAGGCCGGGCACGACTGGTGCGAGGCAAACGGCTATCCCGGCTACACCTCTTACGCGTCACTGAGCGATCTGCCGTGGCGCTCGCCCGTCTTTGCCGACCTAGTCAAAGCCCTCGACGCGCACGTCGCCGCCTTTGCCAAGATGCTGCACTTTGATCTTGGTGGACGGTCGCTGGAGCTTGAAGACATCTGGATCAACATCCTGCCGCAGGGAGGCACCCATTCAGGGCACCTTCACCCGCATTCGGTGATCTCCGGCACGCTGTATGTCGCCATGCCCGAAGGTACGAGCGCCCTCAAACTCGAAGACCCTCGCCTGCCAATGATGATGGCCGCCCCGCCCCGGACAAAAGAGGCGCCGGAGGCCGCCCGGCCCTTTGTCTATGTGACGCCGGAACCGGGGGAAATCCTGCTTTGGGAATCCTGGCTCCGGCACGAGGTGCCGATGAACATGTCAGAGGATGAGCGGCTGACCGTATCGTTCAATTACAAATGGGCGTGACATGTCACGGCTGACGGACTGGGACTGGGCAGACACCGAAGCGCTTCGGAGCCGGGTCGCGCGGCACGACCCGGGGTTGGAAGAGGCGGTCGCGCCGCGGCACGAGGCGAAGTTCGGTCTGCCTGTACCGGAGAACTTCGCAGAGCGCACCGAAACCCTGGACCAACTTGAACGGCTACTGCTGGACTGCAATCCGCGCGGTGTTCTGTCGCTCCGTCTCGGGCCGGGCCCGGGACTCGGCGAAGAGGCCAACCTTGCCGAAAGCTTTGCCCGCGCGCTGGTTCCGGGCGTACCCGACGCTGTCTGGCGTCACCTCTCGGGAAATTACATGTTCTACAACCGCTAGGGTGCGGTGGGGTGTCCCCCACCCTACGCAGACGAAAGAATGGCCCTACCTTCGGCAAAACACATATCGGAGGCCCAATGGACATCATCGCTCTGCTTGCTGCCGCCACCCTGCTGGGCGGCATGACTTTCTTCAGCTTCGGTTTTGCGCCGGTCCTTTTTGCCCAACTTCCGATGGAGCAGGTCCGCCCCCTGCTGCGCGGGACGTTTCCCTACTACTACCTCGCTGTGATCGGGCTGGCGGTTGTGGCAACCGCCTTGGCGGCAACGGTCGCCCCCCTGCCCGCTGCCTTGCTCGGTGTGGTCTTGGTGAGCACCGTTTACGCCCGTCAGGTTCTGATGGGCCAGATCAACGCCGCAACGGATCGGGGAGACAAAGGCGCGTTCGGACGTCTGCACGGTTTGTCCGTCGTGATCCAACTGGTGCAGATCGGGCTGGCTGGCTGGGCTGTGGTTCTGCTGGCCTAGGCGGCGGCGCGGCGGCCAATGCTTAGCAAGAACGCGCCGCACAAAAGCGCTGCAGGAATCGAAAGGCCCACCAGCCCCGTCCAGCCCATACCGGCATAAAGCGCGCCCGAAAGAAGCGACGCCCCTGACCCGGCAATCGCAAGAACCGTATCATTGGCGCCTTGCAATCGGGCTGCGTCCTCGGGCCCGGCAGCGGCCTGCAACATGGCCGTGCCTGCGATGAAGCCGAAATTCCAACCAATCCCAAGCAGGATTAACGCGGCGTAGAAATTCATCAGCTCAAGCCCTGCGATCGCGAGACCCGCCGACAGCAGGATCAGAACAAAACCCGTTGCGGCAATCCTTTCAGCCCCTAAGCGGGTGATCAGCGCCCCAGTGAAAAAGCCCGGCGCGAACATGGCGACAACATGCCAGCGGATGACATCGGCGGCCTGATCCTCGACAAAACCGCAGCCGATCATGGCCAGCGGCGTCGGCGTCATCAAAAGGACCATCACCGCCTGCGACAGGGCAGCCACACCAATCGCGACAGCGATGCGCGGCTGGTCGGTCAGCACCGCGCGCAGCGGCAAGCGCGGCACGGCCACATTGGTTTGCGCGACCCGCATCGCCGTAAGCCCAAGCACCGGCAAAGCCCCCGCGAGGCCAAGGCCCGCAATTGCCGCATAGGCCCCGGCCAGCGGGATTGGGGCAAGCGCGTCCTTGGTCCAGCGAAAAATTTCGGGGCCGACCAACGCTGCAACAAGGCCAGAGGCCAGCGTGAGCGAGATGGCCTGCGCCTGCCGTCCCTCGGCCACAGCTTCCGCCGCGGCAAAGCGAAAGAAATTCACGCATACGAGCGCGCTGCCCAAAAACGCGTGCGCGAGGCACAGGAGCGCAAAGCTGCCCACATAAAGCGCCAACACCCCGAGCCCAGCCCCGACGATCAGCGCACCCGCGCCCAGCAGAAACCCGGCTCGCCGCCCGTAGCGGCCCATGAAAAGCGACAGCGGCGCGGCAACGGCGATCCCCGCGATCATCGACACCGACGGGGGCGCGGTCGCCAGCCAAGTTGCCGGTGCAAGCCAGCCCCCTGCGAGGACACCGAGAATGATCAGCATGGGAAGCGCCGCGCCGAGGATGACGTTACCGGCGAGGATGAGCAGGAAGTTGCGGGTCAGCATTGTTGGAGAGGTAGACGGGGGCCTGGCTGCGGCAAGAAGGGGCAGCATGTGGGATCGCGGATGAGAGGTAGACTGGAACAGCGCAGTCGTCCTTGAGGTTTCGGCGCCGAGCCGTTTAAAGGACTGGCTGCGGGGTGCCGCATCCGACACGCATTCCCGAGCGCTTTATGGCTGCCAAACTCGTTACTCTCTCACCGGTCGCATCAAGCATAGGCAACTCGCCAGCCCCGTCCGGAAGCTGGGCCTCCATCCGAGAGCACTTTGCATATGCAATTTCGCAGAGGGTAGACGGGCAGTCGCTTACGTGGCGGCCTGCAGCTTTGATTGCGCGCTAGGGATTTGCTTTAGGCTTTAGTCTGCACCTTACCCACCCGGTCCAATTGGCTAGAGTCGTGCGGCAAAACCACATCAACCGAAAAGGTGAGACGCGAAACAGTTTGATTACTAGTCTCTGCAGCTGCGCCAAGTTTTGCCTCGACTACCCAGATCTTTGCTTTACCACCAACCTCCCCAGTACCAGCCTTTGATGCCGTCACAGCAATATCGAAATTTAGACTAGTCCTAGATGCAACGAATTCGTATTTTCCTTCGCCCCGAAACTTATTACTGCCAGGATTCACAATGCCGCCAAGCGGCTTAACCAGTTTATCGGCTTCCGATACAGCTTCAGAAATGTCAGATATCGCGGAAACGACAAAGTCTCTAAGGTCCATTTGGCTTCTCCATTTCTCTTCAGTCATATTCGCATTAAACAAATAGAAACCCCGACGTTTTCACGCCGGGGGCTCTTTTTTCACAATGACGAGAAAAAGCCCGCCTTGATCACCAGTCCTCGCGGACCACGACGCGTGTCTTGATCGGCAGCTTCATCGCGGCGAGGCGCAGGGCCTCGCGGGCGATGTCGTCGTTGACGCCGTCGATCTCGAACATCACGCGGCCGGGCTTGACCTTGGCGGTCCAGCGGTCGACCGAGCCCTTACCTTTACCCATACGCACTTCGATGGGCTTGGCGGTGACGGGCACGTCCGGGAAGATGCGGATCCAGACCCGGCCCTGACGCTTCATGTGACGCGTCATGGCACGGCGGGCCGCTTCGATCTGGCGGGCGGTGATCCGCTCGGGCTGCAGGGCCTTGAGACCGTAGGTGCCGAAGTTCAGGTCGGACCCGCCCTTCGCCTTGCCCTTGATCGAGCCCTTGAACTGCTTGCGGAATTTTGTGCGCTTTGGCTGAAGCATTTCTACTCTCCCTTAGCGACGGCCGCCGCCGGCACCGCGCGGGGCGGGTCCGTCTTGCAGCTCTTGTGCCTTGCGGTCACGGGCCGACGGGTCGTGCTCCATGATCTCGCCTTTGAAGATCCAGACCTTGATCCCGATGATGCCGTAGGCGGTTTCCGCCTCGACGCCCGCATAGTCGATGTCGGCGCGCAGGGTGTGCAGGGGCACACGGCCCTCGCGGTACCATTCGGTCCGCGCGATCTCTGCGCCGCCCAGACGGCCCGCAACGTTCACGCGGATGCCGAGGGCACCCATGCGCATGGCGTTCTGCACCGCGCGCTTCATGGCGCGGCGGAAGGACACCCGGCGCTCGAGCTGCTGTGCGATGCTTTCCCCAACGAGGGCGGCATCCAGCTCGGGCTTGCGGACTTCGACGATGTTCAGGTGCAGCTCGCTGTCCGTCAGCGCCGACAGTTTGCGGCGGAGGACTTCGATGTCCGCGCCTTTCTTGCCGATGATGACGCCCGGGCGCGCGGTGTGAATCGTAACGCGGCACTTTTTGTGCGGACGCTCGATGATCACACGGGCCACGCCCGCCTGCTTGCACTCTTCCTTGATGAACTCACGGATCTTGATGTCCTCCAGCAGGAGGTTGCCGTAGTCCTTGGTGTCGGCGTACCAGCGGCTGTCCCAGGTGCGGTTGACCTGCAGGCGCATGCCAATCGGGTTGACTTTGTTACCCATATCTTACGCTTCCTCGACTTGGCGAACGACTACGGTGATCTCGGCGAAGGGCTTGAGGATCTTGCCGAACCGGCCACGTGCCCGCGGGCGACCGCGCTTCATGGTGAGGTTCTTTCCGACCCAGGCTTCGGCGACGATCAGCTCGTCCACGTCCAGGTTGTGGTTGTTCTCGGCGTTCG
>JBCBCP010000092.1:0-8347 GCA_038530575.1 Pseudomonadota bacterium
ATCGCTTTGCGCTGGAGGCCAATGGCGTGCGCCTTGGCCCGCAGGATGCGGCGCTGACGCTGGCGCCGGACTGGACTGGCCCGGCACCAAAGGGCCCTGCCCCGCGTGTTGCCGCGCGCGCAGGCGTTGACCTTGCCCCGCTCGACCCGCAAGACCCGGATCAACTGACGCGCATGCTGGCTTATGTTTGGGCCGATCAGGCCGACCGGATGGCCCGGACCCGCGCCGCGGCCGCGCTGCAGCACACGCAGATTGCGCAGGGCGATGCCGTGGAGTGGCTGGCCGCGCGGCTGGCAAAGCCGTTCCCAGGCCACCTGCATCTGATCCAACACACCGTCGCGTGGCAATACTTCCCCGCCGAGGCGCAAATGCGCGGCACCAACCTGATCGAGGCGGCGGGCGCAGAGGCGACCGCCCAAGCACCGCTGGGCTGGATGGCGATGGAAGCTGACGGCGGCAAAGGCGCAGCCCTTACCCTGCGGCTTTGGCCGGGTGACGTAACGTTCCAACTGGGCCGCTGTGATTTCCATGGCCGCTGGCTGCACTGGGCCGGCCCCTGAGCCTTGATCCCAGTACCCGCTCGTGCCCACTTACAAGCTGGGAGGACGACAGATGACAGTTCTGAAATGGTTGGGCCGGATGGCACTGGCCGCACTGCTGGCGGCCGTCGTGGTTGGGGTTTGGAAACGCGAGGAACTCGTGCGGCTTTGGGCGGTCCAGACCCTGTTCAACGAAGACCGGATCGTGGCCAACTTTTCCAACATGGACGCTGCTTTCCTGACCCGGGATGTGGCGCGTGGCGATGGCCCGGTCAGCCCGTTGCCCATGGGGCCGCAACTGACCATGCCCGAAGGGTTCGGGGGCTGGCTGGAAGAGCGCGCGATCACGTCCGTAGTTGTGCTCAAGGACGGGGCCCGCGTGTTCGAGGACTACTACAAAGGCACCGGACCCGATGACCGGCGCATCAGTTGGTCGATTGCCAAATCCTACCTCTCGGCCCTCTTTGGCACGGTCGTGGCCGAAGGGCTGATCGACCTTGATGCCCCTGTGACGCAATACGCGCCCGCACTGGCTGGCGGGGCCTATGACGGTGCCACGGTTCTGGACGTGCTGCAGATGGAATCGGGGATTACCTTCAATGAGGACTATCTGGACCAATCCTCGGACATCAACCGAATGGGCCGCATCATCGCGCTTGGCGGCGAAATGGACGGGTTTGCGGCGGGTCTGACCGAAACCTTTGCCGCGCCAGGGGAGCAGTGGAAATACACGTCCATCGACACGCATGTGGTCGGCATGGTGATCCGCGGCGCGACAGGGCAGGACATTGCCAGCCTCATGTCGGAGCGGATCATGACCCCGCTTGGGCTGGAGCAGACGCCCTATTACCTGACCGATGGGGTCGGAACCGCCTTTGTGCTGGGCGGGCTGAATCTGACCAGCCGCGACTATGCCCGATTTGGCCAGATGATCCTTCAGGACGGGGCATGGGACGGGCAGCAGATTGTACCGGCGGATTGGATCGAAGCGTCGATCCTGCCGTCGGCCAAGACGCAAGAAGGCAAGATCGGCTACGGCTATCAGTGGTGGATCCCTGTGGGCGCGGAGCCGGGCGATGAAGTGTTGGGACGTGGCATTTACGGCCAGTACCTCTATCTTGATCGGTCAAGCGGCGTTGTGATCGTGGTGACCGCAGCGGACCGGCAATTTCGGGACGCGGGCGCGCACGCGCAGAACATCGAGATGCTGCGGCAGATAACAGCGCGTGTGGAGGCGATGAGTGGAACCTGAAGACAGCGTCAACGTCCTGGGTGAGGCTTTGGAACTGTGCGGGATGGACCCGGTTACGGGCTTTTTCCGCGACGGGCATTGCAACACCTGCGCCGCCGATCAGGGCAGCCACACGGTGTGCGCCGTGATGACCGAAGAATTCCTCGCGTTCTCCAAATATGTCGGCAATGACCTGAGCACCCCGCGCCCCGAGTTCCGCTTTGCCGGGCTCAAGCCCGGGGACCGCTGGTGCCTGTGCGCCGCGCGGTTCCTGCAAGCACATGAGGAAGGCTGTGCGCCCAAGGTATCGCTGGCCGCCACGCACCGCCGCGCGCTGGAGATTGTGCCGCTTGACGTGCTGGAGGCCAACGCCGGATAGCGCTGGTCGCAGAGCGTTGATGTTCAGATAAAATCGAGGTCGTTGACCAGCAGATTTGCGTCGGTCAGCCCGTCGATGGTGAGGGTCGCACCGCCGAGGTCGATCACCAGATTGCCGCCTTGCACCACTGTATTGGCGCCAAGCCAGGCGCGTACATCCGCAGGCGCGGCGCCGGGCAGGTCGATCTGGATCGTATCCTCGTCGTCGGTGAAATCGGTGATGCGGTCCCGGCCGCCACCCATTGC
The DNA here is from genome assembly GCA_038530575.1 of Pseudomonadota bacterium. GTDB lineage: Bacteria > Pseudomonadota > Alphaproteobacteria > Rhodobacterales > Rhodobacteraceae > JBCBCP01. The sequence goes on from JBCBCP010000092.1 coordinate 2,395, forward strand.
GAACACAAACGTGTCGCGGCCCGCACCGCCCGTCAGCGTGTCATGGCCCGCGCCGCCATCTATGGTGTCGTTGGCCGCGCCTCCGGTGAGCAGATCACGCCCTGCACCGCCATCAATTGCGTCGCTGCCATTGCCACCCTCAATCGTGTCGGCCCCGTTCTGCCCGCGCAGATCGTCATGACCGTTTCCGCCCATGATCAGGTCGTCACCCGGATCGCCGATGATCAGGTCGTCGCCGCCGTCACCCTTGATCGTGTCGTCGCCGCTGCCGCCGCGGATACGGTCGGCATCGCTGCCCCCGGTCACATCGTCATGGCCATCCCCGGCATAGATCCTGTCCTGCCCGCTTTGCCCGCGCAGATCGTCATCGCCAGTACCGCCATAGATCAGATCACGCCCGGCGCCGCCGATGATACGGTCATCGCCGCCATCGCCGCGCATCGTGTCGTTCCCAAGCATACCGAGCATCCGGTCGAAATCCGCACCACCGCTGATGACATCCCGGCCATCGCCGCCGATCAGGATATCAAGCCCGTCACCACCGTTGATGGTGTCATGCCCACCCTTGCCATCGTAGACGTCGTCGCCGCCCAAAAGGTCGATCTGGTTATCAAAATTGTCGCCCACCAGATCATCGGCATCCTCCGTCGGCAGGTCCGGCACCGCGGAGAACGCATTGCCCAGCGCAACCTCGACCGTGTCCGTCCCCGGCAGCCCGTCAAGGACGTCGCGCGCGGCTGAGATGCCGGCCAAGAGTCCGGAAAAGTCGTTGGAAATGACCTGCCGCAGCAATGTCAGATCGCTGGTGAAGAACCCAAGCTGGAATTCGAAAATCGGCAGCTGCGGGGCGAGCGGTGTCATGTTGGCGCCGCTCAGCTCTGCCTCGATGGAGGTGAGGGTGGCGCGGTAATCGTCGACGGTCACGTTCTGGAACTGCACTTCGAGCAGGTTGATCAGCCCGGTGGGCGTGAAACCGGTGATCCCGCCAACGGAGGCAAAGATGTTGAGCGTGTAATAAGTGTTGTTCGACCACGCCTCGAACTCGGCGGTGTTGGTAATGGGAAGCACGTTGAAACCTCATTGCTGTATGTTCGGCGAAATGGCCTGCCGCGCTCGGGGCGCATAGGGCTACCGCCTTGCAAAGACGTGATAAATCTTTGCCGCGCAGAGGTTAAATGACATATGCTGTTAGAAATCACGCGGGCCCTGAACAGGCCCGCATGAGTTTATTCGACGTTCCGTCCCTCGGGGCCGGACATGTCAAAGCCGAGGTGCCGCGCGACGGTAAAGATGTCCTTGTCGCCGCGGCCGCACATATTCATGCAGATGATGTGATCCTTCGGAAGATCGGGCGCGATCTTCATCACGTGGGCCAGCGCGTGGGACGGCTCCAGCGCTGGAATGATCCCTTCGGTGGTGCAGCACAGCTGGAACGCTTCGAGCGCTTCGACATCGGTGATCGACACGTATTCCGCCCGCCCAATGTCGTGCAGCCATGCGTGCTCCGGCCCGATGCCCGGATAATCCAGACCCGCAGAGATCGAGAACCCTTCGAGGATCTGGCCATCGTCGTCCTGCAAAAGGTAGGTTCGGTTGCCGTGCAGCACGCCGGGGCGACCCCCGGTCAGGGAGGCACAGTGTTCCATCTTTGCGTTCACACCCTTGCCGCCAGCCTCGACGCCGATGATGCCGACCTCCTTCTCATCAAGGAACGGATAGAAGAGACCCATCGCGTTCGAGCCCCCGCCAATCGCCGCGATGATCGTGTCGGGGAAGCGCCCCTCGGCGGCTGTCATTTGCTCGCGCACTTCCTTGCCGATGATCGACTGGAAGTCGCGGACCATGGCAGGATATGGGTGCGGACCAGCCACGGTGCCGATGCAGTAGAACGTGTCGCGCACATTGGTGACCCAGTCGCGCAGCGCATCGTTCATCGCGTCTTTGAGCGTGCCGCGGCCCGACGTCACCGGGATCACCTCGGCGCCCAGCAGCTTCATGCGGAAAACATTGGGCGCTTGCCGTTCGACATCATGCGCGCCCATGTAGACCACGCATTTCAGGCCAAACTTGGCGCAGACGGTCGCTGTCGCCACACCGTGCTGGCCCGCGCCGGTTTCCGCGATAATGCGCGTCTTGCCCATGCGGCGGGCGAGGATGATCTGGCCCAGCACGTTGTTGATCTTGTGCGCGCCGGTATGGTTCAGCTCGTCCCGCTTCATGTAGATCTTGGCGCCGCCCAAGTGGTCGGTCAGCCGCTCCGCGAAATAGAGCGGGCTGGGACGGCCGACATAGTGGGTCCAGAGGTCGTGCATCTCGGCCCAGAAGCTGTCGTCGGTCTTGGCTTTTTCATACTCCTCCTCAAGCGAGAGGATGAGCGGCATCAGCGTCTCGGAGACAAAGCGGCCTCCGAACTTGCCGAAGCGGCCCTTGTCGTCAGGACCGGTCATGAAGGAATTGAAAAGGTCGTTCATTGGGCGCACTCCCTTGGCTAGGCCTTGGTGTAGCGCTGGGGTGCGGGAGGGTAAAGCAATCCTTGAAGGATTGCGGGGGATCGATCCTTCAAGGATCGACGGAGATCAAATCTTCAAGATTTGATCACTCAAGGACCCGGATCGGGGCGCGGTTGCAGAAGATGACGAAGGTGCCGTTGTTCTCGACCGCGCGGTAGCCGCGTTTGCGGAGTTCGTCCCGGAACAGAGAACGGCCGACCAGGTCTTCAACATCACGCACCTTTCGACGGACGACACCGCCGGACATGGCGGATTTGGAGCTGAAAATCTGGTCCAGCCAGTCTTGCGGCCGCAGGTAGTCGGGGCGCTGTTGCATAGCCTAACCCTGCAAGAAGTTTGGTTAACGAAGCGTTGATGCCTTCACGAAAGCCGCGATCCGTTCTGCGTCCTTCACGCCCGGCGCGCTTTCAACGCCGGAGCTTACATCAACGGCTGGCGCGCCTGTCATCTGCACGGCTTCGGCCACATTGGCGGGCGTGAGGCCACCGGCCAGCATCCAGGGCACTGGCCAGCGCCGCCCCGCGATCAAACGCCAGTCAAAGCTGAGCCCATTGCCCCCAGGCAAATCACCCCCCTTGGGCGGTTTCGCGTCAACAAGCAGCTGATCGGCCACGCGGGCGAACGCGTCAAGCTGCGGCACGTCCTCCGCATCCGAAAGCCCAACCGCTTTCATCACCGGAAGGCCCGTGCGCGACCGAACCTCCGTCACCCGCGCCGGCGTCTCGTGGCCATGCAGCTGAACCATGTCGAGCGGCACGCGGGCGAGGATTGCATCCAGATCAGCATCGGACGGATCGACCATCAGGCCAACCTTCATCACACCCGGCGGGACCTGCGCGGCCAACGCCGCAGCGTCATCAATGCTGACATTGCGCGGAGATTTCGCGAAAAAGACAAAGCCCACATAGGCCGCACCCGCCTGCACCGCAGCTTCCAGCGCCGCAGGCTCTGTCAGGCCGCAGATCTTTACCTGTACCGCGGGCGGCATATGGTCTTAGCTGGCCTCGTCCAGAAGGGCCAGAACCTCGTCCTTGCCCTTGTGCTTTTCGCCCTTGAGCCGGGTGATCTCCCGCTCAAGGCGCCGCACTTCGCGCGCACTCTTGGCCGCGTCAGAGCGAATGCCATGCTCGCGCACCCACTCGCCCAGAATGCCGATGGCCAGACCCGCGGCGATGCCACCAAAGATGACCACGAAAAGCGGCAAGGAAATTTGCGGCGCCACGGCAAAAAATCCTGCAATCTCGCGCGGCAGCAATTGCAGCGTCACCATTTCGCGGTTCGCAAGGGCAATCGCGATGAGCGCCAGTGCAAAAACCGCGATGCAGAAATAGCGGATATATCGCATCAGGCTTTCCCGTTCAGGCGGTCGCGCAAGAGCTTGCCTGTCTTGAAGAACGGCACGTATTTCTCTTCGACGTCGACCGTCTCGCCCGTACGCGGATTGCGACCCGTACGCGCATCACGCTTTTTCACCGAAAATGCGCCAAAGCCGCGCAGTTCAACCCGGTTGCCATTCGCCATGGCGTTTACGACCTCGTCAAAAATCGTGCTCACGATACGTTCGACATCGCGCTGGTAAAGATGTGGGTTTTCATCCGCAATCTTCTGGATCAACTCAGACCGGATCATAGTATTCGTCCCCCCGGGCCGTCGTGTGGTGCGGCATTTGGTACAGCAGACTATATGGGTAATCGGCCCGCGCGGGAATAGACTTGCCTTGCGACAATGGCGGATTTAGCGGCGCTTGGGTACGTTTTTAGCCCCAGTGCGCCGCCATGGGCCACATCTGCGGCAGAGGTAGGCGTCGGCTAATACACGTTTTCCGCGTGATTCGGGTCGCAAAAAACCCCGCGCCGGTCAGCGCGGGGTATGATGTTTCAACCAGCAAGGCGCTTGGCTTAGTCGTCGCCCTTGAGCGCTGCGCCAAGGATATCGCCCAGCGATGCGCCGCTGTCAGAGGAGCCGTACTGTTCGACAGCTTCCTTCTCTTCGGCGATCTCGCGCGCCTTGATCGACACGCCCAGACGGCGGGACTTGCTGTCGATGTTGGTGATGCGCACGTCGACCTTGTCACCAACCGAGAACCGCTCGGGGCGCTGTTCGGCGCGGTCACGGCTCAGGTCGGAGCGGCGGATGAAGGACTTCATGCCTTCGTATTCCACCTCGATGCCGCCATCCTCGATCGCGGTCACTTCGACCGTCACGATGGAGCCGCGCTTCACGCCGCCAACCGCGTCCGCGAACTTGTCGCCGCCCACGGCCTTGATCGACAGGCTGATGCGCTCCTTTTCAACGTCCACTTCAGAGACAACGGCCTGCACCATGTCGCCCTTGCGGTAGTTCTGGATCGCGTCCTCGCCGCGTTCGTCCCAGCTGAGGTCGCTGAGGTGAACCATGCCGTCGATGTCGCCTTCGAGACCAACAAACAGACCGAATTCGGTGATGTTCTTGACCTCGCCCTCGACCTCGGTGCCCTCGGGGTGCGTCTCTGCAAAGACGTCCCACGGGTTGCGCATGGTCTGCTTGAGGCCCAGCGACACGCGGCGCTTGGTGCCGTCGATTTCCAGCACCATGACTTCGACTTCCTGGGAGGTCGACACGATCTTGCCCGGGTGGACGTTCTTCTTGGTCCAGGACATTTCCGACACGTGCACGAGGCCCTCGACGCCCGGCTCGAGCTCAACAAAGGCGCCGTAGTCGGTGATGTTGGTCACGCGGCCCGTGTGGGTCGATTCCAGCGGGTACTTGGCGGCCACCAGATCCCACGGATCTTCTTGCAGCTGCTTCATGCCGAGGCTGATGCGATGGGTTTCCTTGTTGATCTTGATGACCTGCACCTTGATCGTCTCGCCAATGGTGAGGATCTCGGACGGGTGGTTCACGCGGCGCCACGCCATGTCGGTCACGTGCAGCAGGCCGTCAACGCCGCCAAGGTCCACAAACGCACCGTATTCGGTGATGTTCTTGACCACACCGTCAACGTTCTGGCCTTCGGTCAGGTTGCCAATCACCTCTGCGCGCTGCTCGGCGCGGGATTCCTCGAGGATCGCGCGGCGCGAGACCACGATATTGCCCCGGCGGCGGTCCATCTTGAGGATCTGGAACGGCTGCTTGAGACCCATCAGCGGGCCAGCGTCGCGCACGGGGCGCACATCGACCTGGGAGCCGGGCAGGAAGGCCACGGCGCCGCCCAGATCGACGGTGAAGCCGCCCTTGACGCGGCCAAAGATCGCGCCTTCGACGCGGGCTTCGCCGGCATAGGCCGTCTCCAGACGGTCCCACGCCTCTTCACGGCGGGCCATCTCGCGGGAGATGACAGCTTCGCCGCGCGCGTTCTCGGCAGAGCGCAGGTACACCTCGACCTCATCGCCGGGAGCGATGGTGGGGGCTTCACCGGGTTCTGCGAATTCCTTGATGTCGACGCGGCCTTCCATCTTGTAGCC
>JBCBCP010000093.1:0-8151 GCA_038530575.1 Pseudomonadota bacterium
ATCGGCGCGCCCGAGCTGCCAAAATCAACGCTGCAAGACGTCACAAGCACCCCGTCCTGCCGGGACAAAACCCGGCACACTTCTTGCAGGGACGGCGCCTCTGAACGGCCTTTGGCATAGCTGACGACGCCAACCTCATCACCCGCACGCGGGCGTTTCGCCGTGCCAAATGGGCGGATAGACGGCATGCGAATTGGGCGTTCCAGCTCAAGCAGGGCGAGGTCGTTGCGCACACGCTTTGCACTGACGGCTTCGGAATACACGTAATCACTATGTGTGACCGCTCGGCGCACACGCCGGTAGGCCGATGCGCGCCCATTACGCCAACCGGCGAGAAATTCGATCTCTGCATGGTCAAGCCGCGCGCCCGTATGCTTGTCGAAAAGGCAATGCGCCGCGGTCAGGACAAGATCGGGCGCGATCAGCGCACCGGTGCAGAACCCCTTGCCGCCAAGGTCAAGCCGCCCGACCGCTTCCCAAGCGCGGCCAGCGTCTGTTGTATCCATCCGCTTGAGCCGGGCATCCTGTGCAAAGGCGGCCGAGGTCACGACCAAAGCCATCAGGGACAGGGACATCCATCGCCGCATGCGGGCTCTCCATTACAGACACGCCGATGGCCTACCCATGCATCATGGCGAAAATGGGGCGTTTACTTCAAAATCGGAACGTCCATGGGTGCACCATGGTGTGTCCTGGTCAGCGTGGGCGGCTGCGGCCCGCCTGTCGCCCAATCCAAAAGCTCAACCGTATGCACAACAGGCACACCTGTGCCGGACCCGATTTGCATCATGCATCCGATGTTACCAGCGGCAATGATATCCGGCTTTACCGCCTCCAGCGTTTGCACCTTGCGCGCCTTCAGTTGTTTGGAAATCTCTGGCTGCATCAGGTTGTACGTGCCGGCCGATCCGCAACACAGGTGCGAATCCGCAGGCTCCGCCACGGTAAACCCAGCACGCTTCAGCAAGTCCTTGGGGTAGGTCTTGATCTGCTGTCCATGCTGCAGCGAACAGGCCGCATGATAGGCCACGACCCCCGGCTTCGCGTCCCCGGCCGGCAGGTCAAGCTGCATCAACAGCTCGCTGACATCCATCGCAATGTCAGACACGCGCTGCGCATCCGTGGCCAGATCGGTGCCCACGAACATGTGGCCGTAATCTTTCACCGTTGTCCCGCAGCCCGACGTGTTGATGACAATCGCATCCAGCCCCTCGCTGTCCATCTGGCGCGCCCAGGCACGGATGTTCTTGCCAGCGGTCGCATGGCTTTCTTCGGTCTTGCCCATATGGTGGGTCAACGCTCCGCAGCACCCCGCGCCTTCGGCGACAACGACCTCGCACCCCAGACGCGTTAGCAACCGGATCGTTGCGTCGTTGATATCAGTGTTCAGCGCCTTTTGCGCACAGCCGGTCATCAGCGCCACCCGCTTCACGCGCGGGATGGCTGGGACAAAGCTTTGCGGATCATCATTTCGGCTTACCGGCGGGATCTGCTTTGGCGCCATCTCCAGCATCGCGCGCAGCCGTGCATCTGGCATCAGCGGTGCAAAGGGGCGGCCTAGTTTGGCCAGCAGCAAAGCCACCCGAAACCGCATCGGATAGGGCAGGATGCGCGCCAATATCCACCGCAGCGCCCGATCACTGAAGGGCCGCTTGTAGCGTTCTTCGATGTACTCGCGCGCCTGATCGACCAGGTGCATATAATGCACACCAGAGGGGCACGTCGTCATACAGGCCAGACAGCTCAGACACCGGTCGATGTGCTTTACGGTCTTTGCGTCCGGCTCCCGCTGCGTCTCCAGCATTTCCTTCATCAGGTAGATGCGGCCGCGCGGACTATCGAGCTCGTCGCCCAGCACCTGATAGGTCGGGCAGGTCGCCGTGCAGAAACCGCAATGCACGCAGGCCCGCAAGATTTCGTTTGCGCGCGCCAGTTTCGGATCGGCCAGCTGCGCTTCAGTGAAATGTGTCTGCATCTGTGTTCCCTCAGGCTCCGCTCAACTGCACGGCGGCAAATCCAAACCACGGTGCGGTTGTGGCCACCGCGCCGAGCGCGCGCACCCACTCGCTCCCCCGGCCGACAAAACGCATGCCAACGATCGTGAAGCTCGCACAGGCCAGAATCCACGCGCCCCATAAAGGCAAGAGAGCAATTGCACCACCAAGCCATAGCGCCGCGGCCATGAGGCCAGCCGCCCCTACCACAAGGTAAGGCACATACGTCCGCCCATGTCGGACCAGCGCCAGAAACACCAACGGACCAATGACAAAGGCAAGTGCGAAGCCGACCCAAACCAACGCGTTACACCTCCGCCAGCCGGGGAGTGAAAATACCGTTGGGATCGAACTTCGCGCGCAACCCAGTCTCAAGCCGCGCGACGCCAGCATCCGGCGGGTGAAACTGCGGCGCGGGGCCTGCCCCGCGCACGCGCGTGGCGTGTCCCGCAAAAGGCGCAATTGCCGCGCGCAGATCAGTGCCTACCCCACACAGGACCCAAATGAGCCCCCCACCCCAATCAAGCAGAACGCGCGCGCCTGCAGGAAGGCGGCCAACGAGGTCCGGCGCATCCGAAGGTTTCACGGACAGACGCCAGACATCACCCGGCGCATCGGCAAAGGCTGTCACGTCCCGGATCGCGTCCCAGTCCACCTCTGCGGGCGCGCCACCAAGCACACCGCGCAACTGTGCGAGCCGATAGGCAACCGACGCGTCAAAACCCTCGATCCGGATGAGCGCATCAGTGCCGTCCCACGCCGCGCCCGTCACCTCATAGGGCGTGCCAAGCGCCCGGCTCAACACATCAACGGCTGTTGGCACATCGGCTGCGGGCACCCGAAGGCTCGCCGTTGCTTCGGGCGCAGGCAAGACCTTCAACGCGATCTCGGTCAGCACGCCAAGACTGCCGCGCGCGCCGCATTGCAGTTTCACGAGGTCATAGCCGGTGACGTTCTTCATCACCCGGCCGCCGTTCTTCACGATCCGCCCCGCGCCATCGACAAACCGCACGCCCAGAGCAAAGTCCCGCGCCGCGCCCACCGCGATCCGCCGCGGCCCCGACACACCCGCCGCAAAAACGCCGCCCATCGTCGGTGCGCCGCTTGTGCCAAGCAAGCCGCGGTAATCCATTGGCTCAAAGGCCAGCCGCTGACCCTCTTCGGCAAGCGCTGCCTCCACCTCGGCCACAGGCGTGCCGGCCTGTACAACCATGGTCAGCGCCCCTGGCTCATAGGTTTCGATCCCCGTGATACCGGAGACATCAAGCGCGGTGCCCGGCCCGGCCATCCCCCGCGTGTTTCCACCGCGGATGGACAAGGGCCCATTCGTGCCCGCTATGATCTGGGCCAATTCGGCCTCGGTCGTCGGTTTCATCATCTTCACTTGGCCCAATAAACGTCAGGGATGAGCGCGCAGCGCGAGGGGGCGGCGCCCTTATTCCGCTGCCATCCGGCGCGATGCCGATGCGCCAAGCGGAAACACCTTGGCAGGGTTCAAAAGCCAAGCGGGATCAAAAACGTCCTTCACAGCCATCTGCATATCGAGATCTTCCGGCGCGTATTGCACATCCATCAGATCGCGCTTTTCAATACCTACGCCATGCTCACCCGTCAGGCAGCCACCCACCTCGACGCATAGTTTCAGGATCTCTGCACCAAACGCCTCACATAACTCCAGATCGCCGGGCTTGTTCGCATCGAACAGGATCAACGGGTGCATGTTTCCGTCGCCGGCGTGAAAGACGTTGCCCACGGCAAGGCCAAATTCCTCGGACATCTCGCCGATCCGGCGCAGCACGTAAGGCAGCTCGGACACCGGGATGGTCCCATCAAGGCACATGTAATCGCCAATTTGGCCCATCGCGCCGAAAGCGCTCTTGCGCCCCAACCAAATCGCCGCGCTCTCTGCAGCGCTCGCACTCTCGCGCAGCTCCACAGGGTTGTGCCGCTGCGCAATCTCGACGATACACGCCAGCTGATCGTCGATCTCCGCGTCCGAGCCCTCGACCTCCACGATGAGTAGCGCCTCGCAATCGGGATAGCCCGCCTTGGCGAAATTCTCGCAGGTCTGGATACACAGCCGATCCATAAATTCGATGGCAACCGGCAGAACACCTGCCTTGATGATGTCGCTCACGCAGGCGCCCGCGACCTCCACATCATCAAACCCCATCAATACGGGCCTTGCACCCTCGGGCTTGGGCAGGATGCGCAGTGTCGCCTCCGTCACAACGCCCAGTTGCCCTTCGGAGCCGCAGATGAGGCCCAGCAGGTCGAGCCCCGCCGGATCCAGATGCGCGCCTCCAATCTCGATCACCTCGCCCTCCATCGTCACAAGCGTGACGCCCAGAAGGTTGTTCGTCGTAACACCGTATTTCAGGCAATGCGCCCCGCCAGAATTCATCGCGATGTTGCCCGCGATGGCACAGGCCAGCTGCGAGGACGGATCTGGTGCATAGAAGAACCCCTCCGCCTCCACCGCGCCGGTGACGCTCAAATTCGTCCGGCCCGTCTGCACCCTTACATAGCGGTCAGCGTAGTTCGTCTCGATCACAGCGTTCATGCGCGCCACGCCCAGGATCACGCAATCGGCGGTCGGCAAGGCACCGCCCGCCAGCGACGTGCCTGCCCCGCGCGGCACCACCGGAACGCCCTCTTCATGACATAAACGCAGCACCGCCGCGACCTCTTCGGTCGATGATGGCAGAACCGCCGCCAGCGGAGGGCATTTATAGGCGGTCAGCGCGTCACATTCGTACGCGCGTGTTTCGGCTGGATCGCTGATCACCGCGCTCGACGGCAATATTTCCAGCAAACGCTCCACCACACGCGCTTTGCGCGAGACAACATCGGCGTTGGGGACAGGCATTTCCATCGGCGGATCCTCCGTTTGGTAAAGTAATATTACCAATTCTGCAGGCTGGCAAGAACGGTTCCCATGACATAAGACCGCAGCCATGACTTGGGCTGATCGCCTCGCCTTGTTTACGCCACTGGACGCCGCCGCGCTTGCCACAGCCATCGCGGCGTGGCTGGCCCTCAGCGTGCTCATCGAAAACCCACCGAGCCGCCGCCCCTCCACCTCGTCGCTCATGGCCGAGTACCGCCGCGCGTGGATGGACCAGATGATTACGCGCCAGCCGCGCATCTTTGATGCTCAGATCATCGGCAGCCTACGTCAAAGCACGGCCTTTTTCGCCTCGACCGCGGTGCTGGCCATTGGTGGCACGCTGGCGCTGATGGGCAATGCAGAAGCCTTGACGGGTATTGCCTCCGATTTCCTGCTGATCGCGGACCCCGCCTTTGTGTGGGAGCTGAAACTGGTGCTCGTCGCGCTGTTTCTGACAAACGGTTTTCTAAAGTTTGTCTGGTCGAATCGCCTGTTCGGTTACGCGTCGGTGCTGATGGCCGCAGTGCCCAACGATGCCGCCGACCCGCTCAGCCCGGTCCGCGCCGAACAGGCCGCAGAAATCAACATCACGGCGGCACGCGCCTTTAATCGCGGATTGCGCTCGATCTACTTTGCCTTGACGGCAGCCGCTTGGCTGGCCGGGCCCATCGCTTTTCTCGTTGCCACGGCTTTTACGTCAATCGTGATCCTACGCCGCGAATTCGCCTCACAATCCCGCCGCATCCTGCTCAAGAGTCGCCTATGAAATATGCCCTTACGGCCCTCGTTATGACCGCAACCAGCGCGTTTGCGGACCCCCCAGTGATCGAGGAAGCTACCGCCACCCGTACAGGCGACACATGGCGCTTTGACGTAACGCTCCGCCATGGCGACACCGGATGGGACGACTACGCCGACGGCTGGCGCGTCCTTGGCCCGGACGGCACCGAACTGGGCCTGCGTGTGCTGCACCATCCGCACGTAAACGAACAGCCTTTCACCCGATCCTTGAGCGGCGTAACCATACCCGCGGGGACCGACACCGTGCTGATCGAAGCTCGTGACAGCGTCGGCGGCTGGAGCGGCCGGACGCGTGAACTCAGCCTGCCCTGAACAGGCGCGTTGCTCAGGCTGTGGCAAGGCCGACGAGAATTAAACCCGATGATACGGCGCCCCGGCCAGGATAGAGGCGGCGCGGTAAAGCTGTTCGGCCAGCATCACACGCACCAGCATATGCGGCCAAACCATCGCACCGAATGACAGCGCGAAGTCAGCCTCGGCGCGCAGGCTCGGGTCTATCCCGTCCGCCCCGCCAATCACAAAGGCCACATCGCTTTGCCCCGCATCGCGCCAGCCTGCCAGCCGCTGCGCGAATGCGGGCGAGCCGATTACCTTGCCGCGCTCGTCCAGCGCGCAGAGGACCGCGCCCTCCGGCACCGCCCGGCGCAGCAAAGCAGCCTCGGCCGCCATCCCGCCGCCTTTGCGATCCTCGACCTCACGCACGGTCGCAGGCCCAAGGCCTAGCCCGCGCCCGGTCCGGTCGAAGCGCTGCAAATAGTCTGAAATCAGCGCGTCTTCGGGCCCGGCGCGCAGCCGGCCCACAGCGCAAATGTGCACCTTCACGCGGGGATCAGGCGGGCGCCTGTGCCCCGGTCGGCTGCCACATCTTTTCCAGCTGGTAGAACTCGCGCACTTCGGGGCGGAAGACATGCACGACCACGTCGCCCGTGTCGATCAGCACCCAGTCGCCGATGTCCTTGCCCTCGATCCGCGCGATCACGCCAAAGCGTTCTTTCAACCGCTGCACCAGCTTTTCCGAAATCGACGCGACCTGCCGCGTGGAGCGGCCCGAGGCGATAACCATGTAATCGCCGATGGCCGTCTTGCCGCGCAGATCGATCTGCACGACGTCCTCGGCCTTGTCATCGGAAAGCGAAGAGAGAACCAGGGCGAGCTGCGCGTCGCTGCTGTCCTCAAGGTTGACCGCCCCAGCCGCGGTCCCGGTTTCAGCAGCGCGGGCTGCCGTTGCCTGAATTGACAGAGATCTGTCCTCCAAGATGTGATGCGCCGCACCCCGGCGCGGGGATGGCATCAGGGTAACAACGCAAAAGCAACATTTCAATGAAAGCGGACATGACATTGCACGATGTCGCCAACAGTGCCTAAGCTGGCGTCTATGCGTGCAATCCTTATGCTGCTTACCCTGCTCGCTGCCCCGGCTCTGGCCGAAGAGAGGTGGCGCGCGGTCACGCCGCAAGACGCGATGTACAATCCCGAACTGGACATGGCGATCCTGGTGCGAGGCGACGGCAGCTTTGCCGTGGTGATCCCCAACCCGGGCGGGCCGGGCGCAATGGCGGGGTTCGGCATTCCCGCCGAAGGGTACGAGAACCGCATCACGTCGATCCTTACGATAGGCAGCGGCCGGGTCAGCACGCGTGACGTCGAAACGCCCGAGTTGATCTGGCAAGGCAACGCGCTGGACGGCGCCGTCACCTACCTGTTTCCGATCAGCGAAGACGAGGTTGAACTGTTCAAGGCCGGCCGCACCTGGCGGATTGTGCTGGGTGACAAGACGGTGAGTTTCCCGCTGACCGGATCGCGCATCTCCATAGACGCGGCCGAGGCAAAAAAAGCCGCACGCATCCGTCTTCTGCAGTCGATCATCGAGGGCGGTTAGGCTTTCGGCGTGCTTTGGTCCGCCGGACGCACCTCGGGCTGATCGTCGCCCAGCATCCGCACCTCGCGCTGCGGGAACGGAATCGAGATATCGTGCGCCTGAAACGCGTCCCAAAGGGCCAGGTAGACGTTGCCGCGGATATTGGTCAGCCCCCCCGTCGGATCAGAAATCCAGAAACGAAGAATATAGTCGACGCTGCTGTCGCCAAACCCGACGATGTGGCAGACGGGCGGGCGGCTCTCCAGTACACGGTCGACCCCAGCCGCTGCCGCAATGGCGAGCTTACGCACCTGGTGTGGATCGTCGGAATAGGCAGTGCCGAAATAGATATCGAGACGGACAAAATCGTTCGAATGCGACCAGTTCACCACCTGCCCGGTGATCAGGTCCTCGTTCGGGATCAGGAATTCCTTGCCGTCCCGCGTGGTGATCGACACGTAGCGCGCGCCCAGTGCGTTGATCCAGCCAAACGTCTCGCCCAGACTGATCACGTCCCCCGGCTTGATCGACTTGTCGAGAAGAATGATGACCCCGGACACAAGGTTCGACACAACTTTTTGCAGGCCAAACCCCAGACCAACACCAAT
>JBCBCP010000094.1:0-7451 GCA_038530575.1 Pseudomonadota bacterium
CTTGGTTTTCATCCCGCCTTTGGACAGGCCAGAGCCGGCATCGCCCGCCTGCGCTTCGATCTCGGGGGTGATGTTGTCGATGATGTCATAGCGTTTGGCGGTGGGGTCCTGCGCGGGATTGGCGCTGTAAAAGCCGTCGACATCAGACAGCAGCACCAGCGTGTCCGCGCCGACGGTTGCGGCGATTTGCGCAGCAAGCCGGTCGTTGTCGCCAAAACGGATTTCGTCCGTCGCCACTGTGTCGTTTTCGTTCACGATGGGCACGACGCCGAGCGCCAGAAGCTGTTCCAGTGTGGCGCGTGCATTAAGATAGCGGCGGCGGTCGCGGCTGTCTTCCAGCGTCAGGAGAACTTGCGCGGTGGTCAGACCATGTGGAGCGATCGCGTCCTCGTAGGCACCCGCCAGACGGATGGAGCCAACCGCCGCGGCGGCCTGCGATTGTTCGAGCGGCAGATCAGGCGCGTCGAGACCCAAAGCGGCGCGGCCCAACGCGATCGAGCCGGAGGACACGAGGATCACATCACGTCCGCCGGATTTCAACCAAGAAACATCCTCGGCTAGTGCCCGCAGCCATTCCGAGCGCAATGTGCGGCTAGCGCGGTCAACCAGCAGGGCCGAACCGATCTTGACGACGACGCGGCGCGCGGCCTCTAGGGTTGCCATTGCGCGGGCTCCTCGGGCGCTTTGAGCCGCAAACGGTGGTCGTCGATCTGGGTGCGCAGGGCGCGCAGGACTTCCGTGGTGCCGATCTTGGCCGCGCCCGACATCTCCAGAACGGCGCCGCCGCTCACTTCTTTCAATTCTTTCAAAGCCTCTGCGCGCGCTTCTTCATCCAATGCATCAACTTTGTTCAGCACTGTCACGCGGGGCTTGTCCGCCAGCGCGTCCGCGTAGGCTTCGATCTCGGTGATGATGGTCTGGTAGTCTTGGGCAATGGTGTCCGACGTGCCGTCGATCAGGTGCAGCAGCACGGCGCACCGCTCCACATGGCCGAGGAACAGATCGCCGAGCCCCCGCCCTTCAGAGGCGCCTTCGATCAGCCCGGGGATGTCGGCCACGACAAATTCGACATTGTCCACGCCGACAACGCCAAGGTTCGGGTGCAGCGTGGTAAACGGATAGTCCGCAATCTTGGGGCGCGCATTGGAGGTGGCGGCAAGAAAGGTCGATTTGCCCGCGTTGGGCAGCCCCAGAAGGCCCACATCCGCAATCAGCTTCAGGCGCAGCCAGATGGTGCGCTCAACGCCCTCCTGCCCCGGATTGGCCCGGCGCGGCGCCTGGTTGGTGGAGGATTTGAAGTGCAGGTTGCCCCAGCCGCCATTGCCCCCCTTGGCCAGCAGCACGCGGTCGCCAACCTCCGTGAGGTCGGCAATGACAGTTTCCTGATCCTCGTCCAGGATCTCTGTGCCCGCAGGCACACGCAGCAGGATATCATCCCCGTCAGCGCCGGTCCGCTGGCGCCCCATGCCTGGCACGCCGTTCTTGGCAAAGAAGTGCTGCTGATAGCGAAAATCGATCAGGGTGTTCAGCCCGTCGACCGCTTCGGCCCAGACCGAGCCGCCCTTGCCCCCGTCGCCGCCATCGGGGCCGCCAAATTCGATGTATTTCTCGCGCCGGAACGAGATACAGCCGTTCCCGCCTGCGCCGGAGCGGATGTAGACTTTGGCAAGGTCGAGAAACTTCATGGTCGTGTCCTAGCGGAAATTCGGCGCGGGGCCAGCCCCCTTTGCCACGTGCGATTATAGCGCCTTGCTGTAGGTCCAAGTCGGCACGGCGGCATCGCGCGCGACGCTGAAGCTTTCGGCGTCCCCCAAATATTCAAACCCGCAATGGGTCAGCACCCGCGCCGAGGCCGGGTTATCCTGAAACGTGCAGGCAAACATCGTCTTGTCCCCGCAGGGGTTGGCCGACACCAGCGCGCTGACCGCGTCGGTTGCAAGGCCCGTATTCCAGAAGGCCTGCGCGATCCAATAATGCAGCTCTGACTGGGCGCGATCCATCCGCTGGAGGGAGACGATGCCCATGACCTCGGCGCCGCCTGATTTGGTGCCGTCGATGGCCCAGACGTCTTCTTCGCGCGTCTCGGCCATGGCGCGGGCGATGAACGCTTCGGTCACGCCCGGCGGCAGGGGGTGCGGGATGCGCGTAGTCATGCGCGCTACCCGCGCGTCGCCGCCATAAAGGTCCATCAGCCCCGCATCCGAGCGGCGCAACGGGCGCAGGTCAAACCGCTCCGCCTCGATCACGGCCTGGGTGACGATCTTTTCCATTTCCATAGTCATGTTCCTCCTCCGAACAGGACAAAGAGCACCGACAGAACGGTCAGGGCTGCCAGTGTATACATCAGATAAGGCTCATTGCGCGTTCCTGCCACAGTGCGGGCGATGGCGGCGCCGGCGAGCGTCCAGAGCGGGTGCAGCAGCACCTGGCAGGCCAGCAGCACCGCGGCGATGGTGGCGGTTGCCGTGAATGCGTCCGTGCCGGGGGCAACGAAATTGGTGAAAGCGGCCACGATCATCGTCCACGCCTTGGGATTGAGCGGGTGCACAATCAGCCCCGCAGCAAAACCGGGCACGTTTGCGGCGGCGGCGCTCGGGGTCAGGCGCAGGTTCGCGACCTTCCACGCAAGCCAGATGATATAGGCGGCAGAGGCCCATTTGAGCGCGGTGAAGAGCGCGGGGTGCTGGTTTGCCAACTCCATCAGGCCAAACCCGATGGGCCAGATGATCAGCTGTTTTCCAAGCGCAACGCCCGCCACGAAGGGCAGCGCGCGGTGCAGACCAAAGCGGGCGCCGGTGGCCATCAGCGCCATGTTGGCAGGGCCCGGCGTGCCGACCTGGCTGGCGGCAAAGGCCGCGAGGGGGAAGAGCGCGATGCTCATGACAGGCCTCTGGGAAGGTCGGGCGCCTTGCGACGCCCGCCCCCTTTTCTTGCAAGGCTCAAGGGCCGCATCATGCGTCCCGCCCCGCCCGATGCTTGGCCACGGCCTTCTTGCGCCAGGGCGCATCCCGCTCCCAATCGCCGGCCATGATCGAGCCGTAGGGCAGGATGCGGTCCACGACGTCCGCGAGGCCAAACTCGGCCATTTGCCGCTGCACGGTGGCGGCGGGCTTGTAGGCCGAGGGCAGCTCCGAGATGTCGATGTTGCCGCTGTAGAAGCGGACATCGAGCCCTTCGGTCTCGCGCGCAAAGATCGCGTCCTCGCCCTCCCCGGCCATGGCGCGCTTGTGCGCGGACCGCGAGAAGTTCCGCCCGGCCCCGTGCGGAGCAAAGCCGAGGTTGGCTGGCGTCGGCGCGCCTTGGATCAGCAGGACCGGCTCTGCCATGTTCATCGGCACGATCTGCACCCCGTTTGTGTCGGGCAGCATCTCCGGGTCGATGGGGGTTGCCCCCTTGGCATGGTAGTAGAGGTCGCCCTTGCGGAAGACGAAGTTGTGCTCGTTCCAGAACCGCTCCGCCACCTCAGCGCCCGCAATCACCGCTGCACGCTGGTGCAGGGCGTTGTGGTTCGCCTTGGTCCACTTGCGGATCAGCTGCAGGGCCTCCCAATAGGACTGGCCAGTCTCGCTATCGGCCGGGATCCACGCGTTATGCTTCAGCACGCCCTCGCTCAGCTTCGAACGCAGCTTTTGCGCCGCCCGCATGCCCAGCTTGTACAAGCCCGCCCCCGGCCCGCGAGAGCCGTGGTGGGTGACAAGACAGGTCTGGCCCGTGGCCTCCGACGTGCCGACAAAGGCAAAGTGGTTGCCATCGCCTTGCGTGCCCAGATGCTCCTGCGCGGCCTGAAGGATCTTCTTGTCGCTCAGGAAGCTGTTGGCCCGGAACGCGTCGTAAAGGTCCGGCGACATGGTGTAGCGCATGCCGTTTGGACGCCCGCCGGGGCCGAAATGGGTGGCCTCGTGGATGGCGTTCAGAACGTCCCCAGGGGCTGCGCCGTCGAACTTGGTGACCATGACGGAACAGCAGATGTCGGCCGAGTGCAGGCCCGGATGGATCGCGTTTTGCGCAACGGCAACGCCGCCGACGGGGATTGTCCCCTCCGGCCCCGAGGGGCAGGCGTCGGGCATCACAGCGCCTGCGCGCAGCGTGGGCGTTTGCATCAGGGCGTCCATGGTGGCCTTCACCTTGGCGACGTTGCCCTCTTCGACCTCATCCTCGGCCCGCAAGTTCATGGCGTAACCGGGATTGTCCTGAAGCTGGAGCCGGGGCGCGGGCTTGTGCCGCTCTACCCAGTCCGCAAGCGCGTTGCCTTCAAGCCCTTGGGCATTGATAGCGTCCAGCGCAGCTTTCATCTCGGGTCCGGGCGGGAAGCCGAGGGCGATCAGGTCTTTTCCGGTTACGATAGTCATGGGTCTAGTCCATTTGGATCCTCATAGAGGGTTGGTGCGCATCTTGCGCGGGATAGACCGGTCCCCGGAAAACGAAAAAGGGGACCGGCGGTGATGCCGATCCCCTTCAGGTGTTATGAGCCTTGAAAGGTTCGGCTTATTCGGCTGCCTCTGCTGCTGGCAGGACGGAAATGAACGTCCGGCCCTTGAGGCCTTTGTGGAAGGTGACGGCGCCCGGGACGGTCGCAAAGATCGTGTGATCCTTGCCCATGCCAACGCCCTCGCCCGGCCAGAACTTCGTTCCGCGCTGGCGCACGATGATATTGCCCGGGATGGCCGCCTGGCCGCCGTACAATTTAACGCCTAGGCGACGTCCAGCGGAGTCGCGACCGTTGCGGGAGCTACCGCCTGCTTTTTTATGTGCCATGCGTTTGTCTCCTTAGCCTTCGAGTTTCGCTTTGGCCTGTTCGATCCAGCCTTCACGCTCGATCCGGCCTTTGAACGACAGCTTTTCGTCCATCGCGGCAACGTCTTCTTCGGTCCATGCTGCGATCTGGGCGAAGGTGGTCACACCTGCTTCGTGCAGCTTCTTTTCCAGTGCGGGGCCAACGCCCGACAGCTGCTTCAGATCGTCCGCGCCTGCGGCGGCTTCGGCCTTGGGCGCTTCGGCTTTCGGTTCAGCCTTGGGTGCCTCGGCCTTCTTGGCCGGTGTCGCCTTCTTCGCGGGGGCAGCAGCCGCAGCCGCAGCCACAGCGAAACCTGCACCGCCCACGGCCGCCATCACGCCGGACGCACCCGCGCCAGAGGGCAGGATGTCGGTGATGCGCACGATGGTCAGCTGCTGGCGGTGGCCCTTCGTCCGCTTGGACGAGTGCTTGCGGCGGCGCTTGACGAAGTTGATCGTCTTGGGGCCCTTGATCTGGCCCAGCACTTCGGCCTGCACGCCGGCATCCTCGACCAGAGGTGCGCCGACCTTGGGGCTGTCCCCGCCGATCATCATGATGTCGTTGAATTGGACGGTGTCGCCCTCGTTTGCGGCCAGCTTTTCCACCCGGAGCGTGTCGCCGGATTGGACCTTGTACTGTTTGCCGCCGGTTTTCAGAACCGCGAACATAGGTATCTTCCCTTGTCTACCGCGTCCTACGGCCCCCGATCGGGAGTTGTGGCATGCTTGCCGCCCCGGACTGCGCGCCCCGCTGAGGGCGAAAAAATGAAAAGCCGGGAAGCGCAGGCTGCCCGGGTGGGCGGCTTATGCGGGCAATCCGTGCCCCTGTCAAGCGGTGTCAAGCGGCTGCGGGCGTCAGATATCCTCTGAGCTGAGGAACAGCGCAGCGGCCCGCCCCATGGCAAACCAACGCTCTGCATATGCGGTGTCAAATGCCTCGAACAGCGCGTCGGAAAAGGCAAGGCCAACATCGCTTTCCCAGAACGCCGTCAGCACCTCCAGCTCGGCCCGGTCCAGCGGCGAATAGGCCAGCGTGAAAAAGCCCGCGAGCCAAGCGCGGGTGTCCTCGTCCATGCCGGAGGCCTGTTCGCCCGCCAGTTGGTCGATGGCCGCATCGCTCAGGTCCACGGCCCCGCCTTCGCGCAGGCCGCGGTAAAACGCGGCGGTCGTCAGGCGGGCGGTTTCGCGGTTTTTGCCGACCATGTCACCGGCTGCGATCAAGCGATCAACGAGGTCACGGCTGGGGCTGGCTTCGGCCGAACTGCGGGCAAATTCCTCTACGTCGGGATCCAGAAATGCCTGCCGCGCGGAAAGTTCCAGTGCAACGGCGGCCTGCGCCTGTTCGCTGTTGGTAAAGGCGAGGATGGCCCGGGCCGTCTCCGCCGTGAGGGCGCCTGCAAGGATGTCGGCAATCTGCTGCGACAGCCGCCCAGGATCGTTAATTTGCGCAATCTGAGCTGCAAATACGCTGCCCCCCTGCCCGTTCAGCAGATCAGCATCCACGTCTGCACCGGTGCGTGCGGCCTCTTCTGCAAGGATCGCGGCCAATTCCGGCAGGCGCAGGGCGCGTTCGAAATCCGACGCGCTTTGAGCAGCGGCCCAATTCGGAAGCCACAGCAGCAGGACAAGGCAGAGCGCGCGCATCACAGCTCCTCCGACGGGGTCAGCCCCGCCATGCGCTGGGCCAGTGCCTCGAACCGGTTTGCCATGATTTCTGATTGCACCGCGTTCATCAGGTCATAGACTTCGCGCATATCGGGATGTTCCAGCGCCTCGGCATAGGCGGCCACCTCGGCATCGGAGAAATCCTGATAGGTGTAGGCGGCCCCGGCCAGCGCGGATGCGGTAATGGAGGCGCGCAGCTCTTCTTCGTTCTCGGACAAAGCGGCGCGCAAATCGGGCTCTTCCATGCGCAGGGCGATCACGCCCGCGCCCGCGGCGGCCAGGAGGAAGCGCACTTGGATCTCTTGAACCGATCGCACGCCCGCCTCGGCCCCACCCGAAGCCTCGTTCAGCCTACGCAACAGCGACAGGCGGTGCGCCCCGTCCGCTTCCAGCCGCGCGACAATGGCGTTTCCCTCGGCCCGCTTTGCCGCGTCATCCTCAATCATGTGGGACGCGTTCTCGGCCACGACCAGCCGCAGCCCCAGATCAGAGGCATAGAACTCCGCCGCGTGACCAAGCAAATGATCACTCAGCGTTTCCTCGAGAATATCGAGCGCCATCTCGTGCATGAGCTGCGTCTCAAACACCTCTTTGGTCAGCAGCGACCAACGCAAACCGAAATCATCGGCCTCAAGTCCGATCATCTGCGGCGCGCTGTCCGCGCTAAGCCGGATGCTTTCCAGAGCAACGTCAAAGCCGGTGACATTCAGGAAAGCTTCCAGCCGGTCACGGTCGGCGGCCTGCAGCGTGGAGGCCGCAAAGAGCATCAACGTCAGGCAAAGGGCGGACAAAGCAGCGCGCATGGGGCATCCTTTTTCGGTGGCTGGACACAGCTTATTGCGCTGCGCGCGCAGAGCAACCGCTTTGCGCGGACGATTGTGTGATCGTTCGGGCAAAGTCCCGGATTTGCACTTGTCAGCGGGTAAGGCGGCGATTAAACGACCGCTCCATGACCCTTCGCGGAGAGGTGCCGGAGTGGTCGAACGGGGCGGTCTCGAAAACCGTTGTGGGTG
>JBCBCP010000095.1:0-7365 GCA_038530575.1 Pseudomonadota bacterium
AGAGGCCAGCACAACATGCGCCCCGCACAAGTTTGCGCGCAGCACCGCCATATCGCGGGCATTGTAAAGCACGCCATCTTCCTGCTTGTAGGACGTGTCGTGTTCCTCATCCACAACGATCAGGCCCAGATTGCGGAAGGGCAGAAACAGCGCCGAGCGGGCGCCGATCACCAGCTGCGCCTGCCCCTGCCCCACCATGCGCCAGATGCGGCGGCGTTCGGTCATGGTGGCGCCGGAATGCCATTCGGCCGGGCGCGCGCCGAAACGTTCCTGCACGCGGGTGACAAATTCGGCCGTCAGGGCAATTTCCGGCAGCAGCACGAGGGCTTGTCGCCCCTTGGCCAGCGCTTCGGCGACCGCCTCGAGGTAAACCTCGGTCTTGCCCGAGCCGGTGACCCCGCGCAGCAGCGTGGTGCCGTAGCTGTCCGCGCCAACGGCGGCGCGCAGCTGGGCGGCTCCGGCCGCCTGATCGGCGGTTAGCGCTTTGCCCGGGAGCATAGGGTCCATCGGCGGGAAAGGCAGATCGCGGGGGCTGTCCTCTTCGGCCACCGCGCCCTGTTCAACGAGGCCCTTGATCACAGACGTCGACACTCCAGCCATCTCGGCCAGTTCCTTGAGCGTGAAGGACAGATCGCCATATTCGGCCAGCGTCTCCAGAACACGGGTGCGGGCGGCGGTCTTGCGATCTGGCTTCTGAAACCCCGCACGGTAGACCTTGCGCATCGACGGCGGATCGCCCAGCCCCGGCGCGCGGGTGGCAAGGCGCAGCATCGCGGGCATGGGCGTCAGGGTGTACCGCGCCGCCTCCAGCAAAAACGCGCGCAACTCATCCCGCATCGGCGGCGCATCCAGCACCCGGATCATGCTGCGCGTCTTGGCGTAGTCATAATCCCCTTTGCCCGGCCCCCACGCCACGCCCAGCACCTTGCGCGGGCCCAGCGGCACCTCGACAAAGGCGCCAAGGTGGCAGCCCCCCTCGGGCGCCTTGTAGTCAAGCAGGCGGTCCAGCGGCTGCGTGGTGAGGACGGCGACAAGGTCACCTTCGTTGAAGAAATCGGTCATGTGAACGCGCAATGAACTGAGGGCGGCGCAGCCACGCGGGGTGGCGCGAAAAGCGCCGCCCCGGGGGGGCGTGGCGGCGCTGCCCGGTGGTTTCCACCGGGCGAGACTTTTGATTTGGGCGTAGACACGTCTTTAGCAGTTGTTGGCAGGCAGACCTCTTTCATCGCAGACCCGGACGCCGAACGCCATTCCCTTTGCGTCCCGGCGCAGCGCTTGTTAAGCGACACCCAAAGCCAAGGGAGAACGGCCATGAAATTCTTTGTCGACACGGCGGATGTGGGCGCCATCGCCGAGCTGAACGATCTGGGCATGGTGGATGGGGTCACGACGAACCCCTCGCTGATCCTGAAATCCGGGCGCGATATTCTTGAGGTGACCAAGGAAATCTGCGAGCTGGTCGAAGGCCCGGTGAGCGCCGAAGTGGTGGCCACCGAAGCGGACGCGATGATCGAAGAGGGCCGCAAGCTGGCCCAGATCGCGCCGAACATCGCCGTGAAACTTCCCCTGACATGGGATGGCCTCAAGGCGTGCAAGGTCATCTCTGGCGAAGGCACAATGGTAAACGTGACCCTGTGCTTTTCCGCCAATCAGGCACTGCTGGCGGCCAAGGCGGGGGCGACGTTCATCTCGCCCTTCATCGGCCGGCTCGATGACATCAACCTCGATGGGATGGAGCTGATCGAGGACATCCGCACGATCTACGACAATTACGGGTTTGAAACGAACATTCTTGCGGCGTCCATCCGCTCGGTGAACCACGTGCAGGAGTGCGCGCGGATCGGCGCGGACGTGATGACCGCACCGCCCGAGGTGATCAAGAAGCTGGCCTCCCACCCGCTGACCGACAAAGGGCTGGAGCAGTTTTTGAAAGACGCCGCGGCAGGCAATATCAAGATCGTCTAGGCGCGCGGGCCCACAGTTGACGCGAATGCGCAACAAAAGCGGCGCATCGCGTCATTTTGGGGCAGATTCTACGGCAGGCCCGTGCTATGCATGACCAAACGCCGCAAGAGCAGACCATGAGCAGCACACCCAAGATTGACGACGCCTTGCGCGAGGCGATTATCTTGCGCCCGGATGTGATCCTTGATGACAGCGACCTGATGCATGCGCTCATCGCTGCTAATGAGCGGGCCATGGGCGGCAATATCGTCGACCTGCGCGGCATCGCGATGGAGCGGCTGGAAAGCCGACTGGACCGTCTTGAGGACACCCATCGCAGCGTGATCGCCGCGGCCTATGAAAACCTTGCGGGCACCAACCAGATCCACCGGGCCATTCTGCGTATGCTGGACCCGCTGGAGTTCGAGAGCTTTCTGCGCGATCTGGGCGGGCCGGTTGCCGAAATCCTGCGCGTCGATGCGATCAAACTGGTGCTGGAATCCCAGCAGAACGACAATGACCCTGCTGTGCGCCGTCTTGGCGATGTGCTGAGCGTGGCGGAGCCGGGCTTTATCGAAAATTACCTGAGCGCGGGGCGCGGCGGCACCACACGCGCCGTCACCTTGCGGCAAGTGGAAGACGGCGATGCGGCCATCTATGGCGACAACGCCGCATGGATTCGGTCCGAGGCATGCCTTGCGCTCGATTTCGGCACGGGCCGCCTTCCGGGACTTCTGGTCATGGGCGCGGAGGATCCGCACATGTTCGGCCCTGCGCAGGGAACCGACCTTTTGGCCTTTTTCGCCGGGGTGTTTGAACGGCAGATGCGGCGCTGGCTATCGTGACGACGCTGATCTCCGCGCAGGCACGTGACGCGCTGGAGCAGTTTCTCGCGCATCAGGGATCCTTGCGCGGCGCGGCGGAGAATACCGTTTCGGCCTACGGGCGCGACATTACCGAATTTCTGGCCTTCATGACCGAGCATACGGGTGCGCGGCAGGGTCTTGCGGCGCTCAGCCGGATCGAGACGCGGGATATGCGCGCGTGGATGGCGCGCATGCGTTCGGGCGGGGTTGGGCCACGCAGCCTTGCGCGCAAGCTTTCAGCAGTCAAATCCTTCTATCGCTGGCTTGCCCCGCGCCAAGGCTTTGAGCCAACCTCTGTCCTGTCGATGCGCGCGCCGAAGTTCACCCGCAAGCTGCCCCGTCCTCTGGAAGTGGACGCGGCGCGCGCGATGCTGGACACGGTGCCGCTGCAGTCCCGGTCCGACTGGGTTGGCCAACGTGATGTGGCCGTGCTGACGCTGCTTTGGGGCTGCGGGTTGCGGATATCGGAAGCATTGGGCCTTACGGGCGCAGATGCCCCGCTGCCAGAGGCGCTGCGGATCACCGGAAAGGGCGGCAAAGAGCGTCTGGTTCCGGTGGTACCGGCCGCGCGGGAAGCGGTGAGCGCCTATATGCGCGCATGCCCACACCCCCTGGCCGCTGATGGTCCGCTTTTTCGCGGGGCACGCGGCGGCGCGCTCAGCCCCCGCGCCATCCAGAAGGCCATGGCACAAGCCCGCATGCAGCTTGGCCTGCCCGCCACGGCCACCCCACACGCGATGCGCCACTCCTTTGCCACGCATTTGCTGAACGCGGGCGGGGATTTGCGAGCGATTCAAGAACTACTAGGCCATGCGTCCTTGTCGACCACGCAAGCCTATACGGCGGTCGACACAGCACGGCTGATGGAAGTCTACGCCAAGGCGCATCCGAAGGCGTGACAGTCTTGCGGGGCTTTGCTGTCGAAGGGTGTCGTGGAGCCACAGTCTGAAATGGGCCCGCATATTCCCTAGAATACCCTGTTAAACCGTGGGGCCCCGCCCCGTCGGAACGTCGCCGCCCTGTGCTACGTCGGGTCAGACTACGGCGCAGTCCGCGAAGCTGACCTCTGAAACTCAAATCACTTGAACCGCAGGCCGAAGTCGTCAACGCGGCGGCGTTATCGTCGGGCGTCTACACAGCGGCAGGGGTTGCGCGCAGCTATTTGGCGTTTATGACACTATTATGACACAACGACTGGCCGCCCTTGGCGTGCATCTTTTCACTGCCATCGGCGCGGTTCTGGCGATGCTTGCCATGCTGGAGGCGGCGCAGGGCGATTGGGCAATGATGTTCCTGTGGCTGGTCGTGGCCTTCGCCGTGGACGGCGTTGACGGACCGATGGCGCGGCATTTCGACGTCAAAGCCAATGCGCCCGAGTTCGACGGTGTGCTGCTCGACCTGATCATCGACTACCTGACTTACGTGTTCATCCCAGCCTTCGCCCTGTTCCAGTCTGGCCTGATGGGCGGCTGGACGGGCTGGGCGTCGATCATCGTGATTTCGTTCTTCTCCGCGCTCTATTTCGCGGACACGCGCATGAAGACAAAGGACAATTCGTTCAGCGGCTTTCCGGGGTGCTGGAACATGGTGGTTGTGGTGATCTTTGCGGTAGAGCCAAACTTCTGGGTGTCCTTTGGAATGGTCGCTGTGCTGGCTGTGGCGATGTTCCTGCCATTGAAATTCGTGCACCCAGTGCGCACGGCGCGCTGGCGAGCGGTGTCGCTGCCTGTCGCGCTGGCCTGGACCGGCTTTGCCGCGTGGGCGGCATGGGTTGATTTCTACCCCGGAAGCTGGGCCCAGACCGGCCTGATCGTGACATCGGCCTATCTCGTGTTCGCCGGAATTGTGCAGCAGGCGATCTTTGGTCCGGACGGCTGATGCCCCGCCGCTAGAGCAGGAACGCGCCCTTTTCGGTCAACGCACCCTCGTGGCGCAGAAGGGCGACCTTCGTCTCGACCCCGCCGCGGCCCGAAAAGCCGGTTAGCTTGCCGCCCGCGCCCATAACCCGGTGGCACGGGATGATGACCGGCAGCGGGTTACCGCCACAGGCCTGACCCACAGCCTGCGCAGAGGCACCGACTGCTTTGGCGATAGCTCCATAGGTGCGCGTTTCTCCGAGCGGGATAGCCTGCATTTCGGCGCAGACCGCCTGTTGCAGCGGGCTGCCGATCACGCGTGTCGGCAGATCAAAACTGTCCAGACGACTATCGCAATAGGCCTGAAGCTGCGCTTCGGCCTCGCGCAGTAGGGGTGTGCCGTCCATCCGCGATGTGTCGCGCCAGACAAGTTTCGTGAGCGCACCGCCCTCCTCGGTCAGGGTCAGGGCGCCAAATGGCGTATGGATCGTGTGCTCAAACATGCCCGCAAGATGGGGCGCCCGGATGCACGCCGCAATCCGATTGATGCGGTAAGTGCATGAGGCGGACTGGGCCTCCGGGCCGCGTATTCGCGTCGAGTGAAGCGATCAGGGGCAGCTCGCTAGTCTGGCTGCCTGGGCGATAGCCCAAGCCGAATGGGACCGGCGGCCTGTTCTGCGTCGACAGGCTCGCCTTTCTGTGTTGCTTCGATGTCATCGAGCGTGGCCGCGACACGCCGCACATCATCCATCAGATGCCGCCAATCAAGCGAAAGGTGCCGGGCCACCTCGGAGGGGCAAAAGGTCTTATCCCTGCCCCTCCGATGCGCAAGATCACGGATGGCGGCCGCGATGACGGCCTCGTCCATCAGGCCTGCCAGCCCTGCTCGGCCAGCGCCTCCGAACACCGTTTGCACACGTCGTCCGGTAAGAATTGGCCCACCTCCGGCAGGATCTTCCACGACCGCTGGCACTTGTTGCCTTCGGCCTTACGGAACACCACACCAACGCCGGGCGTGTCATCGAGGGTGAAGGCGCCCGCGGGCGCCGCGCCCGCCACCACCTCGATCTGCGAGGTGATGCAGATGTCTTCGAACGCGATGCCGTGCAGGAGCGATGCAGTCTCCGCATCGACGAACACCTGCGGCGCGGCCTCGAGGCTGGAGCCGATGGTTTTCTCCCGACGCTCGACCTCAAGCGCGCCGGTGACCACACGGCGCACGCGGCGGATGGTGGCCCATTTGGCCGCCAGCGCATCGTCACGCCAGCTTTCGGGCGTCTCCGGGATGTCCTCGAGGTGGATCGAGCCCTGCCCGCCTGAGCGTTCCAGCCAGACCTCTTCCATCGTGAAGACAAGAATCGGCGCCAGCCAGGTGTTCAGCCGTTCGAGGATCAGGTCTAGCACGTGGCGCGCCGCCTTCCGACGATCCGTGCTGCCGTCGCAATAAAGCGCGTCTTTGCGGATGTCGAAGTAGTAGGCCGAAAGGTCCAGCGTGGCGAAGTTGAAGACTGACTGCCAGACGCCCTGAAAGTTGAACGCGCGGTAGTGTTTGCGCACTTCTGCGTCCAGTTCCCACAGGCGGTGCAGCACCCAGCGCTCAAGCTCCGGCATGTCGGACGGATCTATGGCGGGCGTGCCCTCCACCCGGCTGCCCAGCAAGTACCGGAACGTGTTGCGCAAGCGGCGATAGCTGTCGGCCACGCCCTTGAGGATTTCCGGCCCGATCCGCTGGTCGGCGGTATAGTCGGTCTGCGCGACCCACAGGCGCAGGATATCCGCGCCATATTGCTTGATCACGTCCTCGGGCGGGGTGATGTTGCCCAGCGATTTGGACTGTTTGAAGCCCTTCTCGTCCAGCGTCATGCCGTGGGTGACAACGTTGCGGTAGGGCGCGCGGCCCGTCGTGCCCACCGATTGCAGCAGGGACGAATGGAACCAACCGCGGTGCTGGTCGGTGCCTTCCATGTAGACGTCGGCGATGCCATCCTCGGTCCCGTCTTCGCGGTCGCGCAGGGTAAAGGCATGGGTCGAGCCGGAATCGAACCAGACGTCAAGGATGTCGGTGACCTGCTCGTAAGCCTCGGGATCGACGAGACCGCCTAGGAACCGCTCTTTCGCGCCGTCCTTGTACCAGGCGTCGGCGCCCTCGGCCTCGAAGGCTTCGGCGATGCGGGCGTTCACCGCCTCATTGCGCAGCAGGAAGTCTTCATCCGTGGGCAGCGCGCCCTTTTTGGTAAAGCAGGTCAGCGGCACGCCCCACGCGCGCTGGCGGCTCAGCACCCAGTCGGGCCGCGCCTCCATCATGGAATGCAGCCGGTTGCGCCCCGATTGCGGGGTCCACTTGACGTTGTCGATCTCGGTCAGGGCGCGTTCGCGGATCGTTTTGCCGTGGGTATCCTGCCCGTCGCCCACGGGCTTGTCGATGGCGGCAAACCACTGAGGCGTGTTGCGGTAGATCACAGGCGCTTTCGACCGCCAGGAATGCGGGTAGGAGTGGTGGATCTTGCCGCGCGCCAGAAGGCCACCAACTTCGACCAGCTTGTCGATGACAGCCTTGTTGGCGTCGCCCTCACCTCCCTTGCGGCTGAGGATGTACTTGCCGCCAAAGAACGGCAGGTTTTCGCGGAAAGAGCCATCATCCATCACGTTGTAGGTGATGACCTGCTCGAGCATGCCGAGATCGCGGTAAAGCTCGTATT
>JBCBCP010000096.1:0-6922 GCA_038530575.1 Pseudomonadota bacterium
CCTTCTGGCAGGTGACGTCTTCACCAAGGATCAGATCGAAGGCTATATCGACCTGAAGATGGAAGAGATCGAGCGCTACGAGCACACGCCGCACCCGGTCGAGTTCGGCATGTACTACAGCTGCTGAACAGCGACAGACCTTAGGAAAAGGGCGTCCCTCAGGGCGCCCTTTTTCATGCGCGCAGTGCGGTAAATGCCCTGCACCTGCCCAAAAACGGCCTATTTTGCCTGCGACTTAGGCGCCCAAAGTGCATCTACGCCGCAGGCCGCCTCATGTTCGATCCAAACGCTCCCGTCCAAACCGACGCCACACTATTGTTCCGGCGCTCGCCAGTCGTCGATTTCGACAGCTTCTGCGCCGCGCTCAATGCGGCGCTTGATCTGCGAGCAGATATGCAGCTGTCCCTGAGCGCCGAGCGCGGACGGGATCACGCACTGCTCACAAGCGCATCTTTCCACATTCTGGTTAGCGTCAGCCGCCGACCATACCCACGCGGGGCAATGGCCAAGGCCCTGTGCAGCGCCGTTACGCGTCACAAGTCGTACGATTTTGACAAGGCGGTCTCGGGGCACAAAAGCCATATCACGGTTCACGTGGGCAACGGCCCGGACTTTCTCGATGCCGACATGGAGGCAGCGCGGATCGAGGCTGGCCAAGCCCTGACGGCAGAGCCGATGCCCGTTGGCTTTCGCACCGCCGTCTTGCGGGTGGCTGTCGAACTCCTGTCCCAAGACGGGCTACGTGCAGTGCATTGGCGGCAATCGAATATGATGCTGGCCCCAGGCGAGCTGCACAGCATTGGCAGCTCCGACGTGCCAGCCCTTCAGGCGATTCACCCATTGCCTACACGCGACAGGACACATCACGACGCGCACGGGATCATCGCCGCGCATTCGGAACATTTTGCGGGACGAACTGTCGAGGTTGACCCGGGCACACGCTCACTCTCCGCTTCGGTCGCGATGGCGCTTTCGATGGTTATTGAAAAAGAGGCCGGCCGCCTGCCCCTGAACCATGGCGATACGCTGGACACGGTGTCGGGCGAGACGCTGTATGTGCGCCACGAGGCGCCGTGCAAGACATGGCCTGCGGGTCGCATTTGCCTTGGAACTATGCGGCCTGCCGCGCCGGAGGCGCAGGACCGCTGTCAGACCAACGCAGAGATCACTTCACTGCGTCCCACAACCGACACAGCCACAGTAAGCGCGCACCCGGCGGAACTGGAAAAGACAGAGGCGCCCGTCGCCGCAAACCCTGGGCAGCACCCGCCTGTCACTACGTTCTTGCAGCGTTCGTTCATCGCGGCACGCGGCGTCATACATGGTCTGGGCTATGTGCGCGCGGCGATCTTCGTGCTGGGACTAATCGTGACATCGGTGATTTCTGCGCAAACGGGTGCCACTTCTTCTAACCTGACGGCGGCGTTATCCGCTGCGCCCATCGCGCAACCACAGGCCGACTAAGCTCTTTACCAATCCGCGAAACGTGCGCCATAGTGCCCGTAAGAAGAGTATTGGAGAGATTTCATGCGCGCATTTCTACCCACCGCCCTTTTGTCCCTTACCCTCGCAAGCGGGGCTGTCGCTGCGACATGCGGCAACACGTCGGCAGGTTTTGAAACCTGGAAGGCGTCCTTTGCTACAGAGGCCAAACGTGCAGGCGTAAAACGGCGCGGGCTCGACGCGCTGGCGCGGGCAAAATATGCGAACCGTACGATTGCCGCGGACCGCAACCAAAAGAGCTTCCGCTACAGCCTTGAGAAATTCATGCAGGTGCGCGGCGCTGACACGATTGTCGCCCAAGGTCGGCGCATGAAAGCCCGTAATCCGCAGTTCTACGCCGCGCTCGAACAGCAATACGGCGTCCCGGCTGGTGTTCTGATCGCCATCCACGGGATGGAGACGGCGTTTGGCAACTACATGGGCGACAGCTCGGTCGTCTCGGCGATTGTGACGCTGACCTATGACTGCCGCCGTTCCGACTTTTTCAAACCCCACGCCATCGGCGCGCTCAAGTTGGTCGATCGCGGATCGATCACAGGCTCCACCAAGGGGGCCAAGCACGGAGAACTGGGGCACACGCAGTTCTTGCCGGGCAATGCTTTGAAATATGGGGTGGACGGAAACGGCGACGGCCGCGTTGATCTTTACAACCAGACAGACGCAATGGCCTCGACTGCGAACTTCCTTCGCAAAAATGGCGGCTGGCGTCCCGGCGCAGGTTACCAGAAGGGCCAGCCGAACTTTAAGGCGATCCAGGCCTGGAACGCGGCTGGCGTTTATCAACAGGCGATCGCGATCATGGCAGCCCGCATCGACGGATAAGGCGAGGCGAAACTAGCCGCTCAGCCGGCAATTCGCCTCGACATAGCGTGTGTAGGTGTCGACAAAGCGCGTGGCCTTTTCGATTACGCCCGCCCCTTCATGGCGAAAGAAAAAGCTGTCACTCGTCTGAAAATAATGTGTTGTACCGTCCCCGCGCGGCGACGCTTCGATGCCGGTGCCTCTGGACGGCGGGCGCAGCACGTGGCGTTCATGCCGCGCAAGCGCGAACTTGGGCGCCTCGAAAAACATGATCATGAAGTCGCCGCCGTCCTCACTTCCACCTTCCACCGCAACCGACGGCCCACCCTTGTTCGGCTGCACGATCGTGGTGACAGACATATCAAAGCGAAAGGACGACCAAAGCACTTCGCGCGTGTCCGGCACATCAGACCGCCACCAGAAAGTGGTCATCACACACGCGTCGATCTCCACGGTGTGGCGCTCAATTCCCGGACGGACGTGGGTGCCTGCCGCCTCAATCTGCGCGCGCAGCACAGCCGGGCTTTCCGCATGCCCCAAGGATGCGGCGCAGCAGGCAAAGACAGCTGCTACTGTTCGTTTCAAAACGCATCCTCCGCCCTCAGAATGTAGGTGTGTATCACGAAGACACAGGCCCGCGTACACGGCAAGCGCAGGATTGTCTGACGTTCCGATCTGTAAAAAGGCGCCTCGCGCGCGCGGCGGCCAAGCGGTGTGTTACGGCTGCGCGGCTGAAACAGCTCAGGATCGTGATACCACAAACCATTAAAACGCCAAAGCGGTCGCCCGACTTGTACGCCGTCGAACAGCCTTTGAACCCGTTTGGCGACGCTGGCATCGTACTCGGTCACCGGACCGTGGATCTGCGTGAGGGGTCGCCCGGCTTTTTCAGACAGCCGCCAACTGGCCGGAAAGCACAAAACCGCACCGACCAGAAGATGCTCATCGAACCCCTCGTGCCTGTCCATGATCACGAAATCGCACTGAAAGAGACGCCCCAACGTGCCCATCGGATCGCTTCTTTCAATCTCCACCCACACGCCATCAGGTCGCTGGGCGTAGCCGTCGTTAATTTCAAACCCCGCCTCTGTCAGGGCTGCAGCTAACAACTCCTCGGCGGCGGGCCGCGCGCGCTCTTCAAGGTAGACGACATCGGCGTGCGGATCGCGCAACAGGGCCTCCCGCCGCGCCATCTGCGCGCCATAAGCCTCATCCCAGCGGAGCCATGAGCCTTCAACCGGTTGAATTCCGGGAAGTCCACGAACTTGCCTCATGTCTTCGGGAAGGCGCTGATGCAATATTTCGACCATCTGCGAAGCATGCTTTGCCGCTGCCCCGATGCCAAGCGGGCTCGCAAAAACGACCAAAGGTGGCGTCGCAAATGTGCAAGAAACGGGCCACACGCTGCCCCAGCGTAAGGCCAACGGAGGCCAAGACATGAACCAGCACTACCGCGAGACGCGTAAAATCGACCCCACCCGCGGGGCACTGACGGGTGACAACACGCCGAACGATCAGGATCGCGTTGAAATCGGTCCCACACAGCTCGCCCTGGCCGAGTGGGCAGCAGCCGGTCTGGAGCTGCCTGACCTGCAAGCCATGCGCCGCTATCGCTGGGAACGCCTGACACGCCACATCGTCGATCGTGGCTATGGCGGCCTGCTGATGTTCGACCCGCTCAATATCCGCTACGCCACGGACAGCACGAATATGCAATTGTGGAACACCCATAACCCGTTCCGCGCGCTGCTGCTCTGCGCGGATGGCTATATGGTGCTTTGGGATTACAAGCTTGCCCCCTTCCTGAGCGAGTTTAACCCGCTGGTGCGCGAGCAGCGCAGCGGCGCCGACTTCTTCTATTTTGACCGCGGGGACAAGATCGCCCCGGCAGCCGACAAATTCTCCAAGGACGTGCGCGACCTGATCAACGAGCACGGCGGTGGCAACATGCGGCTGGCCGTCGACAAGGTCATGTTGCACGGCCTGCGCGCGCTTGAGGCGCACGGGTTCGAGGTGATGGAAGGCGAGGAAGTCACCGAAAAATCCCGTGCCGTCAAAGGCCCGGACGAGATCAAGGCGATGCGCTGCGCCTCGCATGCCTGCGAGGTTGCGGTGCGCGCGATGGAAGATTTCGCACGCGCACATGTCGGCGACGGAAAAACCTGTGAAGATGATGTTTGGGCCGTGCTGCACGCAGAGAATATCCGCCGTGGCGGCGAATGGATCGAAACGCGGTTGCTTGCCTCTGGGCCGCGCACCAACCCCTGGTTTCAAGAGTGCGGACCAAGGGTCTGCCAGAGCAATGAAATTCTGGCTTTCGACACGGACCTGGTTGGCAGCTACGGCATCTGCGTCGACATCTCCCGCACATGGTGGATTGGTGATCATAAACCCCGGCCTGACATGATCGAGGCGATGAAAATGGGCGTCGAGCACATCACGGCCAACATGGAGATGATCAAGCCCGGCCTGAACATCGAGGAGTGGATCGCAAACTCGCACCGGCTCCCGGAAAAGTATCAGGTGCGCAAATATGGCTGCCTCGCCCACGGGGTTGGCCTCTGCGATGAGTGGCCGCTTGTGGCCTATCCAGACAAGATGGTCCCCGGCGCCTTCGATTATGAGCTGGAGCCCGGCATGACGCTCTGCGTCGAAGCTCTGATTGGCGAAGAAGGCGGCGATTTTTCCATCAAGCTTGAAGATCAGGTGCTCGTTACCGAAACCGGGTTTGAAAACCTGACAAAGTACCCGTTCGATGCCGCATTGATGGGGGGCTAAGCACATCAGTATTCCGGACTCTCTGACCGGCCTGATCGAAGCCTACCTGCGCTATTTTGAAACGATGGCCACCTTTGGTGCCATCGTCTTCGGTGTCGCGGCTTTTCTGATTGTGCGCGAGATTGGCTTTGTGCGCGACGACAAGGTGTCGGGTGTTGAAAAATTGCCACTGATCGTCATCGCCGGGTTTGGCGGGGCTGGCTTGATTTTATTGAGATATCTTGCCGAGAACGCTGTTCTCGCCTTCTACCTCGAAGTGTCATCAGGCCATGTCTATCCCGGATGCGCCTTGAAACCGGGAATGGACACCGCCACCTTTTTCTATGAATGCCACCGCGTTCTGCTCCGCAACTACATCCGTGTCGGGGCCATTATCACGCTTGTTGTCGGCGTCACGGGACTGTGGTGGTTTGTCGCCGAAGCAGTACGCCTGCGCAAAGAGCGCAAGGCGGCTGAGGAGAAAAGGGAGGTGTCGAAATGAAAATGCTCAAGCTGACCCTTGCAGGGGCGCTGATCTCTACCGCGTGTCTCGGCGCAGCTATCGCCGCACCGGTGGTCACACCCACAGATCAGATCGTTATCGCAGAGACCAAGTCGTCGTGGATTTGCCGCATCATCCCGATCTGCACCGAGAAACAGCGTTAATCTGGCTTGTTCGCTGTCCCCATGTAGATCACGGCCTTGAGCGGCAGCGGACCAAATGTGAAATCACCGCGCATGTTCAGACCGTTGGGGCCCAGCCCGGTTTGTTTGCCGGGTTGCAGCCCCGTAGCGCGCAGGGCGGTGAGCAACTCGCTTGGCTTAATGAACATGTCCGGGTCATGGGTCCCTTTTGGGAGCAGGCCAAGAATGTCTTCGGCCACTGTAATGGTCGCCAGCCGCGCAATGGGGTTGCGGTTTATCGTGTCATAAAGGAACTGCCCTCCTGGCCGAAGCACGCGCGCTACCTCCTGCAGCACCTGTGCGAGGTCCTGTACGTGCTCCAGCACATCCACGCATACGACCGCGTCGAAGGTTGCATCGGCATAGGGCAGCGCTTCACCCACGCCCACATCATACGTGATCTTGAGCCCCTCTTCCTGTGCATGCTGGCGCGCCGCCGCAATCGCATCTTTTGCCGGGTCAATGCCCGTCACCTGTGCTCCGCGCGCCGCAATGGCCTCGGCCATAAACCCGCCGGCACAGCCAAGGTCAAGAACCTTTTTACGTTCCCAATCAACCCTTTGATCGAAATACTTCAACCGTCCTGGGACCATGTTTTTTAAGGTTCGCACCCAGCGGATGTCGTCTGACCACCACTGCTCAGCAACGCGGTCATAGATGGTCAAGTCGTTGCGCGAGGTCATGGTTTGCTCCATGGCAGGGCATAAGGGGTCCGGGCACGATAAGCTTCAAACGCCGCGCCGTGTCTGCGGGCCAACCGGCGTTCCTTCAGGACGGGAGCGAGCAGACAATAGGCTGTCAGCGTCACCGCCAGCGCAAATTGGTCCGGCGTCCAGGTAGGCACCGTCCACAGCGTCAGCGCGAAGGACACGTAGATGGGGTGGCGGATCACGCGGAATGTGCCTGAATCGGGCATCGGCGGGAATTGAGGCGATCTGTCAGCCGCCAACGACATCCATCCAAGCGCGCCCGATTGCACCTCCATGCCCGCATCCCAGGTGGCCTTGATCAGAAGCAGCCATGATGCGGCATAGGCGGCAACCAGCAACCAATACACGGTGCCGTCAGCCTGCCACCAGATCGTGCCACTCGGCGTCCAAAAGGCAAAAAGCAGGATCAGCTGCACCGAAGCCACGATGGCGAAGGTTGTTGTCCCGAGCCGTGCCCCCTCCCCGCG
>JBCBCP010000097.1:0-6643 GCA_038530575.1 Pseudomonadota bacterium
TGACCTTGAGGTTGATGCCCAGCAGGTCATCGCGGCTCATGCCCGGCTTGCGCGGCACGCCGGCGGTCACGATGCAGACGTCCGCGCCAGCGATGTCGGCGTAAGACTGGGTCCCCTTCAGCGCCGCATCAAACCCCTCGGATGGGCCGGATTCGGCGATGTCGAGCGCCTTGCCCTCGGGCGTGCCCTCGGCGATGTCGAAGAGGATCACGTCCCCCAGTTCCTTGATCGCCGCGAGATGGGCGAGCGTGCCGCCGATTTGCCCTGCGCCGATCAGCGCGATCTTGGGTCTGGCCATTGGGGTAGTCTCCGTTTGCACTGTCAATTTGGCGGGTTGGGTATGCCCAAACCCCGCTTCAATCAAGCCTGCTGCGCTGCGGCACCTCCCCGCAGGGGCTTGGCGCGGGGCGCACTCAGGGGCTAAGGCTGCGCTATGTCAGTGATTTTCCCGCACGCGTGCCCATGCTCGAATTGACCCCCGGTTTCTTTGCCGTCGCGGGCCCGGCGGTTATTTTCGCAGGGATCTCCAAGGGCGGATTCGGCTCGGGCGCGGCCTTTGCCGCCGCATCCATCCTCGCGCTGGTGGTGGAGCCGGGCCTCGCGCTTGGTGTGATGCTGCCGCTTTTAATGCTGATCGACGTGGCCACGCTGCGACCCTACTGGCGCAAATGGGCGTGGCCGGAAACGCGGCTGTTGATCCTGGGCGGGCTGCCCGGCGTTGCGCTGGGCGCGGCGCTCTATCAGGTTGCCAATGATGACGTGTTCCGCGTGCTGATCGGGGGCATCTCGCTGGCCTTTGTGGCCTGGCAGGTGGCCCAAAAGCAGGGCTGGCTGAAGCTGGGCCGCGTGCCGCTGGGGCGCGGGGCGGGGGCGATTGCCGGGCTGGTTGCGGGCTTTACCAGCTTTGTCAGCCATGCAGGCGGGCCGCCCGCAGCGGTCTATCTGCTGAGCCGGGGGCTAACCAAGACGCAATATCAGGGATCGACCGTGCTGCTCTTTTGGGCGATCAATATCGCGAAATTCATCCCTTACGCTTTTCTGGGCATGTTCACGGCGCAGACGGCGGTGGCCAATCTTGCGCTGGCGCCCTTCGCGCTTTTGGGAGCATGGCTGGGGGTGAAGGCGCACCGGATGGTGCCGGAGAAGGCGTTTTTCGCGCTGACCTATGTGCTGCTGGTCATTACGGGGGCGAAACTGGTCTGGGACGGGCTGACCTGACCGCAGTTAACAGCTGTTAACTCGTTAATTTATATTAATATTTTAGCCTCACGCGGATGTGGAAAAGGCCCGGACCGTTTCCGGGTCCGAGCCTTGCTGCTTGGGTATGCCGCTTTGGAGCGGGTGGTGTCAGGCGTCGTTGCCCGCGGCCGGCAGCGCCTCTGCCAGCTCCTCGAACGCCTGGCCCGAGGCAATGAGGCAGGTCACGCCGTTGGGCATTGTCACCGTGATCGTCCAGGTGCCCGTTTCTGCAGAGGCGAAGACCTCAACCACCGCGTTGTTGGCGCCAAGGCCCATGGATTGGCGCGTCTCGCCATAGCCTTCCGCCAAGCGCTCGACCACCACCTCGCGCGGGCCACAATTGCGCGCCGATTGCGCCTGTGCCGCGCCCGCTGCGATGCTTGCCATGACCGCGAGGGCCATCCCTTTGATAAACGTTTTCATGTCGCTTCAGCCTTTCGTCAAAAAGGCGTCGCCCAAGTCATCGAGCCAAGCTGGCAGGCCAGCGTTGCCCGGGCGGCCCCGGTTCAGTTCCGCGCGCCCTGCCTTCCGCCCTTCCTCGGCGGCTCTGCCGAAGCGGTCCTCCAGGACAAGGGACGTCGCGTGAAACAAAACCTGAACGTCAGAGGTGAGAAAATGGTTAACGGCGCGTGCGCCTGTGTTGCGCATTCGAATTTTGCCGCGATGCAGCGAAACGCGCCTTGCAAATTGCTGCAAAAAGTGGCCCATGGGCGCAACTTTACGCAAGGCCCGGAGGCTCACATGGCCCAAGATCGTCCGCTCCGCTCTGTTCTGTATATCCCCGGCTCCAAGCCGCGGGCGCTGGACAAGGCGCGGGGCTTGCCCGTTGATGCGATCATTTTCGACCTCGAAGACGCCGTGACCGCCGAGGAAAAGGAAACCGCGCGGGGCATTCTAGCCGAAGCGCTGGAAACCGGCGGCTATGGCGCGCGAATGAAGATCGTGCGGATCAACGGGCTGGACACGGCTTGGGGCAAGGATGACGCCCGCGCCGCGGCCCAGATGGATGTGGACGCGATCCTGCTGCCCAAGGTGAACGGGCCGGCGGATCTGGACGCGCTGGAAGAGATCACCGGCACCATCCCGCTCTGGGCGATGATGGAGACCCCGCTGGGCATGATCAACGCCCCGGCCATCGGCGCGCATCCGCGGCTGCAGGGCATGGTCATGGGCACCAACGATCTGGCCAAGGAGCTTGAGACGCGGCACCGCCCCGACCGGCTGGGCCTGCAGACAGGGCTGGGCCTGTGCCTTCTGGCGGCCAAGGCCAATGGCTGCGCGATCATCGACGGGGTCTATAACGCGTTTAAGGACGAGGAAGGGCTGGCGGCCGAGTGCGAACAGGGCCGCGACATGGGCTTTGACGGCAAGACGCTGATCCATCCCGCGCAAGTTGACGTGACCAATGCGGCCTTCTCCCCGTCAGAGACGGAACTGGACCTTGCCCGCCGCCAGATCGCCGCCTTTGACGAGGTCGAGGCGTCGGGACAGGGCGTGGCCGTGGTGGATGGCAAGATCGTGGAGAATCTGCACGTCGCCACCGCCCGCGCGCTGATCGCGCAGGCCGAGCAGATCGCGGCGATGGAGGCGGGCGCATGATCCTTCTGATCGCCGGGCTGCTGCTCTGGACCGCAGCGCATTACTTCAAGCGGCTTGCCCCCGATGCCCGCGCGCGTCTGGGCGATCCGGGCAAGGGGCTGGTGGCG
Source organism: Pseudomonadota bacterium (assembly GCA_038530575.1). Taxonomy (GTDB): domain Bacteria; phylum Pseudomonadota; class Alphaproteobacteria; order Rhodobacterales; family Rhodobacteraceae; genus JBCBCP01. Next base: position 2,946 of record JBCBCP010000097.1, read on the forward strand.
GTGCTGATCGTCGGCTCCATCGTGCTGATGTATTTTGGCTATAGTCGTGCGGACTGGGTGACGGTCTGGACCCCGCCGTCCTTCATGGTGCACATCAACAACCTGCTGATGTTGATCGCCTTTTTCGTCTACGGCATCTCGGCCACGACGGGCCGCCTGCGCGGATCGCTGCGCCATCCGCAACTGACGGCGGTGAAGATTTGGGCCGTCGCGCACCTGCTCGTGAACGGCGATCTGGCCTCGGTGGTGCTGTTTGGCGGGCTGCTGGCTTGGGCGGTTGGGTCGGTCATTCTGATCAACCGGGCCGAGCCGGACTGGCAGCGCCCTGCACCCGGCGAGGCTAAGAAGGACATCCTTCTCGTCGTGATCACGCTGGTCAGCTTTGCCGCCGTTGCGGGCATCCACGTCTGGCTGGGCGTCTGGCCCTTCCCGTCATGAAGCTCTACCGCTTTTTGACGGCCGACGACACCAGCGCCTTCTGCCACAAGGTCACGGACGCGCTGAACAAGGGCTGGGCGCTGCACGGCAGCCCCACCTACGCCTTTGACGCGGCAAACGGCACGATGCGCTGCGGGCAGGCCGTAACCAAGGACGCGCCCGGCACCTACACCCCCGATACCAAGCTCGGAGAGCAGTGATGAAGACCAACCCGGGCCGCTTTTTCGAGGATTACCGCGTCGGTATGGTGCTGGATCATGCCGTGCCCCGCACGGTGGGGCAGGGGGAGCGGGCGCTGTACCACGCGCTGTATCCTGCGCGGCATGCGCTTTATTCGTCGGATGCCTTTGCGCAGTCCTGCGGGCTGAAGGCGTCGCCGCTCGATGACATGATCGCCTTTCACACGATCTTTGGCAAAACCGTGCCGGATGTGTCGCTGAACGCGGTGGCCAATCTGGGCTACGCGGAGGGGCGTTGGCACCGGCCTGTCTGGGCGGGCGATACGCTGCGGTCCTCTTCGGAAGTGATTGGCCTGAAACAGAATTCCAACGGCAAGACCGGCGTGGTCTATGTGCGCACCACGGGCACCAACCAGCAGGGCGCGACGGTGATGGACTATGTCCGCTGGGTCATGGTGCGCAAGGGCAACCCGGATGCGGACGCGCCCGAGACGGTGCTGCCCGAACTGGCAAAGGTCGTGGACCCGGCCAGCCTGCACGTCCCCGAAGGCCTCGATTTCACCACCTACGATTTCGGGCAGGCCGGGGAGCCGCACCGCTGGGGCGACTATGCGGTGGGCGAGACGATTGACCATGTCGACGGCGTCACCATCGAGGAGGCCGAGCACATGATGGCCACGCGCCTGTGGCAGAACACGGCCAAGGTGCATTTCGACACCTCCGCGCGCCCCGATGGCCGCCGCCTGATCTATGGCGGGCACGTGATTTCGATGGCGCGGGCGCTGTCCTTTAACGGACTGGCAAATGCGCAGATGGTTGTGGGCCTGAACGCGGGCGCCCATGCCAACCCCTGCATGGCGGGCGACACGGTGCGTGCGTGGACCGAGGTGCTGGACAAGGCCGAGACCTCCGCCCCCGGTGTGGGCGCCCTGCGCCTGCGGCTGGTGGCGACCAAGGGCGGCGCCCCGTTCGAGCTGCGCGGGGAGGATGGCAAGTACCTGCCGTCGGTGCTTTTGGACCTCGACTACTGGGCGCTGATCCCGATGTGATCAGGCCGGGGGCGGTTTTTGCTTGCCCCGGCCCGCGGCTTGCGGCCTCATCGGGGTATGAAACAGCTTGTCCTTGCCGCCGCCCTTGCCCTGCCCACTGCGCTGAGTGCCGAAACCGTCTGCGACATGGGCGGCGCGGAGGTTGTGCCCGTGTTCGAGCCGGTCAAGGCGGCCTTCCTTTCGGGGGATTTCGCGCAATTTGCACAGCTGACCACGCGGTTGATGCCCACCGGCCCCGCGGCCTTTGGCGAGGGGATCACGCAGCTTGAGGGGCTGTTCCCAGACGGCTTTGAGAGTTGTCAGACTATCGTGCAACGGACTGACAAGGGCGGGATGGTGCAGGAGGTCACAACCTTCAACATCCGCGGCAACCTCGGGCCGATGTCGCTGTACCTTTTGGCCGCGCCGCTGCGGGGAGAGATGGAAATTTCCAATATCAACTTCAACACGACCATGAGCAAAGTGCTGGACAGCCTGCGGTGATCCGTGCGCTTGCCGCCCTTCTGGCGCTGATCGGCGCGCCGGCGCAGGCCTGCCAGTTGGCGCTTTTGCTCGCCGTTGATGTGTCCGGCAGCGTCGACCGGGAGGAGTATCGCACACAGATGGACGGGCTGGCCGCGGCGCTGCGGGACGGGCTGGTGTCCGAGGCGCTGCTGGAGCAGAACGCGATGCTGGCGCTGATGCAGTGGACCGGATCGTCGCGCCAGCGCATCACCATTCCCTGGACGCCGATGACCTCCTTTGCCGACACCGACGCCTTTGCCGACAGGGTAGAGGCGGACCCGCGGGTCTGGCGCAACTATTCCACCGCGATTGGCGAAGCGTTGGCGCTGGGCCGCACGGCATTCAAGGACGTGGCCCACTGCACCCGGCATGTCATCGACGTGTCGGGCGATGGTGTGTCGAACGAGGGGACTGAGCCCGCGGGGCAGAAGGCCGCCCTGCGCGCCGCTGGCATCACCGTGAATGCGCTGGCGATCGAGACGGACCAGACCGATCTGACCGCCTATTTCTTTGAAAATCTGATCACGGGGGAGGGCGCGTTTGTGGTCACCGCGAACGGGTTCGCCGATTACCCCGAGCAGATCCGCCGCAAGCTCCTGCGCGAGATTACGCGGCAGGTCAGTACCTTGCTGCCCTCTGATATGTGATCACACGCTGGAGCGTTGTGACCACAAACACCCAGATTCTGCCAAGTTGCGCCAAAACACCGCGCCCCTGCGGCGCTGCGCCCGCGTGACTCCCGCATAAAGAGGCGTAAAACCAATGGCACGGAAGCCATCCGAGGAGCCACCATGCCAGACGTCAACCGCGGCAATCGTCCGCTGTCTCCCCACCTTCAGGTCTATCGCCCGCAGCTGACCTCGATGTCTTCGATCCTTGTGCGGATCACCGGGATCGCGACCTATGGCATGGCCGTTCTGATCGTGGCGTGGCTGTTCGCGGCGGCGACCAACCCTGGCTACTTTGCCGCGTGGAACTGGTTTTTCACCTCGGTGCTGGGCACGATCATCCTGATCGGCGCGACCTGGGCGGTGTTCTATCACATGCTGGGCCGCCTGCGGCACGTCATCTGGGATTTCGGCTACGGCCTCGACGTGGAGACGTCCGAGAAGATGGCGGTTGGCATGATCGCCGCGGCCACCGTGCTGACATTCCTTGTCTTTATTGCGTTCTGAGGAGACCGCCATGCGTTACGCAACCGACCGCAAACGCGTCACCGGCCTCGGCTCTGGCCGCGACGGCACCCACCACCACTGGCAGATGATGGTCAGCTCCATCCTGCTGTGCTTTGCCATTCCCGCGCTTGTCGTGATCCTCGGCACCGCGATTGGGGGCGATTACGACAGCGTCACCGCCTACTTTGCCCAGCCGGGCATTGCGCTGGTGACCATGCTGTCGCTGAGCGTTGTGATCTGGCACGTGATGCAGGAAGTGCTGGAGGCGCTTGAGGATTACGTGCACGGCACCGCGGGCAAGCTCTGCATCGTCGCGGCCAAGGCGGTTGGCTATGCGCTGATCGCGGCAGGAC
>JBCBCP010000098.1:0-6569 GCA_038530575.1 Pseudomonadota bacterium
GATCACGGGGATCTCGCGGACAAGCGGTTCGACCTGGGGGGCAAAAAGAAAAGCGATGATCGCGGCGGCGATCCAGCCAGCGATTGCCATCGCTTCGCGGACAAAGCCGCGCCCATAGGCCAGCAGGGCGCTCAGGATGATAACCGCGGCGACCACGCCGTCGATGATGGTAAAGCCTTCCATGCCCGTCCCTTTGCCCTTGGCGTGCCGCCTGTGCGTGCGGGCGGTTACCCCGCCCCGAATATGTCGCCCACAAGGGTCGCGAGGTCTGGCATGCGCTGCATCTTCATGCCTGCAGGCGCGGTGCCTTTGCCCCCCTCGGGTGCGATTGCGGCGGTGAAACCAAGTTTTTGGGCCTCTTTCAACCTGTTTTCGGTCTGCGGGGCGGGCCGCAGCGCGCCAGAAAGCGAGATTTCACCAAAAACAACCGCGCCTTCGGGCAGAGCACAATCTTCGCGTGCGCTCAGCAACGCTGCGGCCACGGCAAGATCGGCGGCGGGTTCGGAAATTTTCATGCCGCCCGCTACGTTGAGATAAACGTCGAGCCCGGCAAACGGGATGCCGCACCGCGCCTCAAGCACGGCAAGGATCATGGCCAGTCGACCCCCATCCCAGCCGACGACCGTTCGCCGCGGTTGACTGTGCGGGGTGGGGGCGACGAGGGCCTGAAGCTCCACCAGTACGGGCCGCGTGCCTTCGATGCCTGAGAACACTACCGAGCCCGGCGCATTGCCGCGCTCGGACAGGAACAGGGCCGACGGGTTGGCCACTTCGGCAAGGCCGCCGCCGGTCATTTCGAATACGCCAATCTCGTCCGCGGGACCGAAGCGGTTCTTGACCGCGCGCAGGATGCGAAACTGGTGGCCGCGCTCCCCTTCGAAATAGAGCACGGTATCGACCATATGTTCGACAACGCGGGGGCCTGCGATCTGGCCTTCCTTGGTGACGTGGCCGACCATGATGATGGAAATGCCGCGCCGCTTCGCAAAGCTGGTCAGCTCGTGTGCCGCCGCGCGGACCTGAGAGACAGAACCCGGCGCGCTGTCGACCTTGTCCGACCACATAGTCTGGATCGAATCGATGATCGCAAGGCCCGGGCTTTCGGCTTCAAGCGTGGTGAGGATGTCGCGCAGGTTCGTCTCTGATGCTAGCTGCACCGGCGCGCCGCCAAGGCCAAGGCGCTGGGCGCGCATGCGGACCTGCGCGGAGGCTTCCTCGCCTGAGACATAAACGGTCTTCAGACCCTTTTGCGCAAAGGCCGCCGCGGCCTGCAAAAGCAGCGTGGATTTGCCGATGCCAGGATCGCCACCAACGAGCAAGGCCGATGCGGGTACAAGGCCACCGCCTAGGACACGGTCCAACTCTTTGATGCCGCAGGTTGTGCGGGGCGGCGGGGCTTCTTCGGCGCGCAGGTCGCTGAGCGTGACGCGCTTGCCACGGGTGTTGCCAAGCGCGGCCTTTCCGGCCGATGCGCTCAGTCCGCTGTCTTCCTGAATCGTATTCCACGCGCCGCAGCCGTCGCACCGGCCCGACCATTTGGTAAAACTGGCTCCGCACGCGGAGCAGGAGAATGTCGCTGCTTTGGCCATGTTCCCCTTTTACCCCTTTTTCCCGGCGGGTCGAGTGGCTTCGTGTTCTGTCGCCCAACTGACCCACAGCGAGGCGAGGATGCAGGCGGTGAAAAGGTAGAGGCCCCAAGCGGTCTCGACCCGGCCAAAGCCGATGCCCTTGGCGACCGTCACATAAAGCGCGATCAGGAAGATGTCGGCCATCGCCAGCTTGCCAAGAATGCCAAAGAAGGGGGATTTACCGATCAAGCCCTGATGCTGCAGCGCGAGGCCAACGGTTTTAACAAGCGGCGCGATCAGTGCAAAAAGCGCAACGATGAGCGCAAGGAAAATATCGCTGTCCCACAGCGCAATGAGGCCGGTCAGCACCGATATCTCCTCAAGCCCGAACAGCGGCAGCAGACCGGCCCGCATCAGCGGTGCGGCCCACGAGACCGGGTAAAGCAGCAGAAGCGCGAGGTTTACGGCCACGTGAGGTCTCATGACAGCAGCTCCAGCATGCGCTCGGCAATCAGAATGAGTGGGTTCATGTCGTGCCGTCCCAGCATGGCTAGAGCCCATAACGTGCCAAGCGCCGTCACCATGAATAGTACCATGATGAGGCCCATTGCGGCCCCTTGTCCAAAACCGCGATTTACGAACCAGCGCGCCGCGCCATAGGCGACAAGGCTCCCGAGGCCCAAGGCGAACAGCGCCGAAAGCCATGCTTCCGTCACGAGATAAATTCCAGAATGCGCTGATAGATAAGCGGCAGCGGGTTTTGCTCGATGGCGCTAAGGTAGATGAAAAGCGCGATCGACCCAGCAGCCGGAACCAGAAAGCCAGCACAAAGCATGGCGTCAGCCGCACGCTCGGACAAGCCACGCCGCTCGGCAAACCGGGCCGCGGCATAGACCCCGAGACAGGCAAACATGATGGACACGATCGTTGACAGCACCGCCTCCGTCGTCATGACAGCAGACCCACCAGTTGGTCAAACACCAGACCGATCGGGTTTACCCCATAATCGCTCAGCGTAAGGAGAAGCGCGCTCAGCCCGATATAGCAGGTGGCAAACGTCGCCATGGCCGTCAGCGTTGCCCGCAGCTCCGTCATGTCTTTGCCTGCCTGCCAGCGCATCATGCGCCACGCGGCGTAGAGGCTGGCAAGAAAGACGACCAGCATGGTCAGCTCGAATTCGTATTGCATGGCTGCCCTCTATCGCACGGTCTCGATCGGGCCCTCCGCACTGCCGGTGATGAACTGGTACAGGTAGGGATCGCCCGCGTCATCCATATCCGAAACAGGACCGGCCCAGCGGATTTTGCCTCCGTGCAGCATGGCGATGTTGTCGGCGATAGCGCGCACCGAGCTCATGTCGTGGGTAATGGTTATGGCCGTTGCGCCCATTTCCGTAACGATTTCTCGGATCAGATCGTTGATCACTCCTGACATGATTGGATCAAGGCCGGTGGTCGGCTCGTCAAAAAAGATGATCTCCGGCTCCGCGGCAATTGCGCGGGCAAGGCCCACGCGTTTTTGCATGCCGCCTGAAAGCTCGGCGGGCAGCCTGTCGGCGACCTCGGGGCCGAGGCCTACGCGGCGCAGTTTGTCGATGGCGATCTCGCGCGCTTCTGCGCGGGGGCGGGCGAGTGCGCCGCGCAGGAGGCGAAAGGCGACGTTTTGCCAGACGGGAAGCGAGTCAAAGAGCGCGGCGCCCTGGAACAGCATGCCGAACCGGGCAAGGAAGGCATCGCGATCGCCGGTGGCGGTAACGTCTTCGCCGTCCACGCGGATGGTGCCCTTGTCCGGCGGAACAAGGCCAAGGATGGATTTGATGCAGATGGATTTTCCGGTGCCCGACCCGCCGATGATGACCATGGACGTGCCCTTTTGAACGTTCAGATTCACGCCGCGCAGGACGTGGTTGTCGCCGAAGCTTTTGTGGACGTCCTGCAGCTCGATCATCGCGTCGGCCCTTGTTTGCGGGTGGGTGCCTCCGGCGGGAGTTTATTTTGCAGAATGAAGCGGATCATAGGGAAAAGAAGAGCCCCGTCAGGATGAAGTTTGCGGCAAGGATGAGGATGGCGGCCGCCTCGACGCTGGATTTGGTCGCGCGGCCCACGCCCATTGCACCGCGGCCCGAATTCAGCCCGTACCAACAGCCCATAAGCGCGGCGATCCAGCCAAATACGGCGCCTTTCACGAGCGAGGAGACGACGTCGCGCATTTCCAGAAAGTCGACGGTGTTCTTTAGATAGGCAGCAGGGTTGAAGCCGAGCGTTCCCGTGGCGACCGCGTAGCCGCCCGCGATGCCAATCACGTCACCGACCCCGACAAGAAGTGGTACGGTCAGGATCGCTGCCAAAACGCGTGGGACGACAAGGTACTTCATCGGGCTAGTGGACAGGGTGACCAGTGCATCGATCTGCTCGGTCACTTTCATGGTGGCGATTTCAGCAGCGATAGAAGACGTCACGCGCGCCGCAATCATCAGGCCAACGAGGACCGGACCAAGTTCACGGACCATGCCAATGGCGACGATCTGGGGCACCACTGCTTCGGCATTGAACCGCGCGCCGCCGGCATAGATCTGTAGGGCGAGCGCGCCACCCGTGAAAACCGCGGTCAAGCCAACGACTGGCAGGGAGAGCCAGCCAATATTCAGCAGGGCAACACCAAGCTCACGCGGGTAAAAGGGAGGGCGCACCATGTGCGAAAATGTGCGGGCGGCAAAAAGGGTCAGGCGGCCGAGTGCGGCGATCAAGGCCAGTACAAGGCGCCCCAGGGCAGCAAGGGCTGTCATGCGATATTTCGGGCGTAGCGGGCGCCAAGCGAGGTCAGGATTTCGTAGCCGATTGTGCCTGCGGCCTTCGCCACCGTGTCCACCGACTGATGCGCGCCAAAGAGCTCCAGCGTTTCAGGGTCTTCAGCAAGATCAGTCACATCGGCTGTGATCAGGTCCATGGAGACGCGCCCGACAACCGGCACCCGGTAGCCGGCGCGCCCGTGCAAGTGTGCGTTGGGGCCCATTGCGCGGATCAGCCCGTCGGCATAACCGCCGGACACTGTGGCTATGCGGCTTGGGCGCTGGGCGGTCCAAGTATTTCCGTAGCCTACTGTTTCGCCTTCCAGCAAATCGCGCACCTGAATGACGGGCAGTGCCAGTGTTACCACCGGGTTCGCATCGATAAATGGCAGCCCGCCATAAAGGCCAATGCCAGGCCGGGTCAGTTCAAAATGGTAGTCCGGCCCCAGTAGAATGCCGCCCGTCGCGGCGAGCGAGCGCGGGATGTCGAGCCCGTCCGTCTGTTCGCGAAAAACACGCAACTGCTGCGCGTTCATCGGGTGATCTGGCGTGTCGGCGCAGGCTAGATGAGAGATAATAAGCCGGGGGTTCTGCGCCACGGCAATTGATCGCAGGGCCTGCCATTCGGCCGGTTCCATCCCCAAGCGGTTCATCCCGGTATCAAGCTGAATGCCAAAAGGTGTGCCGGGCAGGGCTTCCACATGGCGTAGCATCTGATCGACGGAGTTGAGCATGGGGATCAGTGCCGCCCCGGCGATGGCGTCTGCGTCGCCGTCCATGTGGCCGGAAAACACAAAGATCTCGGGGCCTTGGCCAAGTGCCGCGCGCAGTGTAACACCTTCCTCGGCCACAGCGACGAAGAAGCGGCGTGCTCCGGCGGCCGCCAGCGCAGTGCCGGCAACCGCTGTGCCAAGCCCGTACCCGTCCGCCTTGACGACGGCGGCGGTTTCGCAATCGGTCAGCGCATCCAAATCGCGCCAATTGCGCTGTAGCGCGCTCAGATCAATTGTCAGATGCCCGGTTCCCATGCGTCTGTCTTACCCAAAGGGCCAGCGCAGGAAAGGGGGAAATCATCATGGATAGGCGAAGAGGTAGCGGTTGCGCTCCCAGATCTCTTCCCCGATCAAGCAATTGTAGGGCGTGCCTGCCGCGGTACGCCAGATCCGCCGCGGCGCGCTGCCTGCCAGCTCGAGGATCAGTTTGCGCGTCACGGCTGCCTCAAAATCTGCCCAATCGGTGACCGGCACAACAAAGGCTCCCGGCCCGCCAATCACGCAGTTTTCGTAATAGACGTCCAGATCTTCGATGCCCCATAGCGCGGTTGGCCCGTCCCGGCGGGTCATCAGGGGCAGGCCGTTGATCACGATACCGGCGGAGAGTGCCCGGCTGCGCGCATCGAGAACTGGCGCGCCAAGGTTGTTCGGCCCGTCGCCGGAAACATCAATAACGCGGCGCAAGCCCTTGTAAATATTCGTTTGAATGCTTTGCGTGGCATAGTCCAGTGCGCCGGAAATTGATGTGCGTCGAAACCCGTCCTCGAATTGCACGCTCAGCGCATCTGCAAAATCGATCGCATCCTGCGGGCTTTGAATGATGCGCCACGGGACGATGACCCGCTGGTCGCCCGCCCATTCGACGTAAGTGAGCGCGACATATCCGAGCGGGCCGCGCGCGATTGCGGCATGCACCTCTGGGCTGCGCAGCGCGGCAGCATAGCCTCTTCGTTGGATTTCAAGTTCGAAAGGCTCCATCGAGCGGGAGACGTCGACGGCGAGGACAAGTTCGACATCGACCTCGATCAGCTCTTCGGCTGAGGCCAGACCTGTCCAGAGCAGGAGCGCGAACATAAACCGCATGCCGCTAGGTTATCGCAAAGTGTCTTGGCCGGAAGCGTTCTTTTTCCGCTCAGCGCGTCGGCATATCTTTCCGCGGCCATTTTGTGCAACTTGCACAGAACCTGGGCTGCGTGATCAGAAGCTCTGACCGCCGCCCTGCTGCCAAGGCTGCACAAGGTTGCCGAACCGCGTAAATCGACCCTCGAAGGACAGGTCAACCGTGCCGATCGGGCCGTGTCGCTGTTTGCCGATGATAACCTCGGCCCGGCCGTGCAAGCGCTCCATCTCCTCTTGCCATGCCGCCATTGCTTCAAGGTCGTGATCGCCGGGTTTCTCGCGTTCCTTGTAGTACTCTTCACGGAACACGAACATCACGAC
>JBCBCP010000099.1:0-6328 GCA_038530575.1 Pseudomonadota bacterium
GACGTTGAACCAGGAACTGTTTGACGAAGTCACCGGCCTCGGCCCGCTCGAGACGCTGCTGAAAGACGATTCCGTCAACGATATTCTGGTGAACGGGCCCCAGCAGATTTTCGTGGAACGCGCGGGCAAGCTTCAGCTCACGGACGTCACATTCAAGGATGAAAAGCACCTGTTGCGGATCATCGACAAGATCGTGAGCGCCGTGGGCCGGCGCGTTGATGAATCGAACCCCTATGTTGACGCCCGTCTGAAAGACGGCTCGCGTTTCAACGCGATGGTGCCGCCAATTGCTGTAGATGGCAGCCTCGTCTCCATTCGTAAGTTCAAGAAGGACAAGCTGGGCATTGATGACCTGGTGCAGTTCGGCGCCTTCACCGAAGAGATGGCCGCCTACCTTCAGGCCGCCGTGGCCACACGGCTGAACGTGATCGTCTCGGGCGGTACCGGCTCGGGTAAAACCACCACGCTGAACGCGCTGTCGTCGTTCATCGATAACGCCGAACGCATCCTGACCATCGAGGATACGGCCGAACTTCAGCTCCAGCAGACCCATGTAGGCCGGATGGAAAGCCGCCCGCCCAACGTCGAAGGCAAGGGCGAGGTCTCCCCCCGCGACTGTCTGAAAAACGCCCTGCGGATGCGTCCCGACCGTATCATCGTCGGTGAGACGCGCGGCGAGGAAGTCATCGACATGCTGCAGGCTATGAACACCGGTCACGACGGGTCGATGACGACGATCCACGCGAACTCTGCGCGCGACGGCGTATCGCGTCTGGAAAACATGATCGCGATGGCTGGGATCGAAATGCCGATCAAGGCCGTGCGCAGCCAGATTTCATCAGCTGTGAACCTGATCGTGCAGGCCAGCCGCCTTCAGGACGGCTCGCGCCGGATGACCTCGATCACCGAGATTACCGGCATGGAAGGCGACGTGATCTCCATGCAGGAAATCTTTCGCTACCAGCGCGTGGGCCTGACGCCCGACAACAAAATCATTGGCCATTTCACCGCCACCGGCGTGCGCAGCCACTATGCGGAACGCTTCCGCCTGTGGGGCTATGACCTGCCGTCCAGCATATACGAGCCGGTGTCGGCGAACTGAGGGGATAAGAGTTATGAGCGCAGAACCCATCATCTATGGCCTGATCTTTGTCGGCGTCCTTGTTCTGGTCGAAGGCATCTACCTGGTCGCCTTTGGCAAATCGATCAGCCTGAACAATCGGGTCAATCGCCGGATTGAGATGCTGAACAGCGGCGGGCGCCGCGAGGAAGTGCTGGAACAGCTCCGAAAGGAGATGCAGCAGCACATGAACGCAACAAAAATCCCGCTTTATTCCCTATTGGCCGAAAAGGCGCAAAAGGCGGCGATTGCGTTCTCTCCCAAACAGTTGATCATGTTGATGGGCGGCGTATCGGCCCTTGCCTTTCTCGGCCTGACGGTCGGTACGGAAACCGAAGTTCCGGTGCGGGTTGGCTTGTCGCTCGCCATCGGTATCGGCGCGATTTACTTCTGGATCAACTCCAAGGCCAACAAACGTCTTTCGATGATCGAAGAGCAATTGCCAGACGCCATCGAATTGATGGTGCGCAGTCTCAAGGTTGGCCACCCGTTTTCCTCCGCGATCCAGATCGTGTACAAAGAGGTGCAGGACCCGCTGGCATCGGAATTTGGCGTGATCGCTGACGAAAGCGCCTACGGCCGCGATGTGGGCGAGGCGCTGAAGGACATGGCAGAGCGTCTGGACATGCAGGATTTGCGCTTTCTCGCGGTTGCCGTGACGATCCAGCAGCAATCAGGTGGTAACCTTGCCGAAATCCTCGCGGGCCTTGCCAAGGTGATCCGCGCGCGCTTCCGCCTGTTCCGCCGGGTGAAAGCCATCACCGCGGAGGCGAAATGGTCTGGCAAGTTCCTGTCGGCCTTCCCGATCCTTGCGCTGATCGTGATCAACCTCGGCGATCCGCATTACTATGACGAAGTGCGCGATCACCCGTACTTCATTCCCGCCTGCTTTGCGGTGGGCATCTTCCTCGCGCTGAACCTCTACGTGATGCGCGTGCTGACCAACATCAAAGTGTAACCGGGAGGCGGCCGCCATGGAAATGATCACCGATATCCTTGGCCCTCTTGGGCCCATCATCCTCGCCGGCGCTCTGGGCGTCGTCATGATTGCCGTGACGGTGATCTTGATGCTGCGCCAGCCAGAGGACCCGCTGAACAAGCTCAAGCGGTCCGCTGCGGTTCAGGCGGGTACGGCCACCGCGGGTGGCAATGCCAAGCTGCGGCAGGGCGGGCATAACGAACAGCTTGACCGATTTGCCGGTTTCCTAGAGCCGCAGGATGTGGCCGAGCTGTCCAAGCGCCAGCTGATGATGACCCAAGCGGGTTACCAGTCCAAGGACGCGGTCCGCATTTTCCACTTCGCGCAGTTTGCGCTGGGCCTTTTGGGCCTGCTGCTTGGCGTGATCTACGTCACCGTTCTGAACGCGGGCGTAGAGATGGAAACCAAGGACATGATGATGTGGACCTTGGGGCCCGGCGGCGCTGGATATTACCTGCCGCAGTACTGGGTCACCCGCCGCGTGGGGGCCCGCAAGGAACAGATTACCCAGGGCTTTCCCGATGCGCTGGACATGATGCTGGTCTGCGTTGAGGCGGGTCAGTCCATGGAACAGGCGATTGTGCGCGTCGCAGGCGAATTGCGCGCGTCCTACCCGGCGCTGGCAGACGAGTTCGAGGTGGTTGCCTACGAGATGAAGGCGGGCAAGGACAAGGAAACGGTGTTGAACGACATGGGCGAGCGCTGCGGCGTGCCTGACGTGGCCAGCTTTGCAACCGTTCTCGTTCAGTCGACCAGCTTTGGTACGTCCATCGGCGAAGCGCTCCGCGTCTATGCCGGAGAGATGCGGGACAAGCGCGTGATGCGCGCCGAAGAGGCCGCAAACAAGTTGCCAACAAAGATGACCCTTGCCACTATGATGCTCACGGTGCCGCCGCTGCTGATCATCCTTGTGGGTCCTTCGGTGCACGGCATCACCCAGTTGGGCAACATGAGCAAATAACAAATGGCTCTTTGGCGAGCAGTCATGAGCGCCGCATTGGTTCTATCCTTGGCCGCCTGTTCTGGAATAGGCGGCCTTGGTGCGCGCGGCGGGGACGGTGTGACCGCACCTGGGGTGGATCGCCGGGCCGACGCCGTCGACGGGGTCGAGGTCGCTCACCGCCTGGTGGCTGCGGGCGAATATGAGCTGGCCCTGCGCGCCTTTTCCCGGGCCGCGCTTGCAAACGGCATGTCGGCAGAGATCCTGTCGGGCATCGGCACTGCCAACCTCGGCCTTGGACGTCTGGGCCAGGCCGAACGGGCCCTTCGCCGCGCAACGGCGGAATACGAAGCCTGGCCAGAGATCTACAACAACCTTGGCGTTGTGCTGATGGAACAGGGCAAAACCGTCGAAGCCGTGCAGATTTTCCGCAAGGCCTTTGCCCTCGATGACGGAGAAAGCACACTCATTCGGGATAATTTGCGCTTGGCACTCGCAAAAACCGAAAATTCTGGTACAGATTATCCACAACAAGAGAGCTACACGTTGGTACGTCGGGGCAGCAGCGATTTCCTTCTGCGACCTGCCATCTAGCGGTAAGTTCCAAAGACTGGGCCCCAAGCCCTAAAATCAGGTCGAAAAGACCACAAGAACAAGGCCAAAACGGCCGATCGAGTGAGAGCAGGACAAGGACGCAGGCACATGCGCCATCCCATGATTTTTGCCACCCTGATGGTGGGTGCCGTTTCGCTTTCCGCATGCGGCGAGCAAGCGGGCGAGGCCACGGTCGAACGGGCCTTTCAGGACGTGAACGTGATCGACGCGACCAACCTCAACGAGGTGATGCTGACGGTCGCCGACCCCAACGAGGCGGTTGCCTATTTCCAACGCACCACCGCGGCCGAGCCAGATCGGATTGATATGCAGCGCGGCCTTGCCACGTCGCTGATCCGGGCCAAACGCCACACCGAGGCGGCTGCAGCCTATGGCAAGCTGGTCAAGATGGATGGCGCGACCGCAGACGACAATGTCGATTACGCCGATGCGCTGATCCGCGCGGGCGACTGGGCCGGGGCCGAACGGGTTCTGGACGACGTGCCGCCCACGCATGAGACCTTCAAACGCTACCGGCTTGAGGCAATGGTCGCCGACAGCAACCAGGAATGGAAAAAAGCCGACAGCTTTTACGAGACCGCCATTGGCCTCACGACCAAGCCCGCAGGGGTTATGAACAACTGGGGCTATTCCAAGCTGACCCGCGGCGATTTTGCCGATGCGGAACGGCTGTTTGGTGACGCGGTCCGCCAGGACAGCACGCTGTTTACCGCCAAGAACAACCTTGTCCTCGCCCGCGGGGCGCAGCGGAACTATACCCTGCCCGTCGTGCCGATGGATCAGATCGAGCGGGCGCAGCTCCTCCACACGATGGGTCTGACAGCGGTGAAACAGGGCGACGTGACCACCGGCAAGGCGCTGCTGCGCGAGGCGGTCGACACCCACCCGCAGCATTTCGAGGCCGCCGTTCGAGCGCTCCGCGCGCTTGAAAGTGGCCAGACAAGCGGCTGATACCATGACGCAAACGGCGTTTTCGGCCTGGGTCTTTTTGCCCCTGGTGCTGCCCTTGTGCCTTTACGTCGCTTTCACCGATCTTGCACAGATGCGCATCACGAACCCGGCGGTTGTGACGCTGGCCGTCGTCTTTGTCGTGCTTGGCCCGCTCGCGCTGCCGTTCGAGGACTACGCCTGGCGGCTGGTGCATTTGCCGGTGATGCTGGTGCTTGGCATCGTGCTGAACGCCGCAGGCGTGATGGGCGCAGGGGACGCAAAGTTCCTCGCAGGCGCGGCCCCCTACCTCGCCCTGCCCGACTGGCGGATCATGTTCATCATTTACGTGACGACGCTCCTCACGGCCTACGCCGCCCATCGCCTGGCCCGCGCCACCCCGCTCCGCGGCCTCGCCCCCCATTGGGACAGCTGGGAGCAGGGCAAAAAGTTCCCCATGGGCTTTGCCCTCGGCCCGGCGCTGTCGCTCTATCTTGTGCTTGGGGCGATCTATGGCGCCTGACCGCCACCATTTCTTAGGCATTTGCCGCCAAAACTCCCGTGACCGGAGGACCGAGCCATGAACATGCAGCAATCCCACGTGATGGCGCCGCCGCAGCCCAAACGGCTGCACGAGATGGAGCTTCCCATTGTCATGATGCGCGACATCATGCTGAAGACAATGTTTCGCAAATCGGTCGATCTTGTCTCGGACCTGAGCAAGGACTTATGCCTGCCCATCGCGGTGACGCAGGAGCTGGTGGACATGGGCCGCGATCAGCGCCTGATCGAAGCGACCGGCACGCTGAACGCCAATAACGGCAATGAAATGGGCTACCAGCTGACCGAGGCAGGCAAGGCCCGTGCGCTGGATGCGCTGGCGCAATCGGAATATTTCGGCGCGATGCCCGTACCGCTGGCTGTCTACCGCGAACAGGTCAAACGCCAGTCGATCCGCAACATTCAGGTGACCCGCAAACAGCTGACGGATGCGATGGGCCATCTCGTTTTGCCCGACAGCCTGCTAGGCCACCTTGGCCCTGCCGTCTCTGCGGGCCGGTCGATCCTGATGTACGGCCCGCCGGGCAACGGGAAATCCAGTATTTCCAACGGCATCCGCGATGCGCTTGGCGACAATGTCTATGTCCCGCGGGCCATCGAATATTCGGGCCAGGTCATCACAGTCTATGACCCCATCGTGCACGTCCTCGCCCCGGAAGAGGCGGACGATCCCAACGCCCTGCGCCGCAAGCCCGGCTTCGACGCGCGCTATGTCAAATGCGAACGGCCCACCGTGATCACCGGGGGCGAGCTGACAATCGACATGCTCAACCTCGTCTACAACCCCACCGCGCGCACCTATCAGGCGCCGCTCCAGCTGAAGTCGACGGGCGGCATCTTTATCATCGACGACCTTGGCCGCCAGTCAGAGCCGCCGCAGGCCATCGTGAACCGCTGGATCGTCCCGCTCGAAGAGGCGAAAGACATCCTCGCCCTGCAATCGGGCGAAAAATTTGAAGTGCCCTTCGACACGCTTGTCGTCTTCTCCACCAACTTCCACCCGAACGAGATCTTCGACCAGGCTGCGCTGCGCCGGATCTTCTTCAAGATCAAGATCGACGGTCCGGACCAGGAAAACTTCCTGAAGATCTTTGCGCTTGTGGCGCGGGCCAAGAACGTGCCGCTGGACGAGGCGGCCTTGGTGCATCTGCTCAAGGTAAGATATCCGGAAATCGACAATGTCTAT
>JBCBCP010000100.1:0-6276 GCA_038530575.1 Pseudomonadota bacterium
CTTCGGCCTCCATCTGCCCGCGCAGGCCCTTCGGGTGCTTGGACTTTCCGCCATAGGAGGTGTCATTGCCACCCACAATGATCACCCGTGCGTCCGGCCGCGCGGCGAGGATGTCGGGCAGGGCGCGCATGAACTGGTGGTAGCCGCGCGTGGTCTCGAGGTTGCGCGAGATGTAGGTGATCACCTCATCATTGCGGGTCAGCGGGCGGTTCAGGCGACCAAGCGACAGCTGCACGTCAGCGTTTGGTTTCAGCGTGTCGGTGCGAATGCCGTCATGGCAGACATACAGCCGGTCATGAAAGGACGCCGGAAAGCGGTCGCGCTGCCAATAAGTGGGCGCATGGCCCAGATCGACGCGTTCGATATTGACCAGCGGCACGGTGTTGTGCGCTTGCATGATGTAGGGCGCATGCTCACTGACCGGGCTTTCGGGATCGAAGCCGACAGGTCCCCCGGTGACGGAGTAGTAGTATTCGAAAAAGCCGATGATCGGCACGTCCGGGTAGACTTCCTTCATGAAGGTCAGCTCGCCCCAGCCAACATGGCCAATGATTATGTCGGGCGTGAACCCTTCGGCATCGCGTAACTGCTTTGCCGCCATAGCGCAGCCAAAGCCGGAGCCTGCCGCGGCCTCCCAGGTTTTTACCAGCCCATACGCGTCGTCCTTGGGCACGTGGTGCGGATTGTAGATGACCGCGCGCACGCCCTCGAATTTGGGCGGCTGCTTGCGCTGGGTCAGAAAGACAATCTCGTGCCCGCCCTGCGCCGCCAGCCATTGGACGAACTCGCGGTACTGGCCGGGCATGTTCTGATGAACGAAGAGGAACTTCATGGAATCGTCAGGCCGTCATAGCAGTATCAAGAAGCGCGCGGATGCGGCGGGCATAAGGTTCGTTCACCAGCCGTGCAACTTCGCGGCCGCCTTTCATCACCAAAAGCGTCGATCGGCGTTCTACCTTAAGGCGCTGGACCACCTGCGACGGCCCGTATGTGTCCCAATCCACGTCGATGATCGTGAGGCGGGCGTATCCCGGGTTATGCGCCAGTGCGTCGGCCAGCAGTTCCTGCTTGATTTGGCAGGTCATGGACCAACTGGCGCGAAAATTTAGGATCACGACATCGTCGCTGTCCTTGACCCTGTCCCAAAGCGAAGGGGAAAATTTTTCCATGCGGTAGGCAAAGGCAGCCTGTGGCAGTGCACAAGCGGCGGCGAGGACAAAGGTGCGGCGGGTCAACATGCGCGCACTCTATAGTGCGGGGCGCATGAGGCAACTCATGCTTTCGAAACAGTCTTTTGCTTGGAAAGCTGCACCGCAAGGATACCCGCCATGATGATCCCCACACCTACCACGTCGCGCGGGCCCAGTGCCTCGCCCAGAACCAGCGCCGCGATGGCAACGCCGAAGAACGGGGTGAGGAAGTGAAAGGTCGCCGCCCGCACAGCGCCAATGCGCTGGACCAGCGTGAACCAGAGCCATGTGGCCAGCAGGCCGGGGGCAAGCGTGGTATAGACAAAGGCCAGAACCCACGGCACCGAGAGATTCACGTAGACCGTTTCGGTCAGCGCCGACGCGATGGCCAGAACAACCGCGCCAACCAGCATCTGCAAGCCGACGACCATCATCAGGTTCCCACCCGAAGACGCGCCGCGCATCGACAGTGTCGCCACGGCCAGCGCGGCCGCGGCAATCACACAGAGCGTCACGCCATAGACGTCAAAACCTATGCTGAGGCGGGCCGACATGATCACGGCCACCCCGGCAAAGCCGATCAGCAGCCCAATCAGCCCAAACCATGGCAGCCGGTCTCCTAGGATGGCCCAGCCCGCGGCGGCTACCATCAGCGGCATGGTCGAGGCGATGATAGAGGCCAGCGACGCCTCTACCGTCTGCATGGCAACGAAATTCAGGCCGAGATAGATAGCGTTCTGGCAAATGCCGAAGACAATCGTCGCGCGCCATTGCCCGCGCGTCAGACGCCAGCTTTCGCCGAGCCACAGCGCGATGGCGACCCCGATCAGGCCCGAGACAAGAAACCGAAACGCAAGCGCTGCCATCGGCGCGGCATCGGCCACGATGATCCGCGCGGACGAAAAGGCCGACGCCCAGATGAAGGCGAACAAAAGCCCGATGCCGATGCTGCGGATATCCATATGCCTCCCCGGCAGCAAAAAGGGCCGCCTGTTGGGGCGACCCTTTCGGAAATTCAGTTCCGGAGCAAGTTACTCGTTAACCGAGTCCTTCAGCGCCTTTGCGATGGTCATCTTGACCACCTTGTCGGCTTCTTTCTTGAACTGCTCGCCGGTGGCGGGGTTGCGCACCATGCGCTCGGGGCGCTCGCGGCAGTAGATCTTGCCAACGCCGGGCAAGGTCACGGCGCCGCCGCCAGCAACTTCGCGGGTGATAAGGTTGCAAATCGCGTCCAGTGCGCCGCCTGCGGATTTCTTGTCTGTCCCCATTTCCTCGGCCAGAGCGGCGACGAGTTGGGTCTTCGTCATGGGTTTTGCCATTGTTATGGTCTCCTTCGTCTGCCCGACTTGTTGGGCCTCACGGATCGACTGTAACGGTATATTGTGGCTCCGCACAACGCATAGTGGCGGCAAATGCACAGAAAATAGCGGTTTTTGGCCGGTTTTACGGGGTCAGAGGAAGGCCGTTTCGTCGAAAGAGCGCAATTTCCGGCTGTGCAGCCGTTCCAGCGGCATGGTGCGGATATGCTCCATCGCGCGGATGCCGATCATCAGATGGCGCGCGACCTGCTCGGTATAGAACTTGGACGCCATGCCGGGCAGTTTCAATTCGCCGTGCAGAGGCTTGTCGGAAACGCACAAAAGCGTGCCGTAGGGCACCCGGAAGCGATAGCCGTTGGCGGCGATCGTGGCGCTTTCCATGTCGAGCGCGATGGCGCGGGACTGGCTGAGGCGCTGGACCGGGCCGTGTTGGTCGCGCAGTTCCCAGTTGCGGTCGTCATGGGTGGCGACGGTGCCCGTGCGCATGACGCGTTTCAGCTCGTAGCCTTCAAGCTCCGTCACCTCGGCCACGGCATGCTCTAGCGCGATCTGGATTTCGGCCAGCGCCGGGATGGGCACCCATGGCGGCAGGTCGTTGTCGAGCACGTGATCCTCGCGCAGATACGCGTGGGCAAGCACAAAATCCCCAAGCGCCTGAGAGTTCCGCAGACCTGCGCAGTGCCCTACCATCAGCCACGCATGGGGGCGCAGCACGGCGACATGATCCGTCGCCGTCTTTGCGTTAGACGGGCCGACGCCAATGTTGACGAGGGTGATCCCGTTCCCGTCCGCGCGCTTTAGGTGGTAGGTCGGCATTTGCGGCATTTTGGCCGGTGCCGCGAGCGGCGCCTCGGGGTTTGTGATCTCGGCATTTCCGGTTGACACAAAGGCAGTGTATCCGCTTTCGGGATCGGCCAATTGCGCGCGTGCGTAAGCTTCGAACTCGGCCACATAGAACTGGTAGTTGGTGTAGAGCACATGGTTCTGGAAGTGGCTGGGGTCGGTCGCGGTATAATGTGACAGGCGGGCAAGCGAATAGTCCACGCGTTGCGCGGTGAAAGGGGCGAGCGGGAGCACGCCGTCATGGGTCTCGTAGGTTCCATTGACGATGTCGTCGTCCGTGTTGCTGAGATCCGGAACGTCGAACACGTCGCGTAGGGTGAATTCCGCCGCGCCCTGCTGCGGCACCGCGATCCGGTCGTCATTAGCGACGGCGAAATGCACCGGCATGGGCGTGCCCGACCAGCCGATCTGCACCGGGCGGTCATGGTGGGTCACCAGCAGCTTGATCTGCTGGCGCAGGTAATTGCCAAAGAGGTCGGGCCGCGTGACGGTGGTGGCGTAGGTCCCTGGCGATGACACGTGGCCAAAGGACAGGCGGCTGTCGACGCGGGCATAGGTTGTCGTGGTGAAGCGGATTTCCGGGTAGAAGGCCCGCACGCGGGCGTCGGGCGCGCCGTCCTCCATCGCCTTCTGGAACTGCGAACACAGGAAATTCGACGCTTCGGCATAAAGGTCCTGAAGCAGGGCGACCGCTTCGGCGGCGTCGGTGAAGGTCTGGAAGGGGCGCGGCTGCGGGGTCAGGATCTTCATGTCACGGGGTCCAGAACGGGGATGATTTCAAAGCTGCGCACATCGACAAGGCCAAGGTCAGAGATCCGCAGTTCCGGGATCACCACGAGCGCCAGAAGCGAGTGCTGCATGTAGGCATTGTTGAGTGTGCAGCCAGCCGCCTGCATTGCGATGACAAGCCGGTCCACGTCGGCGGCGACCTGTGCCGCAGGGCGGTCCGACATCAACCCGGCGATGGGCAGGGACACGGCGGCTTGTTCCGCGCCGTCTTGCCACAGGCTGACCCCGCCGCCCATCGCGCGCAGGCTGTTCGCGGCCTGTGCCATATGCGCCGCGTCGGTGCCGACGACAATCATGTGGTGGCTGTCATGCGCAACGGTCGAGGCGAGTGCCATATCGCCCGCGTACCCAAAGCCCGACACAAAAGCGTTGGTTACGCCGCCGGAGGCGCGATGCCGTTCGACCAGCGCAATCTGGCACACCTCGCCGGTCGCCTGTACTCGGCCTTCGGTCACAGGCAGTTCGAACTTCAGCGCCTTTGTGGGCGCCTGGTTCTCGACCACGCCGATGACGTTGGCGCTGACCGCATTGGCGCCTTCGGGGGCGGGGATCGCGAAATCCCCCGCCGTCAGGTCACGTGCCATGTTCACCGTCTGCCGCGCGCTGTCCGGCCAGTGGTAGTGGGGGCACTCTGCCTCCAGCACACCATCCCGCGCCACGGTCTTGCCGCGCGCGATCACGTGTTCGATTGGCAGGGTCTCAAGGTCGGAGGTCAGGATTACGTCGGCCCGCCGCCCGGGTGTGAGTGATCCGATCTCCCGCTCCAGCCCAAAATGCGTGGCAGTGTTGATCGTCGCCATTTGCAGTGCAATCAACGGGTCACAACCGCAGGCGATGGCGTGGCGCACGACGCGGTCCATGTGGCCGTCTTCGACCAGTGTTTTGGCAAAACAGTCATCCGTGCAGAGGATCATGCCTCGCGGATCGAGGCCGCGTTCGGTGATCGCGGTGATTTGGGACTCGACGTCGTACCACGCAGAGCCGAGCCGGATCATCGATCGCATTCCCTGCCGCATACGCGCCACGGCGTCGGCCTCGCTCGTGCCTTCGTGATCATCCGCCGGCCCGCCCGCGACATAGGCGGCAAAGGCCGGGCCAAGGTCGGGCGAGGCATAATGCCCGCCCACCGTTTTGCCGGCGGCTTGAGCAGCGGCAATTTCTGCCAGCATCTTGGGGTCGGCATTCGCCACGCCGGGGAAGTTCATCATCTCGCCCAGACCGATGATACCTGGCCAGTCCATTGCCTCGGCCACATCCTGCGGCGTGATCTCGAACCCCGTTGTCTCCAGCCCCGGGGCGGACGGCGCGCAGGAGGGCATCTGGGTCCAGATGTTCACCGGCTGCATCAACGCCTCGTCATGCATCATCCGCACCCCGGCGAGACCGAGGACATTGGCGATCTCGTGCGGGTCGGTGAACATGCTGGTGGTGCCGTGGGGGATCACCGCTTCGGCAAAGCGGGCAGGGGTGAGCATGCCCGATTCAATATGCATGTGTCCGTCGCACAGGCCGGGGATCATGTAACGCCCGGCGGCGTCGATGACTTCGGTCTCTGGCCCGGTGCAGTAGGCGGCATCGGGCACCACGCAGGCGATGCGCCCGTGCATGATGGCAATGTCGTGGCCCGGCAGCGCCTCGCGCGTGTGCACGTTGACCCATATGCCGCCGTTGATGACGGTTTGGGCCGGCAGACGCCCGGCGGCGACGGCGATCAGGTCTGGGGCAGTGTCGGGCCAGCTTGGGAAAGGCGCGTGTTCCATGTCCTGTTGTTTCATCGCGGGCGAAGGCCTTCAAGTGATATTCAGGTGACAGGGGCGGTCTGGCTGCACCCCGCGCACGGGTTGCCTTGGCCTGTGCGTCATGCCTTTGTCATATGCAATCGGCAGGGGGAGCGTCATGAACATTGTCATCTTTCACAACCCGGCCTGCGGTACGTCGCGCAACGTCGTTCAGATCGTGCGCGATGCGGGTTATGCACCCACCGTGATAGAGTATTTGCAGACTGGCTGGACCCGCCCGCAGCTTCTGGCGCTGTTTGCCGCTGCAGAGCTGACCCCGCGTACCGCGCTGCGCACAACCAAAAGCCCCGCGGCAGAGCTGGGCCTGCTGGATGAAAGCGTCAGCGACGCGGCTTT
>JBCBCP010000101.1:0-6060 GCA_038530575.1 Pseudomonadota bacterium
CCCACAGCCCGCTCTTCTCTCCGGGGCGGTTCTTCCTATCGGCGCTTCGTTTGGGCGGGCGGCGTAACGCAGCGTTGGTCCATGGGGGGGCGCGGCCCCCGCGCCCCCGGGATATTTTGGACCCAAAGAAGACGGTGCATTTAAAAAGGCCGCGCTGTTCGGGCGCGGCCTTTGGTTTACGAAGCGTGTGGCCTGCGGCTTAGCCGCGGGCGCGGCCGACGAGGCTCCAAGCGGCAGGCAAGAGCAGCGCGGCGAGCGCCAGCTTGATCAGATCGCCGATTAGATAGGGTGTCAGGCCCCATTCCATCGTCTGTTCCCATCCGGAGGTGAACTGATGCAGCCAGGCGATGCCCGGCAGGTAGATGAGCACATTGGCGATCAGCATCGCGCCGGCCATCGTTTCCACAGACCGGTCAAGGCCGCGGCGCGCGGCATAGCCCAGATACGCAATCGCAAGCACATAGCCCAGAAGGTAGCCGCCCGAACCGCCCATCATGTAGCTCAGCCCGTTATTCGTTGCGCTGGACGAGGCAAAGACGTCAAAGCCGACTGCGCCGATCAGCAGGTAGGCGAAAACCGTCGCCAGCCCGAGGCGGGCGCCATAGGCCGCCCCGATCGTCAACACGGCAAAGGTGCCAAGTGTGATCGGTACCGGCGAGGGAAACATCGGCACCTTGATCTTGGCCGCGATGGCAAGCGCGGCAACGCCCAGCACAACGAGCGCCGCGCGCTTGGCCCAAAGGGCTGCGCCGGTATCGGCGAAAAGGTCTGTCAGGACCTTGTTATTCATGGTGATTTGCATGGCTCGCTTTCCCTCTCTGGCGAATTTGTCGCGCGTTTCTGCACTGCAGAGTTCAGCGCTGCAAGCGCGAAAGAGGTGTTAGCGCCAATAGGTTGTCTCGCTGGTGTAATCCTTGCGCGGGCCGCGCACCTGCCACGTCACGCGCCATGTGGGCCAGTCGGCAAAGTCGTAGGCCCCGTCGTACTGGTCCGGCGCGCACCAGTGCGATGCAGTGCCGCCCGATGCAGGGACATCGTGGAAAGGACGCCCGTCCGGGAAAAATACGCGCAACGGCGCACCCCAGGTGTAGCGCTGGCTGGCCTCGAACGGGGCGGCGCCTGCGATAGAAAGCGCGCCAAGCTCTTCGTAATCGAGCGCCCTGCCCCGCGGCGTGAAGGTTGCCGTGCCGGACAGCGTCGCGGTCAGGCCATCGCCATGCGTGATGGTGCGGGCGAGGTGCCAGTGGCCTTCAAAGTGGGACAGCTGCCTAGTCTGCATAAACGGTGTCAGTGATGTCGTCAGCGCCTGACCCGATAAAGCGCAGCACGTCACTCGATCGGGCCATGTCATAGCAGGCCCACAGGCTGTTTGGCGGCCATTGGCTGCAATACTGATCCCCGCGGACCTCCCAATTGCCCCAGCTTTCGCGGCCCTTGTGGATGTAGAGCGTCTTGCCCGAGGCGCGGAAATCCTGGGTCGTATCCGTCCAGGTCAGGGTGCGGCCTGTGAGCGCCTCGGTTATTTCTGCGCCGGTCAGCGGAACCCAATCATCGGCGAAGGCTGGGGCTGCTGCCACCGCTAGGGTCAGGGCAATAGGTCTCATGTGCGTGTCTCTGGCTTGTGGGCTGCGCCCTGCCCTTTTATGACCACGGCCAGTTGCCCTTCAACACACAAAGGTGTGCTCATGATCCCCCGCTATTCCCGCCCCGACATGGTTGCCATCTGGGAGCCGGCTACGAAATTCCGCATCTGGTACGAGATCGAGGCGCATGCCTGCGACGCGATGGCCGATCTGGGCGTGATCCCGCGCGAGAATGCGGACGCCGTGTGGAAAGCCAAGGACGTGGAGTTTGACGTTGCCCGCATCGACGAGATCGAGGCGGTGACCAAGCATGACGTGATCGCCTTCCTGACCCATTTGGCCGAACATGTCGGCTCCGAAGAAGCGCGTTTCGTGCATCAGGGCATGACCTCGTCTGATGTGCTGGACACCTGCCTGAACGTGCAACTGGTCCGTGCGGCGGATATCCTGATTGCGGATCTTGAGGGGCTTTTGGCGGCTTTGAAGCGGCGGGCCTATGAGCATAAAGACACCGTTCGGATCGGGCGCAGCCACGGTATTCACGCCGAGCCCACGACGATGGGCCTGACCTTTGCGCGGTTCTATGCGGAGATGGACCGGAATCTTTCGCGCATGAGGGACGCGCGGGCGGAGATTGCGACGGGGGCGATTTCGGGGGCCGTGGGCACCTTTGCCAACATCGATCCGGGCGTCGAAGAGCATGTGTGCGACAAGCTGGGGCTGGTGCCCGAGCCGATCAGCACGCAGGTGATCCCGCGCGACCGGCATGCGGCGTTCTTTGCAACGCTTGGGGTGATTGCCTCGAGCGTGGAGAACATCGCGATCGAGATCCGGCACATGCAGCGGACCGAAGTGCTGGAGGGGGCGGAGTTCTTTTCCATGGGGCAGAAGGGCTCGAGCGCGATGCCGCACAAGAAGAACCCAGTGCTGACCGAGAATCTGACGGGGCTGGCGCGCATGGTGCGTTCGGCCGTGATCCCCGCGATGGAGAATGTCGCGCTGTGGCACGAGCGGGATATCTCGCACTCGTCCGTTGAGCGGATGATCGGGCCGGATGCGACGATCACGCTCGATTTCGCGCTGGCCCGTCTGACCGGTGTGATCGACAAGATGCTGATCTTCCCGGACAATATGCTGGAGAACATGAACAAGTTCCCCGGGCTTGTGATGTCGCAGCGGGTGCTTTTGGCGCTGACGCAGGCCGGGGTCAGCCGCGAGGACGCCTATACCTATGTACAGCGCAACGCGCTCAAGGTGTGGGAACATCGCACCGATTTCCGCGAGGAGTTGTTGGCAGATGCGGATGTGCGCGCGGCGCTAAGCGAGGACGAGATCAACGAAAAGTTCGATCTGGGCTACCACACCAAGCATGTGGACACGATCTTTGCGCGGGTATTTTCGACAGACTGACCGAATTTAACCTTTGTGCGGATCGCCTTTGGGCAGAATATTTTGCAGCGCGGGATGGTCCTTCCAGCCGGGTTTTGGCCCAACGGCATTGTCAGGTGCGGCGTAAGGCGACGGGGTCCCCTGCGCGAGGTCAGGGATGTACCTGGGACAGTTGGGAAAAATCTCGTCCGCGTGCAGGCGAACCCGTAGCTTTCCGTTGGCACCGTCCAGCAAGGTGCACAGGCCATTCACCCGAAGCCGGGCAGCCTTTTCGCCAAACCGAATGAACAGCAATCCGGCCCGTGGCGAGCGAGAGATGTTTCCAAGGCTGCGGTACATCGAGTTTCCGTCGTAATCGGGCCATTCCAGCGTGGCTGGCCCTGTCACACGCACAAAACCCGGCAAACCGCCTTTAAAAGAACAATCCACACTGTCGCCGTGGGCTGTTGCGAGGAAAAAGAACTCGGACGTTTCGATCAGGTCGATATCGTCTGGTCCAAAGGCGCTTGACCGGAAAGTCTGCTCAATCGCGTCGGCCAAGGCGCGTCCGTCAAAACGTTCTTGCAGCGCGCGGTGACCGTCGTGAAACATGGGTTTTTGATCTTCGCTCACAAAAGCCTCCTGATGTGTCGGCGCAAGGCCAGGCTACCATACTCCTGTGATCATCAGCACAGATTCCCGCAATCGGGTGCAGTTGGTGCGGCCAGAGCGCAGATTTTAGCCCTGCGGAAATGCAAATAGGCGATCAAAGCGGCGTTATCGGTCCACAATTGGTGCGAGACTGGCTTTTTTCTTGGCCTGCAACCACAGGCGGCCTACCCTTTCCTCACCCAAGACAAAAGGAGACGGACCATGACGATCAAGACCGCCGCTTTTGCCATTGCGCTGACGCTGGCGCCTACGCTGAGCCTTGCAATGGGCTGCAGCTCGGGCCATTCGCAGCAGGCGATGTCCTGCGCCGAAGGCAGCACCTACGACGCAGAGACACGGACCTGCGTGCCGGTAACCACCTAACGACGGGCGGCTCACGCCGCTTTCACGACAATATGTGCGATCACGGTTTCGTGATCGCATTTTTTGTCCGCCAAACGCGTTACATTCGTACACAAGCAAACGCGTCCAACAGGAGACATTCCATGCGCACCTTGATTATTGCTGCCGCTCTCGCCCTGCCCTTCACTCCGTTGCACGCTGCAGGTGGCGGCGGTGGAAGCACCACGCCGCCGAAGCAGACACAGACAACACAGGATTGTTTCAAGGCCCGTCAGTGGGACCCGGCGCAGGGTAAGTATGTTCGTTTTTCCCAGCCGGTGAACGGCGTTTGGGATGCGGCGATCAAGAAGTGCGTGCGCCCTGACCGCTCTGGCTACCTTGATCAGGACACGCTTTATGGCGCGGTGCGCGAGCTGGCCTATGCGGGCCGCTACGACAGCGCGACCCAGGTGCTGGACCAGATGGCCGATCAGGCCTCGGGCGAGGTGCTGACCTATCGCGGGTTCATCGCGCGCAAGCAGGGCAACCTGGAACTGGCCGACGTCTTCTACACGCAGGCCATCGAAGCGGACCCGGACAACATCCTGGCGCGGTCCTATATGGGTCAGGGCTTGGTTGAGGCCGGCGACAAGGTGGCCGCGATGGCCCAGCTGCGCGAGATCCAGGCGCGCGGCGGCGCCGGCACATGGGCGGAGGTTTCGCTGCGCGAGGCGATCGCCACCGGAGCGACGTATTCCTACTAAAGTTCAGGCTTTGTTCACCTACACCTGCCACATATCAGGCTGATCCAAATCGGCAGATATGAGGCAGGTGAATGGCCGAAGAGCTTGTTCCGCTCCCCCAAATGGGGGACTTTCCTATGCTCGACCTGCCGGCGGAGCCTGTCGCGCCACCGCCGGCACCACGCATGAACCTGACGCGCCGCGCCAAAGCGGCCGTTGTCGTGCGGCTTCTTTTGAACGAAGGGGCGGATATCCCGCTCGAGGATCTTCCCGAAGAATTGCAGGCCGGGCTTACCAAGGCGATGGGCGAGATGCGCGTTGTGGACCGCGACACGCTGGCCGCCGTGGTCGCCGAATTCGCCGATGAAGTCGAAGCCATCGGCCTGTCCTTTCCCGGCGGCATAGCCGGTGCGCTGAACGCGCTCGACGGAAAAATCAGCCCCCGCACAGCCGAGCGGCTGCGCAAAGAAGCGGGCGTGCGCCAATCCGGCGATCCGTGGAAACGGATCCGTCAGGTGGGTCTCGACCAGTTGATGCCCGTAATGGAAAACGAGGCGATTGAGGTTGCCGCAGTCATGCTGTCCAAGCTGGATGTGAAGGTCGCGGCAGAGCTTTTGGGGCGGTTGCCCGGTCCACGTGCGCGGCAGATCACCTATGCGGTATCGCTCACGGGTGCCGTCACCCCAGAGGCTGTTGACCGGATCGGGCTCAGCCTTGCCATGCAACTGGATGCCCGCCCGCTTAGCGCCTTTGACGATGCGCCCGTCGCTCGGGTTGGCGCGATCCTGAATTCCAGCACGGCGACAACGCGCGATGAAATGCTCGCCGGTCTTGATGAGACCGATCAGGGCTTTGCCACAGAAGTCCGGAAGGCCATCTTTACCTTTGCCAACATTCCACAGCGCGTCGCCACACGCGACATCCCCCGCGTTTTGCGTGACGTGGACCAAGCCCAGCTTGTCATCGCCATTGCCGGCGCCGATGCCGCGGGCATGGGCGCGGCAGCAGAGTTCATTCTGGAGAACATGTCAGCCCGCATGGCCGATCAGCTCCGCGAAGAGGCAGGCGAAGCCGGAACCCCAAAGCCTGCAGAGGTAGAGGCGGCGATGGCAAATGTTGTCGCTGCCATCCGCGATCTGGAAACACGCGGCGAGTTGATTTTGATCTCCGACGAAGACTGACCCGGTCGCGAGGGCTTGCGCTGCAGACGTTTCCGCACATGTCGTCCGCTAGCCCTGTTTAACCGCACGCCACGCGGCAGCGCAGAGCGCACGGTTGTCTTTCCGCCCGGGCGCGATTAGCTCGAGACGCGGTTAGGATATTGGCGCATGGCAACGGATCTCACTGAGCTTGGATGGCGCGTGCGGGCGGGC
>JBCBCP010000102.1:0-5815 GCA_038530575.1 Pseudomonadota bacterium
AATCCAGTTTTCCTGCATCAGCCGCACCTTGGCGGGCCAGTCATCCAGACTGTCCAAAGCCGTCAGTAACTCGTCCGCCATGTCGGAGATCTTGTAGAACCACTGCGTCAGCTCGCGCCGTTCGACCTCTGCGCCCGAACGCCAGCCCTTGCCGTCGATCACCTGCTCGTTGGCCAGAACGGTCATGTCGACAGGATCCCAGTTCACCATCGCGTTCTTGCGATAGACGAATCCCGCCTCAAGGAAGTCGAGGAACAGCGCTTGTTGCTGGCCGTAGTAGTCCTCATCGCAGGTGGCAAACATGCGCGACCAGTCAAGCGAAAGGCCCAAAGGCTTCATCTGTGCGACCATCTCGTCGATATTGGCGTAAGTCCAATCCTTCGGATGCCCCCCGCTTGCCATCGCTGCGTTTTCCGCGGGCATGCCAAAGGCGTCAAAGCCCATCGGGTGCAGCACGTTATGCCCTGTCGCCATTTTGTAGCGCGCGATCACGTCGCCCATGGTGTAATTGCGCACGTGGCCCATGTGGATGCGCCCTGATGGATAAGGGAACATCTCCAGCACATAATATTTGGGTTTGTCCGCGCTGCGGGCGGCTTTGAATACGTCGCTTTCTTGCCAGGCGGCTTGCCAGCGGGCTTCGATATCAGTTGGGGAATACGGCATGGTTTACGGGTCTCTTGGTGTGCAAACGCCGGACACATCAGGCCCGGCGCAACACGTGAGGATATGATAGCGGTGTTACAGCCGGTTGTCGGCAATGCGTAGCTGGCGGGCGCGGGTCAGAATTGCGTCTTCGACCGCGCGCACTGTCGCCGGGCTGGCCGCACCGCCACGGGTCTGAAGCGCAACGCTGAGCGAGCGCGCATCAAGCGCCGGGTCGTCGATCAGGATCGTGGCGCGGTAGGCGCGGCCGCCATTGGGCGGTGCGCCAAACCCGGTTACGATGACACCAGTGAAGGGGTCGACCGACTGAATCGGCAGAAAGTTCAGCACTTCGAGCGAGGCGGCCCAGATGTACTTGTTCACCAGCACCGTCTGTTCATTGGTATTGCGCCGGAACGCGCTCCAGATCGTGTTTCGGGTATCAAGGTTGTTGGGATTGGTTGGGTCAGTGTATTGCGTCGGGCGTTCCGTCGCCGGGCTGCCCCCAAGGCGAACGCCGCCGCAGGCCGACACTGCCAGTGCCGCCACCAGAGCCGTTGCAATCCTAAGATGGGTTTTCATGCGCAAATGCCCCCGCGATCTTTCGTATGACGGTCTAGCGATTAGGCCATGGCTGGGCAAGTGGGTTCGCCGTCTCGAACGCTCCGACAAAGGTGTGGCATAGCTGCACCATTTGCGGCGACTTTGCGGCGCGGGCCGTGCCACCACCTTGCGAGTGGCCGGGGAAAGAGCGAAACACCCTGCCATACCCTCACCGGATTCCCCGGTTTGGGCGTAATTTGAAAACCGAGGGAAAACTCATGAAAAAAGTTCTCTTCGCAACGACTGCGCTGGTGGCAACTGCCGGCATGGCCGCTGCTGACGTGACCTTCGGCGGCTACGGCCGCTTCGGCATCATCTACCGCGACACCGCGGCAGGCAGCTCCACCGACATCACCAGCCGTTTCCGTCTGCAGATCGACGCAACTGCTACGTCCGATGCTGGCGTCACCTTTGGTGCACGCGTCCGCATCCAGCAGAACGAAACCGACGCAATCGCAGAAGCTGCAAACTCCGGCACCGGCATCAACGGTGCTCGCTTCTTCGCACGCTCCGGCGGCCTGGAAGTCGGTGTTGGCAACATCTTCGGCGCGATCGAATTCATGCCGGGTCAGTACCCGATCGACCTCGGCCTGACCGGCCTGGGCTACGACTACACCGCGTACAACTTCCGTGCTGACGCGTACTCCTCCGGTGGCGCAGGCTCCGCAGGTTCGAACGGTGTGGAACTGATGTACTCCGCAGGTGACTTCTCCGCACACGTTTCGGCTTCGGACACGTCCGACCGTATCGCGGCACACTTCGCGTACACGTTCTCCGGCTGGACCGTTGCTCTGGGTCTGCAGGACTCCGACAACGCAGCTGACACCGAGTACTCGGTCTCCATCGGCGGTTCGATCGGCCCGGCCGACATCACGCTGGCATTCGCCGACAACGGCACCGCGGGCGACCGCGTCGTTCTGGCAGGCCGCTTCGACGTTGGCGCAGCCACGAACATCGAAGCCTATGTCGCAACTGCTGACTTCCTGGCAGAAGACACCTCCTACGGTATCGACTTCAACCACTCCCTGGGTGGCGGCACGTCGATCCGCGGTGGTATCGCCGAGCTGTTCTCGGGCGAGACCCGCGCAGACCTGGGTGTTCGCTTCAACTTCTAAGTTGATCTGAACAACCTGACGATTTGGGGCAGTGCTTTGCGCTGCCCCTTTTCTTTTGCGCCCCGTTTTGCGAGGCAAGGCGCATGAGCCTGACAGATATCCAGACCCGCATCGACGCCGCCTGCAATGAGGCCGGGCGGGCGCCATCGGACGTGACCTTGATCGCCATCAGCAAAGTGCAACCGCCCGAACGGGTGAGGGCCGTGCTGCAGGCGGGCCACCGGATTTACGGTGAAAATCGCGTGCAAGAAGCGTCGGAGCGGTGGGGCGCGTTTGCCCCGCAGTATGACGGGATCGACCTGCACCTTGTTGGCCCGTTGCAAACGAACAAGGCGCGGCAAGCGATGGAACTGTTCCAGCACATCCATTCGCTGGACCGTCCAAAACTTGCCAAAACCCTTGCCCGACTGGCCCAGGAGCTTGGCCACTGCCCTGATCTGTTCATTCAGGTGAACACCGGCGAAGAGCCACAAAAGGCCGGGGTCCTGCCGCAGGACACGGACGCCTTTGTTGCGGAGTGCCGTGCGCTCGACCTGCCGATCAAGGGGCTGATGTGTATCCCGCCCGTAGACGACACGCCCAGCCTGCACTTTGCCCTGCTCGCCAAAATCGCGGCGCGCAACGGCCTTTCGGGCCTGAGCATGGGGATGAGCGCGGACTTCGACCAGGCGATTGCGCTTGGCGCTACCCATGTGCGGGTTGGTTCTGCTATTTTCGGAGAACGGGTCGCGACGTGACCCGTTTTGTGACGAAAGGAGTATCGGGTGAAGCATATTTTCCTGATGGCCGCTGCGGCGGCAATGGCAGCAACAACCGCGCAGGCAGAGTTTCGGATTTCTTTTGGTTGGGGTGATATTCCGGCCTGTAACACGGGCCGCCCGAACCGCGTTGGCAGTCCGGCCTTCACGTTGAAGGGCGTACCAGAGGGCACGACGCAGATCGAATTCAAGCTCGTTGACCTGAACGTGCCCAACTACAACCACGGTGGTGGCAAGGTAAAAGTCAGCGGCGACGGCCGGATGCCGTTTGGTGTCTTTAAGTACAAAAGCCCCTGCCCACCCGGCGAAGTGCACACCTATGAATGGCGGGCCACGGCAAAAGCTGGGCGCAAGGTGTTGGCGACCGCAACGGCCCGCCGCAAGTATCCCGAGTGATCAGACGATCAGGCGCGTGTCCAGCGTGATGCGCGCCGCGACCTGCCGCAGGTGATCCGGGCGCAGCGCCACGCAGCCCTCGGTGGGGTAACCGGGCCGCCGCCAGCGGTGCATAAAGATGGCAGAGCCGCGCCCCGGCACCGAATAGGGCCAGTTCCAATCTGTCAGGATGATTAGGTCATACAGCCTGTCGCCCCGCCGCAGCGCCTCATGGCTATGGGGGTAGGGCAGGCGGGCCATGTGGTTGTAGTCTTCGGCCTGCGGATCGTCCGACCAGACGTCAAAGGGCCGGATCGGCAGCGCCCAGTCCGCGGGCCGCGCCATACGGTCGGGGCGGTACAGCATCCCGACAATCCGGTGCACGCCGCGCGGCGTGGCCCCATCGCCCTCTCGTTTTCTTGCCGATACCCCGCCCCGCCCGATGGTGCAGGGATAAGTGCGCCCCAAAAAGCG
The DNA here is from genome assembly GCA_038530575.1 of Pseudomonadota bacterium. Lineage (GTDB taxonomy): Bacteria > Pseudomonadota > Alphaproteobacteria > Rhodobacterales > Rhodobacteraceae > JBCBCP01. The sequence goes on from JBCBCP010000102.1 coordinate 3,971, forward strand.
CAGGCCGCGCGGAGTCAGGACCATATCGTGGGGGCGGATCACAGCAGATGACCGGATTTGCGCGCCTTGACGGACAGGTAATGCGCGTTCAGCGGGTTCTCCCCCACCTTTAGGGGAACACGCTCTGCCACGCCGATCCCCGACGCCTCCATCCGCGCCACCTTGGCCGGGTTGTTTGTCATCAGCCGGACCGCGGAAAAGCCCAAGGACCGCAAGATGTCCGCACCAAGCCTGAAGTCGCGCTCATCATCTTCAAAGCCAAGCCGGTGGTTCGCCTCGACCGTGTCAAATCCCTGATCCTGCAGCGCATAGGCCCGCATCTTGTTGGCAAGGCCAATGCCCCGCCCCTCCTGATTGAGGTACAGCAAAACGCCTGCGCCCTCGGCGCCCATCTGCGCCAGCGCCGCGCGCAGTTGCGGGCCGCAGTCGCATTTCAGGCTGCCCAGCACATCGCCGGTAAAGCATGCCGAATGCAGCCGGGACAGGACCGGTTTGGACCGCTCGGGTTTACCGATTTCGATCGCGTAGTGCTCCTCCCCGCCGTCTTCGGGCCGGAAGATGTGCACGCGCCCCGCTTTGCTCGCTTCCATGGGAAGTTGAGCGTTGACCACCGGGTGCAGCGGGCTGCGCATGCTCAGCGCTTCGGTTAGCGGACCAACCGGCAGCAGGGTCAGATCGTTTTGCACGGCATAGCGGGCGGCGTCCGCGTGGCCGATGACCAGAACCGCCGGCAAAAGCTGCGCCGCCTTGCACAGGGCAATGCCCATGCGATGCGCACCGGCGTTCCCGTCACGGGCAGAACGAAAGGGCCCTTTCATCGGGGTGCGCAAATCACCTTCGGGATTGGCGATGGCCGAAATCCAGGCAAGGCCCGCATCTCGCGGAACGTCGATCCGCGCAAGATCACCGTCATACACGCGCGCCTTCAAGGTTTCTGCCCGCCTCTGGGTGATCGCCAGTGTCGCGTGGCCATCCACGGCCATTGCGGCGGCGTAGCGTTCGGCGCTCAGCGTTTCTGCTGCCATGACCAACGCACCGGAGCCATTTTCGGTCAGCACGACCGGTACGCCCATGCGTAAGTCGGCGCGGGCGCGGGCCATAAGCTCGGTCAGAGTGGGCGACAGGACGTTCATGCGCGTTTATCTATGCCGAAGCTGCGGAAATTGAAACAATTCCCCGCCGTCCGTTACGAAGCCGTGAGACCCTTGTCGCAATCCTTGCCCCGCGCCCCCGCGCCAGCCATGTGTTTTGCAACGACGGAGGGTAGCCCGATGGCACAGTTGAAGAAAATCCTGCTGGTGGATGATGACGAAGACTTGCGCGAGGCGCTGAGCGAACAGCTGCTGATGACCGAAGACTTTGATGTTTTCGAGGCGGCCAATGGCGCGGAGGCGATGAGCCGGGCCAAAGAGGCGCTGTACGATCTGGTGATCCTCGACGTGGGCCTTCCCGACACGGATGGGCGCGAGCTGTGCCGGCTGATGCGTAAGCAAGGGGTGAAATCGCCCATTCTGATGCTGACTGGGCATGACAGCGATGCCGACACGATCCTTGGTCTTGATGCAGGCGCAAATGACTATGTTACCAAGCCGTTCAAGTTCCCGGTTCTGCTGGCCCGCATTCGGGCACAGCTCCGCACGCATGAGCAGTCGGAGGATGCGGTGTTTCAGCTTGGGCCTTACACGTTCCGCCCATCTATGAAGCTGTTGACGACCGAAGAGGACAAAAAGATCCGCCTGACGGAAAAGGAAACCAACATCCTCAAGTTCCTCTACCGCTCGTCCGATGGTGTGGTGGCCCGCGACGTGCTGCTGCACGAGGTCTGGGGCTACAATGCCGGGGTCA
>JBCBCP010000103.1:0-5776 GCA_038530575.1 Pseudomonadota bacterium
CGTGCCGTCCATGTCGGGAAAGGTCACGCCAAGATCAACAACGATGAGCCGTTCCGCATCTTCGGGCCCATAGCCGTACACATAGGCATTCATGCCAATTTCGCCTGCCCCGCCGAGGGGCAGGTAGATCAGTCGTTCACTGCTCATGTCAGTTATTGTTTTCCGTATTGTGTGTGTGAATGACCGTCAGGCCATAAAGCGTCAGATCGCTTTCGATCGTGTCAAAGAGGGTATCGCCTTGCGCAAAGAGGGGTGCAAGCCCGCCGGTGCCCACAACTTTCATGGGCGCACCGTATTCTTCCTTGATACGGCTGGTGATCCCTTCGATCAGACCGATATAGCCCCAGAACACGCCGGATTGAATACACCCGACCGTATCGGTCCCAATGACCTTGTCCGGCATCGTGATGTCGACATGTGGAAGCGCCGCGGCGCCCGCCGCCAGGGCCTCAAGCGACAGGTTCACACCCGGTGAAATGACACCGCCCACATAGGCGCCATCCGCAGCCACGACGTCGAAATTCGTAGCGGTGCCAAAGTCAACGACCACGACATTCCCGCCGTGGCGCGCAAAGGCCCCCGCGGCGTTGGCCAGGCGGTCCGGGCCGGGGCGCACGCCTTCAGCGACGCGGGGCTCGACCGGCAAGAGACAGTCCGGCTTGCCTACCACATAAGGGCGGCAGCCAAAGAACTGGTCACAAAACACCCGTAAGTTGAAGACAACTCGCGGCACTGTAGAGGCGATGATCACATCACGCACATCAAGCTTGATATCGTAATGGGTGACGAGCGTCGAAAACCACGTAAAGTAGGCGTCTGCCGTGCGGGCGTGATGGGTAGACGTGCGCATCTGGCACAGCATCTCGCCGCCGTCCCAGATCGAGAACACAGTATTGGTGTTGCCGCAATCAATTGCCAGAAGCATGCCGCTCCCCCCGTCAAAAATGCACGTCCGCCGCGGCGATCGCGATGCGGCCCTTGGCGGTGTCTAGAACAAGCGCCCCGGTCTCGTCCATGTCCACAAAGGTGCCGCGCCAGCTTTCTCGTGCGGTACGCGCAGTGATCACCTCGCCCAGCCGCGCAGCGTGCGACAGCCAGGCGGTGCGGATCGGCGCAAAGCCATAGGTCCGAAATTGGTCCTCAAAGCGCGCAAAGGGCGCGGCGAGCGTGTCCAGAAAGGCCTGCGGGTCAGTGGGCGCGCCAAGGGCAACGGGCGGCACTGCCCCCTCTTCGACCTCGTCCGGGCGCGGCGCGGCAACAAGGTTCACGCCAATCCCTATGGCCAGATGGTCTTGGGTCAGCCCTTCCAGAAGGATCCCGGCCACCTTACCCCCGTTCATCAGAACATCATTGGGCCATTTCAGCGCAAAGGCGTCCTCGCGCCCCGTCACCGACACCATCGCCTCGCGCAGCGCGATTGCTGCGACAAAGGACCGAAGCGCGCGCCGCGCCGGGGGCTCGGGCGTCTGCATCAAAAGCGTTGCGGCGAAATTGCCCTCCGGCATGACCCAGGCACGACCCCGCCTGCCGCGCCCTCCGGTCTGGCGCAGCGCGAGGATCCAGGTCGGGCCAGCCACCGGGACAGCACGCGCCGCCTCCTCCATCGTCGAGGCCGTCTCGGCCAGCACAATGCGTTCATAGCCGCGCGGCCACGATCCAGCTTCACTTAGCAAGGTAAACTCCCCCCGGAGGGTCCTGCGGTCTCCGCACGCGCGATCAGATCAGTTGACGAGCGCCGTTGCGGCGGCCGCTGCAGCGCCCTCAAGCCCGAACATATTAATGCCCGGGAACCACGCCAGACCAATGATGACGGCGCTGGCCACAACCAGACCGGACAGCAAGGGGGTGCGGCCGCCATCGTCCAACCCATCTTTGGCCTCGTCCCCAAAATACATGAAGAAGACGATCCGCAAGTAATAGTAGGCCCCGATCACCGACGCGATCACTCCTGCCACTGCGAGCCAGATCAGGCCGCCTTCATAGGCCGCACGCAACACCGCGAACTTGGCGAAGAAACCCAGCATCGGCGGCACGCCAGCCAGGCTGAACAGCAGCACGAGCATCGCCATCGCCTTACCGGGCGCCCGCTTTGCATACATGTGCAGCGCAGAGATATCGGTGACCGGCGCGCCATCCCGCTCCATCATCAGGATGAACGCGAAGGTGCCGACATTCATCGTCACGTAGATCGCCATGTAAATCAGCATCGCCTCGACCCCGAAGGCCGTACCGGCGGCCAGCCCCATCAGCGCATAGCCCATATGGGCGATGGAGGAGAACGCCATGAGACGCTTGATATTTGTCTGGCCGATGGCCGCAAAGGCCCCGAGGAACATCGACAACACCGCCAAAAGCGCCATGACCTGCTGCCAGTCGTCGACAGCCCCGCCAAAGGCGTCGTGCATGACCCGGGCAAAGAGGGCCATCGCCGCCAGTTTGGGCGCTGTGGCGAAGAAGGCAGTGATCGGGGTCGGCGCGCCTTCGTAAACGTCAGGCGTCCACATATGGAACGGCACCGCAGACACCTTGAACGCAAAACCCGCCATGAGAAACACGAGGCCCAGCAGCAACCCGATGGACAGATCCCCCTCGGCCGCCGAAACGATGCCGCTGAACAGCGTGGTGCCGGTGTAGCCGTAGACCAGCGATGCGCCGTAGAGCAGAAGGCCGGAGGAGAGTGCGCCAAGCACAAAGTACTTCAGGCCCGCTTCCGTCGATTTGACCGAATCCCGCCGCAGCGACGCAACCACGTACAGCGCCAGTGACTGCAGCTCCAGCCCCATATAAAGCGCCATGAGATCGCCTGCGGAGACCATCATCATCATGCCGACCGCGGCCAGCGTAACCAACATGGGGTATTCGAACTTCAGAATGCCGCGCTTGGCCATGTAGCCTTCGGACATAAGAAGCACGACCGCCGCGCTGAGCAGGATTGCAACCTTGGCAAAGCGGGCGAACGCATCGTCGATGAACATCCCGCCAAAGGCAACGTTCGTTCCCTCACCGGTCAGCGCAATCCACAGCGCCACCGCGCCAAAAACGGCCGCCGTGGCCCAAGTCAGCGCCGAAGCTGCCCTATCCTGTGCGGTATAGACGGTGACCACGAGGCCGGCCATCGCGTAGACGGCCAGCATGATCTCGGGAAGGATTACTGTCAGGTCTGCACCCATCGTCTCGTCCTTAGTTTTCCGCGATCTGGCTTGCTGCTTCAGCAGCCGCCAGCGCGGTGTCGTAGTTTTCAACCAACGCCGCAACGGTCGGGCCGGTGATGTCAAGGATCAGCGCCGGATAGACGCCCAGCAGCAGCGTCATAGCCACCAGCGGCGCGAAGATCAGCTTTTCACGGCGGGTCATGTCTGTGATCGACTTGAGGCTTTCCTTGATCAGATCGCCCATCACGACCCTGCGGTAGAGCCAGAGCGCATAGGCCGCCGAGAAGATCACCCCAGTCGTCGCCACTGCCGCGACCCACGTGTTGACCTGGAAGACCGCCATCAGCGTCAGGAATTCACCCACGAACCCGGAAGTGCCCGGCAGGCCCACATTGGCCATCGTGAACAGCATGAAGATCAGCGCATAGGCCGGCATCCGGTTCACAAGGCCGCCATAGGCGTCAATCTCGCGCGTATGCATCCGGTCATAGATCACGCCGACACACAGGAACAGCGCGCCCGAGATGAACCCGTGGCTCAGCATCTGGAAGATCGCGCCATCCACCCCCTGCTGGTTGGCGGCAAAGATACCCATGGTGACAAACCCCATATGGGCGACGGACGAATAGGCGATCAGCTTCTTCATGTCGTCCTGCACCAGCGCCACCAGCGAGGTGTAGACGATCGCAATCGCACTCATCCACAACACCAGCGGCGTCAGCACTTCGGCGCCCACGGGGAACATCGGCAGGGAAAAGCGGATGAACCCGTAACCGCCCAGCTTCAGCAGGATCGCGGCCAGCACGACCGACCCTGCAGTCGGCGCCTGCACGTGCGCGTCAGGCAGCCATGTGTGCACCGGCCACATCGGCATCTTCACCGCAAAGGACGCGAAGAAGGCCAGGAACAGCAGCGTCTGCGCCCCGCCGACGATCTGAATGCCTAGCAGCTCAAACGAGGCAAAGGAGAACTGGTGGTTCAGCAGCGCCTCGATATCCGTGGTGCCTGCATCCGCATACATGCCCACCATCGCCACCAGCATCAGGACCGAACCTAAGAAGGTGTAGAGGAAGAACTTGAAGCTTGCGTAGATCCGGTTCGCGCCGCCCCAGATCCCGATGATCAGGAACATCGGGATCAGCCCCGCCTCGAAGAACAGGTAGAAAAGCACCAGATCGAGCGCCATGAAAACGCCCAGCATCAGCGTCTCAAGGATCAGGAAGGCGATCATGTATTCCTTGATCCGCTCCGTCACCGACCAAGACGCCGCGATGACCAGCGGCATCATGAACGTCGTCAGCATGACGAACAGAACGCTGATGCCGTCCACGCCCATCTTGTAGGTCAGGCCCATGATCCAGGTGCCCTCCTCGACCATCTGGAAGCCGGTGTCGTTCGGATCGAACTGGGCAAGGATAAAGAGCGATACAAGGAACGTGGCCGAGGTCGCGAACATCGCAACCCACTTGGCATTGCGCTGCGCTGCCTCGTCATTGCCGCGCAGGAACACGGCGAGGATCAGCGCCGCAAGCGCAGGAATAAAGGTGACGATGGAAAGAAGGTTGTCCATCAGTTCGCTCCTCCGATGGTCATCCATGTGACGAGAACCGCAATCCCGATCACCATGGCGAAGGCGTAAGTGAAGATGTAGCCAGACTGAACCCGACCCGCGAGGCGCGTGAAGAAGGGCACGACGCCCATCGCCACGCCGTTCAGCGCACCGTCGATGGTATCCCCGTCACCACGTCGCCAAAGGAACCGGCCGATCATCTTGGCGGGCTGCACAAAAATGAAATCGTACAGTTCGTCAAAGTACCACTTGTTCTTGAGGAACAGATACGCGGGCTCGAACATCTCGGCCAGTTGCTTGGGCTGCTCCGGCCGCCGGATATACATCTGAAAGGACAGAAGGAAGCCCAGCAACATGGCGATGAACGGCGACAGCTTGACCCATGTCGGCACATAATGCGCCTCGTGGATGACCGTGTTTTCGGGCCGCATGTAGATGCCCGCCTCGCCCGGCTCACCCGCCATGACGTATTTCAGCTCGGACGCTTTAGGGCTGCGTTCGGCCACGGCTTCTTTCAGCTCTTTCGCTGGCGCCTCGTACTGCCCCCCGAAGAACGTTATGATCTGGTTGCCCTTGCCAAAGAAGCTGCCGTACCAAATTGCCCCTGCAAATATTGCGCCAAGGCTCAGCACGCCCAGTGGGATCAGCATGACCGTCGGGCTTTCGTGCGCATGCTCATGCGTGTGCTTGTCACCGCGCGGCTCGCCCCAGAACGTCAGGAACATCAAGCGCCAGCTGTAGAACGACGTCATCAGCGCCGCGATCACCAATGCCCAGAAGGCAAAGGTGGAGCCGACATAGGCAGACTCGATGACCGCGTCTTTGGAGGCGAACCCGGCAAAGCCGATCCAACCTGTTAGGGGAATGCCCACACCGGTGATCGCAAGCGTACCGATCAGCATCGTCCAGAAGGTCACGGGCAGTTTCTTGCGCAGCCCGCCATAGTTCATCATGTCCTGCTCGTGATGCATCCCATGGATGACCGAGCCTGCGCCCAGGAACAGCATCGCCTTGAACCAGGCATGCGTGAACAGGTGGAACATCGCCACCGGGT
>JBCBCP010000104.1:0-5581 GCA_038530575.1 Pseudomonadota bacterium
GGACCCTTAGCTCAGCTGGATAGAGCGCTGCCCTCCGAAGGCAGAGGCCAGAGGTTCGAATCCTCTAGGGTCCGCCAGATTTTCGGTCAGCGAAACGAGTGACTTCGTGCACGCGCCACCTTCGCAGGCACAGCCTTAAGCAGTCTTGTCAGATTGGCCTTCGTCGCACGCGGTCGGCACAGTCGAAGACATGGGCGCGTCTTATTTACTCCGCTCCGTTTGAGGACTCTTCCCGCAAGGGCCAAAGGTTCCGGCACTGGGATTGTGTCAGCTGTGCGGACGAAGCGCCAATTCGTTGCAGTTGCGCCAAGGTCTGCTTTCATCCCTGCTAAAGCCTACGGCGGCATTGGCTAGACACCAAATTGGTGCCGATACTCTGAGGCTGAAATTCCAGAGATACGCTGGAAAATCTTGCTGAAGGCCGAAGGGTCCCTATACCCGACCTCCCAAGCGACCTGATCCAATGGGCGGTTCGTCAGTTCGAGAATGCCTCGGGCTTTGGCAACACGAGCCTGTTGGATGTACTCAGTGGGATTGAGCGACGTAGCTTTGGCAAAACGGCGCATGAAAGTCCGTTTCCCCAGATGAGCCAGATCGGAGAGATCGTCCAAGTTCAGCGATGTATTCAAGTCTGCGTGGATATGGTGCTGGACCCGCAAGATCGCCTCGTCCCCGTGATCGAAATCCGGGATGAACTCGGTGAATGGAAGCTGTGTGGCCCGCGGCGGCTGAATGACCAGAAACCGAGCCGTTGACAGCATAGTGCTCCGTCCAAAGAGACGCTCGACAAGGGTCAGGCCAAGGTCGGTCCAAGCCAGGATACCGCCTGCTGATATGACGTCACCATCGTCCAGCACCAGATTTCGATCGGCAACTTCTATATTCTCGTAACTTTGTGCAAGATGCTTGGCGAAAGCCCAATGCGTTGTCACACGCCTACCTTGCAGCAATCCGCTTTCGGCGAGAACGTAGGCACCAGCGCAGATCGAGCAAACGCGGCTGCCCTCTTTGTGGTGCGCCCGAAGCCACTCAGCCTCTTTTGGCATGGGCCGCATTTTATCCGGCATGACAATGCTGGGCGGCGTGATCACGTAATCCAAGTGATGTGTCCTGCTCGGATGAGTATCCCAAACGCATATGGGCTCTCCGTCGTCCTCCGCGCGCCAATGCGTGACCCGAACCTGTCGCGGGTTGTCGCTATCTGCCCACTCGCCCGCAATTCGAAACAGGTCGGTCAGACCGTAGATCGCGGACAACTGGCAGTCGGGGTAAATCAGCAAACCGATCTCGCAAATCCAGTCTTTTTTCGCGCCTGTCACTTTTGAACCTCTTTTTGTCATTTGTGACAATCGTAGATACCCACCCAAATTGCAACATTGGCGTCATCGAACACGCAACGAGGAGCCAATGACCATGATCCAAAACGAACTCACCAGACGCACCGTTTTGCAGGTGGGTAGCGCATCCACGTTGCTCGCCGCGATGCCTGCTGCGCTTGCGGCTCAAACTCTTACTCAACAAGAAGGAACTATCACCATGTCGACTATCGAAACACGCGACGGAACCAAGATTTTCTACAAAGACTGGGGCCCACGTGATGCGCAGCCCATCGTCTTTCACCACGGCTGGCCGCTCAGCGGCGACGACTGGGACAACCAGATGTTGTTCTTCCTCGCCAACGGGTACCGCGTGATCGCGCACGACCGGCGCGGGCATGGGCGGTCTGACCAGACGGACCTTGGCCATGATATGGCGACCTATTCAAACGACGTTGTCGATCTTGCGGCGGCGCTTGATCTGCAGAACGCGGTCCATATCGGCCACTCTACCGGCGGCGGTGAAGTCGCGGCTTACGTGGCCAAAGCGGAGCCGGGTCGTGTCGCAAAGGCTGCGCTGCTGGGGGCCATCCCACCCTTGATGCTGCAAACCGACGCCAACCCGGACGGTGTGCCAAAAGAGGTCTTTGACGGGTTGCGGGCCGGGCTGGCCGCCAACCGCGCGCAGTTCTTCCTCGACGTACCGTCAGGTCCTTTCTACGGCTTCAACCGTGCTGGTGCCGAAGTCAGCCAGGGTTTGATCCAGAACTGGTGGCGTCAGGGCATGATGGGCAGCGCATCCGCACATTATCAGTGCATCGCGGTGTTTTCTGAGACCGACCAGACCGAGGACCTCAAGGCGATGAACGTGCCAACGCTCGTGATGCACGGCGATGACGATCAGGTCGTCCCGATCGCAAACTCGGCCGAGAAGGCGGTGAAGCTTCTGCCGAACGGGACGCTGAAGGTGTACGAGGGCCTGTCGCACGGCTTCTTCGCCACGCACCCCGATTTGGTGAACCCCGATCTACTCAGCTTTGTTCAAAGCTAAGCTGATCGAAGCGGATCACATAAGGGAGGGCAATGCTGCCCTCCCAATCTGAATTGGAGAACAAGATGTCTAATGGAACTTGGTGCAATAAGCATCCGCACGACTGCGCACGTTTTCAGAAGCAACAAGAACGAGAGTGGCTCCATACGCATTACGTAGCGACTGGGCCACTGGATATCGTCGTTGCTTTCGTAATCGTGGGAGTGTGTGTGCTGGCGGTGCTTTGAAGAGCCGACGGCAGCTTTGAAGGAAATGCGGGCGGCATAGGATTGGATGAAACACGTTGCCCCAGGCTAGTCTTTGATGCGAAAGCTGACGTTCAGGATCGTCGCAGCATCGGTCAACGTGGGCTCAGACCTGACCTTCGCCACAGCGCGGAATTTGACAAATTTCACCGCCTCTCTCACCGGCCGCACCGACCGTGTTACCCTTCAGCCAATAAGGGTTGCGCTCCAAACTGCAGTTTTGCAATTGCCTCAACGCGCAGAAGCGGCTTTCACATAAAAAGCAAGGCGAGGAGACCAAAGTGCTGCAGATTCACGGGCGGGCGACATCCAGCAACGTTCAGGCCGTCATGTGGGCGGCTTCGGAAATGGCGATCGACCATGTGCGCACGGACGTAGGTGGCCCATTCGGAGGCAATCGCACACCCGCGTTTCTGGCAAAGAATCCGATGGGGCGCGTGCCCGTGATCGAGGATGGGGATATCACGCTGTTCGAGAGCCAGGCGATCCTGCGCTATCTTGCCACGCGCCATGCGGACCCGGCCTTTTGGCCCACAAGCCTGGGCGCCCGTGCTGTCGTGGACCAGTGGATGGAATGGTCGAAAGTCAACGTAGCGCCCGTCGTGATCTACAAGGTCTTTTGGCAATTGATCCGCACCAGTGCCGCTGAGCGCGATCATAACCGCGTCGCTGAAGGTGTTGCTGAGCTGGACGCGCTGATGACCATCGCTGATGCGCAGATTGCACGACAGGGCTGGCTTGCGGGGCCGCACATGACGCTGGCCGATATCTCTTTCGGCACCCTGCTCTACCGGTACTTCACCGTGCCTTTCGCGCGCAAGGATCTTGCGGCGCTTGCGGATTACTATGCCCGACTGGTCACACGCCCCGCCTATGCGGAGCATGTGATGGTCTCTTTTGAGGAGATGCGCGTGCCCGGCGCGTGATGACTATCCAGCGTTCAAGACCCCGGCCATGACGCGGCCCGCATCGTCAAGCTCCAGCACATCCCATGCCTGCTTGATCAGCGCGGCTTGTTCCGTGTCGCTCAGCACGCCGGCACAGCAGGAGCGCGCCTTGGCTTCGACCTCGGCATCGGTCAGCGGATTTTCCGGCCCGCCCCGGTAGCGCTCATCAGCCCAGCCAGCGACCTCCTTGCCATCCTTCAGCGTGATCGTGATGCGCGACCGCATCTTGTCGAACCCCTGCGCCTCAATCTCGGGGTCCAGCTCTGTGCGCATGCGCCGCTGCATCGCCTGCATCGCGTCGGAAGCGACAAAGGCATCTGAAAACTCGACCTTGCCCGCCTGACGCGCCAGCGCGATCATCGACAGCGCCGCGGGGAGCGAAAACTTCGCCTGCAGGTGGTTGGCCGCGATCGGGTAGCGGATGGGTTTGAGAATATTGGTGCCTGCGTGAACGGTGACAGTGTCGATGTCATCGGGCTGGATATCGGCCTCAGTCACAAGGCGCAGCATCAGATCGATGGTTGGATGGGTCAACACCCCGCACGGATAAGGTTTGATGGACACGCCCGGATCGATGATCGTCCAGGTCTTGCCAAAACCCTGCGAGAGTTTTTCGGCGCTGCAGCCACCGCCCTGAACCGCCATGAAGCCCCACGGTCCGTCAAGCGCTTGCGGGTCCGCACTGAACCCGCGCTCGGCCAGCAGCGCCGCGGTGATCCCGTTCTCTGCCGCACGTCCCACGTGCAGCGGCTTGGTCATGGTGCCGAAATTGCAGCGGATGCCCGCGGCGAGGCTTGCGGCAATGCCAAAGCCGGCGCGCAGTTTCTCACCCGTCAGGCCCATGATCTTGGCCGCGGAGGCGAAGGCCCCGAACGTTCCGACGGTGCCGCTTGAGTGCATGCCGGACATGTAGTGCTGCGGCAGCATCCATTCGGAAATTTTGCATTCCACCTCAAAGCCGGTCTGGAAGGCCAGCATGAAATCCCGGCCCGAGATTGGCCCGCGCGTCTGCGCCATCACGATGGACGCGGTCAGCGGCGGGATCGTCGGGTGCGTGAGCAGTCCGTAAATATGGGCCGGATCAACACTGACCTGGCTGTCGTCCCAGTCATGCGCATGACCAGCCGTACCAAGAACGCGCGCCGCCATCGGCGCGGGCACGCGCGCGGTTGTCGAAAGAAGATTGGCATCCTCGCGCCCGCCCATCGCCATGGCTTCTGCCACAAGAATTTCGAGCGAGTGCTCCTCGGAGCCTGCCACATACAAGCCAAGCCCGTCGATGATGCAGCGCTTGCCGATATACAGCGCGTCTTCTGGAATATCCTCGAACCGAACAGTTTCGACAAAGGTCGCGGCCTCTTCGGTTATGGTTGTGCCCTCGGGCATGGCTGCGAATGCGTTTTGGGTAACGGACATGGGCTTAATCCTCTGTTGTGAAGCGCGGGGAAAGACGGGCCCAGATGGCCCCAGCGAAACTGTTGACCAAAACGGCGCGCACCGCCTGGAACGCGGCAACGATGGCCATATTGAGCTCTAGGGCGCGCGCGGTCAGCACCATTTCAGCGAGACCGCCGATTGAAAAGGCGAGCACCATCGTGGGCGCGTCCATGGGCAGAAAAAGGCTAAAGACGACACCCGTCGCAGCCATGGCGATGATAATCGCCACAAGCGCGCAGGTGCCGACAAACATGGCCCGCGGCAGCCGTCGCAGGCGGTCGCGCTTGAACTTCGCGCCAAGCGACATGCCGACGAGGATCTGCGCCACGGCCATGAGGGCGTAGGGGATCTGGCCCTCTACCGCGCCGCTGGCTGTCAGTGCCGCCACGGCCAGAAGCGCGCCGAGCAGCCACGATGCGGGAAGCCGCACGCGCGCGCCGCCCCACCCGCCGACAAGCGCAATGGCGATCACAAGTCCGAGCGGCATAAGCTGCAGTGTCTGCACTGGCACGTTTTCCCCGACACTGGGAAACAAAAGGTAAAGTCCCAAAGGCAGGATCCCCACCACAAGGGCCACCCGGATCG
>JBCBCP010000105.1:0-5576 GCA_038530575.1 Pseudomonadota bacterium
GTCACCGGGGTGTCGGGCGGGTCGGTCACGGCGGCCTATTTCGGCCTGCACGGGCCCGAGGGCGTGGGCCGCTACCGCGACATCTACCTTGTCAAAGACGCGGAAAAATACATGGCCAATTCGCTGTGGAACCCCGCGACGATCATCCGCGGCCTGTCGGGCGGCGCCAACAGCCGCGAGACCTTTGCGCGCTTCCTCGACGAGACGATCCTCGAAGGCGCGACCTTTGCCGAGCTGTGGCGGCGCGGGCATGCGACCACCTGGATCAATGCCAGTGATGTGGCCAACAACACGCCGTTCCTCTTCAGCCAGGAAACCTTCGACGCGCTGTGCTCCTCGCTCGCCGATCTGCCCCTGTCCGAAGCCGTCGCGGCCTCTGCCGCCTTCCCGCTGGTGTTCTCGCCCATTACGCTCAAGGCGCACGAAGAGGGCTGCAATTACACCGAGCCTGACTGGCTGACCGCCGCGCGTTTCAATCCCGAAAGCACCTCGGCCCTGCGCGCTTATGGCCAGACGTTGGAAAGCTATCGTGACCCGGACAAGATCAAGTTCGTCAAGCTTCTGGATGGCGCGATCACCGACAATTTCGGCACCACGGGCCTGTCCGTGGCGCGGGCCAAGGCGCAGACGCCGTTCGGTCCGATGACAGAGGCGCAGGCGGTGCGCACCAGCCGGATGCTGTTCCTTGTCGCTAACGCAGGCGTAAGCCAGGACTATAAGTGGAACCAGCGGATCAAGGGGCCCGGGGGCGTCCAACTGGGCATGGCGATTGCCAATTCGTCCATGGGTTCGGCCACCCGCGTGGGCTATGACGTGCTACGCCTGACGCTGGACGATTACGCCGAAGACCTGATCGAATGGCGCTGCAGCCTGCCACGGTCACGTGTGATTGCCTTGCGCGGCAGTGCTGCGGGCTGGGATTGCGAAGACCTCAAGCTGTTTGTCGGGCAGGTGTCCTTTGGCGCGCTGCCCGAAGACCGGCAGGACCGGCTGAACGAGATCCCGACGCGCCTGCGCCTGCCCGAAAACGAGGTCGACATGGTGATCGCGGCCGGGGCTGAAGCGACGCGGCTGAACCCGGAATTCAACGGGTTCCTTCGCGCGGCGGGCCTCGTTGCGCCGCCCACGGATGCCCGCCGCATTACAGCCGCCCGGAGGATCACGCCAAGCAATTGATGACAAATGCCGTCAGGTCCGTTTGCGGGCTTGGACGCGGCACGGCGATCCCCCTATTTTACGCCCCATGATTTTTCGTTTTTGCCTTTGTCTTCTTATCCTTGCGCCCCTGCCCGCCGCGGCGGAGCGGGTGCGCGCCGTGCTGGTTGGCGTGGGCGATTACACCTATCTCGACGCCGATCTGAGCGGGCCGGTCAACGACGTGGGCCTGATGGCGCGTGCGCTCATGGCGCGGGGGGTGGCGGCGGCTGATATCACCGTTCTGGCGGACCCGGGCGCGGATGTGCCTGTAGGCGCGGCGCAGGGCCTGCCCGACCGGGAGCCGATCCTGGCGGCGCTGACCGGCGCGGTGCAGGCCGCAGGGCGCGGCGAGACGGTGGTGTTCTACTTCTCCGGCCATGGGGCGCAGGCGCCCGACCTTGACGGGGACGAGGGCGGCGGGCTCGACGAGATTTTTCTGCCCCGCGACACCAAGGGCTGGAACGGCGGTCTCGGCGCGGTCGAGAACGCCATCGTGGATGACGAGCTGTCAGCGATCACCGTTTTGGCTGCGGAGCGGGGCGTGCGCCTTGTGGGCATCATTGACGCCTGCCATTCCGGCACGGGCTTTCGCGCGATGCCCGAACGCGGGGCGCGGGCGCGTTACATCGCTCCGGCGCAGCTGTCCTTACCGGATGGGCTTGAAACGGCGGGCACTGCCGCGCCGCCCCCGCCCGGGGATTACGTGTTCCTCTATGCGGCCCAGTCCGACCAGCGGGCCTATGAGTATCCGGTTGGCGCGGACCAAGTCTGGCACGGGGATTTCACCCGCGCGCTTACTACGGTCATGACGGAGGTGCGCGACCTGAGCTGGGCCAGCCTGACCGAGGCCGCGACCGCCCGGATGCAGCGCAGCGCGGGCTTTGGCGCGCAAACGCCGGACGTTGAAGGTCCGCTGACGGATGCGCCCGTCTTTGGCGGCGACGGCCCTGGCCTTGCGCGTATCCCGCTTGATGGTCGCACCCTGAAGGCCGGGCTGGTGCGGGGCATTACCCCGGGCAGCACGCTGACCCTTTTCGCCGGGGACGGAACCGAGGCCGGGCGCGCGCGCGTGACGGACGCGCAGGCCTTGCAGGCGACGATCGAATATCTTGAGCCCTTTCCCACCGTGCGCGTGTCCTCGGCCAGCGTGGCGCAGCGGGCGGTTGACACCTCTGTCCGGCTCGCCGTTGCGGCAGATCTTGCGGCGCTGGGCGGTGTGCAGGCGGTGGCACCTTTCCTCGACCTGAGCCTCGAAGCGCCGAACCCGACGCATGTGCTGGTCGCGGCAGAAGGTGGCTTTGCCCTTGTTGGCCCGGACGGTGTGCTGGATGCTGCGGGGCCCGGCACCTCCCTGCGGCTGCCGGGCGGCAGTGCCGAAGCGCTGGGCACCGGCCTGCGCCGCGCGGTGCAGCGGCTGCGGGTAGAGGCGGCGCTGGCGCAGATGCAGACGGGCAGCGGCACGATGGGCTTCTCGCTTGGCACGCCCGCCACGCCGCAAGTCAGCTTTACCGCCACTCCGGGCCGGGTGCGGCAGGGCGGGCGCTGTGCCCCGGCGCGTGGCGCGGAGGCGCCGACAACCGGCGCGATGGGCCATTGCGATGTGCTCACGGTCCGTTACCACAACGCCACGGGCAAGATGCAGGACGTCACCATCCTCTATATCCGCGCCGATCACGGGGTGGAGACGCTTTGGCCCCAGCGCGGCCTGTCGAACCGGATCGCGCCCGATGGCCGCCAGCGCATGGCCTTTGCCGTCACCACCGATGGCTCGGTGAAACGTGAAAGCCTGATCGTGGTGTCCGTCCCAGCAGAGCCGGGATCGACCCGCACACGCCTGTCCTTTGCTGGCGATGCGCAGGGCGATACCGCCGCGTATCTCGCCACGATGACCGACCCGGCGCAAAGCCGGTCCTTGTCCTTGTCCCCGGCGGGCGCGGCGCTGGATGTCCAGCGGCTTGACCTGACCATTTCCCCCCTTCCTCAAGGAGAGTAACCCGATGAAACAGCTTGCCCCCTTTGCCCTTGCGGCCTGCCTTGCCCTGCCCGTGGCCGCGCAGGAGATCGCGCTGCCTCAATTGCCGCCCGAGCAGACCTCGCCTTTCGCGTTTGCCCAGAGCGGCGGCAAGGCCGCGTCAATGGCCGCGGCGCAGACCGAAGCCGCCAGCGCGGGCCGTGTGATCGGTGGTGAAGTGGCCGCGCAGGGCGCGTGGCCGTGGCAAGTTGCGCTGCTGATCAACGGTCAGGGCCGCACGGCTGACGCCCAGTTTTGCGGCGGGACCATGCTGCTGCCGCAATGGGTACTGACGGCGGCTCACTGTATCCACATGGCTGATCCCAACGGAAACTACGGTGACCTGCGGGCGGAGGCGGTTGGCGTGCTCGTCGGCTCCAACGACCTGACCTCGGGCGGCGACGTCGTGCCGGTCGAGGCGATCTTTCGCCATCCGGGCTATGTCGGCACCGACTATGACCACGATATTGCGCTGATCAAGCTGGCCCGCCCGCCGCAGGCCGCCTACGAGACGATCAAGGTGCCCGATGCGCAGCTTGGCGACCAGCTGGACCAGCCCGGCGTGCGTACGATTGTCACCGGATGGGGCCTGACCGAAGGCGCGCAGCGCACTGAGCTGATGAAACAGGCCGAAATCCAGATGCTGTCGCGTCAACGCTGCAACAATGTCATGCTTGAGGCACGCGCCAAGGCCGCTGCCGAAGGCCTGACCTTTGCCGCCCGCGCCTTTGGCCTGCGCGAGGAAGAGACCAAGGCCGTCTGGCAGAGCCTGATCACCTATGTGCGCGAGCCAATGACCGAGAATATGCTGTGCTCTGGTACGTTCGAGGGCGGCAAGGGCGCCTGTTCAGGCGACAGTGGCGGCCCGCTCGTCGTACAGCTTGCCGATGGCGCGTATATCCAGGCGGGCGTGGTCAGCTGGGGCCTTGCCAACACACAGACCAAATCGTGTCTCGAGACGGCGCAATTCTCTGCCTACACCCGCGTCAGCAACTACTTGCCCTGGCTCGAGCAGACGATCAGCGCAAATTAAGCAGAACTGCGCCGCCTTTTGTTGATCGGGTGGCGCAGACACTCTAACATGACGGACATTGTCACCAAAAAGCCGTGGTATTTTAATCCACTACAGGCGATTTAACGGTCAGTTGACCACAACCTTTGAAGGAAAATGATATGAAGCGATTTGCCCTGAATGCCGCCCTTCTGGGGGCCCTGATGGCCCCTGCGCCGCTCGCCGTACTGGCTCAGGACAAGACCGGTACCAACACCCAGCCAACCGCCGCGGCTGACACCGCTGGCAGCGCCGTGTCGAAGGTCGCTCTGGCGCAGGATCTTTATGCCCACGCGCAGGAAGGCCGGGACGCGATCGCTGCGCTGGCTGCGGCGCAGATCATGCTGTCGATCGACGCCAAAGATGTTGAGCGGGAAAAGGAAACACGTGACAACACCGAAACTGCCGCTGCGACTGGCGGCGCGGACGCCGCAGACACGCCTGCCACTGCCGAAGCCATGCTGGCGGCAGCGACCGAATTTGCGGGCGGCGATCCATCCATCACCGGCCTGATCGAAGACGTTAAGGCCGAAGGCAGCCGCGGCCGCATTGGTGGCGCATCCCGCACATTGTCTCGCCTGCCGGGCGGCAAGGTGGATGTGTTCAAGGTACCCTTTTACGGCGGGCGCGTGGCCGAGCTTGGCATCGTGGGCGATGGCGATTCGAACCTTGACCTCGTCGTGCAAGACGAAAACGGCAACACGATCTGCATCGACCGTACCCGGTCCGACCGCATCTACTGCTCGTTTACACCGCGCTGGGATGGGTATTTCGTGGTAGCCGTGGCAAACATGGGCCGCGTGCGCAACAGCTACTATATCCTGACCAACTAAGGTGCGCGCAGCGGTGCATATCTGGCGCATGGGGCTTGTCTCATGCGCCATTTTGTTTGCCGCTCAGGTCGCCGCACAAGACCCGCGCGCGACGACAGACACCGCCTTTCGCATGGCCCAAACGGTGCAAACCACTGCCGCGGGTCAAGCTCTGCAACAGATCGCGCTGCGCCTCGCACTAAAGGCGGACGGTCTAGAAGATCTGTCACTTGAACGGCGCGACCTGACTGAGCGGTTGGCGCTGCTGCGCGCGGATGAGACGCTTGACGCCGCCACGCGGCGCGCACGGCTGCAAGAGCTCGATACTGCGCTCATCGTGAACACCCGCGCGCTTGAGCGGAATTTTGGCGGCTACCGAGACATTATTGCGCCCGAACCGCTTAGCCTCGATGATGTGCAGGCGCTTTTGCGGCCGGGCGAGGCGCTGATCCAGATGCACCAAGGGGCCAAGGTGCTGACACTTTGGCTGATCACCAACGATCAC
>JBCBCP010000106.1:0-5353 GCA_038530575.1 Pseudomonadota bacterium
GGAGGCGCTGGACGGGCTGGATGACTGGCCCGCCAAGGTGCGGCTGATGCAGGAAAACTGGATTGGACGCTCGCGCGGTATCAACATCCCCTTCATGCGCACCGACGGCCAAGGCACGATTGAATGCTATTCGACCCGCCCCGACACGATGCGCGGCGCATCCTTCATCGCGATTTCACCGGATCATCCGATCTCGAAGGCCTTGGAAGCCGAGCGCCCCGACCTTGCCGACTTCATCGCGGAATGTCGCAAGATGGACACGACCGAAGCGGCGATGGAGAAGGCCGAAAAGAAGGGCGTGGATACGGGTCTGAAGGTCAAGCATCCGACCAATGAAGGCGAAGAGCTGGCGGTCTGGATCGGTAACTTTGTCCTGATGGACTACGGCACCGGCGCGGTATTCGGCTGCCCGGCGCACGACCAGCGGGATCTTGATTTTGCACGCAAATATGACCTCCCAGTTCTGAACGCTTTCTACATGCCAGGCGAACATACGGAGGTCGAAAGCGAAGCCTTGGTGCCCGCCAAAACCGAAACCGTCGAGTATATTGACCATTTCGCGGGCGTCGGCACCGCCACCAGCCAAGAGGGCATCGACGCCACCATCGACTGGTTCGAGGCGCAGGGCAAAGGCACAGGCGAGGTCAAATTCCGCCTGCGCGACTGGGGCCTCAGCCGGCAGCGCTATTGGGGCTGCCCCATCCCGGTCGTGCACTGCCCCACTTGCGGCGTTGTGCCCGAGAAGAAGGAAAACCTGCCGATCACGCTGCCTTATGACGAGGACGGCACACCGATCGACTTTTCCGTTCCGGGCAACCCGCTGGACCGGCACCCGTCCTGGCGCAACTGCACCTGCCCAAAATGCGGCGGCGCGGCGCAACGGGAGACGGACACGATGGACACGTTCGTGGACTCCTCTTGGTACTTCGCCCGCTTCACCGCACCAAATGCCGAAACGCCCACTGACCGGGCCGAGGCCGACTACTGGATGAACGTCGACCAGTATATCGGCGGGATCGAGCATGCGATTCTGCACCTGCTGTATTCGCGGTTCTTTGCCCGCGCGATGGTCGCCACCGGGCATTTGCCGGCAAGTGCGTCGGAGCCGTTCGATGCGCTCTTCACGCAGGGCATGGTGACCCACGCGATTTACCAATCTGAGGGCGAGAACGGCCGGCCGAAATATCATTACCCCGAAGAGGTCACCTTGCGCGATGGCGGTGCCTTCCTTGAGGATGGCACCGAAGTGACGGTTGTCCCATCGGCCAAGATGTCGAAATCAAAGAACAACGTGGTCGATCCGCTGAATATCATCCGCGACTACGGCGCGGACACGGCGCGGTGGTTCGTGCTGTCCGACAGCCCGCCCGAGCGCGACGTGGAGTGGACGGCATCGGGCGCAGAGGCAGCGTTCAAGCACCTTGGCCGCGTCTGGAACATCTGCGACCGGATCGCTGCAATGGATCCGGAGGCGCCCGGGACGGGCGACGACGACCTTTTGCGCGCCATGCATGCTTGCATCGATGACGTGACCAAGGGTGTCGAAAGCTTTGGTTTTAATGCTGCGATTGCAAAGCTTTACGCTTTCACTGGGACCCTGCAGAAGTCAAAGGCCAGCCATGCCGCGCAGCGCGAAGCGATCATGACGCTCGCGCAGTTGATGGCCCCGATGACCCCGCACTTGGCCGAAGACATCTGGGCGCATCAGGGTGGGACTGGGTTGGTGACTCTCGCCCCATGGCCGGTGGCAGATGAGGCAATGCTGGTGTCGGACACCGTGACCCTGCCGATCCAGATCAACGGCAAGCGGCGGGGCGAGTTGACGGTGCCTGCGGACATGGACAAGGCAGATGTCGAAGCGGCGGCGCTCGCGTCGGACCCAGTGCAAAAGGCGCTGGACGGCGGCACCCTCAAGAAAGTGATCGTGGTGCCGGGGCGGATCGTAAATGTCGTGGTCTAAGGGTATCCTTGCAGCCCTCCTGTTGGCCCTTGCGGCGTGCGGGTTCACCCCCGCCTATGCGCCCGGCGGCGCGGGCGCGGCGCTGGACGGGCAGGTCGCCATTGGGGAGCCGTCGGACCGCACGACCTACCTTCTGGTGCGCCAACTCGAAGAGCGGCTGGGGCGCAGTGCCGATCCGGCCTATGACCTCGGTGTGACGCTGGTCACAACCGAGGAAGGGCTGGCCGTGGACGCTGACGGCAATATCGACCGCTACAACCTTCTGGGGACGGTGCAATACACCCTGACCGACCGGCGCACCGGGCAGCATGTGGCGGCTGGCCAAGTGTCTAATTTCACGGGCTATTCCGCGACGGGCACAACCGTTGCCACTCTGACCGCCCAGCGTGATGCGCAGGCGCGGCTGATGGTGATCTTGGCCGATCTGCTGACCGCGCGGCTGGTCGCAGCGCTGGCATGAAGCTGAACACCGCGCAGGCCAACGCCTATTTCCGGCGCCCGGATGCGGCGGCGGCGGGGCTGCTGATCTACGGCTCTGACGGAATGCGCGTTGCGCTGAAGCGGCAAGAGGCCATCGCCGCGCTCATCGGGCCAAACGGCGCGGAGGAAATGCGGCTGAGCCGGATGCCCGCGGCGGGCTTGCGCGCGGACCCCGCGCAAGTGGTTGATTCGATGAAGGCAATCGGCTTCTTCCCCGGCCCGCGTGTGACCTTTGTCGAGGATGCGACCGAGGTGCAGGCGGGCTATATCCTGCCCGCGCTGGAGGCGTGGGAGCCGGGCGATGCGCAGCTTGTCGTGACCGCAGGTAACCTCAAACCCACCTCGAAACTGCGCAAGGCGTTCGAGGCGCACCCCAAGGCCTATGCGGCCGGCATTTACGATAACCCGCCCACACGCGAAGAGATCGAGGCCGCGATCAAGGATGCGGGCATCGCGCCGCCGGACCGCGCGGCGATGGATGCACTGTTCACCCTCGCGCAAGAGCTGGACCCAGGTGATTTCCGCCAGACCGTTGAAAAGATAGGGCTTTACAAACTGAACGACGCGGCCCCGCTGACGCCCGAAGACATCGCGGCCTGTGCGCCCGTGTCGACCGAAGCCGCCGTGGACGACGTTCTGATGACCGTTGCGGACGGGCGCGCGCAGGAGATTGGGCCGGTCATGCGCAAGCTGCAGGCGCAGGGCGTGACGGCGGTAACGCTTTGCATCGGGGCGATGCGCCACTTTCGCGCGCTGCACAAGACGGTCGCCGACCCGTCCGGGCGGCCCGCGATCTGGGGGCCAAACAGGGACCGGATGATGGGACAAGCGCGGCGGTGGGGGCCAGACAGGCTGGAGACGGCACTGGCCGTGCTGACAGAGACGGACCTCGCCCTGCGATCAGCCGGGCAGACGGCGCCGCAGATGGCGCTGGTGGAACGCGCGCTCATCCGGCTGGCGATGCTGGCGGGGCGGTAACAGGAGGAAGCCATGTACAAACTGATCGGATCGACCAAGACCCGCGCGCTGCGCGTAAGCTGGATGCTCGAAGAGCTGGGCCAGGACTACGAACAAATCCAGGCCGGTCCCGGCTCGGACGAGGCGCGGCAGTACAATCCGCTGGGCAAGATCCCCGCGCTGGTGGATGGCGATGCGGTGCTGACGGATTCGGTCGCGATCATGACCTATCTGGCGGACAAGCATGGCGCATTGACCGCAGCGGCGGGCACGGTTGCGCGGGCACAGCAAGACGCGATGACGCTGTGGCTGATCGACGAGATGGACGCGGTGCTGTGGACCTTCGCCAAGCACAACTTTGCCCTGCCGGAGGCGGCGCGGGTGCCGGCGATTACCGAAGGCCTGCATTTTGAATATGCTCGCACGCTTGCTACCTTGTCAGAGCGGCTGGGCGATGGGCCGTTCCTGATGGGCGCGCAGGTGACAATCCCGGACCTGTTGGCCGTGCACTGTCTTGGCTGGGGGCATATGGCGCGCTTTCCGGCGATGGATGACCGGCTGAAGGACTGGGCCAAAGGCCTGCGGGAGCGGCCGGCCTACAAGGCGGCATTGGCGCGGGTCTGACGCGCGCCGCGCCGGGGACGGGCGCGGAAACTTGCAAAGTTTCCGGACCGTTTTCTTTTCAAGAAAACGTCGCCAACGCGCGTTGTGCGGCCCAGCGTCCGGTCGCAAGGCAGGCGGTGATCAGATAGCCGCCCGTCGGCGCTTCCCAGTCGAGCATCTCTCCCACGCAGAACACACCGGGCCGATCTCGCAGCATCAGCCCCTCGTCCAGCGCGTCCCACGGCACGCCGCCCGCGGTTGATATCGCCTCGTCCAGCGGATGCAGGCCGGTGACCGGCAGGGGCAGCGCCTTGACCAAAGGCGCAAGGTCCTTGGGCAGGGGGTGGGCGCATTCCATCAGCAGCGCCTGTTTTGCCGCCGGCAGCCGCAGCGCCTTGCGCAGATGGTTGGACAGGCTCGCCTTGCCGCGTGGGCGGGAAAGCCGCCCGGAAATCTCATCCGCGCTGAGATCCGGCATCAGGTCGACTGTCAACGCCGCGCCCTCGCGCACGGCGCGGGAGGCGGTGTAGATGCCGGACCCTTCCAGACCGCGCGCGGACAAGATCGCCTCGCCCCGGCTGACCACGCCCCCGGCCTTCCACGCCACGCCCTTGATCGGCGCGCCGAAATGCGGGGCCATGTGGGCAGACCAGCGGGCGGACAGGCCCACATTGGCCGGGCGAAACGGAACATGCGGCAGATGCGCCGTCCACGCCCCGTCAGAGCCGAGACGCGCCCAGGACCCGCCGCCTAGCGCAAGGATCGTGACGTCTGCCTCTACCGGAGCGCCGCCGATCACCGGCGCCGCACCGTCCCAGCCCTGCCACCGGGCGCGGGTTTGCAGCTGCACACCGTAGCCTGCCAGCCGCGACAGCCAGGCCCGCAGCAGGGGCGATGCCTTCATGGCCTTGGGAAAGACCCGGCCCGAGGAGCCGGCGAAAACCTCTGCCCCAAGCCCGTCTGCCCAGTCCTTGACCTGCTGCGGACCAAACGCCGCCAGCATGGGGGCCAGCCGCGCGTTGGCCTCGAAAAAGCGCTGATCAAAGGCCGGGTCACCGTCCATCGTCAGGTTCAGGCCCGACTTGCCCGCCATCAGGAATTTGCGCCCCGGCGACGGCATCTGATCGTAAATCGTCACATGGGCCCCGGCCGCGCCCAGCACTTCGGCCGCCATCAGGCCCGCGGGCCCCGCGCCAATCACGGCGGCACGCATCAGCGGGCTTTGGTTTCGATCTTGCCCTTCAATTCGACCACGCGCTGCGGATAGGGGATTTCGATATTGTTGTCGCGCAGGGCGTTCCAGATCAGGAACAGCACGTCGGAGGTGTATTTGTTCGGCCCGTCATCGATCCC
>JBCBCP010000107.1:0-4739 GCA_038530575.1 Pseudomonadota bacterium
ATCTCGGCAACGTTGACCGCGTGATGGATCTGCTGGCCGACACAGAGCCTCAATCGCCCGAGGAGCTCTATGGGTTTTCAGCGCTCATACAGCTCATTTGGGAACCAGCTCCCACGTCAGTCGCGTTCAGAAATCACCCCAGATTCCTGGAGTTCGCAGAAACGCATGGCTTGCTAGCCGCTTGGCAGAAACATGGCTGGCCGGACGAATGCGAACGAACGGTTGGAACCAATCAGCCAGCCTACTGCCCCTAAGGCTTGATCCGGCCAGCCACCTGTTTGCGGAACTTCTCACCGTAGGGCGGACGCATCATGGCGAGAATCTCATTGCCGGTTTGTGTGTAGATTGACTTGGCGTGGGAGAACTCGCGGAAGCCGTCATAGCCGTGATAGCTGCCCATGCCCGAGGGCCCAACGCCGCCAAACGGCAGGTCTTCTTGCGCCACATGGAAGATCACATCGTTGACCGTCACACCGCCTGAGGTCGTCCTGGCCAGCACCTCGTTTTTCTCTGCGGCGTCTTCGCCGAAATAATAGAGCCCCAGCGGGCGGTCGTGTCCATTGATGTAGGCCACCGCGTCCTCGGTCTTGGCGTAGGACTTAATTGGCAGGATCGGCCCGAAGATCTCGTCCTGCATCACCGCCATGTCATCGGTTGGATTCATCACCAGCGTCGGCGGAATCTTGTGGTGGGGCTGCTGGGAGAAATTCTCGTCCGCCGGATTGATCTCGACGATCTCGGCGCCTTTTGAGCGGGCATCCTCAAGGTATCCCTGGATGCGATCATAGTGGCGCTGGTTCACGATGGACGTGTAGTCGTCATTGTCCTTCAGGCCTGTGGGGAACATCTTCTCCACCGCCGCCGTCGCCGCACCGACAAACTCGCCCGCGCCTTCTTCCGGCACAAAAGCATAGTCCGGCGCCAGGCAGATTTGACCGGCATTCAGTGTCTTGCCCGCCATGATGCGGCTCGCGGCCTTCTCCATGTTTGCAGAGCGCCCGAGGATGACGGGGCTCTTGCCGCCAAGTTCCAGCGTCAGCGGCACGAGATTGTCCGCCGCGGCCCGCATCACGTGGCGCGCGATCGAGGTCGCGCCTGTGAAGATCAGGTGATCGAACGGCAAGGCAGAGAACTGCGCGCCGACGTCCGGCCCGCCCGTGAACACCGCGACCTCTTCTTCCGAATACGCCTTGGCGAACATCTGGCGCATCAGCTCTGAGGTATGCTCGGTGAACTCTGACGGCTTGATCATCGCCCGGTTGCCTGCCGCAAAAACACCCGCCAGCGGGCCGAATGTCAGGTTCACAGGGAAGTTCCAGGGCGAGATCACGCCTACGGTGCCCTTGGGCTGGTAGTGAATTTCCGCGCGCGAGCCGAGCAGACCGAGGGGAAACTCCACCTTGCGTTTCTCAGGGCGCATCCACTTGGCCACATGCTTTTTCGCATGCTTCAGCGCGCCGATGGAACTGGCGACATCGGTGAAACGGCTGGCATCCTTGGAGCGGTGCCCGAAATCTTCGGCAAGCGCGTCCTCAATTTCCTGCTGGTGATCGATCAGCAAGGCAATCGCCTTGTCCAGCCACTCGGTCCTGCGCGCTGCCGACGGGGCACCTTCGCGGATGTGCGCGGCTTTCTGTGCCGCCAGAACCTGTTCCATCGTGTTTTCGGGTGCGCCGTCGAGTGCCATGGGATTTCCTCCAAGAGTTTTTGCCGTCTGCTCATGCGGCCTCGTCGCGAAGATGCCAGCAGTTTACGTAAAAGGAAAGTCACTGCCCCGGCGTCAGAACTAGCCAGAGACAACACGCTCGCTAAACTCGCAGGCAAAATCGCTTTCGGGAGGCGCGTCATGAAATTTGAGAAGATCACCTACAGCGTGGACGACAACATCGCGACGATCGCGTTCAACGATCCGAGAACGCTCAACGCAGCGGGAATCGACACGGTCGAGGAAATGCTGGTCGCGCTCGAGCACGCCGCAAAGGAGGCGCGCTGCACCATCATCACCGGAAACGGGCGCGGTTTCTGCTCCGGCGCGAACCTGTCTGGCGGCATGGGCGGCAGCGATTCCGACGACAAGCCCAAGGGCGAGTTCGATGCCGGCAAGGCCCTCGACAGCCACTACAATCCCCTCGTCACCGCGATCCGAGAGCATCCCCACCCCGTCGTGACCGCCGTCAATGGTCCTGCAGCCGGGGTCGGCTGCTCCATTGCGCTGATGGGCGACATGATCATCGCAGGCAAAAGCGCTTACTTCCTTCAGGCCTTCCGCAGGATCGGCCTGGTGCCGGACGGCGGCTCCACATACCTCCTACCCCGTATCATTGGCCGCGCACGCGCCATGGAAATGGCCCTGCTCGGCGAAAAACTGCCCGCCGCGAAAGCGCTGGAATGGGGCATGGTCAACAAGGTGGTGCCCGACGACCAGCTGATGGATGAGGCACGGGCGCTCGCCGAGACGCTGTCGAAGGGCCCGACCAAGGCGCTCGCCATGACGCGGCAACTGATCTGGGATGGCGGCGAAGCAGATTGGGGCGAGCAGCTCCATGCCGAGCGCGTCGCCCAGCGCCAGGCGGGCCGCACGAAGGACAACAAGGAAGGCGTCATGGCCTTCCTCGAAAAACGCGCCGCGAATTTCACCGGGAACTGACGGGCAGGCGTTGACGGGGTTTGCCCAGATGGGCCAACTCCGCTCGATGGAAAACGCAGCCCGAAACCTCGACCCGGTGGAGATACATCTTGCCGGTGCCGTCCTGACGCCACTTTGCGAAGGCGCTCTGTGGTGGTCAGATCAGAGGGTGCTGATCGTCTCTGACCTGCACCTCGAGAAGGGCTCATCTTATGCTGCGCGCGGCCAGATGTTGCCGCCCTACGACACGGACGTGACCCTTGGCCATGTCGAGGCGCTGTGTCGGGCGCTTGTCCCCAATACGGTGATTTCCCTGGGTGACAGCTTTCACGATCGCGGCGCCGAGTTACGGCTCTCAGGCCGCGCCACCGCCCGCATCCAGGCCCTTTCCTCTGCCTGCGACTGGGTCTGGGTTGAGGGCAACCACGACCCCGATCCGCCAAAGCACCTGGGCGGGCGCGCCGCAAAAACACTGGGCATCGGACCACTGGTCTTCCGGCACGAGCCGGAGGGCGAGGTCGGCGAGGTGGCGGGTCACCTCCACCCTGCCGCGAAGGTGCGTGGGCGCGGACGCTCTGTCCGCCGGCGCTGTTTCGCAACCGATGGGGACAGGCTCATCATGCCGGCCCTTGGTGCCTTTACAGGTGGGCTGAATGTGCGCGACGCAGCATTCAGGTCGCTGTTCCCGGATGGGCTAATGGCTTTCGCGCTCGGAACCGACCGGGTTTACGCCCTGACCGACAAGCAGCTCATCGGCGATGACAAGCGCGCTTCGGCCTGGCGGCTTTAGTCACCGAAAATCAGGTGGACGCGCCGTTTGCGCGCGCGTTCAGGCTCTCGATCAAGGCTGAGCTTAACGTGCCGGTTTGTGGAATGGAGGCATCGCGCTGGTAGGCGCGAATAGCATCCTGTGTCGCCGGTCCAAAGACGCCATCCGGCGTGCCGACATCATAGCCGAGAGCGTTGAGCGCCGTTTGAACCGCGCGCACCCGGTCCGCGCCGCCGCCCTCCCAGGCCTGGCGTCCGAACTCACCATTGGCAGGACCGTTGGGTCGCGCGCCGCGCCAGCCCTGCACCCGCGCGCGCACGCTCAGCGCCGTATCAGCAT
Source organism: Pseudomonadota bacterium (assembly GCA_038530575.1). Classification (GTDB taxonomy): domain Bacteria; phylum Pseudomonadota; class Alphaproteobacteria; order Rhodobacterales; family Rhodobacteraceae; genus JBCBCP01. The sequence goes on from JBCBCP010000107.1 coordinate 3,735, forward strand.
CGACTTCCGTCAGCATGGCGCGCACCTGGTCAGCCGCGCCGGGATCGCCATTCTCGGCGGCGACGGAGAACCAGAAGAGCGCTTCGTTCAGATCCTTGGTAATGCCAAGGCCCTGCTGGTAGAGCACGGCAAGATTGTACTGGCTGTCGAGCACACCGAATTCGGCCGCCTTGCTGAACCACTCCACCGATTTGGCATAGCTTTGCTCGCCGCCTTCGCCATCCGCGTAGAACACGGCCAGATCATGCATGGCGCGCACGTTGCCGCCACTCGCCGCGCGCTCTGTCCAGCGGCGCGAAGCCGCTAGGTCGCGCGGTACGCCGAGGCCTTTCTCGTGCAGCTTTGACAAACGGTATTGGGCGATTGGCAGGCCCTTCTGGGCGCTGGCGCTGATGTAGCGGGCGCCTTCGGCATAGTCCGCACTGTCGAGCTTGCGAACACCAAGCTGGTAGGCCGCCACCCGGTCACCACTGTCTGCAGCGCTCTGGAGCGTCAGCGGTGCGGGGATCGGATCAAAATTCGCGCGCTCGGGCAGTGCCACGGGTTGGGGCTCAGGCTCTGGCGTAATTGCGGGCTGAGGCGCGGTCATGGTCGGCTCAGGCAAAGCACCAGTGGCAACTGATTCCACAGTATCTGAAGGCGCAGACTCAACCGCTCCGGTGATGTCCGTTCCGGGCGCTTCGAGTCCTGCGGCGGCGGCCACGGCGGCGAGGCCTGCTGCCGCGTCGCCGGTGCCGCTGGTGGCCGCATTCAGTGTTGGCGGTGTGCCGCCACCCGCGCCACCTGCGGTCACCGTTGGCGTTGCGGGCGTCGTGACCGCTGCCGAGACGGGCCCTGCCGGGCTCTGCTTGCCGCGCAAGTAAAGATATCCAGACGTGCCAGCCGCTGCCAACACGATCACGGAGGCGGCCGCGTAAAGCGGAACGCGCCCTCCGAGGCGGCTGCTCGCTGCGCTGTCTTCGGACGCCTGACCCTGGGCTGCCGCAAGTGCGGCCTTGCGCGCCC
>JBCBCP010000108.1:0-4717 GCA_038530575.1 Pseudomonadota bacterium
TATGAAATTTCTTATGCTTAACAAATGTTAATGGCATACAGCAATATTGTAAATTTTAACAACATCAAATTGAAACATAAAACCAATAATTCCTTGATTTGTTTTTCGTCTCGGGAAATCGCGGGCGGCGTCAAATAGGGTCGGGTGCAGATGTAAGCCGCGCGGACGCGGCTCACAAGTCACCGATTGGTCACTCGGCCGCGATGGAGAGCGAGCCGCCGGCTTTTTCCACCGCCTCGATGGCGGATTTGGAGGCGCCGGTGACGGTCAGCGTCAGCTTGGCGGTCACGTCGCCCTTGGCCAGAACGCGGATGCCGTCCTTCTTGCGGCGCACCAGACCGGATGCGACAAGCGCGTCCTCGTCGATGGCGTTCGCGGCGTCCAGCTTGCCCGCGTCAACGAATTTCTGTATCAGGCCCAGGTTGACGACGGCGAAGTCCTTGCGGTTCGGGCTGTTAAAGCCCCGCTTGGGCAGACGCTGGTAGAGCGGCATCTGGCCACCCTCGTAGCCATTGATGGCCACACCCGAGCGGGATTTCTGACCCTTGATACCACGGCCACCCATCTTGCCCTTGCCAGAGCCGGGGCCACGGCCCACGCGGGTGCGCTTTTTGGCTGCGCCAGGATTGTCGGAAAGTTCGTGCAGTTTCATGTCGCTTCTCCTTTGCCGGATGCACCCCCGAAGCGAATGGGGCGACCACGGCGTTTCTTGATTCTTGGCGCGATCCTGCGCCACCGGGCGCGTATAGACGGGCCCGGTGGTGGGATCAAGCGTTGCTTAGCCGTGTCGCTGATCGGGGTGCAGCGAGTTGGCCAGAATATGGTCGCTGCCGTGGATCACGTGACTGGCCTGTCCGACAATCAGCGGGTCAGGCGGCGCCGCGACCTCGTCGTCTTTGCCGGGGTAGTCAAGCGAGGCGAGGAAGTGGCGCATGCAGTTCAGCCGCGCGCGTTTCTTGTCGTTCGACTTGATCACGGTCCACGGCGCATCCGCGGTGTCGGTGTAGAAGAACATCGCCTCCTTCGCCTCGGTGTAGTCGTCCCACTTGTCCAAGCTGGCCTTGTCGATGGGCGACAGCTTCCATCGCTTGAGCGGGTCAGTCTCGCGCGATTTGAAGCGGCAGCGCTGTTCGTCCTGCGTGACGGAGAACCAATACTTGTAAAGCCGAATGCCCGACCGCGTCAGCATGCGTTCGAATTCCGGTGTCTGGCGCATGAACTCAAGATATTCGTTCGCCTTGCAAAAGTTCATCACACGCTCAACGCCCGCGCGATTGTACCACGAGCGGTCATAGAGCACGATTTCGCCAGACGTCGGCAAATGCCGCACATAGCGCTGGAAAAACCACTGCCCGCGCTCTTCATCCGTGGGTTTGTTCAGGGCAACAACTCGCGCTGCGCGGGGGTTCAGGTGTTCGGTAAACCGCTTGATCGTGCCGCCTTTGCCAGCCGCGTCACGCCCTTCAAACAGCAGGACGAACTTTTGGCCGGTCTCCTGCGCCCAAAGCTGCACCTTCAAAAGTTCCGCCTGTAGCGCTGCTTTCTCCGCCTCGTAATCGCGACGGTTCATGCGATCATCGTAGGGATACGCGCTCTGATCAAACCGGGCGCCCGTTGCCGGGGTAACATTTGGAAACTGAGCTGTGGGTGTGTCTTTCATCGTGGCCTCCTGGTTCGAGGACTGCGTGCGCCGTTTCCTGCCGCCGTGCCATGACATGGATCAACTAACGCCCCGAAAGGCTTGAATGCGCGTGCGCGGCGCGGCAGGCTGACGCAATGCAACGCGTGCTTGGGATGATCCTCGCCCTTGGGCTGACGGCGCAAACGGCGCTGGCCGATTGCAGCACCGACGCCATGCTGGTCTTCGACGGCTCGGCCTCGATGTCTGAAATCGGGTTCGACATCACCGGTCCCACCCGGATCGAGGAAGCGCGCCTCGCTATCGCAGAAGCCATGCCGCAAATCGCGCCCTTCCGCCGGATCGGCCTGATGACCTACGGGCCGGGCGGGCAGACCGCGTGCAATGGCCTGTCCCTGCGCTTTGCCCCGCAAAGCAACGCGGCGGAACGTGTGATATCAGAGGTGGACGCGCTGCGGCCCGGGGGCCTGACACCGCTTTCGGCGGCGGTGGAACGTGCGGCCCAAGTGCTCGATTACCAGAGGCAGCGCGCGACCATCGTACTTGTCACAGACGGTAATGAGACCTGCGGCGGCACGCCCTGTGCGGCGTCGCGCGCACTGGTTGCGGGCGCGCGGGACCTAACCGTGCACGTCATCGGCTTCCGCGTCACGCGGGACTTTTTCGCGTGGAACAACCCCGAACAAACCTTTGGTGCGGATACGGTGGCCAAGTGCTTTGCCGACCGCACGGGCGGTCTTTTCGTGACGGCGCAGACGGTGGACGAGCTGGTCGATGCGCTGCGCCAGACGCTGGGCTGTCCGGTGATCGGCAAGGGCGCGCCAATGGCGCGACGCCGCGGCTAGGTGATTTGCGCGCCGCGCGCGAAGCGGCGCGCTCAAAGTCAACGCTCCATTTGCGACAGCAGGGTCAGGAATTCCTCCATGGAAGCCGCCCGGCGCTGTGCCTAGATCGCATATGTGACGCGGGGCGCAGATTTTTCCCCGCAACTCTTCGAAACCCTCATTTTTGGATTTTCTGATGTTTGAGATCGCGCCCCTGCCGCAAGATTGGCTGCCCACCTTTGGCGTTTTGTCCGCCGCGCTCAGCATCGGGGCCTATGGGCCCTATATTCGCGACACCCTTCGCGGCGGGACGGAGCCGCAACGGGCCTCCTGGCTGATCTGGTCGTGCCTGAGCGTCATCGCCTTTTGCGGGCAGATGGCCGAGGGCGCCAGCCAGTCGCTGTGGTTTGCAGGGGCCCAGATGACCGGCACCGTGACGGTGACGCTGCTGTCGATCCGCCGCGGAAAGGGCAGCTTTCTGACCCGCCCGGACGAGCGGATGCTGTGGCTGGCGCTGATCGGGCTGATCGTCTGGTATTTCACGGAAACGGCGGCCTATGCGCTGGCCATGACGATCACGATCAGCCTGCTGGGCGGAACGCTCACCGTGGCCAAGGCCTACCGCGCGCCGGAGACGGAGACGGCAAGCACGTGGACGCTGTCCTTCATCGCCTCTTGCTGTGCTATCGTGTCCGTCGGCACGCTGGACTGGGTGCTGCTGGCCTACCCTCTATACCTGTTCACGCTGAACGGGGCGATCATCTGCGCGTTGGCGCTCGGGCGTGCGGCGGCCGGGGTGCAGCCGGTCAAATAGCTGTGACGATTGGTGCTGCCGCTAACGACAAAAGGCCCCGCAGTCACCTGCGGGGCCTTTGCGTTTGCTAGGCCGCGTGGCTTAGCCCTTTTCTTCGACGATCTCCACGAGGTGCGGGATCGAATTGACCATGCCGCGGACGGACGGGGTGTCCTCCAGCTCGCGGGTCTTGTGCATCTTGTTCAGGCCCAGGCCGATCAGCGTCTGGCGCTGCTTGGCGGGGCGGCGGATCGGGGAGCCGACCTGCTTGACGACGATAGTCTTTGCCATCTGGATTAGGCCTCCTCAGCCACTTGAGCGGACTCGCTGGGCGCCTCGTCCCGCTTGGGCAGGATGTCGGCGACCTTCTTGCCGCGGCGCTGGGCCACTGCACGGGGCGACTGCTCTTTCTTGAGGCCGTCCATGGTGGCGCGGATCATGTTGTAGGGGTTTTGCGAGCCGATGGACTTGGACACAACGTCCTTGATGCCCAGCATTTCGAACACGGCACGCATCGGACCACCGGCGATGATCCCGGTCCCTTCCGGCGCGGTGCGCATGACAACCTTGCCGGCGCCCCAACGACCTTCCATGTCGTGGTGCAGCGTGCGGCCTTCGCGCAGCTGAACGCGGATCATCTGGCGCTTGGCCTGCTCGGTCGCCTTGCGGATTGCCTCAGGCACCTCTTTGGCCTTGCCCTTGCCAAAGCCGACACGGCCTTTCTGGTCGCCAACCACGACAAGCGCGGCGAAGCCAAAGCGCTTACCACCTTTCACGGTTTTCGACACACGGTTGATCGCGACCAGGCGGTCTGCGAATTCGGGGGCCTCGTCACGGTCGCGGCGCGGGCCCCGGCGGTTTTCACGTTCTGCCATGTGGCATCCTTTGATTGGTGGCTTTCGCCGGTTGTTTCAATCGCGGTGAGCGGGACGCTCCCGGATCATCGGGGCCGATTGGCCCGCAAAATGGCAGGGCGGGGCGTACCCCGCCGCACCGATTAGATTTTCAGACCGCCTTCACGCGCGGCGTCGGCCAGAGCCTTCACCTTGCCGTGGAACAAGAAACCGCCACGGTCGAAATAGGCCTCTTCGACGCCCGCCTTCTTTGCGCGCTCGGCAATCGCTGAGCCGACCTTGGTCGCCGCTTCGATGTTGTTCTTGCCGACCACGCCCAGATCCTTCTCGAGCGAGGAGGCCGCGGCGAGGGTCTTGCCCGCAACGTCGTCGATCAGCTGCACGCTGATGTTCTTGTTGGAGCGGTGCACGGAAAGACGCAGCCGACCGGCGTTGACCTTCCGCAGCTTGTTCCGGACGCGCAGGCGGCGCTTGAGGAACAGGGTCCGTTTGCTGTTTGCCATCTGTCTGGTCCTTACTTCTTCTTGCCTTCCTTGCGGAAGATGAACTCGCCCTTGTAGCGGATGCCTTTGCCCTTGTAGGGCTCGGGCTTGCGCCACTCGCGGAT
>JBCBCP010000109.1:0-4659 GCA_038530575.1 Pseudomonadota bacterium
CATAGCGGCGGTTCAGCTCCATGAAGTCATAGGCCTGCAGGATCATGTAGTTGAATTCGAGGAAGGACAGCGATTGTTCGCGGTCCAGCCGGGATTTGACCGATTCAAAACTCAGCATCCGGTTGATCGAAAAATGCCGCCCGATGTCCCGCAGGAAATCGAGGTAGTTGAGGCTGTCGAGCCATTCGGCATTGTTCAGCATCAGAGCGCCGGTCGGGGTGTCTGAATAGTCCAGTAGCTTGGAAAAGACCTGCTTCAGCCCCGCGATATTGGCGTCGATCCCTTCGGCCGTCAGAAGGCTGCGCTCGGTATCGCGGCCCGAAGGATCGCCCACCTTGGTGGTGCCGCCACCCATCAGGGTGATCGGTTTGTGCCCCGTTTTCTGCAGCCAGCGCAGCACCATGATGTTCATCAGGTGGCCCACATGAAGCGATTTCGCCGTCGCGTCATAGCCGATATAGGCCGCAACCGGGGTGCCCTGCATCAGCGCGTCGTCAAGGCCCTGATAGTCGGTGCAGTCGGCGACAAAGCCGCGCGTTTGCATGACGTTCAGAAACTCGGAGCGGGGCGTGAAGGGCATGGTTTTGCGTCCTTGGCGTGATCTGCGCAGCCCTCTATAGGTGGGGACAGGGCAAAGGAAAAGGCCATGAGCAGGGTGCGCGACAAGGCGGCGTCGATCCGGGCGCTGGGAGCGATGAGCGGTACGTCTTTGGACGGTGTAGACGCCGCCGTGATCGAAACAGATGGCCGGGAAATCTTTGGCTTTGGCGAGACTGGTTACCGCGCCTATTCCAAGGCCGAGCGCGCGGTGCTGGCCGCGGCGCTTGGCCATTGGGATGGGGCGGCTGTTGATGCGGCCACCGATGTGATCGAGGCCGCGCATATGGACGTGCTGGCCCCTTTTGACGCGGTCGAACTGATCGGATTTCACGGCCAGACGCTCGCCCATGCACCGCGCAGCCGTGGCACCCTTCAGGTCGGTGATGGCGCGGCCTTGGCCCAAGCGCTGGACACGCCCGTGGTTTGGGACTTTCGCAGCGCTGACGTAGCCTTGGGGGGAGAAGGCGCGCCGCTCGCCCCGTTTTATCACTGGGCCTGCGCGCGTTACCTGAGGCTGATGGAGCCGGTTGCGTTCCTGAACCTCGGCGGGGTGGGTAATCTGACTTGGGTTGACCCCCGCGCGGATGCGCCAGAGGCCGAGGGCGCGCTTTTGGCCTTTGACACGGGGCCCGCCAACGCGCCGCTGAATGATTTCATGCAGGCCCGCCGCGGTGTGCCATTTGATGAAGGCGGTGCCTTGGCCCGCAGCGGGACGGTTGAGACGGGCGCACTGGAGCTGTTCCTGTCTGAACCCTATTTCTCAAGAATTCCTCCGAAGTCACTGGACAGAAATGATTTTCCAACGATGATTGAGTTGGTCAGTGAACTTGATGTAGCGGATGCGGCCGCCACGCTGACGGCGATGGCTGCGGCATCTGTCGCGGGCGGGATTGAGCATTGCCCGGTCCCGCCGGCCCAGGTCCTCGTGACCGGCGGTGGTCGTCACAACCCGGTCATGATGCAGATGCTAAGCGCAGGGCTGGATTGCCCTGTGCTGCCCGTCGAAGAGGCAGGGCTAGACGGCGATATGCTTGAGGCGCAGGCTTTCGCCTTTCTCGCGGTGCGTGTCGCGCGCGGGCTTCCGACCTCTTGCCCGGGCACAACAGGCGTGCGCGCCGCTGTTGCCGGTGGCACGCTCAGCTGGCCCCAGGGCGGCTGAGGTTCGCCGCGTAATCTCTTGAAAAATCAACATAGCCCGGCGAGACAGATTTCAGGTCTGCGCGCAGGTGTGCATGTAAATCAGGCAGCTTGTGGAACGGGACAGCTGGAAAGGCGTGGTGTTCGGCGTGATATGGCATGTTCCACGCAAGCCAGCGCACCGCGCGGTTCGTCAGTGTTGTGCGGGAGTTCTCAAGCATGTCGGCAACGGGCGGGCAATGCCCGTGCTCGGCGAGCAAGTAGAGCCTTAGGACCGGTTGGGAGATCAGAACCGGCACCAACCAAAGCCATAATATGAGGGGCGAGATAAACAGGCTCAGCACGCCGCACCCATAGAGGGCCAGCAGGATACGCGCCTCGCGGCTCAAGGCGGAGTGCTGGCGTTGCGGCAGGTAAGGGGCATCAATGGTCCCGAAGGCGTTCTTCAACAGCGTGCGCGCATTGCCTGCCCAGTATCCCCAACCCGACAGGTAAATCAGGTAGTTCCGCCACGTGTCAGGCCGTCCGTGCCCCGCGATTTCCGGGTCTTTTTCCGTGTCGTTGGTATGCTTGTGATGCGCGAAATGGAAATACCGAAACCACGTGAACGGGAGCATCAGCACGGGCGCGGTGGCGTGACCAACAGCGCGGCAAAGCCAGCGGCTGGCAAAAGGCGTATCGTGCGTGCATTCGTGGCTCAGGGTGAACAAGAAGACGAGCAGCACGCCGTAGGGCAGCAGCAACAGGCCCCAAAAGGGGATTTGTGCGGCGATCCCTGCGCCAGTGACCGCGATCAGCCCGACATGTCCGGCAAGATGCGCAAGCCCTTTTGCATCGGAGCGTGTGGTCAGCGCCGTTCGGGTCTCTGGCGGCAGGTCAGCGAGGGCTTCGGTATGGGTGCGCATGATGCAACACTGAATGGATTTTCAGAGACGGGCAACGGCTTGCCGCGCAATTTGGGGGTGAGGCCGATGTTTTGCCATCGCAAAACGCCTACTGTCCGGCGCGAAGCACCTGTAAAGGCGCCTGAGCTTTGTCATGTAACTGTCATTCCGGCGCGGTACCCCAGCCGCGACATCTGGTGTCAATTCTCGGGCTTGCCCGACCGCGGACACGAGATATAGTCACAACATAAGGCCGGGGCGGGATCCCCGCTCTGCGCCGCAAGGCAGACAGGGCGAGGAAGGAGTCACGCGAGGCAATGAACGGCGATTTCAGAACAGATTTTACCCGCGCCCCGGCTGTGTTGAAGCACAACCCGGCTTTGGTGCTGAACGCAGATTATCGGCCGCTCAGCTACTACCCGCTGTCACTCTGGCCCTGGCAGGAAGCGGTCAAGGCAGCCTGGCTGGAGCGAGTAGATATCGTTGCTGAATACGACGAGGTTGTTCGAAGCCCCAGCACCGAGATCAAGATCCCGTCGGTTGTGGTGCTGAAGGATTACGTAAAACCGCAAAAGCGCGTGGCCTTCACGCGCTTCAACCTCTTTTTGCGTGATCAGTTCGAGTGCCAGTACTGCGGGGCCAAAGGAGATCTGACGTTCGACCACGTGGTGCCCCGCGCGGCGGGTGGTGTGACCTCATGGCAAAACGTTGTGGCCGCATGCGCGCCATGTAACCTCAAGAAGGGCTCCAAGCCGCTGCATCGAACGGGCCTTTCGCTGCGCCGCCCGCCGCGCCAGCCGGGCGCGGAAGAGCTGCGAAACCTCGGTCGGAAGTTCCCCCCGAACTACATGCACGAAAGCTGGATGGACTTTCTGTACTGGGACGCCGAACTGCAGCCTTGAAATTGCGCCCGCGTCCCTCGGGGCGCGGCAAGATGGGTCAGGGGGCGGCCCGCATCAGCATCCCGTACAGATCACGCGGATCATCAGGATCAGCCAAGAGATCAAGCGGGTGCGAGAACGGCGTCCCCTCAATCTGCGCGCGAACCCAGCGCAGGGCCGAAAAGTCCTCGATGGCAAAGCCAACGCCGTCAAACAGCGTGATTTCTTCAGACGAAGTACGACCCGGGGCTTTACCCGCAATGACCTGCCACAGTTCGGTCACAGGATGATCGTCCGCCAACTGCTGAATTTCGCCCTCTACGCGTGTCTGGGGCGGATATTCAACAAATATGCCCGCCCGGTGCAGGATTGCCGGTGCTAGTTCGGTCTTGCCGGGACAGTCCCCACCGATGGCGTTTATATGAACGCCGGATCCAATCATGTTGTCTGTCAGGATGGTCGCCTGCCGTTTGTCAGCCGTGCAGGTTGTGATGATGTGCGCGCCTTCCATCGCCGCCTCGGGCGAGAGGCATTCCGTGACTGTGAGGCCCGCCGCACGCAAGTGAGTGCCGCATTTGGCTGTAGCGGCTACGTCAGTGTCAAACAGGCGCACGTCGGTAATGCCGACGATTTCGGCCAGCGCGAGGCTTTGGAACTCTGATTGCGCGCCATTACCGATCATCGCCATGGTTTTCGCCCCCTTTGGTGCGAGCCATTTGGCGGCGACGGCGGACATTGCGGCAGTTCTAAGGGCTGTCAGCAAGGTCATCTCGGACAGCAGCACCGGGTAGCCGGTGTCTACATCCGCCAAAAGGCCAAAGGCTGTCACGGTCTGCAGCCCTTCGGCCGTGTTCTTGGGATGCCCGTTCACGTATTTGAAGCCATAGGCCTCGCCGTCCGAGGTTGGCATCAGTTCGATGACGCCCTCGGGGCTATGCGCGGCAACGCGGGGCGTTTTATCAAACGCTTCCCAGCGCTTGAAGTCGGCCTCGATATACGTGGCGATACCAGCCATCGTTTTCCGCAGGCCGATGTGATGGACCAGTTGCATCATGTGGTCGACGGAAACGAAGGGGACGAGTGCCTTGTCGGAGGGCTGTGTCATGATCAGAAACTCGGTGTCGGACGGTCAAAGACGCGGCGCCCAAGGCCAGAGG
>JBCBCP010000110.1:0-4520 GCA_038530575.1 Pseudomonadota bacterium
ATATTGGCGCATGGCAACGGATCTCACTGAGCTTGGATGGCGCGTGCGGGCGGGCTACTACCTGTCGGATCTTTTGATCCGCGGAGCGATCCGTGGCGCGCTCGCCCTGCCCTTGCGCTTGCGGCTGGCCCTGATCGGCCACCTTGTCTCTGGCGTAGCTGGACCGCTCGCAGGGTATAGGCGCCGGGCTGAGGGCAACCTCGCTCATATCTATCCGAACATGCCCGACGCAGCGCGACGGCGGATTGCACGGGCGTGCCTCGACAATGCAGGCCGCACGATCATCGAGAATTACGGCTCGTCTGAACTGCTGGCGCGGATGAAGGCTGCGCCACTCCATGGGCCCGGCCTTGCCGCGCTGGAACAAGCCAAAGCAGCGGGGCGGCCGGTGATCCTTGTCACAGGGCATTTTGGAAATTACGAGGCCACCCGCGCGGCGCTGGTTGGTCGCGGCTTTGACGTGGGCGGGCTTTATCGCGACATGGCCAACCCCTATTTCAACCGACATTATGTGGCCACGATGCAGGCCTTTGGCGGGCCTGTTTTTGCGCAAGGCCGCAAGGGCACCGCGGGCTTCGTACGCCATCTGCGCGGCGGCGGGCAGCTGGTGCTGCTGTTCGACCAGCATGTGTTCGAAGGTGAGGTGTTAGATTTCATGGGCCAGCCCGCGCGCACGGCGGTTTCGGCGGCAGAGCTGGCCCTGCGATTTGATGCGTTGCTCATCCCGTTCTACGCCACCCGGCAACCCGACGGCGTGTCCTTTGACTGCGTGCTTGAGGCGCCGGTGCCGCATAGCGATGCGCGCGCGATGACGCAGGCGCTGAACGATAGTCTGGCCGCGCGGGTGCATGCGCATCCTGAACAGTGGTTTTGGGTGCATCGGCGGTGGCGGCCCGACGCGCTGAGCTATCGCGAACAAGTCGCGCGCGGCATCGCCCCGCACTAGCGCAGGCGCGCGGCCCCGACGATTGGCCCGGCGGTGCCTTGTTGCACAAGAACGACAAGTGGCAGGTCGCCCGGTGAGGCGACCTCGAGCGACAGCGCGGTTTGACCATCCCACGTGCTGACCACGCTCCAGTCTTGGGCGACATTTGCGTAGGCCAAAGTGTGGCCTGCATTCTCGCCGCGCGTGATTTTTGCACGGCGCTCTGGCGTATAGCGGACCGTCTGAACGATGAGCGGACCCGCCAATGGGCTGGCCGGTGCGCTGATACGCACGGTGTCTCCGCTCCGCACGGCGCTGACTTGCACCGGCATCGGCTTGGCCGCATGAGCGGTGATCGTATCCGCGAGTTTCATCGCCTTGGCGCCCACGATGCTGTCACGACCGTTAACGATCAGCTGCGGCGTGTACACGGATCGTCGTCCAGCCTCGTGCGCAAACGCACGCTGCCGTTTGGCATGGGCAGGATCGGCAAATTCATCAGCCCAGCCAATGTAATCCCAGTAATCCACATGCAACGACAGCGCGATGACGTCATCGCGCCCCGCCAATTCACGCAACATTGCGTCGGCGGGCGGGCAAGAAGAGCATCCCTGCGACGTGTAAAGCTCGACCACAACCGGTCCTTGGGATGCCGCAGCTCCCGCGAGAGCCATCCAGAGCGCGAAGATGCCGGAGAAAAGGCGGGGTGTCATGTCGAATACCTACGTGCAAGGAGGCCCGCGTCCCGGGCGTGACGTTCAGATAGCCTCGCCCAAAGCGCTTCGCCAATCAACAAGAGTTGAAACACGGAGGCGTGCGCCTTGGTGAACGCGCCGTATGCAAACGCATACGGCAATAGGACGACCAACCTTGAAACCGACCGCTCAGCGCCCCAAAAATAGGGTATGCCAAGTCCGCAGGCCGTCCGCGCCCGCCTCAGCCAAGGAGCCATGCCCAATGCCTATCACCGTCGGCCATGACAGTGCCAAGACTCGCAAAACCCTGACCGTTGGCACACAGAGCGTGGATTACTACGACATCACCGCGGCCCAAGCGGCAGGCCTTGGAGACTTCAGCCGCCTGCCCGCGGCATTGAAGGTCGTGCTGGAAAACATGCTGCGGTTTGAAGACGGCAAAACCGTCACCGCCGATGATATACGCGCTTTTGCAGATTGGGCCGCGAACGGGGGCAAGACCCAACGCGAGATCGCCTACCGGCCTGCGCGCGTCCTTTTGCAGGACTTCACCGGGGTGCCGGCAGTTGTAGACCTGGCCGCGATGCGGGACGCGATTGTCGAGCTTGGAGGTGATGCGGAACAGATCAACCCGCTGAACCCTGTAGACCTCGTGATCGATCACTCGGTGATGATTGACGAGTTTGGCAACCCGCGCGCGTTCCAGATGAACGTGGACCGCGAATATGAGCGCAACATGGAACGCTACCAGTTCCTGAAGTGGGGCCAGAAAGCGTTCCGCAATTTCCGCGTTGTCCCGCCCGGCACCGGCATCTGCCATCAGGTTAACCTTGAATACCTTGCGCAGACAGTTTGGACCGACACGGATCAGAACGGGGCGGAGGTTGCCTATCCGGACACGCTCGTCGGCACCGATAGTCACACAACGATGGTCAACGGCGCCGCTGTGCTGGGCTGGGGCGTTGGCGGGATCGAGGCAGAGGCGGCTATGTTGGGCCAGCCAATTTCCATGCTGATCCCCGAGGTCGTCGGCTTTGAACTGACCGGGGCCATGGCAGAAGGCACGACCGGCACGGATCTGGTGCTGAAAGTGGTCGAGATGCTGCGCGAACGCGGCGTTGTTGGAAAATTCGTGGAGTTTTACGGCGCGGGCCTTGATACGCTGCCACTCGCCGACCGGGCGACGATTGCAAACATGGCGCCAGAATATGGCGCGACCTGCGGGTTCTTTCCCATCGATGGCGAGACGCTGCGCTACCTGCGCAACACGGGCCGCGACGAAGACCGTATCGCGCTGGTGGAGGCATATGCAAAGGCCAATGGGCTATGGCGTGGCCCGGATTATGCGCCGGTCTATACCGACACGCTGCATCTCGACATGAGCACCATCGTACCGGCCATTTCGGGGCCCAAGCGGCCTCAGGACTATATTAGCCTCGATAAGGCAGCGACGGCCTTTCACGCCTATGTCGACGGCCAGCGGAATGTGCCCGGCGCACCCAAGCGCGAGGAAGGCCGCTGGGAGGCCGAGGGCGGCCAGCCAGAGCCGCGCGCCATCCCCGGCGATACCGGCCACCATGCTAAGGGTTACAACAGCGAGGCAGGCTACCAGCTGCACGACGGGTCCATTGTGATCGCCTCGATCACGTCCTGCACGAACACGTCGAACCCCTACGTGATGATCGGTGCGGGCCTTGTGGCGCGCAAGGCCCGGGAGCTAGGGCTGAACCGGCAGCCATGGGTTAAAACGTCGCTCGCGCCGGGCTCGCAGGTTGTCAGCGCCTATCTGGAGGCCGCGGGCCTGCAAGACGATCTCGATGCCATTGGTTTCAACCTTGTCGGATACGGCTGCACCACCTGCATCGGCAATTCCGGCCCGCTTGAGCCGTCAATTTCCAAGACGATCCATGATCACGACCTGATCGGTGTCAGCGTCCTGTCCGGCAACCGGAATTTCGAGGGGCGGATCAGCCCTGACGTCCGCGCCAACTACCTCGCCTCGCCGCCGCTGGTGGTGGCCTATGCGCTTGTGGGCGACATGAACGTTGATATCACGCGCGAGCCGCTGGGCCGGGACAAGAATGGAAATGACGTCTTCCTGAAGGACATCTGGCCGAGCCAGTCCGAGATTGCCGAACTGGTCGAGACGACGGTGACGCGCGAAGCCTTCCAGACCAAATACGCGGATGTGTTCAAGGGCGACGACAAGTGGCGCAGCGTGGAGACGACCGACGCGCTGACCTATGACTGGCCTGCCGCCAGCACATACGTGCAGAACCCGCCCTATTTCACCGGCATGGGTCCAGAGCCGGGCACCATCGCGGATATCGAGGGCGCCCGCGTGCTGGCGCTTTTGGGCGACATGATCACGACCGACCACATCAGCCCTGCAGGCTCGTTCAAGGAAACTGCGCCGGCCGGCCGGTATCTTGTTGAGCGGCAGGTCAGCCCACGCGAGTTCAACTCCTATGGCTCGCGGCGCGGCAATCACGAGGTGATGATGCGCGGCACCTTCGCCAATATCCGCATCCGGAACGAGATGCTCGATGGGGTTGAGGGCGGTTATACGAAGGGCCCTGACGGTGGGCAGGCGTCGATCTATGACGCGGCGATGGCGCATCAGGCCGAGGGTACCCCGCTGGTCGTCGTGGGCGGCGAGCAATACGGCGCAGGCTCCAGCCGCGACTGGGCCGCCAAAGGGACCGCGCTGTTGGGCGTCCGGGCGGTGATTGCCGAGAGTTTTGAGCGCATCCACCGTTCCAATTTGGTGGGCATGGGCGTGATCCCGTTCGAATTCACAGGCGGTGACACGCGCAAGACGCTTGGGCTGACGGGCGCGGAACGCTTTACCATCCTTGGCCTTGGCAATGTGCAGCCGCTGCAAGATGTTAGCTGCACGG
>JBCBCP010000111.1:0-4204 GCA_038530575.1 Pseudomonadota bacterium
ATGCCTTTGCCGCGATCCAAAAGGCGGGCAAGAACCTGTTCAACACCGAAGAGGCTGAGGACGGCGCCGGCAATGCTGGTGAACCCGGCCCCTAGCTTTTGAAGTGCTTGGACAGCTTCAGACCCTGACCCTGGTAGTTGGAGGCAAGCCCTGCGCCGTAGAGTGTCGCGGGCGGCTCTGACATCCGCTCGTAGACAAGCCGCCCAACGACCTGGCCGTGCTCCAGCACGAATGGCGCCTCGTGGCAGCGCACTTCCAGAACCCCGCGCGCACCTGCGCCGCCTGCCGCCGCGTGGCCAAAGCCGGGGTCGAAAAAGCCTGCATAGTGCACGCGGAACTCTCCGACCATGGCCAGGTAGGGGGCCATTTCAGCAGCATAGAGCGGCGGGATGTGTACCGCTTCGCGGCTCACGAGGATGTAGAACGCTCCTGGATCAAGGATGATTTGTCCGTTGTCCGTGTGCACCTCTTCCCAGAACTCGGCAGGGGGGTAGGCGGCGATGCGGTCGAGGTCGATCACCCCGGTATGGGGCTTGGCCCGGTAGCCAACCAGCGTGCCCTCCGCCGGTTTCAGGTCGACCGAAAAACCAAGGCCGCCATCAATCACGGCGTCACCATTAACCAGCGTTTCAGCGGCATGTAGCGCGTGCAGCGCCGCGTCATCGAGGACCGCCTGGCCTTTGCGGAACCGTATCTGGTTCAGCCGCATCCCAGGGCGTACCAACACGGAAAAACTGCGCGGGCAGATTTCGGCATAGAGCGACCCGTCATAACCCGGGGCGATGCGGTCAAATTCCGTGCCTCCGTCCGTTATCAGCCGGGTCAGCAAGTCGAGCCGCCCGGTCGAGGATTTGGCATTCGCCACGGCCTGAACGCCGTCTGGCAGGGCAAGCCGTTCCATCAGCGGGACAACATACACGCACCCTTTCTCCAGAACCGCGCCCGAGCCAAGGTCGATCTCGTGCATCGCGAAACTGTCCAGCCGGTCTTCAATGCGGGCGCCCTGTCCGGCCAGAAACGAGGCGCGGACGCGGTAGGCTTTCGCGCCAAGGCGCAGATCAAGGCTCGCCGGCTGGATCTGTTCCGGGATGATGGCGGGCGCTGCGGACAATGCGCCGGAGGCGATCAAAGCCTCAATCTGCTGGCTGGACAGAACACCTGTCATCTGCTGCACCCCCCGTGCACCCCTGATACACAACCGCCCGCAAGACCGGTTGGCCTGCGGGCGGTGTATGATTTGGTCGGGCTAGCAGGACTCGAACCTGCGACCTTCCGTCCCCCAGACGGACGCGCTACCAGGCTGCGCCATAGCCCGACGTGAGCGCCGTGATAACGCATTTGCAGAGCGCTGCAAGCGTAAAGGTGCAGCATCATGCTGGTCTAGCGTGTTGCTGCGAGACGGTCGCGCAAGGCGGTCAGTTGCGCGGCGATCGGGATGAGTTGAGCGCGGGTCGCCGGATCTGCTGTCTGTCGGCGCAGCAATTTGGACAGGGGGCCGGGCGTGGTCTCAATATCTGCCTCAAGCGGCGGGTCTGGCGCCTCGACAGGCGGGATTGACGGCGTATCGGGCGGGTTGGTTTGTGTCAGAAACCCGGGAAGGCCGGATGGGTCTGCCGTCGGCGACGTCGAAGGCTCTGGAACCGGGGTCAGCTCCGGCTCGACTGGAGGACTTGGGACGATCTCTTCCGGCGCCGCAGCCTGTTCTAGCTCCGCCACCACTTCGGTTGGCGGATCCTCCGCCTTGGGCGCACCGCTTAGGAACGACGGCAAGCCGGCACCTGCCTCTGGTTGCTGCGCTGGCGTTTCCGGGTTCGGTTGCGCGGGCGCGGTGTCTTGTGCAGCAACTGGAGTCGGGTCGGCGGGCTGCACGGGGTCCGATGGCGTTTCGATAATCGGCTCCGGCTCGGTCTCCGGCGGGGTGGTCAGGTCTTCGTACGTGAATGCGGATGCTGCGGGCACCTCGGGCGGGGTAGATTGGGGCAACTCCGCCATTTCCGTTGTAGTTTCAGCGGCTTCTGTCTCTGCTTCAGGGTCGTCTACAGCCTGCGTCTGCGCGTCGTCCGGTTCAACATCGGCGTTTTGTTCCGGTATGTCGGGGTAGGAAAACTGGAACTCTGGCGGCGATTCCGCAGATTCCGGTGCCGGCTCTGGAACCGGATCCGGGCTCATTTCGACATCAGCGGCTGGCGGTGATGGCGTCTGCTCTGGCGCTGTTGCCGCGGGTTGCGCGATACTCATGCCGTCTACTGCGTCTTCATCAAGCGAAGGCGAAAGATCAGCAACATGTGCCATGCCTTTTTCGCGCAAGATTTTTTGTACGCCTTTGATCGTCAGGCCATCCTCATGCAGCAGCTTTCGAATGCCGCCAAGCAGCAGCATATCCGCAGGCCGGTAATACCGACGCCCTCCCGCCCGTTTGACAGGCTTCACTTGGGTGAATTTGCTTTCCCAAAAGCGCAGCACATGGGTTTGGACACCTAACCACTCCGCTACCTCCGAGATGGTGCGGAACGCCTCGGCCCCTTTGGTCATGTCAGGACTTGTTCCCTGCGGCGACCTTGTCTTTCATCAGGTGCGATGGCCGGAATGTCAGAACCCGGCGCGGGTCGATTGGGACCTCTTTGCCGGTCTTGGGGTTGCGGCCGATGCGCGCCGACTTGTCACGAACCGAAAAGGTTCCGAAGCTCGAGATTTTGACCTGTTCGCCGCGCACAAGAGCATCGGACATGTGTTCAAGAACTGTCTCGACCAGCTGCGCGCTTTCGTTTCTCGACAGGCCCACTTCGCGGAATACGGCCTCACTGAGGTCCATGCGCGTCAACGTCTTCTCGGCCATCTCCATCCCCTTTTGTTGTGGAGCAACCTTGGGACAGGTCATTTTCCGAGTCAATATCAAGAGGTTGCTGGCGGCTATGTTCTGCGACATAGCGGCGGCAAGATGCTTGCTCAGAGCCGCAGAACGACAGCGCCCCAGGCCAGGCCGCCGCCAATGGCTTCGGTGACGATCAACTGGCCGGGTTTGAGCTGGCCTTCGCTCTGCGCGACCGACAACGCCAGTGGAATCGACGCAGCAGAGGTGTTGCCGTGGTTCTGCACCGTCACGACAACCTTTTCCATGGGCAGGCCCATCTTCTTTGCGGTGCCTTGAATGATCCGGATGTTGGCCTGATGGGGCACGATCCAATCGACATCGTTCGCGGTCACGCCAGCGCGTTCCATCGCTTTATGGGCAGTTGCGGCGAGTTTTTCGACCGCGTGGCGGAAGACCTGATTGCCCTGCATTCTCAGGTAACCCGTAGTGCCAGTGCTGACGCCGCCATCAACGTAAAGCAGATCTCGCAACCGTCCGTCTGAATTGAGATCGACGGAAAGTATGCCTCTGTCCTCGGGAGTGCCCGCGCCGACAGAAGCCTCCAGCAGGACAGCCCCGGCGCCGTCACCAAACAGAACACAGGTCGCCCGGTCTTGCATGTCGATGATGCGGCTGAATGTTTCTGCCCCGATCACAAGGATGCGGTCCGCTTGCCCGGACACGATTTGCGCATTGGCGTTGGCCAAAGCGTAAACAAACCCGGCGCAGACGGCCTGCACGTCGTAGGCAAAGCCTCGCGTCATGCCGAGCCGTTCTTGCACCATTGTTGCGGCGGAGGGGAACGTAAGATCAGCGGTAGATGTTGCAACGATTATTGCGTCCACATCATCGATGCTGCGTCCCGCATGGGCAAGCGCAGCTTCGGCCGCGGCCGCCGCCATTGAGGCCGTTGTATCATCTGGGCCCGCGAAATGCCGACGCTCGATACCGGACCGAGCGCGAATCCACTCGTCGGAGGTATCAAGGCGCTCCGCGAACCAGTCGTTATCGACCACGCGGTTCGGCAAATAGTGCCCGGTTCCGGTCAGAATTGCGCGGCGCGTCATATGTCTTCACCTGCTTTGGGAAGGACGGACGCGACGCGTGCGGCGAGTTTATCGTTAAAGCCGGAGGCGGATAGCTGCGCCGCCAGCTTGATCGCCGCGGAAACACCGGTTGCATCTGCGGACCCGTGAGACTTCACGACCGTCCCGTTCAACCCGAGAAACACACCGCCATTCACGCGCCGCGGGTCGATCCGTTTGCTCAGCCTGCGCAGCGACGTGTAGGCCAGTAATGCGGCGAACCGCGACAGAGGTGTATATCGGAACGCCTGTCGAAGCAGGTCGCCGA
>JBCBCP010000112.1:0-3653 GCA_038530575.1 Pseudomonadota bacterium
CACCGTTCGCTCCAGGCGGAGATCACACAGACTTCGACTGGGCCGAAGCCGCAGAATGGCAAGGCTTCAGAATGATGCCTGAGGAGGATTGGGGGAGCGGGTTGGGTTGAGGACGCTTCAAGCGGTCCAGCGAGCATCTCTGAGCGCTTGATGGTCGTGTCCGGGCCAGCAGCGGACGTTTGTTAATGAGACATTCGCTCACCTTGCTACGTAAATTGCATCGACCTCGGTCTCGATCGCCTCAGTCACCAGGCGCTTTTCGTCTTCAAATCCGTGGCGGGCATAAATGCCGATGATTCCAGCGGACTTGTGCTGGGTCAGCGCCCGGATCGCATCTAGGCTGCAGCCGTGGCGCTGGGCGAGGGTGACGGCTGTGCGGCGAAGATCATGCAGACGCCAGTCCGGATTGCCGAGCGCGCGGCGCAGGCCTTCCATGCCGTTTGATGCGCCCGAGTAGGGCCTGGCGCCATCGCTACCCACCCCGAATACAAACGGCCCACCCAGTCGCGGCCAGTTTTCTAAGATTGAAACAGCCAGCGCGCTAAGAGGCACCACATGCAGCCGGCCAGACTTCATGTCCGAGCCAGGCACGGTCCAGGTCGTCCGGTCTAGGTCCACATCATCCCAGCGCATCGCCGAAACCGACCCACGACGCTGCGCTGTCAGCAGGCAGAGCCTTGCAATCGTCGCCATCACGCCTGATTGGCCGAAGAGGGCGGCAATCTCCCCATCGGAAAGCACCCGCTCCCGTGCACGAACCGGCTTCGGCGGTTTCAGGTCCGAGATCGGATTGGAGTTGATCAGTTCGCGCTCCACGCACCACCCGAAGAAATGGCTGAGATAGAGATAGAGCTGGCGGCGCATGGCGGGTTTGTCGCTGAGGCCATCCAGCACCGCCAGGATTTGCCGTCGCCCAAGGTCAGCAAGGGGCAGGGCGCCTCGTTTGGGCAGGATGTGAACGGCAAACGCGCTCTGCTTGGATTCAAGCGTGCGCGGCGCGTTGTTTGATCCGCACCAGGCCAGATAGCGATCGACCGTCTCAGACACAGAAACCACCCGGGCTTCGACGCGGTCCGCGCGTTCCGCCTTCGGATCCGTGCCGTCCGCCGCCATGGCGAGTTTCTCATGGGCCAGCTTGCGCGCATCCGAAAGGGACAGGCCAGGGTAGCGGCCAAGTGTCATCGACCGCCGCTTTCCCCCGCCAGCCAGACGGTAGAACAGGCGCCAGGACTTGGTGCCGCCCGGAGACACGACGCACTGCAGCCCCGGCGCGCCGCCGACAAACGCGGTCTCACCCAGGCGCTGCACATCCAGTGCGGTCAGGGGCTTCAGTCGGCTTGCCATCAGGGCCTCCAGATTCGTGCCAAATTCGTGCCAAATATCTCGGATTGCGCCGTTCGCCGACGGACCTCCACGATCATAAACACCATACAACACGCTGATAATATTGTCGAATTAAAGACGCCGCTGAACGTGCGCGGTCATGAGCGATATGCGGTTTCTCTAATTTGTAATCAGGGGGTCGGGGGTTCGAGTCCCTCAGCCGGCACCATAAAAAACAAGGACTTAGCAGTTTTCTGCGCCTTCAGAGTTCCTTTGGGGTTGCGATTGGGGTTGCGCGTCGCATGCTGAGTTTCGATTTGGCTTTGGACCAAGTGATTCGGAATCTGGATAGAGGTGGTGCGCCTTAGCGCTGATAGGTTTGCCGTGGCTCTCCTGTACAGCCCCCTTGTTATGGGCCACTTTCCGAGAGGGTTTCTGGGATCGGCGGGCGCATGCCTAGAGCCTGATGTGGCCTGATCCGATTGTACTGCCTGAGCCAGGTGTTGATGACGGTCTGTGCCTGGTCGATTGAGCGGAACCACTCCGCGTTCAGCACTTGCCGGCGCAAGGTCCCGTTGAATCGCTCATTGTATCCATTCTCCCAGGGGCTTCCCGGAAAGATCCGTAGCGGCTTGATACCGACTTTGATGAGCCAGTCCTGCAAGCCGGCGGCGACGAACTCCGGGCCATTGTCAGATCGGATGTGTTCGGGCTTTCCGTGCTTGAGCAGCAGCGGGTAGAGCGTTTCCAGGACGTCAGCCGACCCCAGCTTCGGTCGGACATGCACGCAGAGAGCTTCTCGGGTGTACTCGTCCAGCACGGTGAGCATCTTGTAGGGCCTGCCGGAGCTCAGCTTGTCATGGACGAGATCAACGCTCCAGATGTGGTTCGGGGAGTGCGGCCTGAGCCGGATGACCGAGCTGTCCTTGTGGTAGAGACGGCGGCGTTTCTTGTGGCGCTGCGGTAGCTGCAACCCTTCCTCGCGCCAGAGCCGTTCCACCTTCTTGTGATTGACTTGCCAGCCTTCGAGCCTCAGCAGCTCGGCCACTTTGCGATAGCCATAGCGGCCATACTGTTTAGCCAGCCGGACCAACGCCAGGCGCAGGGCCTCATCATCATCCTCGCTCTTGCGGGCCTTATACTGCTGCGTCGAGCGCGCCATGCCGACCGTCCTGCAGGTACGCCGCTCCGATGTATCGAGCTTCTGGCGCACATGGATCACGGCCTGGCGCAGGTCAGCGGGCTTCAGGCCCCAATACTTTCTTTGGCTTTAGATAATCGAGCGTCTCTTTGAGGATGAGTTTATCGAGTTCAAGGTCCGCCACAATCCGCTTCAGCCGAGCGTTCTCTTTCTCAAGCGCTTTCTTCTCAGCCAACTGGGTACGTCCAACACCGCCAAACTTCTTGCGCCATGTGTAGTAGGTCGCGTCCGAGACACCCGCCTTCCGGCACGCACTCACAACATCCAGGCCATCCGCCAGAGACACTTCAATCTCACGCAACACGCGCAGGACGTCCTCATCCGAATACCGCTTCCGAGCCATCACCAATCCCTCCTGAACCGCCAAAACCACTAAGTAGCAGATGGCCCAGTTTTAAGGGGGAAGCACACTCGCGGGCGCGTTGCGCGAGAAGCCGGTCCATCCGCGTCACGCGCGGCGTCTGCGTCAAGCCGTCCAGTTTGGCTTCAAGCTCATGGACCGTTTCGAGGCCCAGCTCGCGCGTCAGGATCGCGCCCGCGCGCTGGCGGACGCCGCGGGAGATGTGGTCCCGATCCATGACCAGATCGCGGCCATCTTCGCGCACCCCGCGCACGATTACATGAGAGTGCGGATGATCGGTGTCGTAATGGTCCGTGGCGATCCAGTCGAGGCGCGTGCCGTGGTCGGCTTCCATCTGGCCCATCAGCTCGCGAACAAAGGGCTTGAGATCGCCAAGATGCTGGCCGTCCTCCGGCGAGACGATGAAGCGGAAATGGTGGTGATCCTCGCGCCCGCGGGCGAGAAACTCGCGGCCCTCAACACCCTCCTGCTCACGGTCGTAGAATTGACCCCGTCCCCGGTCCTTACCGGCGCCGTCGCGGCTCAGATAAGAAAGGTGTGCGCGCTGCAGGGCGAAGCCCTTGCAGGCAATGCGAACGATCCGCGCTTTCACCATGACGCGGCGGCCGCTGCCAGCATGGCGCCCGCCCGCTAGCGAACCCTCTGACCACCACCGCCCCGACGTGCGGCGCGGACATGGGAGACGATACTCCCGGAGGACTGCTCGCCGCGATTGCCGATCCGTCCAAGGCGCTGGCGGAAGTAGTCGCCTGTGTCGCTCATGCGGCG
>JBCBCP010000113.1:0-3507 GCA_038530575.1 Pseudomonadota bacterium
CCGGACGACGCCACATTACTGCAAATTTCTCAAAGCGGGGGCTGCAAGCCGCAACACTTCAGGTATATTCAGACCTGTTGGGCGGGGTGACCAAGGCACGAGTGTAGAGTCCGTATGCAGCAGGCCCAGACGACAAAATCCTTCAGTCCGCCGGAAAACCCAGGCGCCAGCGCCAAGGACATTCTGGTATTGCGACGCGGCGACTTCAGAAGCTTCGTCCTCGCACTCGGAGCACTTGAAGCGCTGCGAACATGGCATGTGCGGGCGCGGATTACATTAGTAGCGACACCAGACGTTGAGCCGTTTGCAAAGCTCTGCCCATTTGTAGACGATGTGGTCGTCGATCTCGATCACGACGACAAAACGCGGCGCGCCGCGGCCCTGACGGCATTGCGCAGGCAAAGTCTCGACATGGTCTACGACCTAGACGGGACGGTTGAGAGTGAAACCCTCCTGCGCGGTCTGAAGCGCCGGTTTGGCCCCGCCCCGGTCGCGAGCGGCCCCACTGCGAGCGCTACGTTTTCGCCGGCTTCCAAACCCGGATCGGTAAGCGAAATTCAGCGACTGACAGGGCAACTGATCCTCGCTGGTGTTGAATTTTCAAAGCTGCCAAGTCCAAACCTCGCATGGGTACGCCATAAGCTCGGCAATCCGCCTCGCCTCACGCCGGAGTATTTCGGCATTGCTGGCCGATTTGCCCTCATTTGCGTGAGTAGTGAAGCGCAGGGCGAAGAGCGCTACTGGCCCCAGTCAGCCGTCGCCTCGCTGTGCAAGACGCTCGCAGGCGCGGGCATTACGCCCGTACTCATAGGCGATCGTGAGGCTGGCAGTCTCGCCCAATCGGTTGAGATGTCGGTCCGGGACGCGAAAAACCTCGCGGCGCGCGCCGACCACGCACAAACCGTGGCACTTGCCGGGGCTGCAGACGTGGTGATTGGCGTGGACAGCGCAGCATTACAGATCGCCGGGATCGTCGGCACGCCGTGCCTTCTGGTGACCGATACCAAGACCGCCCGCAGCGCCATAGACACGCCCTATTCCGCCCAATTCATTACAGTTCACGCCAAGAAGGTCGCAGACGTCCAGTCCTCGACGCTCTGGAGAATGCTGACGAGTTGGGAGCAGGCAGGAATCGCCAAACCGCTTGAAGAATCGCCGTCCAATCGGCATATTGGCGCGTGATGACATCAGCAACCAAGGGAGTCTTGTCATAGCTCGCAGACCACACGCGGCCGCGCCGCAAAAGAAAACCGGACCGAGAGTCAATCGCGATATCCGCGCTGAGAAGGTCCTTCTCATCGATGAGGAAGGTGAGAAACAGGGGGTTATGCCCTTCATGGCCGCGCTGGATGCGGCCCAGGAAGCCGGACTGGATTTGGTGGAAGTCTCTCCCAACCAGGACGTACCGGTCTGCAAGATTATAGACTATGGTAAGCTCAAATTCGAAGAGCAGAAGAAAAAAGCCGCTGCGCGCAAGAAGCAGAAATCTGCTGATCTGAAAGAGATCAAGATGCGCCCGAATATCGACACGCACGACTACATGGTGAAGACGAAGTCGATGACGCGGTTCTTCGAGGATGGCGACAAGGTTAAGGTGACCCTTCGTTTCCGCGGACGGGAAATGGCCCACCAGCATCTCGGCATGGAATTGCTCAAGCGGGTACAGGAAGATTTTGACGAGGTCGCGAAGGTTGAACTCGAGCCCAAGCTCGAAGGCCGTCAGATGACCATGGTCATGGCGCCGCGCTGATGCGTGTCTGGCTGGCCCTCCTGGCCAGCTTGGCCTTTGCCGCGTGCGGCAGTGCGCCAAGCGAGGGTGAAAACGGCGCCGGGATCGATACCGACGCCCTTCCACCGCCTGCCCAAAGTGAAGCGGACGACGCAATGGTTCAGCCCGAATGGGACGCCCTTGACCGAGTCGGCGCGGACACATGTGGCATGCGCGTGGTGCGCGGTTTTCTCGGGCGGCCAGCAAGTGATATTCCGGAGGCGCGCCTGCCTGAGATCTACCGCATTCTCGCCCCGACGGACCAGGCAACGATGGACTACATTCAGACCCGCCTGAACGTTCTCACCGACGAAGACGGAACGGTCATCGGCTTCAAGTGCGGTTAGCCCACATTCCGGGTTGATTCCCTCACGCTTTTCAGTCATTAGACGCGGCTTCGGGCGCAGGGCGAACGGCATGCCTTCGCGCCTCTCAACACAAAGCAAGCCAGGGCCGCCGCTCTTCACGGCGTGAGCTCGGCGATAAGGAGTTTGAAATGCCGAAGATGAAGACCAAGAAGGCCGCTGCAAAGCGGATCAAGATCACGGCCACGGGCCGGCTGAAAGCAGGCGTCGCCGGCAAGCGCCACCGCCTCATCAGTCACAATGGAAAGTACATCCGCCAGAACCGCGGCACCAAAGTGCTCGCGAAGGTCGATGAGCCCCGCGTGAAAAAGTATCTGCCCTACGGCCTGTAAGCCGCCGCAGACTGATCTTGACCCGAATTTGACGAGGAGGCCTTTCGATGCCCCGTTCCCGCAACAAAGTGCCAGCGCACGCCCGCCACAAGAAGATCCTGAAGGCTGCAAAGGGCTATCGCGGCCGCCGGAAGAACACGTTCCGCACCGCCCACGCCGCTGTCTGGAAAGCCGGCGAGTACGCCTATGTCGGCCGCAAAGTGAAGAAGCGGAAGTTCCGCAGCCTTTGGATCCAGCGCATCAACGCCGCCGTGCGCGAGCATGACGACGAGCTGACCTATAGCCGCTTCATCGACGGCCTCACCAAAGCCGGCATCGACATGGACCGCAAAGTCCTCTCGGACCTCGCCATCCGCGAACCGGAGGCGTTCGGCGCGGTTGTTGCGCAAGCGAAAGCGGCGCTGAACTAGCCCGGCAAGCCGCTTATGGATTTCGAACTACGTAGAGCGACCGCCAATGATGAACGGGCGGTCGTTTCGCTTTGGGAGACATGTGGGCTTGTTGCCGCCCATAATCCTCCGAACGTGGACTTCCAGCGCGCGCTCAACGCACCAAGCGCAGATATTATTGTTGCCCATCTCGAAAGCGCACTCGTCGGCAGCGCCATGGTTGGAGATGATGGGCATCGTGGCTGGATTTACTATCTGGCAGTGGCGCCGGAATTCCAGCGCACGGGTCTCGGCCGAGAGTTATGTGCTGCCTGCGAAACCTGGGCTGGTGAGCGCGGCCTTTGCAAGATCCAACTCATGATCCGCCCCTCAAACGAAAGTGTCGCGTCTTTTTATGCTGCAGCAGGCTATGAGGAGACCCCAAGGCTGGTCATGGCGAAATGGCTTGATACATAGCCAACAAATCAGAGTTCGACCTACTGGGTACATGATGACCGACATCACCACCATAGAAACCGAAGCCACGGCAGCCATTGAGGCCGCTGGCGATCTCGCCGCGCTGGACGCCGTGCGCGTGGCAGAGTTGGGCAAGAAGGGACGCGTCTCCGGTCTGATGTCCACGCTCGGAAAGATGTCGAACGACGAGCGCAAGG
>JBCBCP010000114.1:0-3439 GCA_038530575.1 Pseudomonadota bacterium
ACACGAAGGCGGCGGTGGCGGCCTTTGCCAAGGGCCGTGAGATGATGGAGAGCGGCGATTTCGACCTCATCATCCTTGATGAGATCAACATCGCGCTGCGCTACGACTACCTCGATGTGGCGGACGTCATCGAGGGGCTCAAGGCCCGGTCGGACCGCACCGGCGTCATCCTGACGGGCCGGGACGCCAAGCCCGAACTGATGGACTACGCCGATCTGGTCAGTGAAATGGGCGAGGTTAAGCACCCATACAAAGCAGGAATTAAGGCGCAGCGGGGCGTCGATTTCTAAGGTTGTTGCTAGGCCTTCGGAAGTAAGCTTTGTGGGACTTTGCCAACGTTCAAGCGACGCACCCGCCCGGAATCAAGGCCACCCCCAGGTGGCCGCCGGGCAGCGACAGCCCCTCCCATGGGCTGGCGCTTTGGTTGATGTAGGCGCTTCAATCAGAAGGAAGATGTACGTGGCTGCCATAAAGCGTGCCGAACATCTGCTGGATGCGCCACCCCAGGGGCTGTCACTGACCGGCGCCTGTTGCGCTTGTGTCAAAGAGGGCTCACCACAGCCCTTTGCCGCGATGCAGCGACAACACCTAGGCGCAATGGCAAGCGGAGGCTTCCACCACGAGACCACTCGGTCCAAAGCGCAGCGTTTCAGCGGCAAGGACGTTTCGGTGATTGCGGTAGGTGATGACCATCATGCCGTGGCCTGCAAACACGTCGACTACAACAAAGGACAGGTCGGGCTGTTGCGCCAACGCGCGGGCCCAATAGTCACGTAGCGCAGCTTTACCCCTGACCTCACCGGTTCCAACAACGCGCATCGCCTTTTGAGAGCGAAAGACGACATCGTCGCTGTAGTGGGACAGGATGCGGTCCAGGTCGTGGGAGTTCCAGCCGGCCTCCCACGCCTCGGCAAAGGCGGTGTAGTCCACGCCTAGGCGCGCACCAGCTTTTCGTAGTCCTCGGCCACGCCGCGGCACATGGCGCCCACGTCGAAAGTGAAGTCGCCGATCTGGCCCACGGGGGTGACTTCCGCCGCCGTGCCCGTCAGCCAGCACTGCTCGAACCCTTCGAGCTCTTCGGGCATGATGACCCGCTCGTGCACCTTGATCTGCTGCTCTTGCAGGCGGCTGATGACCGTCTGGCGGGTCAGTCCGTTCAAGAACACGTCAGCCTTGGGCGTGTGCACTTCCCCGTCCTTCACAAAGAAGATGTTCGCGCCCGTGCATTCGGCCACGTAGCCGCGGTAATCCATGAACAGCGCGTCCGAACAGCCCTTGGCCTCTGCCGCGTGCTTGGAGGTGGTGCAGATCATGTAAAGACCCGCGGCCTTGGCGTGCACCGGGATCGTCTCGGGCGACGGGCGCTTCCACTTGGCGATGTCGATCTTCGCGCCTTTGTACTTGGCGTCGCCATAGTAGCTGCCCCATTCCCACGCCGCGATGGCCAGGTGGACAGGGTTGCGGGCCGACGCGACACCCATATCCTCTCCCGCGCCGCGCCACGCCACCGCGCGCACATAGGCATCCGTCAGGCCGTTGGCGGTCAGGACTTCCTGCTTGGCGGCCTCGATCTCGTCCACGGTGTAGGGGATCTGGAAATCCAGTTCTCCGGCGGAGAAATGCAACCGCTCCGAATGCTGGCGGCTGAGGAAAATATTGCCGTTATAGGCGCGCTCGCCCTCGAACACCGAAGAGGCGTAATGCATGGCATGGCTCAGGATGTGAACATTGGCCGACCGCCAGTCGACAAGCTTGCCGTCCATCCAGATTTTGCCGTCGCGATCATCATAGCCAGCCATGTCAGCCTCCTTCAGATTTTTCAATAATTGCGCCATTAAGTCCGCATCGGACATTTTATTGCGCAAAACCTGCGATTCGATACGCCTTCGGACTTGGAATGTCAACAAGGCTGACATAAGCTGCACCCAAGACGAGGGTATGGTGATGCAGGACGGACGACAGGGCCAGATCAGCGGGGAAAACCTGCTGTTCCTGACGGATGAGCAATTGCGGCAGGGGATCGAGGCAATGTTCTTTGCCTATCGAGGGTTTACCGCGGATCCCGACCGTATTCTTGAAGACATGGCATATGGCCGGGCGCACCACCGGGCGATCCACTTTATAAATCGCGCGCCTGGCACCACCGTAAACAACCTGCTGAACATCCTTGGCGTGACCAAGCAATCGTTGAACCGGGTTCTGCGCACGCTGATCGCGGACGGTCTGGTGGAAAGCCGCGTGGGCACCGCGGACAAACGCGAACGGCACCTGTTTCTGACCGAAGGCGGCGCGGCGCTGGAACAGCGGCTGTCGGATGCCCAGCGCGCCCGGATGCGCGACGCCTACCGCGCGGCGGGCCCCGAAGCCGTTGGCGGGTTTCGCCGGGTGCTGGAGGCGATGATGGACTCCGAAATGCGCCGCACCTACACGCGCCTGAAGGAGAGCGGGGCATGAACGACGCGCATCTGCTGATCGTGGACGATGACGAGCGCATCCGCGACCTGCTGAAGAAATTCCTGATGCGCAACGGGTTCCTCGTGACCGCAGCGCGCGATGCCGAACATGCGCGGCGGGTGCTGTCGGGGCTGGATTTTGACCTGATCGTGCTGGACGTGATGATGCCGGGCGAGGACGGGCTGAGCCTGTGCCGATCTCTGCGCGAAACCATGCGCACGCCCATCATGCTGCTGACCGCCAAGGGCGAGACCGGCAATCGGATCGAGGGGCTGGAGGCCGGGGCGGATGACTATCTGCCCAAACCCTTTGAACCCAAAGAGCTGCTGCTGCGCATTTCCGCGATCTTGCGACGGATGCCCGAAGCGCCCAGCGGCGACGCGGTGCCCAAGGTGCTGCATATGGGTGATTTCCGCTATGACATGGACCGGGGCGAGCTATGGAATGGGCAAGACCTTGTGCGGCTGACGGCGACCGAGGTGCAGCTGATGAAGATCTTTTCGGCCAAACCCGGAGAGGCGATCAGCCGGATGCAACTGGTCGAGGACCTTGGCCGCGACCGGGGCCAGGCGCAGGAACGCGCGGTGGACGTGCAGATCACGCGGCTGCGCCGGAAAATCGAGGACAACCCGCGCCAGCCCCGCTACCTGCAAACCGTGCGCGGCGAGGGCTACATGCTGGCCCCCGACTGACGTGACCGGGCAGGCCCCCCTGAACACGCGCGTGCTGAAAAAGTTGCGCGATCACCTCGCGGCACATCACGCCGGCGCGCTGGCCGACATGCACCGCGCCAAATTTGGCTATAGCGGCACGGCGCAAGAGGTAGCAGACGAATGGTTCAGGCTGGATATGCTGAACGATGCCTGCACCGATCCAACGCGCTTTCCGGTGCACGTTCTGGCGGACAAAACGGTCGTGGACCTGATCAAACGCGTGCGGCGGGCCGATCGCTGGTCTTTCGCGGCAGAGATTGGCCGGCTGCTTT
>JBCBCP010000115.1:0-3333 GCA_038530575.1 Pseudomonadota bacterium
GTCCTGGTATTCTGCGCTCACAAACTCTGACAGGCTCAGATTTCGTTCACCGCCAAATCGTCCCGCCAGGACGGGCTGGCCAAACAGCTTGAAGTCACCCTTGTCATCAAAGGTGAAACCGCAGAAGGCCAATCCCGGGCGAACATCACGCTGTGTCATTTGCCCGTTGGGGCACGGTGAGAAGTCATTTTCTGCGCCGATAATTTCAAGGACATTGGCGGGTGTCGATGTAATGAGCCCCGGCGTGTCAACATCCCAGTACTCGACATTTCCAATGCGTTCACGATAGCGCGCGAGCCCCTGCACAACGCCGACAACGTCGCTGGCCTGGAAAAGATCTGCGCTGGACACACGGACCTGATACCGCTCTCCATCAAATCCCTCGACCACGCCTTTCATCGTCACACCGTATCGATAGCGCCGACCGGAATAGTAATTGTTGTCCGGGTATTCGCGCGTGATTTCTGTTCCTATCCACGATTTTTCGAGAAGGCGCGAAAGCACGTCGTCGTATCGCTCTGATTCAGGAAAATCGGTCAGAAAGAGCTCATATAGCGCCTTGTCATCACCGATGATTGCTTCCCGGTAGCGGTCGTCTTCGCTGGCTTCCTGACCGCACGCCGCCACGGCAACCGCACACGCAACAATCAAGCGTTTGATCATCTCAACCTCCCTTTCAGAAAAGGACTACATAATTGCAGGTGCGTTTCAACCTGAGATCAAGTCTGAGTCGATGACGCGGGCGGCCTGCAAATTTGCCGTGAGTTTTCTTGGCTTCGCTAGTCTTTGCCAATGAGGGGGGTGAGATCGGCTTAATTCCGCCCCAGCCGCTTATCCCGCGCGGCGAGCAGCCTCAACCTCAGCGCGTTCAGCTTGATGAAGCCTTCGGCGTCTTTCTGGTCGTAGGCGCCGGCGTCGTCTTCGAAGGTGACGTGGGCTTCTGAGTAGAGGCTGTAGGGCGAGGTGCGGGCCACCAGGTGCGCGGCGCCCTTGTAGAGCTGCAGGGTCACCTCACCGGTGACGTGGGCTTGGCTGTGGTCGATGGCGGCCTGGAGCATTTCCCGCTCCGGGCTCCACCAGAAGCCATTATAGATGAGCTCCGCATAGCGCGGCATCAGCTCATCCTTGAGGTGCGCCGCGCCGCGGTCCAGCGTAATCTGCTCGATGCCCCTGTGCGCGACCAGCAGGATGGTGCCGCCGGGCGTCTCATAAATGCCGCGCGACTTCATGCCGACGAACCGGTTTTCGAGCAGGTCCAGCCGTCCAATGCCATGCTTGCGGCCATACTCATTCAGCGCGGTGAGCAGCGTCGCCGGGCTCATCGCTTCGCCATTGATGGAGACCGCATCGCCCTTTTCAAAGCCGATGCGGATCACCTCCGGCGTGTCAGGCGCATCCACCGGGTCCACCGTGCGCTGGAACACGAAATCGGGCGCGGCCTCGCCGGGGTCTTCCAGCACTTTGCCCTCGCTTGAGGTGTGCAGAAGGTTCGCATCGACACTGAACGGTGCCTCGCCGCGCTTGTCATTCGGCACGGGGATGCCGTGTTGCTCGGCGAAGGCCAGAAGGTCTGTGCGGGACTTGAAGCTCCAGTCCCGCCAGGGGGCGATGACATTGATGTCGGGCTTCAGGGCATAATAGCCGAGCTCAAAGCGGACCTGGTCGTTCCCCTTGCCCGTCGCGCCATGGCAGACCGCATCGGCGCCGACCATTTCGGCAATCTCGATCTGGCGCTTGGCGATCAGCGGGCGGGCGATGGAGGTGCCGAGCAGGTACACGCCCTCATAGACCGCGTTTGCCCGGAACATGGGGAAGACATAGTCGCGCACGAAATCCTCGCGCAGGTCCTCGATGAAGATGTTCTCCTTGGGGATGCCCATGGCCAGCGCCTTCTGGCGCGCGGGCTCCAGCTCCTCGCCCTGGCCGAGGTCTGCGGTGAAGGTGACGACCTCACAGCCGAGCTCCGTCTCGAGCCATTTCAGGATGATCGAGGTGTCGAGGCCGCCTGAATAGGCAAGGACGACTTTCTTCGGCTGGGTCATGGGCGCGTTTCCTTTTCAGCCTGCCCGGATAGCGAACCGGGCCGCGATTGCAAGGCGCCGGCGCCGGGCTTAGGGTGCCCAGGCTGTATCGGGGGGACAGATATGGACACGCCAGACACCGCCCAGGAGAAGCTGAAAGTCTTCGTCTCCTATTCGCGGGCGGATGTGGCGTTTGCCGACCAGCTGGTGGCGCTGCTCACCGACAAGGGCTTCGAGCCGCTGATCGACCGCCACGATATTGACCCGGCCGAGAAGTGGAAAACCCGGCTCGGCGACCTGATTTTCAGCTGTGACAAGGTGGTGTTCGTCCTCACCGAGACGTCTGCGGGCTCGCCCGTGTGCCGCTGGGAGGTGGACGAGGCCGAGCGGCTGGGCAAGCCGATGATCCCGATCACGATTGGCCCGCTCGCAGGCGTCGAGGCGCCGCCGCAGCTGGGCGATCTCAACTACATCTATTTCTATGCCGACCCGGCCACGCCCGGCAGCGGCTTCTATAGCGGCAGCCAGCAGCTGACGGCGGCGCTGCGCACGGACCTGGCCTGGACGCGCCAGCGCACGCGGCTGATGGAGCAGGCCCAGCGCCATGGCGGCAACCCGGTCGACGCGCTCTTGCTGCGCGGTGAAGTGCTGGCCGGCGCGCTGGAGTGGGCCGCGCGCACGCCGAAGGGTGAGACGGTGCCGCCCAAAGTGGCTGGCTTCATTGAGGCGAGCGAGGCCCATGAGGCGCGCCTGAAAGCCGCGGCGGAGGCGGATCTCGCCGAGCGGGAAGCGGCGCTGCGGCGGGCTGAGGAGGCGGTGGAGACGGAGCAGGCGGCGCTGAAGAAAGCGGAGCGGGCCCAGCGCGGCGCCCGGCGCGCGACATGGATCGGCCTGGCCGCCGCCATCGCGCTTGCCTTGATTGGGGGACTTGCCACCTGGTACGCCACCGACCGGGCGCTGGATGCGCAGACGCTGCGGAGCCAGCTGTTTGCGGGGGAAAGTGCGCGTTTCGGCGAAAGAGGCGACCCTGTGCGCAGTATGCTGCTGGCGCTTTTGGGCAATCCCAACGCCGAGAGCCGCTTGGTCTTGGAGCGCTTCCGGCGCGATGAAAACCCCGCCGCGCGCACGGCGCTGGCACACGCCGCGACGCACAATCGGCTGCTGGACACGGTGGAGATGGACAGCCCAGTTTACGCTCTCGCAATTCATGCTACGGATCCGGCCCTATTCGTGACGGGTCATTCCGACTCCACTGCAAAGCTCTGGCGCATCGGTGAGGACGCCCCCCTCCAGACTTTTGAGGGGCATAGGG
>JBCBCP010000116.1:0-3231 GCA_038530575.1 Pseudomonadota bacterium
GCGCCACCTTGCGTCAGCGCAAGCATACCCGCCCCCGAAAACAAAAAGATCGCGATCGCCGCCGCGATCCCCTCACCCACATTTACGAACAGACGCGATCTGGTCAGCCCTGAACTGTTGCCAGAGTAATAGCGGCGCGAAAACGATACGACCGTCCCAAGACCCCCCGCCGCAATCGTCACAATCAGGGTCAGAAAAATCGTTGGAAAACTGACAAGACGAAGCAGCAAATCGTCGGGCAAGAGCGGCGTGTCCATCCGCAACGAGGCCAATTGCGCGCGCGTGACGGAATTGACCGGTAGAATGTCCTGCAGCGCCTTCGTGGCATCGCGGTGATCAGAAAGGATGCTCTGCTGTTCGGTGATCTTGTCGCGGATGACCTGACGCTCCTGTTGCAGCTTGTGGGAGGCCGCGTTTGCCGCTTCGATCTCTGCCAAGTGGGCGCTTAGGCGCGCTGTGGTTGCTTCCTTGAAATCACCAAAGGCGACGCGCTGTTCTTCCGCAACAGCCGGATTGGTAAGCCCCTCTTCGGTCAACGAAAGCAAGGCGCTGAGACGGCCATGCGGACCCAGATCGCCGTCTTGCAAGACCTGTGCGTATTTCGCCTCGAATTCTGGGTCCAGGGAAGCACGGAACGGCTCCAGATCACTTGCGACAAAACCGGTATAGACCCGCATCTGGTCGCGCGCGCGCGCAATCGGAGCGAACGACATGTTCACAGCCGCGCTGGCTTCCGCGGCTTCTGCACGCAGATCACGAATTACCCTTTCTGTATCTGCTTTGGCGCGTTCCAGCGCCTCCTCACGCTGAAGAATGAACACCATGGAATCAAGGCTTTGCCGCGTTACAGCTGCTTCAGGCACAGGACCGGCGGATGCGGGAAAGACGTTGAAATCCGTCTCCCAAGCCGCGCGGTAAATGTAGCTGGAGAAGCCTAGCGCCACCGCGGAAACAAAGATGGCGTAAAGGATAATCACGGTAATGCCGAGCGAGACCGCCGCGGCTGTATTTGCCGGTTTCTCTGTGGCCGCAACCGCCACGTCGTTCTCTGCCATTGCAATCTTCCCACCTTCAAATGCGAATGAGCGTAGCAGAGACTTAATTTATCGCAAAACGAGAATTGCCGTTACATGCGCCCGATTTTTCGGCTCATCTTCGCCGCTTGGCGGGCTTGTTTCATCCCGCGGTTTTTACCGGGGCCACTTTGGCTGTTATTGCCGCCCATCCGCTTTGCGCCCGCGTTAATGCCTTTGTTGATCGCTTTGCGCATCACTATCCGCAGGATCATGTTCAGGATCTGATTGACGTTCATGGTATCACTCCACGTTGCTTGCCGACGACATAGCGGTCAAATGCGGCCGTTTTGAGGATCAGTCTTCGAAAAGTTCATCCTGGCCGTCGTCGCCAGCCTCCTCGTCCTCGCCGTCTGCTGCGGCACCGGGCATTGGGCGGTTTTCCAAGAGGCCCGCCGCACGCAGTTCCTTCAAGCCCGGCAGGTCGCGCGCGGATTCGAGGCCAAAATGATCCAGAAAATCCTGCGTGACCACAAAGGTCACAGGGCGCCCCGGCGTCATGCGGCGTCGGCCCAACCGAATCCATTCCAATTCCAGCAACTGGTCGACGGTGCCACGGCTCACGGACACGCCGCGAATCTCCTCGATCTCGGCGCGCGTGACAGGTTGGTGATAGGCAACAATGGCAAGCGTTTCGATCGCGGCCCGGGACAGCTTGCGCGTCTCTACCGTTTCCTTTTGCATCAAAAAGCCCAAGTCACCAGCCGTGCGCATCGCCCAAGCGTCACCGACACGGCGTAGTTCCACGCCGCGGCCCTCGTAGCGCTTTCGAACCCGAACCAAAGCCTCAGCCGGATCGCACCCGTGGGGCAAGCGCCCCGCCAGTTCCTTTACCGTCACCGGCTCTGCGCTGGCGAAAAGAACAGCCTCGACCATGCGCTCCTGTTCGGCCATGGGCGGCGCATCAAACAGACTTTCTTCAATGGGTTCAATGTCCTCAGACACGCAGCTAATCCTTCTTGCGCACTTCGATCGGTGCGAATGTATCGCCCTGTCGGATTTCCAGCCGGCCCTCTTTCACCAGTTCAAGCGTGGCTGCAAAAGTCGACGCGGTGGCGGACCGGCGGCGCGCCGGTTGGGCGTCCCAGCCGTCGGGCAGATAGGTTGAAATGTCCGTCCACGACCCCGCGAACCCGATCAGTCCGCGCATCCGGCCTAACGCCTCTTCCATCGTCCAAACCGCATCGCGGTCCATGACAAACGGGCGGAATTCATCCTTGGTGCGGATGCGCGCATATCCCTGCATCAAGTCCAGAAGGGACGCGGTATATTTTACGGTTCGAATGCGCGTGACCTCTTCGGTAGTGCCACGTGCAAAAATATCCCGCCCGAGCCGGTCACGGGCCATCAGTTTGGCCGCCGCATCGCGCATCGCCTGCAAACGTTCCAGCTGGAACGCGAGGTGGGCGGCAAGTTCCTCGCCGCTTGGCCCTTCTTCGGTTGGGTCGGGCGGCAGCAAGAGGCGCGATTTCAGAAACGCGAGCCAAGCCGCCATCACGAGGTAATCGGCCGCGAGTTCCAGACGCAACGCTTTGGCACGTTCCACAAACGCCAGATATTGATGCGCCAGTTGCAGGACAGAGATTTTGCGCAAATCCACCTTCTGCGTGCGGCTTAGCGTGAGCAGAAGATCGAGCGGGCCCTCAAACCCATCCACATCAACAATCAGCGCCTCGGCGGCGAGGCGTTCGGTGACGCTTAAAGCATCTTCCTGAAAATCGTCCGGTTCCGCCATCACCCTGCCCGGCTAGAAAAGCGTCTCAAGTTCAGCTTCCAGCCCGGGAATGTCAACATCGGCGGGGCGCACGCGCTGGGACAATGCGGCCTCGGCCCGCCGCTGTGCGGCGTCTGTCATGCGGCCCGAGGCCTTCGCAACGGCTATCCGTTCGGCCAAAGACCCATTGCAATGCAAAACAACATCACAGCCGGCGTCCAGCGCGGCGCGCGCGTTCTGGTCAGCAGGTCCTTTAAGCGCCTTCATCGATATGTCGTCCGTCATCAGGAGACCATCGTAGCCGATGTCCTGCCGGATCACGTCAATCATGCGCGCCGAGAGCGTTGCGGGCCGATCGTCCAGCGCGGCATAGACAACATGTGCCGTCATCGCCATCGGCAGTTCCTTAAGCACTTCGAAAGGCGCAAAATCCCGGCCGTTCAA
>JBCBCP010000117.1:0-3230 GCA_038530575.1 Pseudomonadota bacterium
CTTCAGCGGCCTTGCGAGCGGCTTCCTTCTCGGCCTTCTCCTCGGCGCGTTCCTTGGCCTTGGTGCCGGGCTCGCCCTTGTTCGGGTTGTTGCCGTGCTCCCAGGCATAGACAGGCGCGCCGTCGACTTCCATGGCGCTCAGGAAGCGGGCCACGCGGTCGGTCGGCTTGGCGCCTTTCTTGATCCAGGCGGCGGCAAGTGCGCCGTCGATCTGCACGCGGTTCTCGTCATCCTTGGCGAGGCGCGGGTCATAGGTGCCGATCTTCTCGATATAGCGGCCGTCGCGCGGCATGCGGCTGTCGGCGACGACAACGCGGTAGAAGGGACGTTTCTTGGACCCGCCACGGGCGAGCCTGATCTTGAGGGCCATGGGTTTCTCCTGATGTTTGGCGTCTCTGTTAGAAAGCCCGCAGACACCGGCGGAGGCAGGTGTCCATGGACTGGTGTTCACGACCGGGAGCACCCGGCAGCGTCTTTCGGCCATGGATCCCTGCCTTCGCAGGGATCAGCGGAAATGGGAGATGCGGCATCACGATTTCTGATCCCGGATCTGTTCGTGGTGGCGGATGACTTCGGCGACGATGAAGTTGAGGAACTTCTCAGCGAAGACGGGGTCGAGATTGGACTCTTCGGCAAGGGTGCGCAGCCGCTCGATCTGGCGCGCCTCGCGGGCCTTGTCGGCGGGCGGCATGTCATGGGCGGCCTTGAGGCGCCCAACGGCCTGGGTCACCTTGAACCGCTCCGCCAGCGTGTGCAGCAGGATGGCATCGAGATTGTCGATGCTGGCGCGATATTCAGCGAGCTGGTCGATGGGGGAGGTCATTGTTCGGCCTGCTCCTCTGGTTGATCGACCAATTCGTCGGCCAGAATGGGCTGGTGCGGGGTCGGCAGCGGGATAAGTACGGGTTCAACGAGATGAGGTTCACCCCGCTTGTGAAGGAACTCGTAAGGCTGGACGAGAAGTCCGAGTGCGTCTGCTTCAAAGGCGCTTGAGATGTTCAAACGGCTACGTTCAACCGATTTGAGGCTGAGAAACTCATACATCTGTTTGGCCATATCGAGGTGAAAAGCAGCGCGGTCTGACGGTTCAAAATTGCCATTGAACGCAGTATTGCATTCGCTTGATTCCACGCGCGGGATACCTGTTTCAGACACCCGATACTTCACAGCACAATCGGCTTCGACGCCGATACGGTAAAGCGCGGGCACGTTCGTCGGGGCGCAAACCTTAGATGTTGTCACCGTCGTGTAGACAGCTGAATTGGCTGCAGGCAGGGTCAGCGACTTCTCTTGGCAGAGAATAAGTTCCTGCTCCATGCGCTCGAACAATTCTGCCTTGGACATGACAGGTTCTGCCTGCGCTGAAACGGCACTGAGCACGAACATGCAGCTCATGGAAACAAAGCGCAGGATCACTTCTTCTTCCCCCATACGGCGGTCCCGGCAAGCCGCCAGACAGGCTCGGTAATCGAAGGGACCGTCGATTCGTGAATACTGATACTATTGCAGATTGACGTCATTGTACCGTCACCGGAATTATTCGCGTGTGGTCACGCAATAGCAGTAGGTCATCAATTTCAAGGTTGTCGAAGTATTCGTCAGAAACGCTGACGATATCGCCGCATTGATCAAAATCGATCTTGTGCAGTCGCCCGTGCAACTTCGGCAAGTTGCTCAAGCTGCCACCGTCACGCTTCCTCGACTGAATGACCCGCACACGGGAACGCAAACCGAGCCAAATGCTATCTGGGCCGTATGTATGCACCGTAATTGTTTCACCGTCACGCGCATGCAGCCGAGTTTCGTCCGTTATTGCCTCTGCCAGTGCCTTAGCTTTCAGAGCGTCCGGGGCATTGTCGCATGTCTGATCTGAGCAAGCGGCCAAGCAAACTAAAAAAGCAAAGCCTGTAATGGTCGTTCGCGCCATCACTTCTTCTTCCCCCCGCCCGGAAGTCCTGGCAGGCCTCCGCCACCGGGGAGGCCCGGCAAGCCGCCAGGCGCGCCGCCAAGCTTCGCCAAATCCGCCGGGCTCATGCCCTCGGCCATTCCGCCCATGCCGCCCGGTGGCATCCCGCCCCCCATCGCGCCCATCAGGCCTTTCATGCCGCCTTTGCGCATCTTCTTCATCATGCCGCCCATCTGCTTGTGCATCTTCATCAGGCGATTGACGTCCTGCACGGTCACGCCCGCGCCCGCAGCGATGCGCTTGCGGCGTGAAGCATTCAGAAGCGCGGGCTTGCGGCGCTCCTCGCGCGTCATGGAGGAGATGATGGCTTCCTGGCGGGCGAGCACCTTGTCGTCGAGATTGGCCGCGTCCATGGCCTGCTTGGCCTTTTTCGCGCCGGGAAGCATGCCCATGATGCCGCCAAGGCCGCCCATCTTCTGCATCTGGCGCAGCTGGTCGGCCAGGTCTTCCAGGTCGAACTCGCCCTTGCGCATCTTCTTCGCCATGCGCTCGGCTTTTTCCTGGTCGTAATTCTCAGCGGCTTTCTCAACCAGGGAGACAATGTCGCCCTGACCGAGAATGCGGCCCGCGAGGCGCTTGGCGTCAAACGCCTCGATCCCGTCCAGCTTTTCGCTGACCCCGAGGAACTTGATCGGCAGGCCCGTGACTGCGCGCATAGAGAGGGCCGCGCCGCCGCGCCCGTCGCCGTCCATTCGCGTCAGAACAAGACCCGTCAGGGGCAGGCGCTCATGGAAGCGCTTGGCGGTCTCCACCGCGTCCTGGCCGGTCAGGCTGTCGGCGACGAGCAGTGTTTCCTGGGGCGAGGCGATGGTGGCGATCTCGTCCGCCTCGTTCATCATCTGCTCGTCCAGCGTGGTGCGGCCCGCCGTGTCGAGGATGAGAACGTCATGGCCGCCGAGCTTTGCGGCCTGAATGGCGCGCCTGGCGATGTCTGCGGGCAGCTGGCCCTGCATGATGGGCAGCGCCGTAACCCCCTCGCCGGCCTGGTCGGCCAGAATGGCGAGCTGTTCCATGGCCGCCGGGCGGCGCACGTCGAGGCTTGCCAACAAGACCTTCTTCTTCTCTTTCGAGGCCAGACGCAGGGCGAGCTTGCCCGTCGTGGTCGTTTTACCGGAGCCCTGCAGGCCCGCCATCATGATGACTGCAGGCGGGCTGTCGATCTTCAGCGTTGTGTCGGCCTCTTCTCCGCCCAGCATTTCGACCAGGCCGTCATGGACGATCTTGACCACTTGCTGGCCGGGCTTCACCGAGCGGATGACTTCCT
>JBCBCP010000118.1:0-3193 GCA_038530575.1 Pseudomonadota bacterium
GTGAGGTGGTGCGCACCACGGCATACGAAAGGAAGCGGCATGGCGGAAACACGCAGACGATCGCGAGGTGGCGGGCGCGCAGGTGCAGCGGCGCGGCGCGGGGCGGACGTGATTGAGCAGATGCCCTGGAACCCACCGCGCATAATCGACACCCCCATTGAGCCGCTCAGCCCCGAAGGGGTCGAGGCGGTGCACGATGGCGCGATGCGAATCCTCGAGGAGGTCGGGATCGAGATCCTGAACCACGAGGCGCTCGAGATTTTCCGCAAGGCAGGCGCGACCTGCAATGGCGAGAACGTTCGCATGGGCCGCGATATGGTGATGGAATACGTGGCCATGGCCCCGTCCGAGTTTCAGATCACGCCCCGCAATCCGGACCGGACAATTACCATTGGCGGCAACCATCTGAATTTCGGCAATGTTTCAAGCCCGCCGAATTACTGGGACATGGAACTGGGCCGGAAGATGCCCGGCACGCGCGCGCAATGCGCCGATCTTTTGAAGCTGAGCCAGTATTTCAACTGCATCCACTTTGTCGGCGGGTATCCGGTGGAGCCGGTCGACGTGCATGCCAGCGTCCGGCACCTCGATGTGCTCTATGACAAGCTGACGCTGACCGACAAGGTCGCGCACGCCTACAGCCTCGGCAAAGAACGGGTTGAGGACGTGATGGAAATGGTGCGCATCGCAGGCGGGCACAGCCACGAGGAGTTTGACGCAGGGCCGAAGATGTACACCAACATCAATTCGACCAGCCCGCTGAAGCATGACATCCCGATGCTGGACGGCTGGATGCGGCTGGCGCGGCGTAACCAGGGCCTTGTGGTTACGCCCTTTACGCTGGCAGGCGCCATGGCGCCCGTGACGATGGCTGGTGCCGTGGCGCAAAGCCTTGCCGAAGGACTGATCGCGATCGTATTGGCACAGATCATTCGCCCGGGCGCGGCCTGTGTGATTGGCACCTTTACCTCCAATGTCGACATGAAGTCGGGCGCGCCCGCCTTTGGCACCCCGGAATATATGCGCGCCACGCAGATGACGGGCCAGATGGCGCGTTACTATGGTCTGCCGATGCGCTCGTCGGGCGTGTGCGCGGCCAATGTGCCGGACGGGCAGGCGATGTGGGAGACATCCAACAGCCTTTGGGCGGCGGTCCAATCCGGCACCAACATGGTCTACCACTCCGCCGGCTGGCTGGAAGGCGGGCTGATCGCGAGCCCCGAAAAGTTCATCATGGACTGCGAGATTTTGCAGCAAATCCAACGCTATATGGATCCCGCGATTTGTGCCACAGGCCCTGACGAGATCGCACTTGATGCCATCAAGTCGGTCGGCAATGACGGCCACTTCTTTGGCATCCAGCACACCCAGGACCGCTATACCACGGCCTTCTACCAGCCCTTCCTGAGCGATTGGCGCAATTATGAAGGATGGGAGGCTGCGGGCGGGGTCTGGACCCCCGAGCGGGCGCACGTGATGTTCAAGCGGATCATGGAAAGCTTTGAAGCGCCCGCGCTCGACGAAAGCATCCGCGAAGAGTTGGAAGCCTTCGTCTCGCGGCGCAAGGCAGAAGGGGGCGCACCGACCGACTTCTAGTCGCAGGATTGCGCACCCGTTAACTTTCGGCTCAATTTTACTTGTAGAGCCAATGTTAACCGTTTTGCTACAGCCTGTGCCCCAGATCTGACGAGTATTGGGGCGGTGCATGCACGGACTTGTAAACAAGGCGGTCGAGCTGTTTGTGATCGACAGCTACGGTGGCGACAAATGGGAGGCCGTTGTGCGCTCTGCCGATGCGCCTGTCGCCACCTTCGAGCCGATGATGCTCTATGACGATGCGATTACCGACGCGTTGATCGCGGCCGCTGCAACGGTCACCGGACACACGCGGCCCGACATCCTCGAGGATCTCGGCACCTACCTCGTCTCGCACCCCAACATGGAGACCATCCGGCGCCTTTTGCGCTTTGGTGGCGTGACTCTTGTCGAATTTCTGCACTCGCTGGATGATTTGCCTGACCGAGTGCGCATGGCCATGCCTGACCTTGAACTGCCGAGGATCGAGCTGCGCGAATGGTCTACTTCGGAATTTGCGTTGATTTGCGTGTCAGAGGTCGACGGGTTTGGCCACGTGATGATCGGTATCCTGCGCGCGCTTGCGGATGATTATGGCGCGCTGGCACTTCTGGATCATCAAGGGCGCGCAGGCC
The DNA here is from genome assembly GCA_038530575.1 of Pseudomonadota bacterium. GTDB lineage: Bacteria > Pseudomonadota > Alphaproteobacteria > Rhodobacterales > Rhodobacteraceae > JBCBCP01. The sequence continues at coordinate 2,211 of JBCBCP010000118.1, forward strand.
ACGTCGAAACGGTCGCAATCACGCTGATCGAAACGGATTTCGCCGAAGGACGCGCATTTGAACTGGGCGCGCGCGCATCATGAAAGATTTTGCCGCAACACCTCAGATGCTGGACGTGCTGTGCCCTATGCACGTCTTTCTTGATGCAACCGGGCACGTGACGCACGCCGGACCGACCCTTTCGAAGCTCTTCGGGGGCACGCCTCTTGTCGGCGCGCGCCTACTTGAGGTGTTTGCGCTCAAGCGCCCGCACCGAATCCAGACGATGGCCGATTTGCAGAACTCTGCCGGTGTGAAGTTGCACTTTCAGATGCGCCAGCCCCCGGGAACCGAGCTGAAAGGTGTCGCGACCCCCGGGCCAGAAGCTGGCAGCCTTGTTTTGAACCTGGGTTTTGGGATCGGGATTGCAGACGCCGTGCGCAGCTTTGACCTCACCGGCGGGGACTTCGCACCAACCGACCTGACGATCGAGATGCTATACCTGATCGAGGCCAAGACGGCGGCGATGGACGCGCTGAAAAAGCTCAATGGTAGCCTTGCCAGTTCGGTGGAGGTTGCCGAAGAAAAGGCGCTTTCCGACACGTTGACGGGTCTGCGCAACCGCCGCGCGCTCGATCACGTGATGGGCCGGCTGATCGAATGGGATCGACCTTTTGCGGTGATGCAGGTCGACCTCGATTTCTTCAAGGCGGTGAATGATACGCTCGGCCATGCAGCAGGCGACCATGTCTTGCAGGTTGTCGCGGATGTATTTCGCGAAATGACGCGCGGCGACGATGTGGTGGCGCGTGTGGGCGGCGATGAGTTTGTGATCCTTTTCCCGGGTGAACTGAAGCTTGAGGCGCTGGATCGCATCGGCACGCGGATGATCGAGAAACTCGAAGTGCCTATCCCCTTCGGTGACAAGCTGTGCAAGATTTCTGGCTCAATCGGGACGGCCTTTTTTGTCCCGGGATCGGGTATCGGGCAAGCCGCGCTTATGG
>JBCBCP010000119.1:0-3125 GCA_038530575.1 Pseudomonadota bacterium
ATGGAAGGCCGCATGACGGTCTGCAACATGGCCATCGAAGGCGGCGCGCGCGCGGGCCTCATCGCCCCCGACGAGAAAACCTATGAATACTGCATGGGCCGCCCCCACGCCCCCAAAGGTGCACAGTGGGAAGCCGCGTTGGCGTGGTGGAAAACGCTCTACTCCGACGATGACGCGCACTGGGACAAGGTGATCACGATCAAGGGCGAGGATATCGCCCCCGTCGTCACATGGGGCACCTCGCCCGAAGATGTGCTGCCGATCACGGCGCATGTCCCCGCTTCGACCGATTTCGAGGGCGGCAAGGTGGACGCCGCCGCGCGCTCGCTCGACTACATGGGCCTGACCCCCGGCACGCCACTTAGCGACGTGGCCATCGACACGGTCTTCATCGGCTCCTGCACCAATGGCCGCATAGAAGATCTGCGCGCCGCCGCCGAAATCCTGAAGGGCAAGAAGATCGCCGTGAAGCGCGCCATGGTCGTGCCCGGCTCGGGCCTCGTACGCGCGCAAGCCGAAGAGGAAGGACTCGCCGACATCTTCAAGGAGGCCGGCTTTGAATGGCGGCTTGCGGGCTGCTCCATGTGCCTCGCGATGAACCCCGATCAGCTGCAACCGGGCGAGCGCTGCGCAGCGACGTCCAACCGTAACTTCGAAGGCCGGCAGGGCCGCGGCGGGCGCACCCACCTGATGAGCCCCGCGATGGCCGCAGCAGCAGCCATCACCGGCAAACTGACGGATGTGCGGGAGCTGATGTAGTGCGTATCTGGCGGCGATTTCAGCGCAGGAGCGTGGCATGAAACGCCGCAGCTTTCTGTCGCTGATGGGGGCAGCCTCGGCCGCGCCGCTGCTGCCAGCGCTGGGTCGTGCGGCCCCGGTGGCGGCAACCTATAATCGCTACATGTACGGGCTGGCAGTATTTCATGCCCGCACCCGGGCCAGCATCAGCGCCGCCGGCATCGCGCATCGGCTCAAGGTCACCTTGCCGCAAGCCGAGGCAATGATTGCCGAAATGGTGCGCAGCAAGTTCGTCACGCCCATCACAGGCGGCGCGCAGGTGCGCGCTGTCAGCCAGATCACCAAACCCGATTTACTTGGCCTGGACCCGGCGGCCAAAACGGCCAGCCCGCAACACAATACGGCCCAAGCCCAAGCTGTTCCCGAAAGGACCGCGACCATGGACAAATTCACGACCCTCACCGGCATCGCCGCCCCACTACCGCTGATCAACATCGACACAGATATGATCATCCCCAAGCAGTTCCTGAAAACGATCAAACGCTCCGGCCTTGGCGTGAACCTCTTTGACGAGATGCGCTATGACGATGACGGCAAAGAGCTGCCCGACTTCGTGCTGAACCAGCCGCAATACCGGGAGGCGGAGATCCTCGTTGCTGGCGACAATTTCGGATGTGGCTCGTCCCGCGAGCACGCACCGTGGGCGATCAAGGATTTCGGCATCCGCTGTATCATTGCGCCCAGCTTTGCCGACATCTTCTACAACAACTGCTTCAAGAACGGCATCTTGCCCATCGCGCTGCCGCAAGAGGCCGTGGACGTGCTTATGAAGGACGCCGAAAAGGGCGCGAATGCCCGCATGACCGTCGACCTTGAGGCGCAGAGCGTCACCACCTCAGATGGGGAGACGTTCAGCTTCGAGGTGGACAGCTTTAAGAAGCACTGCCTGATGGAAGGGCTCGACGACATTGGCCTATCGATGGAAAAGGCCCCGGCTATCGACGCGTTCGAAGCCAAGGTCAGCGCGGAGCGCCCCTGGGTCTGACCCGCGCCGCCATCTCGAAAAATCTGCGCCGTGCCTTGGAAAAAGGCACGGCGTTTGTGTTTTTAATCACCGAAACCACAATATCTGGCGCGCGCCACATTTGCGCCGCCAAATTGATGCAATAACGCACCACCCCCGCCCCCAATCAGACGCAGTGGTTAAGTTGAATTAACCAAAGAGCTTGAGCCACTTCGGGAAAGAAGGCAAAACTTGGGCAAGAATGAGGCAGCCCGCCTTTCCCGGCGGGATCAAGTTGGAACAAGTACGCGGCACTGTATCGCGGCTGGCCAGTTTGAAGGGATCGAGACGTGATTACACGAATGGTGGGCGCAACCGTCCGCGGCTTACTTGTGGCGTTGATGATCGTCACCCCGGCGCTTGTTCTGCCCGACATCGGCGCGGACAGTACGCAGATCACGGTTTTGATCGCCCTCTTGGCGTTCTTCCTCGTCTTTGTGGAATACAACTCCGTCTTTCCATCGATCATCACCTTCCGCGATGCGCCGCCGATCAACAGGCTGCGCTTTATCGCGTTGTTCTTGATGGTTATTTTGCTGACGACGATCTGCAAAGGACGGACAGAGGTTACGCTAGCCAATTCGGCGATCACCTCTTTGGCAACCCTTGTTGGTAACGGTCTGGACTTTCCGTTCTCGCCCGTCAGGCTGGTTATACTGAGCCTTCCGCCCGCCGCGTCGGAAGAAACGATTGGCTTGACGCGCGCGGCCGCCGGACTGACCTACGCGTTGTCGCTGCTGGCCGTGGCGATCTTTGGCATTCTCGTGCGCTTGTTCGGGTGGCCTACGGCACGCGGGACGTCCTTCAACGTTTGGATCAACCTGCCACTTTTCGATCCAACCGCGGGCGGCGACGCGCTGTTGCGAATGCAGCGGGACGCGCGTGTGGCCATTGCGATGGGCGTAATGCTTCCGTTCATCATCCCCGCGCTGGTCAAGGCGGCGCATGATCTGGTAGGTCCGGTCACGTTCGACGACTCCCAATCGCTGATCTGGATTCTGACTGCATGGGCCTTCATCCCCGCCAGCCTGATCATGCGCGGCATCGCCCTGAGCAAGATCGCCAGCATGATTCAGGAAAAGCGTCGGCGCACCTACGCGCAAGACGAAAACGGCTTGTCCTTGGCCTGATCCTTTGGCTGGCAGCAGCCCATGTGGCCGCCGCCGAAACGCTCCGCATCGCGACGTATAACACGGAACTCTTCCGCAAGGGGCCGGGCCTTTTGTTGCGGGACATCTCGCGCGGAACTGACGATCAGGTGATCGCGGTTGTTGCAGAAATCGACGCTGTTGCGCCCGATATCATCGTGCTGCAGGGCTTTGAC
>JBCBCP010000120.1:0-3080 GCA_038530575.1 Pseudomonadota bacterium
TGGAGCAGTGCACGCAGATCGTCTTTTCCGCATAGAACGGATCGACATAGGCGCTCTCAACATCGGGCATCAGCTTCATGTCGGAGGCTTCGATACCCTTCCAGCCCGCGATGGACGAGCCGTCGAACATGAACCCTTCTTCGAGGAAATCCTCGTCGACTTGATCAGCCATCACCGTCACGTGCTGCAGCTTGCCGCGCGGGTCGGTGAAGCGGATGTCGACATAGGCCGCGTCCTCTTCCTTCATCATGTCCAGAACTTTGTTACCCATCTGGTCTTTCCCTTCCTGTCTTGGGGGTAATTTACAACGCGTCCGAGCCGGCCTCGCCGGTGCGGATGCGGATGGCTTGTTCGACGCCGGTCACGAAAATCTTGCCGTCACCAATTTTTTCCGTCTTGGCCGCGTCAACGATCGCTGCAATCGCAGCATCAACCTGATCGTCATCAAGCACGACTTCGACTTTCACCTTCGGCAAAAAGTCGACCACGTATTCGGCGCCGCGGTAGAGCTCCGTGTGGCCCTTCTGACGGCCAAAGCCTTTGACCTCGATCACGCTCAGGCCTTGCACGCCGACCTCCTGCAGGGCCTCCTTGACCTCATCAAGCTTAAACGGCTTGATGATCGCTTCGATCTTTTTCATCGGGCCCTCCCTATGGCACTGTCGTCGCGGGAAGGCAGACCATCCGGGGGCAGGGGCGTCCATGCGGAGGTATAGGGAAAAGGGGTTTCCAGTGTCGAAGAGGCAAGTGGCGGCGCGCAAATGGGCAAAGCGCACAAAAATTAGACGAAAGTGAATCGCGAGGCGAAATGACCGAACTGCTGACCGCCGCGCAGATGCGCGCCATTGAGGCGGAGGCCATCGCCTCGGGCCGTGTCACAGGCCTCGAGCTGATGGAGCGCGCGGGGCAGGGCGTGGTGGACGCTGTGCTGGCGGAGTGGCCGGAACTGGCGGAAGGCGCGCGGCGTGCTGTGGTTCTGTGCGGACCGGGGAACAATGGCGGCGATGGGTTTGTTGTGGCGCGGCTGCTGAAGGCGTTGGGGTGGGATGTTGAGGTGTTCCTGCATGGCGAGCCGCAGCGATTGCCGCCAGATGCGAAGGCGAACTGTGAAAGATGGCTTGAGAACGGGAACGCTCACACGCTGCGCGACAAAGTCATGGACGGATATCTCGAGGATCATCCAGACATAGCGTTGGTCATTGATGCGCTGTTTGGAACCGGGCTGTCTCGCCCAGTTGGGATGAAATATACGGAAATGGAGTTAAACACCGCTCAATCGGTTCACAAAAACGGTGGACCGCCAGTCATTTCAATTGATGTGCCGTCGGGGCTTTGCGCAGACTCCGGGCGTTACCTTGGCCCTGGTGACGATAACCCCTTTGACTGGTGCATCATGGCTAACCTTACCGTCACCTTCCACCGCCCCAAACTTGGCCACTACCTTGACTATGGTCCCAAAGCTTGTGGCAAAATCGTCATCGCTGACATCGGTCTCTAACTTCACTTGGCGAAGTAAACTCCCGCCGGAGGCACACAATCCAAACCCACCTCATTACCCGCGACACGCTCCCCAGCCTCGCCAAACCGGGCGGCCACAAGTTCGATCACGGACACACACTGGTCCTGAGCGGTGGCCCGGGCCGCACCGGGGCCGCCCGTTTGGCCGCCCGAGGCGCGCTTCGGATCGGGGCGGGGCTGGTGACGCTGGGGGTGCCGCCCGCAGCGCAGATAGAGGTGGCGGGCCAGGTCACTGCGATCATGCTCGCGCGGGTGCCGGATGCGGCCGCGCTGGAAGCGCTGCTGGAGGACAAGCGGATCAACGCGCTGTGCATCGGGCCGGGCCTGGGGCTGAGTGAGGATCACGGCAGCCTCGTCGAGGCTGTTTTGCGGAGCGGGCGGGCCTGCGTGCTGGATGCAGATGCGTTGACGCTCATCGCCCGCTCCGCGCCGCTGTTTGGCTTGCTGCACCAGCGGTGCGTGCTGACCCCGCATTGGGGTGAGTTTTCGCGGCTCTTTCCGGACATAGCCGGGGCTTTGGACGCAGAGCCCACCAAAGGCCCCGCCTATTCCAAGGTCGACGCCACGCGGGACGCCGCGGCGAAGGCGGGCTGCACCATACTGTTCAAAGGGCCAGACACGGTGATCGCGGACCCGTCCGGCGCAGCCTCCATTCATGCTGCGAGCTACGATCGCGCGACGCCGTGGCTCGCGACTGCAGGGGCAGGGGATGTGCTTGCGGGGTTTATCACGGGCCTGATTGCCCGCGGCTTTTCCACCGCGGACGCCGCCACCGCCGCGGCGTGGCTGCACGTTGAATGCGCGCGCAGCTTTGGCCCCGGCCTCATCGCAGAGGATTTGCCGGAGACCCTGCCGGGCGTCCTCAATGCGCTCGGGGCTTAGGCTGCGACGCTGATGTCCAGTGCCGGGATCGAAAGCTCCATCCCGTCGGCGTAGATGACGTGCGGCGCGTCGAACGCGAGTTGCACCAGCGTCATGGGGCGTTCCCCAAGATCGGTGATGAACTCGCCATCAATCAGGCATCCAGCGGGCAGGACCGCTTGCGATTGACCAGACAGCGCCTTGGCCCGCCAATCGCGAACCAGTACTTGCTGGCTCGCTGGCAGAACGACGTTGGTGCCTGGACGTTGTTGGCCGAGCGAGCCCGCTTGCACCGCAACGGCATGCACCGTTTGCCGGTTCAGCCGCATAGCGCGCAGCGGCACCATGCCCGCGTTTCGGGTAATGATCCTGTCGCCTTCGGAAAGGTATTGCACGGGGATTTCCCCGTCAGCCGTCAGCACGATCGTTCCAGCAATCAAGCCGGCGTGCCGATGCGATATGCGCGCGATGGGGTTTTGCCCCGATGTGGCGCGCCCGACCGTATTCGGTTTCATGGGCGTTCCTTATGTCACCTGCCTCTAGGTGATGGCGAGTCTAGGTGAATAAATGCTGAATGTCCCTGATTTTCTGGAATGGTCGTTTATCACTCGCCACGGCGTGACCTGTTTGCTATGCCCGGGCGCGTTGCGGGTGTGGCGGAATTGGTAGACGCACCAGATTTAGGTTCTGGCGCCGCAAGG
>JBCBCP010000121.1:0-2947 GCA_038530575.1 Pseudomonadota bacterium
CCGTGGCGTGCGCCGCCGGTGCCCTTCTGGCGATAGATCTTCTTGGTCGAGTAGCTGACTTCGGACCGCGTCTTGACCTTGTGCGTGCCGGCTTGCGCGTTGTTACGCTGCCAGCGGACCACACGGTGCAGGATGTCGGCGCGTGGCTCGAGGCCAAACAGCGCCTCGTCCAGCTCCACGGAGCCAGCTTTGGCCCCATCCATCTTGATGACGTCGAGTTTCATTATTCGTCACCCTCTTTCTTGGGCGCGTCACCCGCTTCTTCGGCCTTGTCGGCCTCGATGCTGGCTTCGGCCTCTTTCAGCGCTTCAGCTTCTGCGGCTGCCTGCTCTTCGGCGAGACGGGCTGCTTCAGCTTCGGCTTCTGCCGCGGCTGCGGCGGCTGCCTCTTCGGCAGCTTTCGCGGCCTCATCGGCGGCGGATTTCAGGGCGGCAGGAAGGATCGCGTTCTCGGGGAACGGCTTTTTCACCGCATCCTTGACCGTGACCCAGCCCCCTTTGGAGCCCGGCACCGCGCCCTTGACCATGATCAGGCCACGGGCCGTGTCGGTCTTGACGACCTGCAGGTTCTGCGTGGTCACGCGGGCAGCGCCCATGTGGCCAGCCATCTTCTTGCCTTTGAAAACCTTGCCCGGATCCTGACACTGGCCGGTGGAGCCGTGCGAACGGTGGCTGATCGACACGCCGTGCGAGGCGCGCAGGCCGCCGAAATTGTGCCGCTTCATGGCACCGGCAAACCCCTTACCGATCGAGGTGCCCGCCACGTCGACGAACTGACCCTCAAAGTAGTGGTCGGCAATGATCTCTTCGCCCACGGCCAGCATGTTCTCGGGGTCGACCCGGAACTCTGCAACCTTGCGCTTGGGCTCGACCTTGGCGGCGGCAAAGTGGCCGCGCATCGCTTGGCTGGTGCGCTTGGCCTTGGCCGTGCCGGCACCCAGCTGAACGGCCGTATAGCCGTGATCTTCGGCCGTGCGCTGCGCGACAACCTGCAGCTTGTCGAGTTGAAGAACGGTGACGGGGATCTGCTTGCCATCTTCCTGGAAGAGGCGGGTCATCCCCACTTTTTTTGCAATAACGCCGGAGCGCAACATAACAGGTGCCCTCCCTTACGATTGCAGCTTGATCTCGACATCCACGCCAGCGGCGAGGTCGAGTTTCATCAGCGCGTCAACGGTCTGCGGGGTCGGATCGACGATGTCGAGCATGCGCTTGTGCGTGCGGATCTCGAACTGGTCGCGGGACTTCTTGTCCACGTGGGGGCCGCGCAGGACGGTGAATTTTTCGATCTTGTTGGGAAGCGGGATGGGGCCCCGAACGGAGGCGCCGGTCCGCTTGGCCGTGTTCACGATCTCCTGCGTGGAGGCGTCGAGAACCCGGTAGTCAAACGCCTTCAGGCGAATGCGGATGTTCTGGCTGGCAATGGCCATATGTGTCACCCTTACTTTGGGTGTTTCAACGGATTGGAGGATAACGGCGCATCCGGCACCCTCGTCGCGTCGTGTCGCACCGCAAGTGCGCGGTACTATGGTCCAAACGAAGAGGGGCACGCGTGGCGTGCCCGATCTGGATGAAAGGCGTATAGGGGGAGTCGAAGACCGTGTCCAGCGCCTACTTGCAGGATTTAGGTACGATCCAATGCCCTGATCTACAATCTAGAATTCCACCACCGCGCGGATCGACTTGCCTTCATGCATCAGGTCGAAGCCGTGATTGATCTCGTCCAAGGTCAGCTTGTGCGTGATCATGTCGTCAATCTCGATCTTGCCGTCCATGTACCAGTCGACAAACTTTGGCACATCCGTCCGACCCTTCGCGCCGCCAAAGGCCGTCCCTTTCCAGACACGGCCCGTGACCAGCTGGAAAGGCCGCGTGCTGATCTCGGCCCCGGCGGGCGCAACGCCAATAATCACCGACACGCCCCACCCGCGGTGCGAACATTCGAGCGCGTCGCGCATCACCTGCACATTGCCGGTAGCATCAAAAGAATAGTCGACGCCGCCAAAAGCGTCCTGTTCGGTCTTGGTCAACTCCACGATGGCCTGCGTCACCGTCTGGCCCTCGGGCAGCTCGGAGGGGTTCACGAAATCGGTCATGCCGAACTTGCGCGCCATCTCCGCCTTGTCGGAGTTCAGGTCGACGCCGATGATCTTGTCCGCACCCGCCATGCGCAGGCCCTGAATCACGTTGAGGCCAATGCCGCCCAAGCCAAAGACGGCGGCGGTCGCGCCGATCTCGACGCCAGCGGTGTTGATGACCGCGCCGATGCCGGTCGTCACGCCGCAACCGATGTAGCAAATCTTATCGAACGGCGCGTCTTCACGCACTTTCGCCAGTGCTATCTCGGGCAGAACTGTGTGATTGGCAAAGGTCGAGCAGCCCATGTAGTGGTAGATCGGCGTGCCATCGAGCATGGAAAAACGCGTGGTACCGTCGGGCATGAGGCCCTGACCCTGCGTGCCGCGGATCGCAGTGCACAGGTTCGTCTTGCCGCTCAGGCACGAGTGACACTCACGACATTCAGGCGTGTAAAGCGGGATGACATGATCGCCGGGTTTGAGGGTTGTGACGCCTTCGCCGACCTCGACAACAACACCGGCGCCTTCGTGGCCGAGAATGGAGGGGAACAGGCCCTCGGGGTCGGCGCCCGAGCGGGTAAATTCGTCTGTATGACAGATGCCCGTGGCCTTGACCTCTATCAAAACCTCGCCCGCTTTCGGCCCCTCGAGGTTGACCTCCATGATTTCAAGCGGTTTTCCAGCTTCAAGCGCAACGGCGGCACGGGTTCGCATTGGGACGGTCCTCCTCTTCCTGACGTTGAGGACGATGCGGGCAAGTGGGATGCGACGTCAATAAATTCTTATCCGGGCAAGCAAAAAGGCCGCCCCTCGGGCGGCCTTTCTCATAATTGCAACCGGGTGCTGCGGCTGGGGTTCTCGGGATCTTCG
>JBCBCP010000122.1:0-2917 GCA_038530575.1 Pseudomonadota bacterium
CGTGACAACCTCGGACGGCACGCCAAACTCATCCAGCGTTTCGATAATGTCGGCGATGGCGAACTGACCGGTTACCAGGTCCCCCGAGGGTGAGCTGATCTGATGCACGCCGAGTTGGCCACGGGCATCGCGCGTGGTGCCCGAAAAGAAGATCAGCGCGCAAGCGGAAAAACACTCCTGTCCGGAGCGGATGCGGGTATTCATCCCGCGCGCGCGGACTTTCTTGGCGATTTCAAGGGCCGGTGCAACGCGCCCGCCGGGGCTGTTGAGCACAAGGACGCGGGGGTTCGGGACAGCCGCAAGCGCGCGGTTGAAGGACCTGTCAAGATCCGGCGTGATCTGGTCTTCGATCCCCAGAATACCGGCATCGCGGTCGAGGATCACGACCGGATAATACGGTTGGTTGCTGTTCTGTGCCGCCGCCGCAAACGGGAAAAGCGCGAGGATGGTGGCGATGATGTGGAAAAAGCGCATGATCGAAACCCCAAGATTGGCATAAGCTTAGCCATCGGTACGCTTGGGCGCAAATATGCAATTGCGTGATGGTGCCTTTGTGAATGAGGGGCAGATATGAGCCAGACTGGACCGGGTATCGCACTGCTGCGCCGTTCGGATACCGAAGCCGAACGCCTGATCGCGATGCTACGGATGTTTCTTGCCCTTGCGCTTTTTGGCGGGGTGCTGGTTCTGCTCCGCACGTTGGACCAAGACGGGCTGGATGTGCGCCGGACTGAGTTGCGCTGGCTCTTGGCCGGGGCCGGTTGCTACTTCTTGCTCGGGGCGGTGAACTTCGTGCTTTCGCACCCCGCGCGGTTCCGGTTTTGGCACAGTTGGCTGTTCAATACGCTGGAAATCGCACTGCTTGGGTTTCAGCTATACATCGATGTGCGCGATCCTCTCACGCCGTCGCTGCTGGCACTGGCCAGCCCGCTGTTGCTCGTGGCGGCGCTGGTGCTTGCGGTGCAGGCCCTGCGATACCGGGTCGAGCTTCACGTCTTCACGATGATCGGCCTGTTGGGCGTCTGCGCGGCGGTCACGTTTCACGCGCCGATGGTTGGCGCGGACTGGCCTCCGCCAGTGATGGTTGAGGTTCAGGTGCTCTATTCGGTGCCGCCCAATGTAATGCGCCTCGTGATGTTGACCGTGCTTGGGCTGGTCATTGCGGCCGCCGTCTACCGGGCACGCAGATTGGTCTGGGATGTGGCGCGCGAGGTGGAGGCGTCAGAGACCTTGCGCCGCTTTTTGCCCGGTGAGCTGAGCGCGCGGCTGAGCGACGCGGCGCTGGAGGATCTGCGCAAGCCCGCCCGGCAGGAGATCACTGTGCTGATGATCGACCTGCGCGGCTTTACCGCCCTGACCGAGAAGCTGGGCGCCGAAGAGGTTGCAGGCGTCCTGTCGCGGTTCCGCGCCGCGGTTCTGGACGGCGCGGCGCGGCGGGGCGGTGTGGTCGACAAATTCGTAGGCGACGGGGCGATGGTGATTTTCGGCCTGAATGAAGATGGCACCGGGGCGCGCGCCGCGCTGGACGCCTGGGCCGATATTCGTTCCGCGTTGGATGCTGAAGGGCTGCAAAGCGCCGCCGGCTTGCACGCGGGCCCCGCGCTTGTCGGGGCATTTGGCGATGATCGGCGGCTGGAGTTCACCGCGCTGGGCCAGACCGTCAACATCGCATCCCGGCTTGAGGGCTTGGCCAAAGAGCATGGGTTTGCGCTCACCCTGGCAAGCGGTGTTGCGGCAGAGGCCATGCTGGACGGCACCGAAGAAGTCGGTGACGTCTCAGCGCGTGGAGTTGCGGCCCCACTGGCTGTTGTCGGCATGCGCTAGACGTTTACACCAACCGGCTGACGTCGCGGGCCGCACGGACAAAATCGGCAAAGAGGGGGTGTGGGTCGAAAGGTTTGGACTTCAGTTCGGGGTGGAACTGGACCCCTATGAACCACGGGTGGTCGGGCCATTCGATAATCTCGGGCAGGCGGCCATCTGGGCTCATTCCCGAAAAAGTGAGGCCGGCCTTTTCCAGTTGTTCGCGGTAGGCGATGTCGACTTCGTACCGATGGCGGTGACGTTCGTCGATAGCCGTATTTCCGTAGACGTCAGCGACCTTTGACCCGGCTTCCAGCACCGCGTCATAGGCGCCGAGGCGCATAGTGCCGCCCTTATCATCATCGGCCCTTCGCTGGACTTTGTGATTGCCCTGCACCCACTCCTTGAGGTGATAGACGACAGGCTCGAACCGTTTCTTGCCCGCTTCGTGATCGAATTCCTCAGACCCGGCCTTGGCAAGACCCGCGACATTGCGGGCAGCCTCGATCACGGCCATCTGCATGCCAAGGCAGATGCCGAGGTAGGGGACGTTTCGGGTGCGGGCAAATTCGGCGGCGCGGATCTTGCCTTCGGTACCACGTTCGCCAAAGCCGCCAGGCACAAGGATGGCGTGGAAGCCCTCGAGGTGCGGGGCAGGGTCTTCGTTCTCAAAGAGTTCAGCATCGACCCAGTCGATCTTGACGCGGACGCGGTTGGCCATACCGCCATGGGTCAATGCCTCGGCTATGGATTTGTAGGCATCTTCCAGCTGGGTGTATTTGCCGACGATGGCCACGCGCACCTCGCCCTCGGCGTTGTGGATGCGGTCGCTGACGTCTTCCCATTTGGCGAGGTCCGGTTTCGGAGCCGGGGATATCTGGAACGCGTCGAGTACTGCCTGATCGAGCCCTTCGTGGTGGTAGGTCAACGGCGCGTCGTAGATGGTCGACAGGTCCTGCGCCGCAATCACACTGTCAGGGCGCACGTTGCAAAAGAGCGCGAGCTTTTCCCGCTCTTTCTTCGGGATCGGCCCTTCGGAGCGGCAGACGAGGATGTCGGGGGCGAGGCCGATGGAGCGCAGTTCTTTCACAGAGTGCTGTGTCGGCTTGGTTTT
>JBCBCP010000123.1:0-2836 GCA_038530575.1 Pseudomonadota bacterium
GCGATGACCTGACGCTGGCGGAGATCCTGCGCGGGCCGTTCTGCGACCTGGTGGACGATGACAAGCACCTGTTCAAGCTCGCCCATGGCCGGGGTAAGGATACCAGCCTCTGGTCGCGGCTTCTGGCGAGTGAAAACTCTGACCACGCCGAACCGCGCGCTTTCCTTGAGGCGCTGCTGGAGCGCGGGGATTGGCCCGCCTTCGAATTTCTGACGGCTGTTCTGGAGCGTCCTGTCCTTGGCGAGGAGACTGGCTGGGACAGGATCGGCGCGCGGCTTGGCACACCGGCGCGTGATCCGGTGGAAGCTCTGCTGGCGCGGGCAATCGCCCATGATGGCGAGCGGGGCGCGTCGCTGCAGACGTTCCTGTCTGCAATGGAACGCGACGAAAGCGAAATCAAGCGCGACCTGGCCGAGGCGGGCGACGCTGTGCGCGTGATGACAGTGCATGGCGCGAAGGGGCTACAAGCGCCGGTGGTCATCCTGCCGGACACGACCTCCGCGCCGGGCCCCCAGCGCAGCGCCCTGCTCACGCTGGACAATGGCCTGCCCGTCTGGGCGCCGAACAAGAAGAACGACACTAACATCCTCGCCGATGCGCGCGCCGATGCCGAAGCGCGGATGCTGGAGGAGCATGTACGCCTCCTCTATGTGGCGCTGACGCGGGCGCAGGACCGCCTGATCGTGTGCGGGCACTGGTTCGGCAGCGTCAACCGTGCAGGCTATGCGGACATGTCCTGGTATGACCTCTGCGCCAGGGGCTTTGCCCGCGCTGGCGCGAATGAGGACGAGGCTACGGGCATTCTCGAACTCGGGCCGATGCCGCCATTGGCCAGCGCTTCGCAGCGGACCGAACCGGACGACCTTGACGCGCCCGCTTGGCTACGCGTTCGCGCTTCACAGGAGCAACAAGGAACAAGGGCGATCAGCCCGTCCCGGCTGCTAGCTGACGACGCCCCGGTCCTTGACCCCCTCGGCCCCAGGCCCCCTGATCGCCGCCTTCGAGGCCGCCTGATCCACAGCCTTTTGGAGCGACTGCCCCAATCGCCCGCCGATGCCTGGGAAGAGACAGCGGCGACGTTCCTCGCCCGAGAACCCGCCCTCTCCGGGGCCGAACGCACGGAAATCGCGAACACGGCCATCGCCACGCTGAACGACCCTGCCATGGCCGCTGTCTTCGACCCCGCCGGACGCGCAGAAGCGGCCATCGTTGGCGCAGGATCAGGCTGGCCGGAGGGCACGTTGATCAATGGCCGCGTCGACCGGCTGGTGCTGAAGGACACCTCGATCCTCGTGGCAGACATCAAGACAGACCGGCCACCACCAAGCCGCCCGGAGGACGTGGGCGAAGCCTATCTCGCGCAAATGGCGGCCTATCAGAACGTGCTCGAAACCGGCTTCCCCGGCCGTGAAATCGAGTGCGTCCTTGTGTGGACAGAGGGCCCGCGGCTGATGACCCTGCCTCGCCCGCTCTTGTTAGAGGTGCTAAAGCGAGCCCAGAGCGGGCTTTGATGGGCGGCGGAATCGCCTATTTGTTTGCTTGGACAGACAAGGGAGCCTTTCCAAATGGCGACAAAAATACTGACCGATGATGATTTCGACGCCGCCATTGGCGGTGACCAGCCCGTCGTCGTGGACTTCTGGGCCGAGTGGTGTGGCCCATGTAAGCAGATGGCCCCGCACCTCGACGCGGTTGCCGAAGAGCATGGCGACAGGGTCACGATCGCGAAGATCAATGTCGACGAAAACCCGATGAGCGCGTCGAAGTATGGCGTGCGCGGCTTGCCGACCTTGATGCTGTTCAAGAACGGCAAAATGGTCGACAGCCAGCTTGGCGCCATGAGCAAGCAACGCATCACCGAATGGATCAAGGAACACGCCTGATCCGCATACGCACGGTTTGAAAGCCCCGTTGCCCCTGTGGCAGCGGGGTTTTTTCATACCCAAACTCCAAGGGATTTCTGCCCCAGCCGACAGCTAAGATTTCACCTATACTTAATCGGCAAAGAATTGATTGGATCGATGTGACGGCCTGCGTCATCCTGCCTCAAACTGGAGTTCAACCCAAAAAGGAGGATGCACAATGGACGGTTCTGAAATGGGAGGCGGCGGCTGCCCGATGCTGGGCGCGCGCCAAAGGCACACGGCAGCAGGCACATGGTCCAATTCCGATTGGTGGCCCAACCAACTCAACCTGCGCATCCTCCACCAGCGCCCGCCCCAATCCGACCCGATGGACCCGGACTTCGACTATGCGGAGGCGTTTGCGAACATCGACTACGCGGCGCTAAAGAAAGACCTCACCGCCCTGATGACCGACAGCCAGGACTGGTGGCCTGCCGACTACGGCCACTATGGCGGCTTCTTCATCCGGATGGCCTGGCACTCGGCCGGCACCTACCGTGTGTATGACGGGCGCGGTGGCGCGACCTCAGGCACCCAGCGTTTTGCCCCGCTCAACTCCTGGCCGGACAATGCAAACCTCGACAAGGCCCGGCGCCTTCTATGGCCGGTCAAACAGAAATACGGAAAAGCGCTGTCCTGGGCTGACCTGATGATCCTCGCAGGCAACGTCGCTTTGGAAAGCATGGGCTTCAAGACGTTCGGCTTTGGTGGCGGACGCGCAGACGTCTACGAACCCGAAGGCGACATCTCCTGGGGTCCGGAAACCGAATGGCTGGCGACCAGCGACAAGTCCGGCGGCCGCTATTTCGGCGATCGCATCCTGTCCAATCCCCTCGCCGCGGTGCAGATGGGCCTGATCTACGTCAATCCTGAAGGTCCGGACGGCAATCCAGATCCGCGCGCTTCTGCCCACGACATCCGCGAAACCTTCG
>JBCBCP010000124.1:0-2833 GCA_038530575.1 Pseudomonadota bacterium
CTGACGCTGGCGGAGATCCTGCGCGGGCCGTTCTGCGACCTGGTGGATGACGACAAGCACCTGTTCAAGCTCGCCCATGGCCGGGGTAACGATACCAGCCTCTGGTCGCGGCTTCTGGCGAGCGAAAACCCTGACCACGCCGAACCGCGAGCTTTCCTTGAGGCGCTGCTGGAGCGCAGGGACTGGCCTGCCTTCGAATTTCTGACGGCGATTCTGGAGCGCCCTGTCCTTGGCGAGGAGACTGGCTGGGACAGGATCGGCGCGCGGCTTGGTACGCCCGCTCGTGATCCGGTCGAAGCTCTGCTGGCGCGGGCGATCGCCCATGATGGCGAGCGGGGTGCGTCGCTGCAGACTTTCCTGTCTGCGATGGAACGCGACGAAAGCGAGATCAAGCGTGACCTGGCTGAGGCGGGGGACGCTGTGCGCGTGATGACGGTGCATGGCGCGAAGGGCCTTCAAGCGCCGGTGGTCATCCTGCCGGACACGACCTCCGCGCCGGGCCCGCAGCGCAGCGCCCTGCTCACGCTGGACAATGGCCTGCCCGTCTGGGCGCCGAGCAAGAAGAACGACACCGACATATTGGCCGATGCCCGCGCCGATGCCGAAGCGCGGATGCTGGAGGAGCATGTACGCCTGCTCTATGTGGCGCTGACACGGGCGCAGGACCGTTTGATCGTGTGCGGGCACTGGTTCGGCAGCGTCAACCGTGCAGGTTATGCGGACATGTCTTGGTATGACCTTTGCGCCAAGGGCTTTGCCCGCGCTGGCGCGATTGAGGATGAGGCCACAGGCATGGTCGAACTCGGGCAGATGCCAACATTGGCCAGCGCTTCGCAGCGGACCGAGCCCGACGACCTTGACGCGCCCGCTTGGCTACGCACTCCCGCTTCACAGGAGCAACAAGGAACAAGGGCGATCAGCCCGTCCCGGCTGCTGGCTGACGACGCGCCGGTCCTTGAGCCCCTCGGCCCGAGGCCCCCTGATCGCCGCCTGCGGGGGCGCCTGATCCACAGCCTTTTGGAGCGGCTGCCCCAATTGCCAGCCAATGCCTGGGAAGAGACGGCGGCGGCGTTCCTTGCCCGAGACCCCGCCCTCTCCGAGGCCGATCGCACGGAAATCGCCAACACGGCCATCGCCACGCTGAAAGACCCCGCCATGGCCGCTGTGTTCGACCCCGCAGGACGCGCAGAAGCGGCCATCGTTGGCGCAGGATCAGGCTGGCCAGAGGGCACGTTGATCAATGGCCGCGTCGACCGGCTGGTGCTCAAGGACACCTCGATCCTGGTGGCGGACATCAAGACAGACCGGCCACCACCAAGCCGCCCGGAGGACGTGGGTGAAGCCTATCTCGCGCAAATGGCGGCCTATCAGAACGTGCTCGAAACCGGCTTCCCCGGCCGTGAAATCGAGTGCGTCCTTGTGTGGACAGAGGGCCCGCGGCTGATGACCCTGCCTCGCCCGCTCTTGTTAGAGGTGCTAAAGCGAGCCCAGAGCGGGCTTTGATGGGCGGCGGAATCGCCTATTTGTTTGCTTGGACAGACAAGGGAGCCTTTCCAAATGGCGACAAAAATACTGACCGATGATGATTTCGACGCCGCCATTGGCGGTGACCAGCCCGTCGTCGTGGACTTCTGGGCCGAGTGGTGTGGCCCATGTAAGCAGATGGCCCCGCACCTCGACGCGGTTGCCGAAGAGCATGGCGACAGGGTCACGATCGCGAAGATCAATGTCGACGAAAACCCGATGAGCGCGTCGAAGTATGGCGTGCGCGGCTTGCCGACCTTGATGCTGTTCAAGAACGGCAAAATGGTCGACAGCCAGCTTGGCGCCATGAGCAAGCAACGCATCACCGAGTGGATCAAGGAACACGCCTGATCCGCATACGCACGATTTAAAGCCCCGTTGCCCCTGTGGCAGCGGGGTTTTTTCATACCCAAACCCCGTAGGTTGTCTGCCCCGCCCGACATCTAAGATTTCGCCTATACTTAATCGGCAAAGAATTGATTGGATCGATGTGATAGCCTGCGTCATCCTGCCTCAAAGTGGAGTTTCACCCCAACGCAAAAAGGAGGACGCATCATGGACGGTTCTGAAATGGGAGGCGGCGGCTGCCCGATGCTGGGCGCGCGCCAACGGCACACGGCAGCAGGCACCTGGTCCAATTCCGATTGGTGGCCCAACCAGCTCAACCTGCGCATCCTCCACCAGCGCCCGCCCCAGTCCGACCCGATGGATCCGGACTTCGACTATGCAGAGGCGTTTGCGAATATCGACTACGCGGCGCTGAAGAAAGACCTCACCGCCCTGATGACCGACAGTCAGGACTGGTGGCCTGCTGACTATGGGCACTATGGCGGCTTCTTCATCCGGATGGCCTGGCACTCGGCCGGCACCTACCGCGTGCATGACGGGCGCGGTGGCGCGACCTCAGGCACGCAGCGCTTTGCCCCGCTCAATTCCTGGCCAGACAATGCAAACCTCGACAAGGCCCGGCGCCTGCTATGGCCGGTCAAGCAGAAATACGGAAAAGCGCTGTCCTGGGCCGACCTGATGATCCTCGCCGGCAACGTCGCGCTGGAGAGCATGGGCTTCAAGACGTTCGGCTTCGGCGGCGGGCGCGCAGACGTCTACGAGCCCGAAGGCGACATCTCCTGGGGCCCGGAAACCGAATGGCTGGCGACCAGTGACAAACCCGGCGGGCGCTACTTCGGCGATCGCATCCTGTCCAACCCACTGGCCGCGGTGCAGATGGGCCTGATCTACGTCAATCCCGAAGGCCCGGACGGCAATCCAGATCCGCGCGCTTCTGCCCACGACATCCGCGAAACCTTCG
>JBCBCP010000125.1:0-2596 GCA_038530575.1 Pseudomonadota bacterium
GGCCGGGGACATTCGTCAGGAGGATCGGAATGATCAGCAGCCAGAGGCTGTGGCCTGTCACCAGGAATAGTGCGGCGCCGGCGAACTGAACGCTCGCCAGCCGCACCCTGGCCTTGTGCGCGCCAATCCTGTCGGCCCATTTGCCCAGCGCCGGCGTCACGAACAGGTTCGCCAGCGCAAGGGCGGCAAGGTAGCCCACCGCGTCGGTGCCATAGCCCATCTTCTCACTCGTCAGGTGCAGGCCAAGCCCCATCCAGACCGAGAGGAAGATCCCGAAATTGAGCCCTTGGATCGTGCCAGCGCCGATGATCTCCGGATGTTTTCGAACCATTGGCCAGATCGATCCGATCAAGCTGGCATAGCTCTGCCTCGGCGCGTTGTTTTTCCGGCCGCGTGGGCCGTCCATCACCAGCGGCAGCAGGACGGAGAACACTAACATCAGCCCTGCAGCGACGATGTAGACGGCGCGCCAATTCGTAATCTCTGCCAGTGCGCCGGACCCGACCCGCGCCAGCAAAATGCCACCAATGATTCCCGTTGAGAGGATCGCCATGGCACGCCCGAGCCGCTCTTGCGGCACCCGTTTCGAGACGTAGGCTGGCAGCAGGTAAGGCACGATCGTGAAGAAGCCGAGCACGGTCGATCCCGCCACAAAAAGAAGGTAGTTCTCCGCGATCAGCATCATCACGAGCGCTGCGACCTGCAGGAGGCTGAAAACGCCTGACAGCGCCCGGTTGCTGAACCGGTCCCCAAGCGGAAGCAGCAGCAGGATGCCCAGCGCCAGGGCGATCTGGTTGAGTGCGGGCACCGCGCCGATCAGCGCGTCGGAGATCTGGAAATCGTCCGCCACTGTCGCGATGATCGGATGAATGTAATACGCGTTGGCCACGCACACGGCGCTGGCAGCCGTCAGGAAATATAGCCCGCGGTCTGACACGGGGGCTGGCACATCGCCAGAGTCTGAAGTGTCGGAGGGACGGGGCACGGCTTGCGTCATGGCCGTGATGTGGTCTCGCCGGGCCAACTCGGCCAGCCCTGACCTAACGTTGCCAGGCGCAGCGACGCTTCGTCGGATATGGATCTATGGGTCGATAACGGTTTCGAGGAAGAGCTGGGCTGCGCCGTCAAGGATCTCGTTGAACTGGGCCGCGGTGAAGTTCACGTGCCCCACGGCGCCAGCGACAATGAATGTGTCTGCGCGCACGCCTGCGGCATCATAGGCTGGGGCGATGTCGCAGGATCCCGAAATGACCAGGCCTGTGAACGAAGAGCCCTCTGCATCGGTGTCACAGGGCACGACCGGATCGAATTCTTCGTGAGCAAGATAAACCGGCGCAGACACAGCGTCGATCGTTGAAAGGTCAAACACGGCGCCGGAAAAGCCCAATGCGCCCTGAATCGTTGAAGCCGTCGTGGTGCGCCCGCCCACGTCTCCGAACACCCCACCATTTGCATCGAAATACGCCTGCACGCGGGTGTCAGTGATCGTGTCTTGCGTGTCGAGCACAGCCGCGTTGAGTGCCATGATGGCGCCAGCGGAAATGCCCATGGCAAAGACCGCGTCACTGCGCGTGCCGAAAGTGTTTGCGCCTTCTGCGTCTTCGCGGAAAAAGCGGACTGCGCCGAAGAGATCGTGGGTCGCGGCCAAACCGGCCTCAAGCAATTCGTTTCCATCGCTCGGTTGGCCAGACAGAATGCGGTAATCGATGGCGGCGGCAACATAGCCGCGTTCGGCGAAATTCGAGGCCAGGCCCGCCACATCCGCCTTGTCGCCTGACACAAAGCCTCCTCCAAAGGCAACGAGGATGACCGGCCGCCGGGTCTCGCTGTCGCCGGCGGGTGAATAGATGTCCATCGTCAGGGTCTGGCCGTCCACCAAGGCGAAGGGCACATCGGCCTGCACATCAATCTGGGAAAACAGGAAGTCGACATAGCGCACTGGCGCGGTGTCAGGCTCGTCAAGGACGGTGAGAGTCAGCGCGAGCGTGTCGCTGGCACCATTGCCGTCGCGAACTTCAAGCGTCAGCTCATAGACATTGTCGCCATTGCCATCGGCGGGGGCTTCGAAGTCTGGCGCCTGGAGAAAGGACACCGCGCCGCCAGCTGCATCGATCGTGAACAGGGCGCCGTCGCCACCACTCGCAATGCTGTACGTCAGTGTGTCACCGTCTGCATCACTTGCCTCGGCAGTGTAGACTGCGCCCTGAGCGTTTTCAGGCACCGTCAGGGAGGCGGCGCTTGTGAATGTGGGCGCTGTGTTGGCGGGTGGCGAAGCGATCATCACATTGCCGCCGGTGTCGTCGCCTGAGCAGGCCGGCAAGACCAGGGCGAGTGCGAGACTGAGTAGCAGGTTGGTCCAGTGCGCCATGCGCTCCCCCACAAATTTCGCTTTCATCTAATCTGGGGTGGCACTGTTGCAAAGCGCGCACAAGCGACAGGTGAACTTTCGTCCGAGCCGCACAAAGTGTGGTGCGCACTTCCCCCTGGTGCTTCGCCGCCCTAAGCAGGGAGCAGAGCAAAGCCACAGGATCGGGAGCGGGCATGGAATGGGGTTGGGACAATGCGCGTGCCCTGATCGGCATGGCGGTGATCTTTG
>JBCBCP010000126.1:0-2367 GCA_038530575.1 Pseudomonadota bacterium
GCAAGTGTCACCGCGATGACGAATGACGAATTGGAAGGGTGGGCAGATGTGATCGCGGTTGACGCGGCGCGGCCGGGATTGCGAAATGGAAACAGAGCAGGGGACGAGATGGCCAAGATCTTCATCAGTTACAGGCGGGAAGACAGCCAGTACGCCGTGGACCGCATCTATGAGGCGCTGCACAAGCGTCTCAAAAAGCGCGACATCTTCATGGATGTGGATGACATCCCAAAGGGCGTAGACTTTGTCGACTATCTTTCCGCCAAGGTTGCCCAGTGCGAAACCCTGGTCGCCGTCATTGGCCCGCAATGGCTAAGCGTCACCAACAAATCGGGCGAGCGGCGGCTGGATGATCCAGATGATTTCGTCCGCATTGAGATCGCCGCGGCCCTGAAACGCGGCATTCCCGTTGTGCCCGTGCTACTCGATGGCACGCCCATGCCCACGGCGGCGCAGCTGCCGGAAGACATGCGCGGCTTTGAGCGGCGGAACGGCGCCGAAGTGCATCGGCGGTCGCTGAAGGCTGATATCGATGCGCTGGTAAGCGATCTTGGCTATGCGGGCGGCGGCGCGCCTTGGGGTAAGATATTGGGCGGCGGTCTCGTGTCCGCTGCAGCCGCGCTGGGTGTATTCGCCTGGCTTGATCCGCTGGACTTGATCCCGGATGGTCCGTCTCCAGAGCCAGCGCCCACACTTGAGGCCAGCGTGCCTGAGCCCGCGCTGCCAATCGAGGACACCATTGATGATGTCGAAACAGCAGCGCCACAAGCGGCTGACCCAACAGAAGATCCTGCGGCCCGCACCGAGGCGATCCGTGGCCTCCAGCGCGCCTTGCGCGATTTCGGGCTCTACACCTCTGTGATCGATGGCGAACCCGGGCCGGGCACGCGCAGGGCGGTTTCGGAGTTTGTGTCCGAGGCCGGTGGCCCGGCGCCTGACTTGGAAGCGGGCACGATTTCTGACATTGACGCGCTCACGGCCCGCATTCAGCGTGCAAGCCGTGCGCTTGCCGAGAGCGAAGGCTTCGCATGGGCCAAGGCCCAAAGCAACGACACTGTTACTGGCTACCGCGCCTATCTGGAAGAATTTCCGGCCGGGCCGAATGCGTCTGCAGCGAGCAGTCGGATAAGGGCGCTGGAGCGCGAGTCCGCTGTGCAGGCCGAGGCGACAGCGTGGAACCGGGCGCAAGCGAGCAATACGATTTCCGCCTACCAGGCCTACCTCCGCGATTACCCAAGTGGCACAAATGCGTCTGCAGCGCGTTCACGCATCGCCGCGCTGACGCCGCCGCCCGAGCCGAGCTATCGTGCCGGCCAGACCTTCCGTGACGCCTTGTCCGGCGGCGGTCGTGGCCCTGAATTGGTGGTCATTCCATCGGGGTCTTTCCGGATGGGGTCGGAAAATGGCGACAGCGACGAAACGCCGGTTCGGACGATTCGGATTGGCTATGAATTTGCGGTCGGTAAGTTTGAGGTGACGTGGGCGGAGTGGGAGGCGTGTGTGGCCGATGTGGGGTGCAATGGCGCCGGCCCTGAAGGCGCAGGCGGTGACCATGGCTGGGGCAAGGGCTCTCGTCCTGTGATCAACGTGAGCTGGAACGATGCGCAGGCTTATGTGCAATGGCTTAGCCGCAAGATGGGCGAGCGGTATCGGCTCTTGTCAGAGGCGGAGTGGGAATATGTGGCGCGGGCTGGGACCAGCACGCCTTTTTACTTCGGTGAGACGATCACACCTGACCAGGCCAACCATGATGGGAATTACACATACAATGGTGGACCGACGGGGACCTACCACAGAAAGACCATGCCGGTTGGGTCGTATCCACGAAACGCGTTTGGCCTTTACGACCTGCATGGCAATGTTTGGGAGTGGGTTGAGGATTGCTATGTAGACAGCTATTCCGGCGGCCCTACTGATGGCTCTGACCGAATAGTGAACGATTGCTCTCGCCGTGTCCTCCGCGGCGGTTCCTGGTACGACGCTCCGCAGTACCTCCGCTCGGCCAACCGCATCTGGAACGATCCCACGGTCCGGTCCGACGGCAGCGGCTTCCGTGTGGCCAGGAGTTTGGAGGATTAGCAAACGATCCGGTGGATCGTTTTCCAGAACAAACGCCAAGCGGCCACGCCGCGCGGCAGAACCCTCCCGTTTATGGCATAGCCGCGCAAGCGGCGGAGCGTTCTTCGGGAAATTGATCCTCGATCAATGTCTTGTCCTCATCACCCCGCGAAGCGGGTCGAATTTTTCTGAGCCTGAGTAGGGTGCATGGAGCGCAGCGATATGCACCATCAGCTCTCGCCGCGCACACCCAAGGTGCATATCGGGCTTTGCCCTCCATGCACCCTACGCTTACTCCGCCGCGGCCAG
>JBCBCP010000127.1:0-2287 GCA_038530575.1 Pseudomonadota bacterium
CAATGGGCTCGAGCTTTTGGGCATGGCCGGGACCGCCGGCGGTGCCGAACTCGAGCTGATTTCCGAAAGCGTAGAGAACGCCAGCGCGCGCATCCGCTTTTTTCGCATCGCCTATGGCGCGGCCGGAGAGCAAGAGGTCGGTCGGGCCGAGATTGTATCGACCCTGAAAGATTACAGCGCAGGGGCGCGTTGTGAGATGGTCTGGGGTCCGCTGGAGCCCGTTCCGCGGCGCGCCTTGCGGCTGGCCTTCCTTGGCATCCAGTGTCTTGAGACCGCCCTGCCCTATGGTGGCCGGATCGAGGTGCGCCAAAACGCAGGGCGCTGGACGATCACGGGGCTTGCGGACAAGGTCAACGTCGATGACGCGCTTTGGTCCTGTCTGACCGGCGGCAGCGCTGACGTGAGCGCCGCGCAGGTCCAGTTCGCGCTGCTGCCAGTGCTGGCCGCCGAAGAGACGCGCCGTGCCGCGTACACGGCGGGCGCGACCGAGGTCACCTTGCACGTCTGAGCAGAGCCGCGCGGGCATCAGCACTCGGTGCGGCCCGCTTTGTTCTGTCTGCCGGAGGCTGTTTTGGCCTGCTCCACTTTGTTTGCGGGGTCTGTAACGATGGCGAGTGGTGCCTCAGCCGCGCACCGTGCCGTTCCCGCGCACCTTGTATTTGAAGCTGGTCAACTGGTCCGCGCCAACAGGACCGCGTGCATGCAGCTTTCCAGTTGCGATGCCGATCTCTGCGCCCATTCCAAACTCACCACCATCGGCAAACTGGGTCGAGGCGTTGTGCATGACGATGGCGCTGTCCACGTCGTTGAGAAAGGCGGCGGCGACATCCGCGTCTTCGGTCAGGATGCAATCTGTGTGCTGCGAGCCGTGGCGGCGGATATGCGCGACGGCCTCCTCAGGCCCGGAGACGGTGCGCGCGGCGATATCCATGTCGAGATATTCCCGGCCCCAGTCCGCGTCCGTGGCGGGGATAACGCCGTCCATACCCTGCAGCGCATCGCTGCCGTGCACGCGCACGCCGGCATCCATAAGGGCGCGGATCACGCCCTGCCCGATGGTCGGCAGAATGTCCTCGTGGATCAGCAGGCACTCGGCCGCGCCGCAGATCCCGGTGCGGCGGGTTTTGGCGTTAAGCACGACCTTCAGCGCGGTTTCAGGATCGGCGGCCTTGTCGATATAGATGTGCACGATGCCTTCGAGATGGGCAAAGACCGGCACGCGCGCCTCGCGCTGGACCAGCCCGACAAGGCCCTTGCCGCCGCGCGGGACGATCACATCAATCGTGTCTGTCATGGTCAGCATCTCGCTCACCGCGGCCCGGTCGCGGGTCGGGACAAGCTGGATCGCGTCCTCGGGCAGGTCCGCGGCCTTCAGACCCTGCACAAGACAGGCGTGCAGCGCGCCGGAGGAATGCAGGCTTTCGCTGCCCCCGCGCAGGATCACCGCATTGCCTGATTTCAGGCACAGCGCGCCAGCATCGGCGGTCACATTGGGGCGGGATTCGTAGATGACGCCGATGACGCCCAGCGGTGTGCGCACGCGTTGTATGGACAGGCCCGAAGGCATGTCCCACTCGGCGATTACGCTACCTACCGGATCGGCCTGCCCGGCAACGGCGCGAAGGCCATCGGCGATAGAGCCAATGCGATCTTCCGTGAGCTTGAGCCGGTCCATCATGGCCGCCGACAGGCCCTTTTCCGTGCCAAAGGCCATGTCCTCTTCATTGGCAGCGAGGATCGCGGCGCGATCTTCCCATACAGCGTCCGCGGCGGCCATCAGCGCGGCCGTCTTGGCTTCGGCACTGGCGGTGGCAAGCGTTTCAGCAGCGGCCCGGGCGCGCTGGCCCATCGCGTTCATCAGGGCGGGGATGTCGGTTTGGTCAAGCATGATGGGATCCCTTATAACGCCATGTCGTCGCGGTGGACCAGCGCTGCGCGGCCCGGGTAGCCAAGAATGGCTTCGATGTCAGCGCTGCGGTGACCTGCGATGGCTGTGGCTTCGTCCGACGCGTACCGGGTAAGGCCAAGTCCCAACGGCGCACCGTCCGGCCCGGCAAGGCGCACCGGATCGCCGCGCCCGAACGTCCCCGACACCGCGCTAACGCCCGCAGGCAGCAGCGACCGCCCCTGCCCCAGAGCCCGCGCTGCGCCAGTGTCCAGCGTCAGCGTACCTTGCGGCTTCATAGAAGCGATCCAGCGCTTGCGGGCGCTTGCCGGGTCGATCTGGGCCGTAAACCAAGTTGCATTCGCGCCCTCGCTCAGGCCCTTCAAAGGGCGCAAGGCCGCG
>JBCBCP010000128.1:0-2082 GCA_038530575.1 Pseudomonadota bacterium
GGCTCGATCAGCTTCTTCTTGATGAAATCCCACATGATGCGGGTCATCTCGTCCCCGTCCATTTCAACGATGGGGTTGTCGACTTTGATCTTGGTCATGGGGCGCTCCGGACTGCTTGGCGGAGGCCTACCCGATTCCCGGCAGGCCCGGGTGGCGCAAATCGCCGCAGTTTGTATACCTTGGTATACCCGAAGCCTGCGCCATGCTAGCCGATCGACAAATCCGCATGACCAAGGAGCCTTTCCATGTCCGATATCATCTACACCAAGGTCGATGAAGCGCCCGAGCTGGCCTCGGCCTCTTTGCTGCCGATCATCCGGTCCTTTGCCGCGGCGGCGGGGGTGAGCGTGGGTGTCAAGGACATCAGCCTCGCGGGCCGGATCATCGCGGCGTTCCCCGAGCACCTGACAGACGACCAGCGGCAAGGCGATGCGCTGGCCGAGCTGGGGCAGCTGGTAAAGACGGCGGATGCGAACGTGATCAAACTGCCCAACATTTCGGCCTCGGTCCCGCAGCTGGTGGCAGCGGTCAAAGAGCTTCAGGCCAAGGGTTACGGGCTGCCCGACTACCCCGAAGCGCCGGCAACGGATGCCGAAATGGACATCCGCGCCCGCTATGATGCAATCAAGGGCTCGGCGGTGAACCCGGTTCTGCGCGAGGGCAATTCGGACCGGCGCGCGGCGGCGGCGGTCAAGAAGTTTGCCCAGAACAATCCGCATTCGATGGGCGCTTGGGATAGCGCGAGCAAGACGAAAGTGTCCTCGATGTCCGGCGGCGATTTCTACGCCAACGAGGCCAGCACGACGATCACCGCGGCACAGGCCGGTGACGCCCGGATCGAATTCGAGGGCGCAGGCGGCGTCACGGTTCTGAAAGACGCCTGGCCGCTGGAGGAAGGCACGGTTGCGGACGCGACGTTCATGTCGGCGGCTGCGCTGCGCACTTTCCTGGATGGTGCAATTGCGGACACGCTGAGCGATGGCACGATGTTCTCGCTGCACATGAAGGCGACGATGATGAAGGTGTCGGACCCGATCATCTTTGGCCATGCGGTCAAGGCATGGCTTGGCCCTGTCTGGGACGCGCATGGGGCGGCGATCAAGGGCGCGGGCGGCGATCCGAATGGTGGTCTGGGCGCAGTACTTGCCGCCATCGATACGCTGGACAACGCGGCCGCGATCAAGGCCGAGATTGCCGCGCTGGAGCGTCCTTCGATGTACATGGTCGACAGTGACAAGGGCATCACCAACCTGCACGTACCGTCGGATGTGATCATCGACGCCTCCATGCCTGCCGTGATCCGCGCAGGCGGCAAGGGCTGGGACGAGACGGGTGCAAAGGGCGATACCAACTGCGTGATCCCCGACCGCTGCTATTCGACCGTCTATGACGAGACGATCAATTTTTTCAAAGCCAATGGCGCGCTTGATGTGACCACTGCGGGCGCTGTGGCCAATGTGGGTCTGATGGCGCAAAAGGCGGAAGAATACGGCAGTCACCCGACGACGTTCGAGGCGCCTGCGTCGGGCACAATGCGGATCGTTGCAGCCAATGGCGATGTGCTGCACGCGCACAGCGTCGAGGCTGGCGACATCTGGCGCGCCTGCACCGTGAAGAAGGCCCCGATCGAGAACTGGATCCAGCTGGCGCTTGACCGGCAACGGCTCACCGGCTCAGAGGCAATCTTCTGGCTGGACGCGAACCGGGCGCACGACGCTGAACTGATCAAATATGTGGAGCCAGCGCTAGTCGCAGCGGGTGCTGCGGACAAGTTCGCCATCATGGCGCCGCGCGAAGCCACGCGTCAGTCGCTTGAGACGATCACCGCCGGCAAGGACAGCATTGCGATCACGGG
The DNA here is from genome assembly GCA_038530575.1 of Pseudomonadota bacterium. GTDB lineage: Bacteria > Pseudomonadota > Alphaproteobacteria > Rhodobacterales > Rhodobacteraceae > JBCBCP01. The sequence goes on from JBCBCP010000128.1 coordinate 1,856, forward strand.
CAACGTGCTCCGCGATTACCTGACCGACCTGTTTCCGATCCTTGAGCTGGGCACCTCGGCCAAGATGCTTTCCATCGTGAAGCTGATGCAGGGTGGTGGCCTGTTTGAGACCGGCGCGGGCGGCTCTGCGCCCAAGCACGTGCAACAACTGCAGGAAGAAAACCACCTGCGTTGGGACTCGATGGGTGAGTTCTGCGCGCTTGGCGAGTCGCTGAACTTCCTTGCGG
>JBCBCP010000129.1:0-2011 GCA_038530575.1 Pseudomonadota bacterium
CACCGCAACAGCCGATCGGCAGCGGCTTTCACGCCAAGTCGACCGCCATGGTCGTTCTGAATGGCATCGACCTGACCGGCAAGAACGCCATTGTAACCGGCGGCTATAGCGGCATCGGGACAGAGACCGTGCGCGCTCTGGCGGCGGCGGGCGCGACGGTCACGGTGCCGGCCCGCAGGCTTGAGCAGGCCAAGGACGTGCTCGACGACTTCCCAGGCAAGCTCGAGATCGCGCAGATGGACCTGGCAAACCTGTCGGACGTGCGCGCCTTTGCCGAGAACTACCTCGCCACAGAGCGCCCTCTGCACATCCTGATCAACAATGCGGGCATCATGGCATGCCCTGAAGGGCGGGTCGGACCCGGCTGGGAGAGACAGTTCGGCGTCAACCATCTGGGCCATTTTGCGCTGACGAAGGCGCTGATGCCAGCCTTGCAGAAAGCCGATGGTGCGCGCGTGGTCGCGCTGTCGTCGACCGCGCATATCCGCAGCGACGTGCACTGGGGTGATCCCCATTTCCACAACCACCCCTATGACAAGTGGGACGCCTACGGGCAGGCCAAGTCTGCCAACGCCCTGTTCGCGCGCCAGGTTGACCATCTCTGGCACGGTGATGGCATCCGGGCCTTCTCGGTGCATCCCGGGGGTATCTTTACCCCGCTGCAGCGCCACTTGCCGGACGAGGAGATGGTCGCGCTGGGATGGAAAAACCCCGACGGCTCCGTGCCGGAGCAGGTCGCGGCGATGTTCAAGACCCCGGCCCAGGGTGCATCCACATCCACCTGGGCGGCGACCAATCCGATGCTCGACGGCATGGGCGGGGTGTATTGTGAGAATTGTGACATCGCCCAGGCAGCGACGCCGGAAAGCCAGCGTTGGGAGCATGCCCGCGAATGGATCTGCGATGATGAAAAAGCCGAGCGTCTCTGGGCGATGAGCGAGGAGATGCTGGCGGAGGCGTGAGGCGCCGATGCCTGATTTGCTGTTGCGGCCAGCGCGCAATGACGAATGCGATGCACTGACGGCGCTGTGCGGATCGGAACCTCGCCCTCAGCATCCATCCCGGGCCGCGTCTTGCCGCAAGTGCGATACGATCTTCAAGCGAGCCCGCCATAGGCAGCAGTCCCTGCGCCTCTCTGCTTGACGGGCTGGGCCGCGCTCGCCCAATAGCCCGATGCGTAGCTTACCCGCTTTCTTCCGCCGCCTGGACAAGACCCGTACCCGCGCAATCCTTGTCTCGCTGCTCCTATTCGGGCTTGTGATCTCCATCTTCATCATGGGCCGATACGGCTCGCTTTATGATGTCGACGCGGTGCGAAGTGGGCTGGCCGATGTCGCTGAAGGTCCGTGGGGCCTTCCTGTCCTGATCGCTGTGTTCATCGTCGCCGCCTTTGTCGGCGCGCCGCAATTTGTGCTGATCGGCATGGCGGTCTTCGCCTTCGGGCCGGTGGTGGGATTTGTCTACAGCTGGATCGCCACGCTGGTATCGGGCACGGTGACGTTCTGGACAGGCCGCTTTGTGGGCGAGGGGACAGTGCGGCGCCATGGCGGAAACTTCGCCAACCGCCTCGCAAATTTCATCGGCAAGAACGCCTTTGTCGCCAGCGCCGTGGTGCGCAACGTGCCGACCGGGCCATTTCTGCTCGTTAACATGATCTTCGGCGTGACGCGGGCGAAATTCAGCCACTACATAGCAGGAATGGCGCTTGGCGTGTTGCCGAAGATCGCGCTGGTGGCTTTTGCAGGCACGTCGATCCTGTCTGCATTCGAGGGCCAGCCGCTCGTGGCCATTGGTGCGGCGGCCCTTGCCGTTGCCATCTGGATTGGTCTTGTCCTGTTTGCCCGCTCGCGCATCCGCGGGGCGGAAACTGAGTAAATCCTTCCGCTTTCACTCCAATTTGTAATTGACATCACCGTTGGCTGGCTCAAATGTCGCGGAATGAGCAAGTTCTTGCCTCTACTGCTTACCGGCCCCTGGCCGGACACGGCCCGGCGAGCCTGATCGCCGGCGC
>JBCBCP010000130.1:0-2003 GCA_038530575.1 Pseudomonadota bacterium
GCCTGCGGCGAATGCGGCAACTACACGCTGGTGCGCAACGGCACCTGCATGAAGTGCAACACCTGCGGCGCGACATCGGGCTGTAGCTGAGGATACGCGTCCCCCGCCGGGGGCGCGAGGGGGCCGGCCTTGCTGGTCCCCGACGAGACTGGGATGATCGGCCGAACCGGTGATCCGACGAGACGGGTGGGGGCGGACTTTGCGTTTCTTCCCACCTTTTCCGGGGCGGGTGCGCTCGCCCCTGACGCAGTGCAGGCCGCAGGCAGAAAAGTACCGGGCGGTTAACATATGGAGCCTGTACGGCGAAACTCACGGGGGGCCTTTGGGCCCCCCTTTTTCACGCCGAAAACGCGAAGACGTTGTCGGCGGGTGGCAAGGTGGCCTTCGCCTTGCGAAGGACACAGCCACACTTGCAGCATACTGGGTGCGCGGTGGAAAACGCGAAGACGTTTTCGGCGGGCAGCGAAGGCACGTAACGCGCATCGGTGAGTGAGACCACACACTGCATCTTTCCGAGTACGTCACTCGGTTAGCCACGCCAGAGGCGCGTCGTGGGAGGGCCCGGTTTAGGTGCGGCGGCTTGCTGCATTGATCCCGCGCCGGGCGGTCGGACGACGCCCGTCATTCCAGCCGTTCCCGCAGCGCGGCGCGGGCGCGGGCGAGGCGCGACATGACCGTGCCGACCGGAAGGCCTGTCGCGCGCGCGAGCGCCTTGGGCGATGTCTCCCCCTGTGCGACGCGGCGCATCAGATCGGCTTGCGGGCGAGGGAGCTGCTCGATCGCGCGCAGTGTCGATGCGCAGGCGAGGCGGAGCTCGGCGACGGGCGGCGTGCTGGCGACGTCCTCTGTCAGCTCTTCGGTGGGTGCCGCGCGGCGCCAGCGGGTGCGGGCCTCGTTCGAGAGCGCCCGCATGGCATAACGGGGCAGGTCATCTATCTGGCGGCCGGCCTTGAGCCTAGCCAGCAGGCGGACAAGCACATCGTGCAGAAGGTCATCAGCATCCGCCTGGCTGCGGGTCAAGCGGCGGGCACGGCGCCGCAGGGTCGGCATGATGGTTTCGAGTGTGCGCATGACCCCATGCTGCGCGCAGGGCGCACGCCATGCCAGCCCGGGGGTTTCTGCCGATAGGGTTGCAAGGGGCTTTTTGGGCAGGCCCTTGCCGACCGGGACCACCGCTGTCGGCGTCCGCCCGCGCGTCGAACGCCGCGTCGGGATGCGCGAAGCAGTTGCCGCGTCAGCTCATGTGAAGGTCCATGACGCCTTCGATCATGAAACGGGAGTTACCGAGATGAAAACCAAGCTGACCTTTGCCGCGCTGTCACTGATTGCAGTGCCAGCCTTTGCCATGGGCGCCGGAGCGGGCGACGTGGATGCCAATGGCGACGGCGTTCTGACCATTGACGAGGTGCAGGCGGTCTATCCGGAGGTGTCGACCGACGCCTTCACGGCAATGGATCTCGATGCCAGCGGCACGCTGGATGAGAGCGAGGTCGCAGCCGCGCAGGAAGCGGGCATGATGCCGGCCTCTGACGGCTAAGGGTTCGAAGGCCGCGGCGCGGGGCAGCACACAGACATCACGCGCCGAGGCGTTCGGGAAAGGCGCCCGCGTCCCCCCAGGGGCGGGCGCCTTTTTTCACGTCGTCAGGTGGATGTTGAAGCGCGCGCGGATCGCGGCGTCGACCTCCGGGCTCAGGCGCGCGGCGTTGGGAGCGCCGAGGATCTCGAGCTTGCGGGCCGTGGCTTTGGCGATCAGGTCCGGTTTGCCAACTTCTGCCCATTCCTTGGGCGACGTGCGGTCGCCAAGCGCCGGGTAGACGTGATCGGTCTGCATCCGGGCCATGGTTTGCGCCGTGCCGAGGTAATGGCCTGGCCCGCCGAGGCAGACCTCTGCGATCTGGTCGAGGGCGAGCGTTTCGTCCGTCACCTCGAAGCCGCGGACGCAGCCCTGTGCCTGTCCCAGCATGTCATCGCCGAGGAAGAGCGCTTCGACACACAAGCCAAGC
>JBCBCP010000131.1:0-1992 GCA_038530575.1 Pseudomonadota bacterium
GGCCGCAGGGCGCTGCTGCGGGGCGCGCGGAGATCGCCGGCAAGCTGGAACGGTTAGGCGTAGTTTCGCCCATGCGCGCCGGCGAAATCAAGCAGACAGAGCTGCCGACGTCACGCAGGGATTTTCCAAGCTCGGCCTGGCATGCCAGCGCAACGGCGCGTGCGGCTTCGAGGCCGGGTGATGTTCGATCCAGCCTCGACGGGCGATTGCAGATTGAGCTGGAGGCCCTGATCAAGTCACGGGCACACGCTTTGCCGGATGACGTCCAGATCTCCGCGATGGTGGTGCATATCCCAAGCCGTTGCGTCAGGGCCTCAGTAGGTTCGGCGGACCGCACGAGGCCAGGCGGATGGATGGACCTCACTGCCCAGCACCGCTCACCCGGATCCACACTGAAGCCCTTCATCTACGCCATGGCCTTCGATGACGGGATTGCCGCGCCTGGCACGGTGATCTCGGACTTGCCGAAACGCTTTGCGGCCTACCAGCCGGAGAACTTCGACAGGTCTTTCCGCGGTGATGTTACGGTGGCAGAGGCGCTTCAGCATTCGCTCAATGTCCCTGCTGTCCTTGCGCTGGCTGAAATCGGGCCGCAAAGATTTGCCGCCAACCTGTCGCTTTCTGGAGCGCGACCACAGCTTTATGGTCGTGCTGACACCGATGCGGGTCTGGCCCTCGCGCTCGGCGGCGCGGGCATGACAGCTCGGGACCTGGCCGTTTTGTACGCTGCGCTTGGCGATGGCGGGGTGGCCAAACCGCTTTGTTGGCTGGAGGGCGGAGCGGCTGGCGAGGAAAGCCATCGACTTGTCAGTACCCAGAATGCGCAAAACATCCTCACGATCCTGTCGCGCGCGCCAACGCCGAGCGGGCGGATGCCGGGCCGATTGACCGAGCGCGCGCCAGACATCGCCTTCAAGACAGGAACCTCATACGGGTTTCGCGATGCCTGGGCGGCTGGCGTGACAGGAGACCTTGCGATCGTTGTATGGGTCGGACGGGCCGATGGCGCGCCCCGCCCTGGCGAGACCGGCAGAAGCGCGGCGCTGCCGATCCTATTCGAAATTGCCGATCGTGCGGCCCATCACCTGGAAACCGAGGCAGCCCGGGACATGGCAAGCTCAACTCCCATGCTCCGCCGTGTCTCGGCACCCCAACGAAGCTTCCAGAATGCCGGCCCGCCAGAAATCCTGTTCCCGCCTGCCAATGCCGAACTTTGGGCCGGAGACCTCAATGGGCGTGCTGCCAAGGCGTTCGTAATGTCTGGCCGCGGGGAGGGCGCCTTGACCTGGTATATCGATGGGGAGCCGACCGACAAGGACGCGGCCGGCTTGCATCTGTGGCGGCCTAAGCGCGCCGGATTCTACACCGTGTCTGCAGTGGACGCGCAGGGACGAAGCTCTCGGGTCCGCGTGCGTGTGATCGGACTGCCGCCAGCCTGAAATCACAAAACTGAGCGTGTCCCTCGCGAAACAGTGATTGCTGTTTTACAGGCTGTGACTGAATTCGCGGTTGGCAAAGTGGGGGGCGCGATCGCATATGACGCTCAACCAAAAGAATAACGAGTCGAATTCATGCGGTCCCTGACGAATCTCCAATTCGGAATGCTCATCGCTGCGCTCACAGCGCTGGCGTCGTTCGCAGCTACCACGGCGGGCGCCCAAGATCGAACTGTCGAAGTTCAGACTGCTGAGAATGTCGAGACAGCGATCTTCGCCGGCGGATGCTTCTGGTGTGTAGAGAGCGATTTCGACAAGCTTGATGGCGTCTTGGAGACGGTGTCGGGCTACACAGGCGGCGAAAGCATGAACCCGACCTATGAGAGCCACAAATACGACGGCCATATCGAGGCGGTTCGCATCCGCTACGACGCTGACCTCATTTCCTATGAAGAGATGGTCGACTACTTCTTCCGCCATATTGACCCAACCGATGCGGGTGGACAGTTCTGCGATCGCGGCACGTCCTACACGACGGCTGTGTTCGCGGTTGATG
>JBCBCP010000132.1:0-1992 GCA_038530575.1 Pseudomonadota bacterium
CATCAACCGCGAACACAGCCGTCGTGTAGGACGTGCCGCGATCGCAGAACTGTCCGCCGGCATCGGTTGGATCAATGTGGCGGAAGAAGTAGCCGACCATCTCCTCATAGGAAATGAGGTCAGCGTCGTAGCGGATGCGCACCGCTTCGATATGGCCGTCGTATTTGTGGCTCTCATAGGTCGGGTTCATGCTGTCGCCGCCGGTATAGCCCGACACCGTCTCCAAGACGCCGTCGAGCTTGTCGAAATCGCTCTCCACACACCAGAAGCATCCGCCGGCGAAGATCGCCGTCTCGACATTCTCAGCAGTCTGAACTTCGACGGTCCGATCTTGTGCGCCCGCCGTGGTGGCCGCGAACGATGCCAGCGCAGTGAGCGCAGCGATGAACATTCCGAATTGGAGATTCGTCAGGGATCGCATGAATTCGACTCGTTACTCTTTCCGTTGACCGTCATATGCGATCGCGCCCCCCACTTTGCCAACCGCGAATTCAGTCACAGCCTGTAAAACAGCAATCACTGTTTCGCGAGGGACACGCTCAGTTTTGTGATTTCAGGCTGGCGGCAGTCCGATCACACGCACGCGGACCCGAGAGCTTCGTCCCTGCGCGTCCACTGCAGACACGGTGTAGAATCCGGCGCGCTTAGGCCGCCACAGATGCAAGCCGGCCGCGTCCTTGTCGGTCGGCTCCCCATCGATATACCAGGTCAAGGCGCCCTCCCCGCGGCCAGACATTACGAACGCCTTGGCAGCACGCCCATTGAGGTCTCCGGCCCAAAGTTCGGCATTGGCAGGCGGGAACAGGATTTCTGGCGGGCCGGCATTCTGGAAGCTTCGTTGGGGTGCCGAGACACGGCGGAGCATGGGAGTTGAGCTTGCCATGTCCCGGGCTGCCTCGGTTTCCAGGTGATGGGCCGCACGATCGGCAATTTCGAATAGGATCGGCAGCGCCGCGCTTCTGCCGGTCTCGCCAGGGCGGGGCGCGCCATCGGCCCGTCCGACCCATACAACGATCGCAAGGTCTCCTGTCACGCCAGCCGCCCAGGCATCGCGAAACCCGTATGAGGTTCCTGTCTTGAAGGCGATGTCTGGCGCGCGCTCGGTCAATCGGCCCGGCATCCGCCCGCTCGGCGTTGGCGCGCGCGACAGGATCGTGAGGATGTTTTGCGCATTCTGGGTACTGACAAGTCGATGGCTTTCCTCGCCAGCCGCTCCGCCCTCCAGCCAACAAAGCGGTTTGGCCACCCCGCCATCGCCAAGCGCAGCGTACAAAACGGCCAGGTCCCGAGCTGTCATGCCCGCGCCGCCGAGCGCGAGGGCCAGACCCGCATCGGTGTCAGCACGACCATAAAGCTGTGGTCGCGCTCCAGAAAGCGACAGGTTGGCGGCAAATCTTTGCGGCCCGATTTCAGCCAGCGCAAGGACAGCAGGGACATTGAGCGAATGCTGAAGCGCCTCTGCCACCGTAACATCACCGCGGAAAGACCTGTCGAAGTTCTCCGGCTGGTAGGCCGCAAAGCGTTTCGGCAAGTCCGAGATCACCGTGCCAGGCGCGGCAATCCCGTCATCGAAGGCCATGGCGTAGATGAAGGGCTTCAGTGTGGATCCGGGTGAGCGGTGCTGGGCAGTGAGGTCCATCCATCCGCCTGGCCTCGTGCGGTCTGCCGAACCTACTGAGGCCCTGACGTAGCGGCTAGGGATATGCACCACCATCGCGGAGATCTGGACGTCATCCGGTAAAGCCTGCGCCCGTGACTTGATCAGGGCCTCCAGCTCAATCTGCAATCGCCCGTCGAGGCTTGAGTGCACATCACCCGGCCCAGAAAACTGGCGCGCCGTTGCGCTGGCATGCCAGGCTGAGCTTGGAAAATTCCTGCGTGACGTGGGCAGCTCTGCCAGCCTGATTTCGTCAGCGCGCATAGGCGACAACACGCCCAACCGTTCCAGCTTGCCGGCGATCTCCGCGCGCCCCGCAGCAGCGCCCTGCGGCC
>JBCBCP010000133.1:0-1975 GCA_038530575.1 Pseudomonadota bacterium
TTTGGCTGTCCTCCGGGCGCACGCCGTATTTCGTCGGGCGCTCCAGCGTCGGGATGCCGAGCTGGCTGGCATGGACGGACATTTCCGTCTCGATTTCGAAACCAGCGGACACGGCTGGGAAAGACTTCACGAAGCGGCGCGTGAAGACGCGGTATCCTGAAAAGATGTCGGTGAAGTCGCGTCCGAAGATGCGGTGATAGAGTCCATTGAAGATCTTGTTGCCGAAGGCGTGGCCCTCACGGCCGGCATCATTGGTGACGTCAGCGCGTGTGCCGACGACCATATCGACCTGGTTCTTGACCAGGAGCTCGACCAGCGTCGGCGCCATGGACGCGTCATAGGTCGCATCGCCATCGGCCATCACGTATATGTCTGCGTCCACATCGGCGAACATACGGCGCACCACATGGCCCTTGCCCTGGCGCATCTCACGGCGCACCACAGCTCCTGCTCGGGCAGCAATATCAGCGGTGCCGTCCGTGGAGTTGTTGTCGTAAACGTAGATCGTTGCGCTGGGCAGCGCTGCCCTGAAATCTGCGATCACCTGCTCGATGGTGGCGGCCTCATTGTAACACGGGATGGTGACGGCGATGTCGAGCGGGCGCGCGGCCTCGCTTAGCGGCGTCACGGAGTGTGTCGGGGCAGTCGTCATCGAATGCAGCCTTTCGGTAACCTCGATTTGTCATAGAGGGCCAGGCTTAATGATGGGTTCACGCGCATGGCAATCACCGCGCGGTCGCCCGTCACATATTGATGGTGAGGCACTGCCTGATGACACTGCGCCAATTCACGCCTCTGCTGCAGGCGCCTCCGGTTCAGGTCGGGCTGGGCATCGGCGTTGTCGTGGTGGGGTTGCTTGTCTGGGGCCTGATGACCTGGTCCGGCACGCTGCCTGGCAATGACGACATGATGCGGCTGGCCCAGGTGAGGGACTTGCTGGCTGGCCAGAATTGGTGGGACGTTACTCAATCGCGTTTTGACACGCCCGAGGGCGGCGCCATGCACTGGTCCCGCGTGCCCGATGTCTTCATTGGCGGCCTGGTCATGCTGCTGACGCCATTTCTGGGCGCAGAAACTGCGGAGTTTGCGGCGCTTGCGATCTGGCCGCGTCTTGCGCTGGCAGGCACGTTGACGGCGATGGCCGTGGCGCTTCACAGGCTCGGGACCGGGCGCGCCGGCATCGTGGCAGGCCTGCTCGCGTTTCTGCTCTCCCACGCCGTTGTGCAATTCCAGCCGGGCCGGATCGACCATCACGGCTTTGAACTGATGCTTGCGCTGACCGCGTTCGCAGCGCTCTGCAGCGCTCAGCGCGGATGGCGGACCGGGCTGTTCGTCGCCGCTTGCATCGCTCTCATGCTCACTGTGGCGATTGAAAGCTTGCCCTATGCAGCGGGCTTGATCGCATTGTGCGGAGTGCTCTGGGTGATCCGTGGCGACAGGGACGCAGACCTGTTGCGCGGCCTCGGCGGCGGCCTAGCTGGCTTTGCAGTGTTGGCTTACGTGCTCGATGCGCCCGGGGCGGGAGCTGGCCGCGCGGTTTGTGATGCCTATGGAAACTTCCACGCCTCGGCTTTGATACTGGGCGGCGGCGGGCTTTTCGCGCTCGGCTCAACCGGTCGGCATTTTGGCGAATGGCGCGGACGGCTGGCAGCCGGGCTCGGGCTGGGTATGGCCGCCGGGCTCACCGCCCTGGCTGTCGATCCGTCGTGCCTGGGCTCGCCCTATTCCGGCGTTGACGCAGAAATTATGGACGGATGGATGGTGTCTGTGACCGAGGCGCGAGATCTTCCAAGGCTCTTTGCAACCTCGCCGGCATTTGGCATCGCCGTCTTCGGGTTCGCTCTGGTGGCACTGATTGCCGGAGGCGCGAGCGGGGTTCTCATCAAGTCTCAAAATCGGGAGATGGTCGTGGGGCTTGCTGCGCTCACGGCGCTCGCCGTTTTGGTCATGGCCTGGCAGGTCCGTGCGGTCGTGT
>JBCBCP010000134.1:0-1600 GCA_038530575.1 Pseudomonadota bacterium
AAGATCACGATCAACCGAATGTCGATGTGCCCAACAATCTCGCGGCAGAAGCCGCCGTGTTGGGAGCGATCCTTTTTGACAACAATGCGTACCAGCGTGTCACGGAAATGATTCGGCCGGAAGATTTCTATGCGCCCGCACACAAGGAAATCTATGCGACCGCCGCCGGACTGATCGAGCAGGGCCGCGTTGCAGACGGCGTGACGCTACGCGAGCACTTCGAACGCACAGACCAGCTGACCGCCATAGGCGGCGCGACATACCTTGCAGAGCTTCTGGACACTGCCGCGTTTGGGCCGGAGGTCACCGACTACGCCCGAATCATTCGCGACCTGGCTGTGCGCCGCGAGCTTCTCAACATTGGCTCCGGAATGACGGGACGCGCGCTTAATCCCGAAGCAGGGCAGGGCGGTAGCGATCAGATCGAAGTCGCCGAGCGGGAGCTGTTCGCTCTTGCCGAGCGGGGCTCGTCGAACCGGGGCTTCACCGAATTCGGCTCTGCCGTGCGCCAGTCCCTTGAGATGGCGGAAGCGGCTTTCAAGCGGGACGGAAAGATCGCTGGTATTGCCACTCACCTCGACGACCTCGATCACAAGCTCGGCGGCCTGCACAAATCCGATCTGTTGATCCTCGCGGGGCGCCCATCGATGGGCAAAACCTCGCTGGCAACCAACATCGCCTACAATGCCGCTGCGGCCTGCAGGCGGGAAATTCAGGAGGACGGCACGAAGAAAACGGTGGATGGCGCCGTAGTCGCGTTTTTCTCGCTGGAGATGTCCGCCGAACAGCTCGCGACGCGGATCATCGCCGAACGCACAGGCATCAGCAGCCACAAGTTCCGTTCCGGCGAGTTGGAAGCGCCTGACTTTGACAAGATCCGTGATGCTGTCGCCGAACTCCAGAACCTGCCGCTTCACATTGACGACACCGGCGGTCTCTCGATCAGTCAGCTGGCAGCGCGTGCACGCCGCCTGCACAGGACGGTGGGTCTGGACCTGATCATCATCGACTATCTGCAGCTGATCACCAGCGCTGGCGGCAAGGGCAGTGACAACCGGGTGCAGGAAATCACCCAAATCTCGATGGCGCTGAAGGCGCTGGCAAAGGACCTCGATGTGCCGGTCATCGCGCTTTCGCAGTTGTCACGCCAAGTGGAACAGCGCGACGACAAGCGCCCGCAGCTCTCGGATCTGCGCGAATCAGGATCGATCGAACAGGACGCCGATGTCGTGCTGTTTGTGTTTCGGGAGAGCTATTATCTTGAGCGGACCGAGCCCCAGGCCGATCCTGGCGATCCGAGCTCAAGCGAAAAGTGGGCGCGCTGGCGCGAGCGAATGGATCAGGTCTACGGCACCGCAGAAGTAATCGTCGGCAAGCAGCGCCACGGCCCCATTGGCAAGGTCACGCTGGCCTTTGATGCCAACGTCACCCGCTTCGGAAACCTCGATCGCGGTGGCCTGGACGACGACCTTTAGAGAGGTTTATCCGCCTGTGACGGTGAAGCGCTCCAGCTGCCGGAGCGGGAGCTGCCACTCCGGGCGCAGTTCGCTGGCCGTCTTGAAGTCGTAGTAGGCGCCTGTGACGTCGCCAGTGCGTTCCC
>JBCBCP010000135.1:0-1574 GCA_038530575.1 Pseudomonadota bacterium
GACCGCCGACCGACGCTGTGATTCGTCCCCTCGGGCCAAACGAGGCCGTGGTCGAACTGGTGGCGGCTGAAACCGGCGTGTCGCCCGGACAGGCCTGTGTCTTTTACGATCGCGACAGCACGCGCATCTTTGGCGGCGGATGGATCCACAAGGGGTGATCCAAACCGTCAGGCGCGCGCGTCTGCCTCGGCCTTTTCGGCAAGCGTGAGCCACTCTTCTTCGGCTGCATCAAGTTTGGATTGCCGCTCGGTCAGCGCCTCGGTCGCTTTGGCGAATTTCACCGGCTCGCGTGTAAAAAGGTCAGGATCGGCCAGCAGTTCCGTGAGCTTGCCGATCTCCGCTTCGAGCCGGGCGATCACGTCTGGAAGTTCTTCCAACCGGTGCTTTTCGGTGAAGCTGAGGCCGGTCTTGGCCGCGCGCGGGCGCTTTTCCTTGGCCTGTGATGGCTTTGTCTTGGCCGTCTCCTCAGGCGACGATTTTGGCTGGCGCTGCGCCTGATAATCGCTCCAGCCCCCGGCATAGACGGTGGCATGCCCGTCCCCTTCCATCGCCACGGTGGTCACGGCCACGCGGTCCAGAAAATCGCGGTCGTGGCTGACCAGCAGAACGGTGCCGTCGTATTGGCCCAGCAGGTCCTGCAAAAGATCCAGCGTCTCAACGTCAAGGTCATTGGTCGGCTCGTCGAGCACCAGAAGATTGCTTTGCCGCGCCATGATACGCGCCAGCAGCAGCCGCGCCTTTTCGCCGCCCGACAGCGCGCGCACGGGGGCACGGGCCTGTGCCTCGTCAAAGAGGAAATCCTTGAGATACCCCACCACGTGCCGTGGCGTGCCGCGGACCATCACCTGATCCGCCTTGCCGCTGATCCGCATGTCCGGATCCTGTGTCAGGCTGTCCCACAGGCTCGCCTCGGGGTCGAGTTGGGCGCGGGTTTGGTCGAACACCGCGACCTCCAGCCCGGTGCCAAGGGTGACGCTGCCTGTGTCAGGCGGCTCTTGTCCGATCAGGGTTTTCAGGAGGGTCGTCTTGCCAACACCGTTGGGGCCGACAAAAGCGATGCGGTCACCGCGCTGCACGCGCAGATCAAAGGGGCGGAAGATCACCTTGTCGCCGTAAGACTTTGATATGCCTTTGGCTTCGATCACCTTGCGCCCGGACTTCGGCCCCGCGTCCAGCGCCATCGCCGCGGTTCCCTGACGCTTGATCTGCGCGGCGCGTTCCGCCCGCAGATCCTGCAGAGCGCGCACGCGGCCCATGTTGCGCTTGCGCCGGGCGCTGATGCCTTCGACCGCCCAACGCGCTTCGGCCTTAATCTTGCGATCCAGCTTGTGGCGGCTGGTGTCTTCCTCGTCCCAGACCTTGTCGCGCCACGCCTCGAAATCGGCAAAACCCTTTTCCTGCCGGCGCACCATTCCCCTGTCAATCCAGAGAGTTGCACGGGCAAGCTCACGCAGAAATGCGCGGTCATGGCTGATCAGGACAAAAGCCGCCCGCGTCGCTTTCAACTCGCCCTCAAGCCAGGCAATCGCTTCGATATCCAGATGGTTCGTGGGCTCGTCGAGCAGCATGAGTGC
>JBCBCP010000136.1:0-1570 GCA_038530575.1 Pseudomonadota bacterium
GCCGCGTGAAGAGGTCGTACTGCGGAACCGCACGCACGCAATAAATCAGGACGCCGGCCAGAGAAACAGCCTGCGTCACGATGGACGCTATGGCTGCCCCTTGCAGGCCGAGCTCCGGCGCACCCCAGTTGCCGAAGATCAGAATGTAGTTGCCCAGAGCATTTGCGAGGGCCGCCAATAGCGTGATCCACAAAACGATCTGCGTGCGCTCTAGCGCAGAAAGAAAGCTCTTCAGGACCATGACGAGCAGCGCAGGTATCAGACCAAAGCCGGCAATCTGCAAATAGGCGGCGGCGTTTGCCGCCACGCTCGCCTCTTGCTGAAGAAGCAGTAAGATTGGCTCGGCGAACAAAAGCGCGGGCAGGGCAAGCACGCCGAAAAGGAGCGACAGCCAGATACCCATGCGTGTGGCACGGCGCACGCTGACGGGATCGCCTTCGGCGTCAAAGCTGGCGACCATCGGCATGACGGCCCAAGCAAAGCCGGACCCCATGAGGAAGAAGACGAAGAAATACGTGCCCGCCAATCCGATCGCGGCAAGCTCATCCACGCCGTAACGGCCCATCATGACCGTATCGGTTGCGCCGATGGCAATCTGCGCCAGATGCCCGCCGATCAGCGGCAGGCCAAGGACGGCGATGGCGCGGGCGTGCCCAGTATATGTCATCGGTTCGGCAGCCATGCTGCAGCCCTAGCGCGGGGCCGCGCGCCCCGCAAGCGCGCGCTGGACATACTGCCTTGAAACCGGCGACTTTGTCCTGCTCATGCAGCCGATCGCCAAGCTCATTCCCTCGACGTGGTTTGGCCGCCCGAAACTGGACGAGCAAGCAAATGGACATGTGTTGGTACACCCGCGCCCTGCCGGCACGCAGGCGTCAGACAACGGACCGTGGCATCATTTGAACAAAGGTAAAAGCTTGATTGCACGGGGCGTTCTGTCATGCTGGACGCAGACCCAAGCACAGATCTGGAGCGTGCCATGCGCCTTGCCCCCCTCGCCAGCCTTGCCATCCTCGCCGCGGGCAGCGCCCTCGCCAATCCGATCGACCAGGTGCGCCCCGACGCGCCCGAACTTGCCCCCTACGGCGCGCTGCCCATCGGTGTGCAAACGCTGACCTTCACCCATGCAGGCCAGATCGACATCCTGAACACCACCGCGGAAGCCGCGCCGCTTTATGACCGCCCCCTGACCGTCGAAGTCTGGTACCCCGCCGCGTCGGGCACAGAGCCGGGCGGCGAATACCGCGCCTTCCTGCGCGACGGGCAAACCGAAGTCACCCTGACAGGCCGCGCCGCCCGCGATGCAGCGCCCGCAGCCGAAGGGTCCTATCCGCTGATCGTCATCTCGCACGGCTATCCCGGCAACCGGTTCCTGATGTCGCACCTTGGCGAAAACCTCGCGTCCAAAGGATACGTCACCGTATCGATTGACCATACCGACAGCACCTATAACGATCAGGGCGCGTTCGGTTCGACCCTGCTGAACCGGCCCATCGACCAGCGCTTTGTCGTCGACCAGATGGCCGCGCTGGACGGCCCGCTGGGCGCGATCACGGACACGGAAAATGTC
>JBCBCP010000137.1:0-1554 GCA_038530575.1 Pseudomonadota bacterium
CGCGATGACGCTGCGCTGTGCAGGTTCACTGCGATTGAACTGGAACGACTCTCCGATGTGGGTCGTCGCCACACCGCCAGCCTCGTGGACAAGAATCGCGCCGGGCGCAATATCCCAGTCCGCCTTGCGCCAGAGGGCGACTGTGGCATCCCATGCACCGCTCGCAACAAGAGCCAGGCGCAGCAGTGTTGCATTGGGCTTGGGCTCAGCGACCTCCATCTCCGGCCAGCGCTCAGGCCAGCCCTCGTGCTCGATCATCTGGCGGCTGGCGATCATCCTGCAGCCTGATTCGCCCTTGCAGGTGCTGACGAAGATCGGGCGGCCATTGCGGTACGCGCCCGTGCCACGCCGGGCCTCATAGAGGTGGTCGAAGTCTGGGGCGTAGATAACCCCGCCCATGACCTCGCCTGCCTCGACCACGGCAATGCCGATGCACCAGTTAGGATCGTCCCGTCGGATAAAGGCGCGGGTTCCGTCGATCGGATCGACGACCCAGACGCGGTGCTGGCTGCGATTGGCGTGGTCGTCCACGGTTTCCTCTGACAGCCAACCATAGCCTGGCCGTGCTGCGCCGAGACGCCGGGCGATCAGCGTGTTGACCGCAAGGTCGGCGTCCGTGACAGGGTGTCCAGGCGTTTTCTCCCATGCTGTGGATGCTGCATCTGCGCGCAAGGTCAGAGCCAGGTGGCCTGCCTCACGGACCACCTCGCGCATCGTCGCCATGTCTGCTGCAAGACCGTGATCAATCACCGGCAATCGACATGTCTTCGATCAGCAGGCTCGGCGCATCGCGCGAGCCGCGAATTTCAAGGTCGGACGCGGGAACCAGCCTGCGGAACATGGCTGGCAGGTCGTCAGCGATGGTCACTTCCGAAACGGGGTGGGCAATCTCGCCGCTTTCGAACCAGAAGCCCGACACCCCGACAGAATAGTCGCCGGTGTTCGGATTGATCGACGGGCCAAACATGTCGGTCACCAGGAGGCCCTTGCCGACACGTTTCATAAGTTGGTCAGGCGACTCCGTGCCCGGCTCCAGCACGAGGTTTGCGGTGGTCACGCCAGGCGGATCACCGAAGCCCATGGAGGCATAGCCATTAGGTTTGAGGCCAAGTTGGTGGGCCGAAGAGCCGTTCAGCAGCCATTCGGTGAGCATACCGTTTTCGATGATCGCACGCTCGCGCACGGGCCGGCCTTCGCCATCATGGGCGCGCGAACCCATGCCGCGCTTTCGGTAGGGCTGGTCGACGATGTTGATCCCCTCGGCGAACACTTGCTCGCCAAGTTTGTCTTTGAGGAAGGATACGCCGCGGGCGATGGCCGGACCGGAGATGGCGCCGATCAGTGAGCCGACCAGGCTGGACGAGAGGCGCCTTTCGTAAATCACGGCCGCCTTCTGGGTTGCCACCTTGCGCGGCGACAGTCTGGCGACGGTTCGCTCGCCGGCGATGCGCCCGATCTCTTCGGGGCTTGGAATGTCGGACAGATAGCGCGCGCTGCGACTTTCATAGTCGCGCTCCATCTTGCCATCGGCCTCTGCTACGGCGGCAAGGCCGA